>RECC01000043.1 GCA_007692455.1 Alkalibacterium sp. | reverse complement strand
CCGGAAGCTGAACAATGTGGCTGGCTGAAAGATGCTTTTGGGGTCTCCTGGCAGGTTGTGCATGAAAATATGGATGACTTGCTGTCCAGTGGGACAAAAAAGCAAATCGATAGCGTAACGCAGGCGTTTCTCAACATGAAAAAATTGGACAGTTATGAGCTCGAAAGAGTATGGAAGGAAAATGAATGAGTGATGATTCAGGTGAATAATGCTGAAAGGAGAACAGACTATGCAGGTTATTTCTGTGAGGGAACAGCCGGAATATATGACCCAAATAATTGATTATTTCCAGAAAAAGTGGGGGACGCCTGAAAGTAATAAAGTATATGAGAACTGTATTGAACACAGTGTGTCTACGACAAATTCCTTGCCACACTGGTATGTATTGATGGAACATGAACAAATTATCGGCTGCGCAGGTTTGATTACAAATGACTTTATCAGTCGCATGGACCTTTATCCTTGGCTATGCGCTGTATATATTGAACCGGCAAAAAGAGGCAATCACTATTTTAAATACTTGTTAGACAAGGCTATTGAAGATACAAGAAAAGGCGGCTTTACGCACCTATATTTGAGTACCGATTTAGAAGGGTATTATGAACAATACGGTTTTGCTTATGTGGATACAGGTTATCACCCCTGGGGAGAACATTCGCGCATATACTCTATCAGGCTTTAAGTGTACGAATACTGTTTAATCAGCATTTCTAAAACTGAATATCAACGCTTAAAACCTTCGGTATTTACATAAAAATACCGAAGATTTTTTTGAAAGCTACTATGCGGCAGCTTGTAAGAGTGAGCATGTTGGCTATTCCATTTAAGAAATATGGCTATGATGTTGCATGAATAAAAGTTAAATGAAATTTTATGCAAATTCGTATAATTAAATGAATGAAAGAAGTATAAAATAATTGTATCTATGCGTAAAGTGTGCTATTCTGTAAAGCGTCACAAATGGAGGGTAAAGAACATGATAAATAAATTTAAGTTTATATTTTTATCTTTAATCGGATTCATCTTTTTTCTCGTGCCTTTTACTATAGGTGGAGAAAGCCGTATAATGATTTCACACATCATTTACTTAGTAACAGATAATATACTGGATGCCTTTATAACTTTTACAGCTATCAGTGCAGGGATAGTACTTGTAGGCACTGTCGTATTTCTGTTTTACGAGTCGAGCAGTCAGTTTCTGAATAGAATTTTTAAAGCATCGCCAATTAACGTGGTATTGAGACTGTTGGGATCATTTCTATACTTAATGGTTATTTACAACTGGTTTGAAGGTAATGCCTGGGCGGATATGATTTTAGATCCAGATACCGGTGGGCTTATGGCCGGTGGAACAGGGCTATTGACGACGCTCTACATCACATTCTTTGTGGGGATTCTGGCATTACCGCTCTTAACTCACTTTGGTATCGTTGAATTTATAGGTATCCTGATGGGACCCATGGTTGAAAAAATCTTTAGAGTCCCCGGTTACTCTATGATTGATGCTATTGCATCTTTTGTCGGAGACGGCACAATCGGTATTGTGGTAACGGATAAACAGTACCAGCGAGGCTACTATAACCAGCGTGAAGCATACATTATTTCCACGAGCTTTTCCATTGTCGGTATTGCTTTTGCAGCAGCTGTTGCAGAAGAGTTAGGATTCAGTGGAATCTTCCCCATTTTCTATGGATCAATAGTGGTTGTCACACTCATACTGGCCTTTATTACCGCTCGAATGCCGTTAAAGAAATTCGAGTCAACTTATTATGAGGACAAGCAACCTAAGTCAATGGAGACTCCTGAAGATGAGACAGTGATAGAACATGCTTATGACCAAGCGGTCGAACAGGCTGAACAGACTTCAGTCAAAGGGGCGTTTGTGGAAGCTCTTAAGAATGTAGTGAATATTTATGTCGGCTTCCTGCCAATCATCATGGCTGTCGGAACCGTGTCGCTCATAGTCGCTGAATACACACCATTCTTTGACATTATCAGCGCACCGCTTGTTCCTGTCTATGACTTCTTAGGATACAGCAGTGAAGTCGCAGCAGAAATGGCACCTGCATCTGTCGCCGGTTTTGCTGATATGTACCTGCCTGCTTTATTCATCAGTGGTGCGGAGTCAGAAGCAGCCCGTTTCTTCATTGGTGTTCTAGCATTCACACAGTTAGTTTTCATGTCAGAAACAGGTATGATTCTTGTTAAAACAAAAATCGGTCTGAATTTCTGGGATGTCATTAAAGTCTTTCTTTTCAGGACTGTATTGTCCATACCGATTCTAATTGTACTTGTTAATATACTAGCTTCAATGGGTGTCATATCTCATTAATTAACGTGCGTAACACCCCTGTCAGTTTAAGACTGCCGGGGGTGTTTTTGCTTATTAACAGTGACTTATTTGGGGGATAATTGAATCAGAAAGCAGTAGGATAAAATGATAGTGAGTGCGAGTGGTTTGCGCTATACTAAACGTGTAAAGACTCACATGAGAGGGTAAACGTATGAGGAAATATTTATTTGGACTGATGGTAGTCAGCTGTGCAATTTATTTAGCAAAGAAAAACTATACTGAGTTTATCCGTGATAGAGATAGAGTGAGAAAGAACTTTAAGACAGTCGAAACTAAATTTGGAAAAGTCGAGTATCTGGATCTTGGTGATAAAAGCAGACCGGTTATTCTTTTTTCAAGTGGTGGAGGAGCGGGTATTGATTCAGTCTATGCTTTTGACTGGCTCCTGGAAAACAATTACCGGGTTATTTCGATTAATCGTCCGGGATATTACAATACGTCCATTGGTCGAGATGATTCTATCAGACAGCATGCTGATAGTTACCACGAAGTGATTAAAGCTCTGGATATTGAGGAAGTCTCGGTATTTGGCTTGTCTATGGGTGGTTTATCAGCGCTCTACTATGCAGAGAGCTATCCGGTAAAATCATTAGTATTATGGAGTGCAGTGACAGGACCTTATCAGCCGAACGAAGAGTCAGTTGAGTCAACATTAGGTAAACTAATCATGACTGACAAAGCAAAGGACATTCTTTCGTGGGTGATGTTAGAAACGGCTTATTATTTCCCTAAACTGTTGATGAAACAACTGTTAAAAGCAGAAGCTATGATGGATGGAGATGAAATTAAACAGATGGTTGATACTGAGTTTAAAGACAAATCAGCTTCAACTCAGTTTAAACTATTCATTGAGTCACTTACACCAATGAGTGCCCTCTATCCTGGAATGATGAATGAGCTGAAAAAATCAGCTAAACCGGATCAGATAGATTGGTGTCAGATAGACTGTCCGGTATTGGCTGTCCATTCCACCATAGACAAAGATGTAGGGTATTCACATCTCTTAAGGCTTAAACGGCATCTTCCGGATAGTAAAATCGTTACAGTACAAGCCGGAGGACATTTTGTCTGGTGGGGAAGAGACGGGAAAGAAGTAATCGACGAGACAGGACGCTTTTTTAAAAACACTACAGCTATTGACGGAGAGAGGTAAGCTTTATGGAGAGAAAAGGCGTCACAAATCCAATGTCTATGTGGCTGTCTCTGCTTTTCTTCGGAATACCGACGGTCCTTTTCACACTGAGTATTTATGTAGGGATGCCGTATTTAGGCTTCCGGGGAGTCAATCCAATAGTTAATTACACAGTAACATTGATGGGGCCGGTAATACTTTTATTCTTTGCATCATTCGCTGCTTTTAAGCTGGAAGGCCACCCAATGAATTGGAAGACGGTCAGGAAAAGATTTCGTTTAAATACTCTCAACAAGAAGGAGTGGGGGTGGGTTCTAGGCTTATCACTATTCATGCTTTTGGGAAATGTTATATTTATGCCAACTCAGAATTGGCTTCTAAGTAATGTCAGTTTAGCAATACCAGACTTTCTACCCTCTACGCTCGACCCTCGAATCACAGTTAGCGGGTTGCCACCTGAATTTGCATCAGAACCTATGGCCTCAATTATATTCTTTCAACTATTTTTTATGTTTTTCAACATTTTTGGAGAAGAATTATGGTGGCGAGGGTACATATTGCCTCGGCAGGAGTTAGCTCATGGAAAACACACCTGGCTGATTCACGGGCTACTCTGGACCCTGTTTCATAGTTTCTGGTGGTGGAACCTTCTAGTCTTATTACCAGGAGCGCTGGCCGCTGCTTTTGTCGCACAAAAATTAAAGAATACGACAATACTCATTCTAGCCCATCTCTTAGTTAACAGTTTAGGTGGTGTGATTGTTATGTTGATAAACAGTTGAGCAAAATGATAATGAGAGCCCACTTTTGAAAGGCGGGATTAGAATGGCTAGAAAAATGACTGCCCTTGGCGCCGTTGCTGTACTGATTTATATCAGCCATGTGATTATTGGAGGACTCCTGTGGGAAGAATACAGTCATCTGCACCGGCCTATTAGTGACCTGACAGCAAGTGGAGCACCAAATCGTTTGTTTTTAAGTGTCTTAACGGTTTTCTATGGTATTTTATCAGTCCTATTTTCTTTGGGAGCCTATCTTATTTTGAAGAATAATGCGCCTAGAGCAAGTCAAATAGGCATGCTTGTATTTCTGTCCATGCATATTATTTCTTTGTTCTACAACTTTTTCCCGCAGGATTTACCAGGAGATTCTCTGACATTCAGAGGGCTAATGCATATCGTCATCACTATACTGATTATTCCACTCACCATCATTTCGCCAATTCTAGTTGGACTGGGTTTGAGAAAATTGAAAGATTTTCAATTGTACAGTTATTTTTCCCTTTTAACGGGATTAGTCATTTTCCTGTCTGGTGCGGCTGTAGCTGTATTCATTGCAAATGACTGGCCTTATTTTGGTATTCTTCAGCGAATCAACATCGGCAGCTTGCAGATTTGGATGCTGGCGACCAGTTTAAAACTAGTATCAATTGAGTCACAAACACGAAAAGCTCAAAGTAAAAAGTTAATATATTAGGAGAATTTGATATGAGAGTATTTATTGCCGTTGAAGTAAGCGAGGAGATTAAAGCTGAACTGAGTATTGTGCAACAGGCAGTAAGAGCAGATGCATCAGCAGGAAAGTTTACCTCAACTGAAAATTTTCACCTGACTATTCATTTTATAGGAGAAGTAAACCAGGAAGAGTGTGTACGGATTAAAGGAGCAATGGATAAGTCTGCAATGAAACCAGTCCCTTTTCAGTTAATTTTAAGTGAACTCGGCTCCTTTAAAAAGAAAAGCAGAGAAATCATCTGGGTAGGAGTGAGTGGCAATTTAGAGGCACTGTATCAATTAAATAAAGAAGTTTTAAACAACTTGGGCAATGATGAGCTGATAGATACAACGAATAATTATGTTCCTCATTTAACGTTGGGAAGACAGATTCAACTGACTACGCCATTTGAAGTACTGAAAGAGAAACTAGTTGTCCCGGAAGCGGTCATACCAGTTGAGTCGATTAGTTTGATGGAAAGTAAACGAGTGAACGGTCAGTTAGTCTACGAACCGATATACCGAGTCAGATTATCTGAGTAGAGTTTGTCCAAGAAGATGAGCTACTAAAAACTGTTATGAAAGGATGATACAGATGAGTTCTTCTGAAGAAAAACTGGCGCAGTCTTTGACAGCGGAGTCTGTGGAACTAGTTCCCTTCCTGCCTTACTTACTGCAGGATTTATGGGAACTCGGCTCCTCTCCTGATGATATGGTTGAACTGATTACGAATCATAAAGTACTGACATCAGACTCCACTGTTCTTGATCTGGCCTGTGGGAAAGGAGCTGTCAGCATTAAAATAGCTGAACAGTTTCAGTGCAGAGCAAAAGGGTATGACTTAATGAGTGACTTTATCAAAGAAGCAAGGAATAAAGCAGCTGATTATCATGTCAGTGATTTATGTACGTTTCTAAGGGCAGATATCACATTGCTAAATTTGGAACAAGAGCAGGTAGACCTGGTAGTTTTTGGTGCAGTCGGAAACGTACTGGGTGAACCTCCTCAGATGCTCAACAGACTGAAGGAAGCCTTGAAACCAGCGGGGTACATTCTTCTGGACGATGGGTATGCTTTAACAGAAACATATGATTACTATACAAGAAAAGACTGGCTAAAATTTTTTGAACAGACAAATTTGATGCTTCTGGATGAGATAACAATAGAAAAAGACCATTTAATTAGTCTCTGTGACGAACAAATCAGTTACATTACCACGCGGTCTGAAGAACTGAAACTAAGGCACCCATATAAAGCTGACCTCTTTGACAGCTATGTCAGAAGCCAGAAAGCGGAGTGCGAGGAACTTGAAAATGACATAATCGGTGTGACTTTTCTTCTCAAAATGAATTAAAAAAGGCTGACAGTTATTTTCGGGCAGGAACAGTCCTGCTGAAGACGACTATCAGCCTTGTTATTCAGTTCAGTATTATTATGGCTGCATGACTCCTGCAAAAGCCAGCCAGGCCAATACGGATTTGGCTACAAGACTTAAAATGATGTAACCACGTTCGCCATACAAGTAGTTCTCCCACTTTCCGATTTTCTTGTACTGTAAAATCATATTAATAGGGAACAAGTTGAAGAACACAAAGTAACTCCCGACAATTGCGTAGACAAACCAAGGCACTTCAGCCGGGTTGGAGTTTCCGAAGGCGTACATTAAAATGACTACCCAAGGGGCGAGACCAGCGATGGTCCCGAAAACAAATGGTTTCCAGTTAACTTTTTTTGTATATGAATTGATTTCCTCCATATCAAGACCAAATAAGTTCATGGAGGCATTGACGACAAAAATCAAAATGAGAGCCCCAATATCATAAACACCAAAAAGCAAAGCAATAAGGATAATCATTAATGAGGAACTCAAAGCATATTCATACCAGCGGAATCGGTTCATCCCTCGCTCTAAATCGCGGTTGTATATCCGATTACCCCATGGACTGACGATGATAAAATGAGCAAGAGCTGAAAGAAATAGAAATAGGGACACCATTATTCCAAACGGCATGTCGAATACATGTCTTGGCTCAGTTACCAGCCGCATTTGAGTTTCATCGAATGTCAGAAAATAAGAGAGTACGGGAATACGGAAATCTGCAATACGATCAATGAAGAGTGCAAAACCGAGCATAAGCAGCCCTTGAAGCAAGTGAAGCCCGCCCATAATGGTGTTAAATTTTTTCAAGGATGAAAAAGTAATAGCTTTTGACATAACCGGCACCTTCTTTCAATAGTTGAGAAGTTATAATGACTGCATTCTTTTGACTGTCCTCCTTTACATCAATGTCCAATTGCTTGCAAAAAATATAAACTGTTATTATTACTTATTTTACCATATACTTTTTCAAAACCCTCTGTCTAAGTCTCCATACAGTTAAATAATTAGTATGAAAATCATCAGGACAGGTTAGTGGCTTATATAAGTGCCAGATAAGTTATCTACACTTGACTACTTGTGTTACTATAAAAGAGAGAAAATAGACTATCAGGAGGATTTGTATGGATGGAACTAAGCGAGCAGATATTAAAGTCGGCTCAAGAGTGAAAGTGGTTAAGAAAGAAGATCAGAGATCGGGAAAGCTTACAGAAGGCGTAGTTTCGCGCATTCTGACTAACTCAGCTAATCATCCTCACGGGATTAAAGTTAAGCTTGAAGACAATGTTGTTGGACGTGTAAAAGAGATACTTAACTGATTTTAATTAGCAATGTTAGTTAAGAAATATATTCATTGCCAGCACCGGCCAGATCACTATTGAATCTGGCTGGTATTTTTATGTATTGCTTTAATCGTTTAAGAAGCTATGAATATATCTTTTCAGAAAGAAACGGTATAATATGGATGTACAGAGCGATTGCCGGTAAGTGTAGCGGGACTCTTTTTCCTAGAATTAAAAGGAAGTGACGGATTATGAGTAAAACAACAATGATCAACCCGTTTTTTATAATGATAGAACCGATGCAGCGACTGTTGCTGGTCAATTTTTCAAAAGACCCTGATGAGCACTATATTGGTTTGGAACCACAAGTTTTCAGCAAAGAAGAAAATGCCGAGACTTACGTGATTATCGGCTGGAGAAGGGATGGCTTGGTAGATGTCTACTACCAGTCATTCTCAGACGTAGAGGATAAAGACTATGATCATACTGGAAAAGGTCTTTCTGAAAAAATAAAAACAGAATTCACTAATGCGCATTTTATTGTGACGCCTAAAGGAGTAAGTGCAGCATTTCAGTTTACTGATAAGTATAACCGGGAAATCAGCATTAGAATCAGCGAAAACCATTCAAATGATGCTCAACCTTTCAGTCTACTTGCGCCAATGGGAATGGCAACTCGAAAACCGACTTCTTTTCCAATGATTCTTTTATATGATTTTTATTTTGTCAGAAAAAAAGAGTCGATACTGGAGGTAAAGATAGCTGGCAAAAGGCATAAACTGGATATACTCCCCATGCCTATAGATGGCAGTCGCATGTCCTTTACCCGTTACAGCAACAAGCCACTTATAGCCTATTTAAATCCTGCTTTAGATGATCATATTGGTGTCATTAAATTAAAGAACCACCAGCAGGAATATAAATCTGAAAAGACCATTCTAAAGATAAGTTGGGAGAAGTCTGTCCCTTCCATAAAAAAGATGACTCAGATAAATGCAACTTATCCGATAGCCCTCACATTCTCACCGCCTTTTCCTAATATAGTTTCCCTTGAGAACAATCAGTTGACTGAAGGAACCTTTACCATTATGTCCCACCCTTCTGTAGGCAAAATCACCGGGAACTATGCTGTTATTAGAAAAGGTAATGACATTAAAGTGAAGTGCTGCCCTTCTCTAGGCTGGTTGCCTGTTCAGGATAAGTGGGAATTAAGAGTGCTGTATAGAATTGCACCTGTATTTACACAATGGCCTAAAACGTATGAATGGACAGGGTATATAACTGAACGTAATCAATCAAATTATTACATGCATTCAAAATGGAAGAGAATAAATATGAATTAAGGAGAGCAGTTAATACCATGACTAACTTGAATGTTGATAGTCCGCTAACGCTGACAAATGGGCAAAACATAAAAAACCGATTGTTCAAAGCAGCAATGAGTGAGGCACTGGCCAGCAAAGATCATAACCCGAATGAGTACCATCAAGTCTTGTATCGAAAGTGGGCTGAAGGTGGAAGCGGAATTGTAGTGACGGGTAATGTAATGGTAGACCGAAATGCCTTGGGGGAACCAGGAAATGTTGTGCTGGATTCTAAATCGAACCGGAACAACTTCATTAGCTGGTCGAATGCAGGGACAGTAAACAATACTAATCTCTGGATGCAGTTGAATCATCCTGGACGACAGTCACCTAAATCAGTGTCGGCACAGCCTGTTGCTCCGAGTGCGGTACCCTTTGATTCAAACCTGAAGCAATTCTTCAATCCACCACGCGAACTGACAAAGAGAGAAATTGATCGGCTGATTGAAAAATTTGGAGAAGCCGCTCAATTGGCAAAAGAAACAGGTTTCAGCGGGGTGCAGATACATGGCGCTCACGGGTATTTAGTGAGTCAGTTTCTATCGCCCATAACCAATAGACGAACAGATGAATTTGGAGGAGATTTAACCGGAAGAATGCTGTTTTTAAAGAAAATCTATTTAGAAATGAGACGTAAAGCAGGAGAGACCTTTCCCATCGGCCTAAAATTGAATATTTCAGATTTCACTGAAGGAGGATTTAATGAAAAGGAATCGCTGACAGTGATGAAGAAAATGTCAGATTTAGGTATAGATTTAATTGAAATTTCGGGAGGGAACTATGATAATCCGAAAATGTTTAAAGCATCTTCCGATGAAGAAGTGTTTTTCATAGATTATGTAAAAGAAATCAGACATAGGTTAGACACTCTAATTGTTATAACAGGTGGGTTTAGAAAACTGTCCACTATGGAAAAAGCACTCAACAGTCATTACACTGATATGATAGGCCTTGCTAGACCACTCGCACTAAAGCCTGAATTGTCAAATGCTTTAGTTTCCCGGCAAACAAAAACAATAGAGTTGCCTCGGTTGACGACAGGTTTGCCTGCTATTGACGATAAAATAGGTGGACTTATTGGAATAAGCTATTATGAACAGCAGATGGCTCGCATTGCAGAAGGAAAAGAACCGGAAATTTACCGTAATGCCTGGAAACCCATTGTTAAAACACTTAGAGTACATGGTCTGCGGGCGCTTACACCAAGGCGTTCAAAATAAATAATTAAGATAAGGGAAGCATCCATAATGAAAAAAATAAAAAAACACTGGAAAATATTTACAGTAGGTCTGCTCATTCTTATAATTTCAGTTTTAGCGGGACTTTATTTCTTTATCCGTTTAAACACATACAGCGCTATGCCTGAAGCAACGGATTTATTGTCACTGGAAACTGTTCATCGGGAAGACAGCTGGATTCGTGTTGAACCGGATAGTTTCACGAACTCCATTGTTCTCTATCAGGGAGGATTAGTTGAAGAAGAGGCCTATTTGCCTTTAGCAGTCAAATTAAGCGAGGAAGGGTATCGAGTGTTTCTTCCTTCCATGCCGTTTAACTTGGCTATTTTAAACCTTTCTATTTTTGAAGATATTTACAACGACTATGAGGAAGAAGGCGAATGGTGGATAAGCGGTCATTCTCTCGGGGGAGCCAGTGCGTCGATTTTTGCTGCTGGAAACACCGAACTTCTTGATGGCATTATATTTTTGGCTTCGTATCCGAGTGGAAACAGCGATTTGTCTGATACCAATGTGCCTGTTTTGTCTATTACCGGTTCAGATGATGAGATTTTAAATCGCACGCGATATGAAGAAGCGAGTGAAAATTTACCTGAACATACTGTGAATGAAGTTATAGAAGGCGGTAATCACTCTAATTTCGGATACTATGGATTTCAATCAGGTGACGGAACAGGCAGCATAAGCAGAGAAAGTCAGCACACAGAACTAGCGAGACTGATAAGTGAATTTATTAAAGAGAACAGTCCAAAGGAATGATCTGAATGGGTTATTGTGACTGAAATTTGTAATTTTATTAATAATTTACACAAAAGATTGTATTAATGTTACCATGTGTAAGACTACAAACCTTTTATTTTAAAGGTAGTCTAGTATAAATTGTATTGAGGAGTTCGTATATTGAAATTGCATAGAAACTTAATAACGGCAAGTATTTTAATGAGCTTTTTAGCTCTATCCGGCTGTACAGATAATAATGACAACGGTCAGGATAATCAACAAGAAGAGGATTCAGTAGAAGAAAGCACACAGACAGATGAAGATAACGATTTAAATGGAGAATTAGAAGAAGATGAAAATAATTCTTCAGATTCTGACTCAGAAGAATCAGATAGCGAATCTGAATCTGAGGTAGAAGACGAAAATGAAGATGAAGTTGAAGAAGACGAGAATACAGTATCGATTGATATGGAAGACGACCTGTTGAATCCTGACAGTGTTAAAGTACTGGTAAATAAACAGTATGCCTTACCGGAAGACTATGCTCCTGAAGATTTGGTAACTGTAGAGGTGCCAACTGTATTGGAAAACCCTGAAATTAGACAGTTGAGAGAAGTGGCATCTGATGCATTAACAGAAATGTTCGCCGCTGCTGAAGAAGAGGGTATTATCCTGCATGCCCGTTCAGGATACAGATCCTATCAGACACAGGTCCAGCTGTTTAACAGCTATGTAGAGAACCATGGTGAAGAAGCGGCAAACCGTTACAGTGCAAGACCTGGTGAAAGCGAGCATCAAACTGGACTGGCTATGGACGTGACCAGCGAAAGTGCTAACTATCAATTATCAGAAGAATTCGGGAGCACTCCGGAAGGAATTTGGGTCGAAGAGAATGCACACGAATTCGGCTTCGTTATCAGATACCCTGAAGGTACAGAAGACATCACAGGCTATCAATACGAGCCGTGGCATCTTCGCTATTTTGGTGAAGAACTTGCACTAGATATTTATGAATCAGGATTAACTTACGAAGAATACTTAATCGAAAGAGGTATAGACATTGAGACCGGTGAATAATAGAAAAAAAAGCATTACTAAGTGGATAGCTTTAATAGTAGGTTTTGCAGTCATACTTGTAGCCGCCACTGCTTTTGCTATTAATTTAGCACAGGATAACTCAGATTCAGCCAATGAAGCGGACTCCGATGAAAATGGACAAGTAGCAGAAACAGATAATGGTGATGAAGCAGACGAAAGTGATACAACTGATAACGGAGAGGCTACAGAGGGCACTGATGTTGTAGAAGAAGAGGAAGAAGAAACCTTTATTGATATACGTCTGTCAGCTGTCGGAGATGTCATGGGACACGGCTCCCAGCTAGAAAGTGCCTACGATGCGGAAACAGATACGTATGACTTTACATCCGTTTTTGAAGATATCAGACCTCACATCGAGGGTGCAGATATAGCCATTGCCAATCTTGAAACGACACTAGCTGGTGACTCGAGACCATACATTGGTTACCCTTTGTTTAATACACCCGATGCTATTGTAGATGCTCTGGATTATGCAGGTTTTGATACAATCATAACCACCAATAACCATAGTCTGGACACACGAGCAGAAGGACTGAGAAGAACGGTTGAAGTGATTGAAGAAAAGGGACTGGATCCTGTTGGAACCTTCTCAGAAGCGCCTGATTCCCACGTTTTTTATAAGGATGTTAATGGTATAAAAATAGCTATTCTTGCTTACACTGAGCACCTGAACGGACTGGAAGCACAGTATTCCGATCAGGAATTGAATAATATGGTCAATATGATAAGTGAAGAACGCATTCTTGCAGATATTGAAGAAGCCCGTGAAGCAGATGTTGACATAATGGTTTCCTATCTTCACTGGGGGCAGGAATATCAGCGTGAACCAAATGACTATCAACGCCATTATGCTGAACTGCTGACCCGAGAAGGTGTGGATATCATACTGGGGAGTCATCCTCACGTTATTCAACCTACAGAGTTTCTTGAAGTGGATGGCAATGAATCTTTTGTAGCCTATTCGTTAGGGAATTTTGTTTCCAACCAGCGACGTGAAACATTAGGTGAATCTATGGCGCCTACTGAAGACGGTGTCGTTATGCATATTGATATTCAGAAAAATGAACAGACTGGTGAAACGACTGTGCAGAACGTCGACTATACACCAACCTGGGTTTATAGAAACAGACATGACGGAAATCAGAATTATACGTACCGCATTCTTCCTGTAGAAGATCACATGGAAAATGAGGAATTCAGTGAAGATTTCAGAAACCGTATGAGAAACAGCTATCAGGAAACTACTGACCGACTGAATCTGGAACAGCCTGACAATGAGTAAGTTAAAAAGACCACTTTATACAAGTGGTCTTTTAATCTATCTATGTGCAAATCTGGAAAGTTGAAGGGGGAACAGTTTTAAATGGCTTTAGATTTTTGGCAGTTATCAGTAACTGCCATATTTTTTTTATTGAATGTCAGAACGCTCTGGTTGTTTTATATAGATAAAAAACGCTCAGAAAGAAAAAACTATAGAATTTCAGAGAAGAAGTTGCTCTTATCAGCAGCAATTATGGGCGGTATTGGTGCCTGGTCAGGCAGTATGATTTTCAGACATAAAACGCAGAAAAGTGTATTTCGTTACAGCCTCCCGGTCTTTTTTATAATGACTGTGGGGGTCTATGTGCTCCTCATCTTTTGATTTAGACTACTAGAAAAGGGCTCCGTCATGTGAAAGCAGACTGAGCCCTTTTTTGTCGTAAGTTAGTTGGTCGCTGAAGTGGTAACAGAAGTCATGTCGATTTTCACAGTATTAAGTGGTTCAGGTTCCGGTCGTCCGAAATAATAACCCTGAAAAAGTTTATAGCCTTTAGATTTTAGCCACTCAAAGTCTTCTCTGTTTTCTATACCCTCAGCAAGGGTAATAGCGCCATATTCATTCGCTTTTTCAAGAAAGGCAAGAGCTACTTTCTGTTTATCCTTAGAGTGACTGACGCCATGAACATACTCCATATCCAGTTTCACGTAAGGCGGTTTTAAATCAGACAGTAAATCCAGTGTATTAAACCCTGCCCCTACATCATCTAAAGCGTAACTGAAACCATGGGTCTGGTAATAGGTTAGAATGGATTTCAAGTGGTCAGTATCAGAAATCTTTTCTGTTTCAACCACTTCAAAAACAAAGCGGTCGCTTTCAATACTTAACTGATTGGCCACTGCTGTAGTTGTTCTAAGGCAGTACTCCGGATTATAGATAGCAGTTGGAATGAAATTAATGAAGGCTTTCTGGTGTTCAGGAAGTCTTTTTATCTGACGGACGGCTTTAATGCGACATAAGCGATCTAAAGCGAAAGTGCGGCCTCTTAATTTTGCTGCTGGAAATAACACATCCGGAAAAATCATATTTCCATCAGTATCTTTGAAACGGGCAAGCATTTCATAGCCGTAAATAGTACCATCGTTTTGAATAATAGGCTGGAAATACATGGTAATATTCTTTTCTCTAATGATTGAGTCCACCCAGGATGCTTCTCTATATTGTTCAAATAGTTCTATAGGGAGCCACTCTTCGGTCGGGACTTTGAAGTGCACTGAATCAGTCAGCTGCATAGCTTTTAGAAAATCCAGCAAATCAGCTGCCGCTTGTTCATCAACAGCCATGACATCATTTTCAAGCTCATATGTATAAGAAATGTGTTTAAAATGATCCAGGACTAGAGACTGGATTTCCTCTGGTATTTTAATGGATAACCGTTGTTTACTCATACTGCAATTGGGACAGGACATACTGCACCTCCTTCTTTTATTAATCATATTTTAACATAATTACTGTCCTATACTGTAGAAAAAAACAAATAAATCAAAAAAACCCGAGCTGGTATTATTGATACCAGCTCGGGTTTTTAAAGATTAATCAATTTTAGTTAATCTGTCAGGCTCTTCGTCCTGTAATCATGTTAAAGATAAATACAACTAATGCGATTACAA
The DNA here is from genome assembly GCA_007692455.1 of Alkalibacterium sp. Lineage (GTDB taxonomy): Bacteria > Bacillota > Bacilli > Lactobacillales > Carnobacteriaceae_A > Alkalibacterium. The sequence continues at coordinate 32,407 of RECC01000043.1, read as the reverse complement.
GTAAAATATGGATTAGTCCTCCGGCAACTTCGAATACAAGTCCTAAAATCCAGAATAAAATAAGTAAACCAATTATTGTCCACAACATTATTTCTCACTCCTTTGATTTGATAAGTTGAGTATAACAGATGAAACTCGATTAAGGGAAATGATATGCTTTCGATTAAATATAGATTAATGAAATACAGATTGTTAGTCTTATTTTTAATTGAATGATAAACTAATAATAACAATTCAGAATGAAGGTGTGTATATGAATATAGGCTACGCGTGCATTACAAGAGGGCCAGCGGCGGGTAGATACCGAACGTGCAGAAAACAGAATGCAACTCCTGAACATTTAACTACTTTAATCAAGCATAACCTGACAGTACTGGAAAATATGATAGAATACAATCATCATCAAAAGATACGCCTTTTTCGTATGAGTTCAGATATGATCCCTTTCGGTTCTGACTTTCAGACAAATACACTGGACTGGTCTACTCTTTTTAAAAGTGAATTTGAACGAATTGGCAAAAAAATCGACGCCTATCAGATGCGCGTTTCCATGCATCCCGGTCAATATACTGTGTTAAATTCACCGGACTCGGGTGTAGTCGAACGTGCTGTAGATGATTTGGTTTATCATACACAGTTTATGGAGAATTTAAATTTGGATGCGACCCATAAGATAATTCTTCATATAGGCGGAGTTTACGGGGATAAAGAAACAGCTATTGACCGGTTCGTCAATACGTATGAAAAACTGGATGATTTAATTAAGAAAAGACTGATAATAGAGAATGACGATCGGTCTTACAATATAGAAGAGGTTATTGAAATAAGCAAGCTTACTGGGGCTCCGGTAGTGTATGATAACCTACATCACAAGATTAATCATTCCGGCAGTTACGGAAATGATTATGACTGGGTAAAAAAAGCTGCAGAGACATGGAGAAAAAACGATGGCAGACCGAAAGTACATTACTCTGAACAACAAATCGGCGGACGAGTCGGGTCGCATTCTCAATCGGTCAGTATTGATGCATTTCTTGAGTTTTATAATGCCGTATCCCCGCTGGATATCGATATTATGCTTGAGGTCAAGGATAAAAATTTGTCTGCAAGGAAATGTCTTCTGGCAACCTCGACAAAGCTGGATATCAAGGAACTTGAACTGGAATGGGCAAGATACAAGTATTCTGTACTGGAACGGTCCCCGGCTATCTATAATGAAATCAGAGAACTTTTAAAAGACAAAGAAGACTATCCAGTTGTTACATTTTATCGACTAATAGAAAATGCATTGAACACAGAATTGAAAACAGGACCAAGTATAAATGCATTAGAGCATGTCTGGGGATACGTGAAAAATCAAGTCACAGATAAGGAAAAAGAAAAATTTCAGCTAATGAAATTAGCATCAGAAAGTGAGTTGTCTAAGTTGGTGAAAGCAAAGGCGTATGTGCTTAAACTTGCCGAAAAATATGATGCTGCCTATTTACTTCAGTCACTGTATTTTTATCTATAATAGAGGAGTGGTAAAATGACGGAACGAAAAAAATTGGGATTGATTTACAGTATTGCTTTTGTAATCATGCTGGCTCTAAATTACTGGACAGCCAATGATGTTGGAATGATTGCGCGACAAGATCAAGTAATCATTCAACCGGCCAGTTATGTATTTTCGATATGGGGTCTTATTTATATTCTTCTTCTCTTTTGGCTTATTCGTTTGTTTGTTGTAGATGATGAAAAAGAGGTGGTCTACGATAAACTCAGTTATTGGCCAGTTGCCAATTTCATATTAAACGGCATGTGGATTATAGCATTCACACAAGAGTGGAAGCTAGCTTCTGTCATAATTATAACTGCTTTACTTATTACCCTTATAGTCATCTATTTAAAGATAACGAAGTACCGAACACACTGGTTTGACCGGGTTCCATTCTCAGTTTATTTTGCCTGGGGAACGGTGGCAACGATAGTAAACATAGTAGACTGGGTTAACGATATGGAGATCGAAGAAGTACTGGGATTAAATGAATACCAGTGGACGCTGATTCTGTTAGTCATTGCCACTGGAATAGCGCTGCTAGTATCCCTTGTTCGTATGGACTGGATTTACCCACTGGTATTTGTTTGGACATATGTTGGCATCATTATCGAAAATGAAAATCAGCTGTTCCTGTTGACAATTATTTGTGCAATGGGCATTGTTTTCCAGGTTCTAGGGTCAACTATTGTACTATTCGAGAGAATCAGAAGACGATCAGCATAAGTATAAGTAATTAACCGGGACTTTAAGCGGCGTATCGTAGCTGTTTAAAGTTCTTTTTCTGTCGCATCTATTATTCAACTTCTCATCAGCTGAATTAATGTTATAATAGTTCTGGAAATGAAAGGAAGAAAATAATGAAAGAACTAAAATCAGTCTTACCCGGTTTCTTATTGGCAACAGTCATTGCTATTGCTGCAGTAGGAATCGAACGCATTTTACCAGGCCATTACATAGGAGCGGCTGTACTTGCCATGTTCATCGGAATAGCCGTCAGAACGATATATTATAATGATAAATTGTTCAATGAAGGCGTACAGTTCACTTCGAAAAAAGTACTGAAATTTGCAATAATCTTACTCGGAGCATCTCTGAATTTTTCAATTATACTTAATGTAGGTGGACGAACTTTGATGGTGCTGCTATTCACTCTTCTGACTGCTTTTGGGGGAGGTTTTCTGTTAAGTAAATTATTCAAAGTCAATTGGAAGTTAGGGAACATGATTGCTGCCGGAACGGCTATCTGCGGCGGATCAGCCATTGCAGCTATGGCTCCAGTCATAGAAGCGGATGATGGTGATGTCTCTTACGCCATTTCTTCGACCTTTGTATTTGATATGCTGATGGTAGTGGCGTATCCCATTGCCGGCCAGCTGCTTCGTTTAAGCGATTCATTCTTTGGTTTTTGGGCGGGAACGTCGATAAATGATACATCCAGTGTTGTAGCTGCTAGTTTTGCCTTTTCAGATACTGCAGGTGAAATAGCCACTATGGTTAAACTGACTCGTACACTTGCGATTATACCGACAGTTATCGTGTTTTCAATTCTATACTATCGGAGTAAGCAGGCCGGTGGTGAACTTAAGAAGGGTAAACTCTCACTAAGAGGACTAATCCCCTGGTTTATTATTGCTTTTGTAGTCATGGCAGGCCTGAACTCAGTCGGTTTAATACCAGGTGTAGTATCAGACTATTTTAGAACTGTCAGCCGGTTTTTAATGGTCATTGCACTGGCAGCAATCGGTCTTAAAACGAATTTGAAGCTATTCATTAAAACAGGTTGGAAACCCTTTGGATTGGCCATGGTACTATCTACACTCGTGGTATTTGTATCCTTTGCAGTTGTTTACTTTATTATTGGATAAAAATAGGAGGATAAGTACATATGAAGTTATTGATGAAAATAGTTGGGAGTGTACTGGGAGTTATTCTGCTTATATGGTTGCTGCTGTTCATTAATCCCATTGCATCGGAAAGAGAAACAGTTTTTACTCAAGAAAGCGAAGACACTTTGGTCATTGCTCATAGAGGGGGAATGTTTCATGCGCCCGAAAATACAATGGAAGCATTCAGCCATGCTGAGTCCATCGAAGTTGATATCCTGGAGTACGATGTTTTTATCACTTCAGACGGCGAATTAGTGGCTATACACGACGATACAGTAGATCGAACAACAGATGGCTCCGGACGAGTGAATGATATGTCACTGGAAGAAATACAGGCACTGGATGCAGGTTATCACTTTGAGAATGAAGAAGGCGAAGCGAATTTTAGAGACAATAGCGTGATAGTACCTTCAGTAGAAGAAATTTTTCAGGAATTCGGACATATGCGTCAGCTGATTGAATTAAAAGCGACAAATGATCCAGACCGTTATGAAGAAATGATACAGGAAATGTGGCGCTTAATAGAGGAGTATGAGGTGCACGACACTGTTTTAATCGCCAGCTTTGACCACGAAATCAATTTACGTTTCGATGAAGTAGCCGATGGAACAGTTGCTATTGGAGCGGGAGAACAGGAAACAAGAGATTTTGTGATGAAACATAAAGCATTTGCCAATGCACTATATACCCCGACAGCAGATGCTTTTCAGCTTCCTACTGAACAGGAAGGTTTCAACCTGGCGGACTGGAAACTGATTCGTGGCGCAGAGCAGCGAGGTATGGAAGTGTATTACTGGACAATCAATGATGAAGAAACTATGCGAGAGCTGATAGATTTAGGTGCCCACGGAATAATGACAGATGACACCGAACTGCTTACAGAGATACTGGCAGAAGACAATTAATAAAGCATGGAAGGAATCGATTATGAAAACGTTGACGATATTTGAAACAAGTGATGTACACGGGTACCTCTTTCCAACAGACTACCAGAGCCGTAAACAGGAAGCTGGATATGGACTATTTAAATTAGCAGCCTTGCTGGAAAAGGAAAGAAAAGAGCATAACGGCTCCTCCCTGACTATTGAAAACGGGGACGTTATTCAAGGTTCTCCCTTTACCCACTATATAGTGAAGCAAAAGAAAGATGCCAAGGTCATTATGGATGCCCTGAACAAGTGTCAGTTTGATGCAGGTGTTATCGGCAATCATGAATTCAATTATGGCTTAGAATACCTGAATTCTGCTGTAAAAGGGGCAAACTTTCCGATATTAAGTGCAAACATTCTGAACGAGCAGAATAAACCGGCGTTCGGTGATGCCTATAAAATATTTGAGAGGGACGGGTTGAAGATAGCTGTCTTAGGTTTAACAACTCCCTATATCCCTAACTGGGAACACCCTGAAAACTATGAAGGCCTATCCTTTCAATCCGCTGTTGAGTGTGCCAGAGAGTATGTGCCGTATCTGAAACAAAAAGCTGATGTTGTAATCGTCAGTTATCACGGTGGATTTGAGAAAGATTTAAAAACAGGGGAAGAAACTGAAATCCAGACGGGTGAAAACGAAGGATACGCACTACTTCACGATGTAGAAGGCATAGATGTTCTTCTTACAGGCCATCAACACCGTGTAATAGCTGAAAAGGTAAACGGTACTGCCGTAGTCATGCCTGGAGATAAGGGTACTTATTTAGGTAAAGTAACACTTCATTTTGAAGAATTAGACGGAGAATACAGACTCTCTGAAGCTATACCCGAGGTTATCTCAACAGAAAAAGTACCTGTTCATCAAGAATTAGTAAATGAGTTCAAAACTGTTAATGACGAAGTGGAAAAATGGCTTGACCAGCCTATTGGAAAAGTAATAGGAGATATGACTATACAGGATGCTGAAGATGCCCGCAGGACAGAGCACCCCTATGTAGAATTCGTACAGCGCGTGCAGATGCATTACTCTGAATGTGATATATCCGGTACGGCACTCTTTAATAATAAAGTAAACGGCTTTACATCAGAAGTAACCATGCGGGATGTCGTTTTAAATTACATTTATCCGAACACTTTGGCTGTACTAAAAATCAGCGGAGAAGATTTCAAGGCGGCACTTGAACGGTCAGCTTCTTATTTTGACTTAAATGAAAATGGGGAAATTATAGTTAATCCCGCATTTATGGATCCGAAGCCGCAAATGTACAACTATGACATGTACGAAGGCGTCAATTATATAATTGATGTATCCCAGCCTATAGGAAAGCGTATTACAGAGCTGCTATACAAAGGTAAGCCAATTCAAGATGAAGATTCACTGGAAGTAGTTATTAATCAGTACCGCGCGGTAGGTGGAGGGGATTACCATATGTTTGATGCCTCCAAAATCATTCGAGAAGTGACGATTCCTATGAATGAACTTATTGGCGATTATTTCAACAGTTTTTCCCCCATTGAAGCATCAGTCAACCATAACTTCAACGTTATAGCTTCAAAATAGAACTAAATTCAATAGAGTAGGTGTTTCATACCTTATTTATAAAAGAGAAGAAGCCCTATCTGCAACCGATGCAGATGGGGCTTCTTCTGTGGTTAATGGAAAAAAGTGTGAATCAGATTTTGATTAGACCCACAGTTAGCAGTCAGTATGTTTTTTATATTTTAAGAAGTGGCTTCACAAATTGTGTTGCATCTATTTCATTTACGGTATAGAACGTGAAATAGCTGGAAAACATGTATTGAGAGCAATTCTAGAAATAAAAGAAAATTAAGAGGCTACATCTGTTCTTTATTGAACTGATTTTCGATACTATCCGGTTCTACATGTACATCGGTATGCATCACATCAAATTCTTCATAAAGAATTTTTTCAATGTGCTCTGTAATGTCATGTCCTTCCTGTACTGTCAAGTTGCCGTCTACTAATATAGTTACGTCCACATAAGTATTAGCGCCATACATCCGTGCTTTAATGGACGCTACTTCTTTGACATAGGGATGCTCAAGAATTTTTTCTTTATATTCAGCTAAATGTTTGTCTTTGAAACCGTCAGATAAAGAAAAAACACTTTCTTTAAAAACATCAATACCCGTTTTAATAATGATAAGTGACACAATCACAGCCATAATACGATCAAGCCAAATCCAGCCAGAAGCAGCTCCAATAATAGCTACGGCTGTTGCCAAACTGGTCAAGCTGTCTGCCAAATTATTATTAGAGACTGCTCTTAATCCAGCACTGTTGACTCTCTTAGCTAATGATAAATTATAGCGATATAATGCGAATAATATAATTGCACTGATAATTGAGACAATGGCAGCTAACTGATTTGGCGGTGTAATCTCCCCAGTTATGATGCGTGCGATACTGCTTTCCAAAACTTGCAAACCGACGAGCAGCATAAAGAATGAAGTAATGAGACTGGCAATCGGCTCTGCTTTCCAATGGCCATAGGGATGATTGTGATCAGCAGGCATTCTGGCAGTCTTCAAACCTATCAAGACAGTGACGGAAGAAATGACATCTGTTAAATTGTTAAATCCATCTGCTAATAAAGAGGAGGATCGAAACTCATTACCTAAAATGACTTTTACCAAAGCAAGTATGATATAAATACTGATACTTATTTTAGCCCCTCGTTCAGCTGATTTAACTCGATCGATCTGATTAGGCATTCTGTTATCCTCCATTTTTCAGTTATAACTCTTTAATAGTATATAATTCAGGTAGCTATTTCAATAAATGCAAAGACTTTTTAGTAGTTCTTTATTTTTTAGGCCACGTATAAATCAATAAATAAACACTCAAAAGAATCTTTTTCCTAAGGCAAAAGTAAGGTTTTGAGTCCTGTATGAAGGAATTAGAGATGAGGGAAGCAGACAAGTGAAGCTGTCTGAAGTATGACATGGAAGCAAAATGGAATCAATAAAAAACCCAGACAGATTCAGGAAGGTTGTATTAATGTCCCTGTTGCCGTTTGGGTTTTTATAGGTAAAGAGTCATCTATTATGAAACAATCGCTCAGTGATTGGACTGTTCACCAATCCTGCACGGACTTTCGCTCACCTTTAAAATTATTCTGTTTGGCATGGCGAGCAGCGAGTACCTCTTCTACCTCAGATATGGATACACCTGACTGGTAAAGAAGAACACCCAGATGATAAAGGACATCTGCTGCTTCGTTTTTCACTTCTTCTTTATCCTTATTTTTCGCACCAATAACGACTTCAAAAGCTTCCTCACCGAATTTTTTAGCTGTTTTGTCGAGACCTTCGTTCAAGAGATAGTTAGTATAAGATTTTTCATCGCTTGATGCTGCACGATTACTGATTGTTGCTTCTATATCTTTTAAAGTAAATGTAGAAGGCAGGTTGAAGCAGCTTTCTGATCCCGTGTGGCAGGTAGGACCGGCAGGGTCAACGTGAATCAGCAGGGCATCCTGGTCACAGTCAAGGTGCATATCTTTGACAGCCTGAATATTTCCGCTGGATTCACCTTTTTTCCATAACCGGTCTTTTGAGCGTGAGTAAAACCAGACAACCTTTTCTTTTTTAGTCAGCTCAAAAGCTTCCTCATTCATGTAGCCCATCATACGCACATCTTTATTGGTATAATGCTGCAGAATGACCGGGAGCAGTCCTTTAGTAAAATCAGGTTGAAGGTTAGTGTATTTAGACATGTCGCATCCGGACTCCTTTCGATTCACATAACTCTTTTACTTCCTGAATAGAAACGTCTTCATCATGAAAGATGGAAGCAGCCAAGCCGGCTGAGACATCAGTAGCAACGAACAGCTCAGCAAAGTGTTCTGCACTGCCGGCGCCACCTGAAGCAATAACTGGAATGGAAACAGTTTGCTGGATGAGCGACAGCAGCTTATGATCGAATCCTTGCTGCATGCCATCATAATCCATGCTTGTAACTAGAAGTTCACCAGCGCCACGTTCTTCGACTTCCTTAATCCAGTCCAAAGTTCTTACAGCTGTTTTCTTTTTCCCGCCGTGAGTATAGCAGTACCAATCCTGTTCGTTTTCTTCCCACTTAGCATCAATAGCAATGCAAATACACTGGGCACCAAATTTTTCACTTGTTTCGTTGATGAGACTCGGGTTGTTTAAAGCGGCTGAGTTTAAACTGACTTTATCTGCACCGGCATTCAGAACAGCAGAAATATCGGCTATAGATTTAAGTCCACCGCCAATGGTCATTGGGATGAATAGTTCTCTGGCTGTTTGACGAATGACATCAATCATCAATGCATTTCCAGTTTCAGTAGCAGAAATGTCCAGAAAGACCAGTTCGTCTGCTCCAAGTGCATTATAGCGCTTGGCTAAGTCTATTGGGTCGCCGATATCACGAAGACCTTTAAACTGGATGCCTTTGACCACACGACCCTCTTTTACATCTAGACAGGGAATGATTCTTTTCTTAATCATTTACTTTATTCCCTCCCAGAAGGCATCTGTATTGGCAGCCTTGCCTACTATAGCCGCTTTAACGCCTGCTTCTTCAAGCTTCTGCATATCCTTTAAGCTGCGTATGCCTCCTGAAGCTGTAACAGGGTGAGGGGTAGCAGAAACAAGTTCTTGTGTGAGCTGGAAATTAGGTCCTTCCATTTTTCCATCTTTTGATATGTCGGTATAGATAATCCCACCCAATGATAAGTGAGCAGTTTCCTCTGCCACTTCAAAAATTGACCGGTTTACATCTTCTGTCCAGCCATTGACAGCAACCTGGTCTTTTTTTGCATCCAGACCAAGGTAGATTTTTCCGGGAAAAAGGGAGGTCATTTCCGTGAGCCATTTTAAATCCTTGAGTCCGCGTGTGCCGACTATGACAAACTCTGCACCGCTTTCCAAGTAGTACTCAATCGATTCTCTGGAGCGGATACCGCCACCAATTTCGACAGGGGAGTCACTTAGCTGAATCAGTTCTTTAATAAATTCTTTCTCAGCTGGGGTCTGTTTAAGGGCACCCATTAAATCGACAATATGGATACGCTTGACAGATTTAAAGTTGTTGTAAAATGCGATAGCTTCGTGAGGAGAACGCGCCATTTTTTCTTCAGTAGCATAGTCTCCTTCAGTCAGCCTTACACTTTGGTTGTTGATGAGATCAATTGCTGGCCATAATTCTATCATTTAATAAAACCGCCTTTTAATGCCTGATTTAAAATCTCTAGTCCTTTATCGCCACTCTTTTCAGGATGAAACTGGATACCAATTAGACTATCTTTCTGAACAATCGCCACAACATCCTCATCATAGGAAGCTGAAGCCACAACATTTTCATCGGTGTGGACTTTGAATGAGTGAATAAAATACACATCTTGCTGTAAAAGCGAATCCGTTGCCTGTAGTTTATTCCAACCGAGGTGAGGCACTGGAAGGGTACCAGTAATTTTCTTCACTTTACCAGGAAGGTAACCCAAGCCGTCAACGTTTCCCTCTTCACTGTAATCAAACATTAACTGCATACCGAGACAGATGCCAATAAATGGTTTCTCTTCTTTTAGTTTATTGAGAACAGGAATAAGTTCCAACTGATTTAAGCGGTTCATGGCGTCCTTAAAGTGGCCGACGCCTGGCAGGATAATCTGATCTGCCTGTTCAAGTTCTTCTAAATCGTGAGTTAAAACAACATCATAACCTAGGAATTCCAAAGCGTTTGTCAAGTTGGCTATATTACCCAAGCCGTAGTCTACAAGAGCGATCATTCTTCGATCACTCCTTTTGAAGAAGGAAGCCTGGAAATGTCAGACTGACTTGAAGCCAGTCTCAAAGCCTGTGCAAAGGATTTGAACAGGGATTCAATTTCATGATGGGTATTGCCGCCTCTAATCAAGTCCATGTGAACTGTCAGACGAGAATTAATAGTCAATGCATAGAAGAATTCATGCACCAGTTCAACGTCAAAGGAACCGACCTGCTGGCTGGAAAACTCAGCTTCAAAGTGAAGGTAAGGGCGGCCACTGATGTCAACCACAGTTCTGGATAAGGTTTCATCCATGGGCACATAGGCTGTGCCGTATCGCTTGATGGCTTCTTTATCACTTAAGAGCTCTGCAAGGGCTTGACCGAGTAAAATACCAACGTCTTCAGTGGTGTGGTGGTCGTCCACATCCGTGTCCCCGTCCACTGTGACATTAATGACGAAGTGACCATGAAAGGCCAGTAAATCAAGCATATGATTGAGAAAACCGACGCCAGTATCGATATGTGAGTCGTCCAGCCCTCTGGATACAGTCAATTTAATTGCAGTTTCTTTAGTCTGACGCTCTTTCTTAATCATCATTGTTGGTTTCTCCATTCCTTCAGTATTTTTTGCAGTTCGTCCAATTGTTCATCTTTCGCGATGGAATAGCGAACAGTCGCTCTCAAAGCAGCGTTATCGGATTCAGGATACATGCGTGGCAGAAAGCCGTTACTGACTACATATTCACCTAAATCAACAGCCTTTTCACCATAGGTTAATACAAAATTTGTAGAGCTGTCTATGACCGTTATAACATCTCCAACTTCCTCCTTGAAAATGCGCAACAGCTTTCTGGACAGTTGTCTGTTCATTTCGATAAACTCTTCCAGACGCTCAGTTTGATTCAGTAGGTAATTCGATACATTAAGCGAAAATGTATTTAACGGGTAGGGGTGAGCGATGGAATTCAACTTGTCAATTGTTGCCTTTGTAGCGACGGCTACTCCAACACGTAGACCAGCCAGACCGTATACCTTACTTAGCGTTCGGAAACGAACGACGTGATCTCCTTTCGGATAATCTGTGGGCTCTTGATTAAACTCTCCATAGGCTTCATCAATAATTAAATATCCGTTAACTTCCTTCATCAGCTCAGCAGCTTTTTGGATAAAGTCTGCTGGGTGAAGAGTTCCTATCGGGTTATTGGGTTGAGAGAAGATAAAGACGGACGGTCTAAGCTCTTTGATTGTATTGTAAATTTCATCGTAATCAAAAGTCCAGTCTTCTCGGCAATTGATTTTTGTAAGTGGACGGTTAAACTGCTTGGCATAGACTTCATACATCACAAAGTCAGGTTCCAAAACAAGAACAGGACCATCAGCCAGGACAATCATCGATTTTTGTATCCATTCATCTGATCCATTTGCAAATGAAGTCAGTTCAGGATCAAGGTTGTTAAAGGCGGCGTAACTTCTCTGCAGGTCTGCATACTCGTCATCTGCGTACTGGTTAAAATGAGTGTCTACCGCCAGCTGGGAAATTTCTTCATCAGTTAAGGCTCTATAAGGGCTTTCGTTTTTATCAATGCGGATCATCTTGAAGCCTCCAATCTGCTTGCTAATGAATCAAAGTGAGCGGTGAGAGTTTCCTCTTTCGCCATGCGCATTCCGCTTGGGGCAAGCTTAAGAAAGGTCTGTTTATTCAGTGCAATAATGGAATTTGTACGCAGAAAGTCGTTAACAGTCAGTCCACTGCTGAAGCGTGCTGTTCCGCCGGTTGGAAGAACATGACTGGGTCCCGCTACATAATCTCCAATGGCTTCTGGAGAATAATCACCTATGAAGAGGGCTCCTGCTGTACTGATTTTATCTATATATGTTTCTGCATTATCAGTCTGAATAGAGACATGTTCACCTGCAATTAAATTGACAATCTCAATCGTCTCTTCTTCAGAAGCCGTCAGAATACTGTAGTGATGAGAAGCCAGGCTTTCATTAATAATGGATAGCCGGGGCTGCTTTTGGGCAAGTTCTTCAACACTGTTTTGAATCGTCTTAAGCTGTTCTTTGTCTTCGCTTATTAAAAAAGTTCTTGCTTCTACATCATGTTCTGCTTGAGCAAGCAGGTCGTAAGCTACCCATTTCGGATTACTTGTTTTGTCTACAACAACGACAATTTCGCTGGGGCCGGCAATGGAATCAATACCTACATCTCCGTATACCAGTTTTTTAGCTAAGGCAACATACTGATTTCCAGGTCCGACTATTTTGTCAACTTTGGGAATCGATTCCGTTCCATAAGCCAAGGCTGCGACAGCCTGAGCACCGCCAACCTGAAATACTTTATCGACTCCGGCTATATGACAAGCTGCGAGTAAAGCAGGGTGTACGCCATCTTTTTGTGGAGGGGTGGTTACTACTATCTCAGATACACCTGCTACTTTTGCAAGCACAGCTGTCATTAGAACTGTCGACAATAAAGGCGCAGTACCGCCAGGAACGTAGACTCCAACCTTTTTTAATGGGTGCACTTTCTGAAATAACTCATCTCCGGCACTGTCGGTCAATTTAATAGATTCCTGATAGCGGGCAATCGATTCATGAGCTGTTTCCATTGCCTGCTTAAGTGTGGGCTCGAGAGACTGGTAGGCACTAATCCATTCCTTCTCGGGAATCTCTAATTCCTTGAGGATAACAGAATCAAATTGTTTGCTGAAATCTCTTAATGCTGAATCCCCATTTTTTTGGACTGTTTTAATTATATCTAAGACTCTGCTGGTTTTATCCCAATCGATTGTATTAATGTCATTAAAGGTTTCTTTAAATGTCTGTGTTGTAAACATTACTGCACCTGCCTTTTAAATTGATTAATAATAGTCTGGATCTCGTCGTTTTTAGAGAAAAATGCATGTTTGTTAGAAATGAGGCGTGCATTGATTTCATCGAGCTGCACCTGTTCTTCAAGTCCATTTTCTCTCAAAGTAGTGCCAGTCTGGACGATATCCATTATGGCATCTGCCATGTCAATAGTAGCAGCTAGCTCAACTGAGCCTTTGAGATAAATGATTTTAACAGGCTGTCTGATGGAATCAAAGTAATCCTGAGTAAACTGTACATATTTTGTGGCCACTACCGGATAGGCGTCCTTTGGTTCTTTTGCGGCCAGGGCAAAGTGACAGTAGCCGAAAGGCAAATCCATCAAGTTATTGATGTGTCTTTTTTGTTCATAAAGTACATCACTTCCGGTTATACCGAGGTCTGCTACGCCTTCTTCAACATAAACAGGAACGTCTTCACCTTTTACAAGTAAAAAGCGTATACTGCCCGTCTCCACAACCAATTCTCTTGAAACAGATTCAAGCGCATCACTTAAATGAGTTAATTCCTTGCTTTTCAGGAAAGCTATAAAGTCTTTCAATTGTCGTCCTTTAGATAATGCCATCGTTATCATAAATGCGTCTCCTTAAAAATAAGATTAATATCGGATTATTAATTCAAGCGGGGAAGGTTAAGGGCCATACCAAAAGCTTTGGAAGGACTCGAATACTGACCGCCAGTTACAATGGGTTCAATTGACTGCGATGTATAGAGCTGCAGAAAAACACCTTTATAATAAGACTGGGGTGGAAGGGAAAATAAGTCGCTGTAAACGGTCGGTATGGTCTGTTCCTCAAGTAAAGTTATCCATTCATTTATGGCATCGACCGGTTCCTCTAAGTCAGGATACTGTTCCTTGGCAAATTTCAGCTGATGAGTTACAGGCTGGCTCATAATTTCAACCACCGGATGGTCAGGACCGAGTTTGCTGCTTAGTCTGTCCAGATTTCTTTCTTTAAGGTAGAACAGTATCTCCTCATCATTTAACTCATCATAAGTGAGCAGCTTTTTCAGCAATGAATAGTGACTGATAACAGCAACAGAAAAAGTCTGATTCAGACCTGCCTGGATATAATCTACCAAATCAGTCATAGACTGCTTTTGTTCTGAAATGTTTTCAGTAAATACTTCTATGCCGAATTGCATTTTTTCCTGATTGTACGGGTAAATAGGCCCAGTATAGGCGATTTTCTCTGTCTGTAGTTTGTATTTTTTTCTATAACGAACGATTGCATCTGTCCAGTCGCTTCTTAAAGACAGAAGGGCAGAACCAGATTGCCATGTATGGCGATTTGTCATTGATTTTAAATCATCTTCAGATAATTTATTCCATTGAAACTTCTCAATAACTGACAAATCAAGCAAGTCGTATCCGAGATGATTGAAATGATGAAGAAACTCCCATTCTTTCTTTTTTAGATCAATTATATACTGGTTGTTTTTGTCGAATAGCATGAACCGTTTCCTCATTTCCATTTTATTTGAATTTTGATACAATGAACGTATCATAACGATTAAAAAATTCTAACATAAAAATGAAGAATACTAAAGAATCTTTTGTTATTTTATACATTAAGGAGGCAACTGTTCTGGAAGATAATCATGTGCACACCAATTATTGCCCACACGGGTCACGTTACTTGATGGAAGAGTATGTAGTAGAGGCGATTGAAAAAGGTGTACAGAAACTGACCTTTACTGAGCATGCGCCACTTGTTATAGACGATCCGACTCCTGAAAAAGACAGCGCGATGTTGGAAAAGGATGTCAGCGAATATATAGAAGAAGGTAAGCGATTAAAAGAGAAGTATAAAGAGAAAATTGAAGTCAATATTGGCTTTGAAGTTGATTTTATAGAAGGCAAAGAAGTGGAGACCGCAGCTTTTTTGGAACGCTATTCTGATATGGTTCCTTATTCCATCCTTAGTGTCCACTTTCTGAAATTCGATGAGAATGATTATTTCTGCATTGATTACAGCAAAGAAGCTTTTATGGAAAAAGCTGAAACAGCAGGCTTCAATAAACTTTACCAGCTGTATGAAGACACTTTGCTGTCTGCCTTATCACTGCCATTCGGTGAACTCACACCAAAAACGATTGGTCATATCACGCTAATCAATAAATTTAAACGTGCATACGTTTTTGAAGATCCTATTGAGTGGAATCAGATTTTACGAAAAGTCCAAAATAATGGATACCAGCTGGACTATAATTTTGCCGGTTTTGACAAAGTAGACTATCAGGAGAGTTACCCACCTGAAGAACTAGTTAAAGAAGCACTTGAGCTGAGTATTCCGTTATCCCTGGGATCGGATGCTCATCAGCCCAAAGAAGTCGGTCGTCACTTTGAAAGGAGTTTAGTAGATGGATAAATTATCATATGAGGTGCTTGAGCATTTAGCTGTGCTGTCAACATCACCTAAAGGTTGGCGCAAGGAACTTAATCTGGTTAGCTGGAATGACAGACCCCCTAAATTCGATATAAGAGAATGGAGTCCTGATCATACTAAGATGAGTAAAGGGATTACACTCAGCAATGAAGAAATGAGAACATTAAAGAGTAAACTACTTGAAATAGAGATATAAAGAACTGTACTATTAAATTATCGAGTGACAGAAGAGGAGAGGTAATATGGAAAAAGTACGTTTAAATAATGGCATTTCAATACCGTACCTTGGAACTGGAACCAATACTTATGGCAAAGAAAATAATGATTACAACGGAGAGTTGAATGGAAATTTCGAGGCACTGGAATCTGCAATTAAGTTGGGGTATCGCCTGATTGATACAGCCATATCTTATAGGAATGAAGCAGGTGTTGGGGAAACGATAGCGAATAGTGGTGTGCCCAGAGAAGAGTTTTACATCACCACTAAGATACCGGCTGGTGATCAGTATATAAAAGACAAGGATACAGTCAGACAGACACTGGATAAAAGTCTGGAAAATCTGCAGACAGATTATATCGATTTATATCTGATTCACAAACCGATTGAAGATGAAGACAAGCTCCGTCTCACCTGGGAGGTTCTTGAAGAGTACGTAAGCAACGGTAAAATAAAAGCGATCGGTGTTTCCAACTTTTCTAATGACCATCTCAAAACACTTGATCAGTATGCAACGGTCAAGCCGTCTGTTAATCAGATTAAATCCAATCCAACTGAATGGAATAATGAGCAGATTAAGTATATGTTCAAGGAAGATATCAGACCTCAAGCTTGGGGACCGATGAAATGTAGTGATGAACAGAAAGACCAATTAGCGGAGATTGGGAAAAAATACGATAAATCTTGGGCTCAAGTACTCCTGCGTTATCAGACTCAGCGTGGAGTGATTGTCATTCCGAAATCACACAATCCTGAAAATCAAAAAGCCAATCTCGAAAGTCTGAATTTTCAGCTTGAAGAAGAAGATGTTAAAATAATCGACGAGTTATAAGTACAACCGATATTAAAAAGCAATTTGACAGAAGAACAGGGTAAAAGTAAACATCTTAATAGGTTTAAAAACAAAAAAGCACGAATAATTATCCTCAGCGGTATCAGTGAACAGTTTCACTATCTCATTTTGCATGGAAGTGAATGCAATGAGAGGTATGAATGCTGTCCAGGGAGTCTATTAAAGATTCCTCTGACCGCTGTTTAAGATAATCATTCGTGCTTTTTTTGACTTTTTAAGGGAGCTCCTTAAGATTGTACTTTTATTTTAAAGCATCTTTAGCTAGCTGATCGGCTAATTCATTGTATTCTATTCCAGAATGAGCTTTTACTTTTACAAAGTCAACTTTTATCTTTGCTGAGAATTTTTTAAAGTGGGCGACATAATCTTTTGATACAGGT
This sequence comes from Alkalibacterium sp., assembly GCA_007692455.1. Lineage (GTDB taxonomy): Bacteria > Bacillota > Bacilli > Lactobacillales > Carnobacteriaceae_A > Alkalibacterium. The sequence continues at coordinate 15,581 of RECC01000043.1, read as the reverse complement.
TTATTTGCTCGCCAATTTCCTTTGGCCCACATTTCAATTCCCAGATAGTCATAGAAAATGACAATGCGATCATAGTCGTGATTTATGGCCCACTTAATAGCATTTAGGGCACCGAAACATTCTCCTGCAATCTGAAAGCTGTCGGCATAGTCAGAATGGTTGTCAGAATTGGCTATTGTGGTCAAAATCTTATTGTTTTTAATGAGCACAACCCCGTAACTGTATCGTTTGGTTGCTTTATCAAACGAGCCGTCAACATAGGCACACAGTAATTCCGGATCCCTAGTATCGATGGTTTGGGGGGTGTTATCCAGGTAATTTTTTGCTTCTTCAAGCGTTGCAAAAGATTTAAACTCGGCATTTGAATAGCCGCTAATTACTTTTTGCGTGTCGGCCCAGCTGGTGAACACGCCTTTCTTTCTACCTTTCTTTACTGCATAATACTTTTTAGCCATGCTTACTCCTTAAAATACGATTTAAAACTAACTTTAAAAGAGAATGCGCAGCTTGTCAATAAAATTAAAAAGGAACGACCTGACTGGCAGAGCGTTCCTTGCGGTTACAATTTTTTAAATTAATTAAAGTGCTTGCCTAAAATAAGGCTGTCTTTTTTTTCTCCAATACGATGACTGTAGTGAAGTGAAAGAGCGTCCAGATTAGGAATAGAGTAAATGGGACAATGAACATCCACGAAGTAGCAATAATTCCGATAGAAGCAACGTGCCAATATATAAAGCCGATGCCTATCGTCAAAACACCATGAATATATTGTCTGATTTTTTGCCACTGGTCAATATAGCTTAACCCTTTCATGATTAGAGCAATAAGGAAAGCGGCTAAAGCTGCATAACCAAATGGATTTGTTAAGGCCGGGAAACGGATTGCTGCTATAATACTCATTTCCGCGAGCAAGTGCAGTCCAATCAGTACAATCCCCGAAAATGCAGCACCAGCACTGAATAAAGAATGCTGCCACTCTGAAGTGAGTACGATAAACACCATTGATAGATAAGCTAAAACACCGACTATCATTGAGAAGCTGTGTTCCGGAAACTCAGGAATGACTGAACGGACTAATCCGACCATCATGATAACAGACAGGACAATAAAACCAGAAAGGAAAACAGTTTTTTTACTAGCTGATTTCATAATTAAACCCCTTTCATATTAATTTAAGTTCAGCTTAGCATATTTGACAATCTCTATAAAACGAAAACCCTTTGGAGGTAGTGACAAATCTGACGAAAAAAGGTAGTCTTATAGAGAGCAAGAGGAGGAGAAGCAGTGATTAAAAAGTCGTTAATGTATTTATTTAAAAGACGTGTAATGTTAGCTTTATTAATTATTGTACAGTTCACAATATTTGGTTTTATCATTAACCAATCATTAGGGTATTCACTATTCTGGGAAACACTGTTCACAATCCTTTCTATTGGAGTAGCACTGCATGTCGTCTGGAAAAAAGGCAAGGAAGCCTATAAAATTACGTGGATACTGCAAGTTCTAATTTTTCCTGTATATGGAACACTGTTTTATATCATGTTTAATCGACAGACACAGACAAAAAAACTGCAGAGCAAATTGGAAAAGCTGTATACTTTACATAGGAAAGTTAATCCGGTCGATGAGAAAGTGCTTGAATCAGCTAAAAGCAACTATCCCGATTATAGCCGCTTAATGCATTATTTGTCTCATTCCGGTCATTATCCGGTTTACACCGATACGGATACAACCTACTACCCTCTAGGAGAAGATTTTTTTGAAGCCATGAAAGAAGCAATTTTAGAAGCTGAAGACTATATTTTCTTCGAATTCTTTATCGTTGCTGAAGGCAAAATGTGGCAGTCTATGCTTGAACTAATGAGCCAGAAGGCGGCCAGCGGCGTCGATGTCAGAATAATGTTCGATGACATTGGGAGCTTTGTCACGCTGCCATCAGATATTGTGGAACAGCTCGAAGCTAGAGGAATTCAAACGCGAGTGTATAACCCTTTCCATCCAATTATTACTTCTTCTCAGAACAATCGTGATCACAGGAAAATTTTATCAATAGATGGTAAGGTTGCGTTTACTGGTGGAGTTAATATAGCTGATGAATATATAAATGAAATAGAACGCTTTGGTCACTGGAAAGATAATGGAATTAAGCTGGTAGGCAAAGGAGCCTGGGGATTAACTCTGATTTTCCTGGAATTATGGGAAACAATGGATTCGGATTTGACAGAAGACTCGATTAAAACGCTGATGCCAATATTTAATGAGTCTAGTGAACAAATAAGTACTACTTTTGTTCAGCCTTTTGCTGACAGCCCCACTGACAAGAAAAATTACGGCGAGCATGTTTTCATTAAATTGATTCATGCAGCTAAGGAATCAGTTACTATTTTCACACCATATTTAATATTGGACGAGAATCTTGAAACGGCCTTAATGCTAGCTGCTGAAAGTGGCGTAGACGTAAAAATCGTAACACCTAAAAAATGGGATAAGTATCTGGTTCATTTGACTACCCGATCCTATTACAAAGAATTAATTGAATCTGGAGCGAGAATATTTGAATATTCCAGAGGGTTCATGCATGCAAAAACAGTACTGATTGATGAGGAAGTTGCGCTGGTAGGGACAATTAATTTCGACTACCGCAGTTTATATCTGCACTTTGAAAATGCCGTGGTACTGTATGGCGGTTCTGTGATAGAAGAAATACAAGCGGATATCGATCAGACTATAAATATAAGTGAAGAAATAAAAGTGGACAGTTTATCGGAGTCGTTTATGTCTCGACTGACTAATAGTATCTTAAGACTGTTTGCACCGCTTATGTAAGAAAGAAGGAGATAGTATGGATACATTGAAACTAGGAAACACCAAGGTGACTTGGCTCAATGGGGGAATCACCAAGATGGATGGAGGGGCCATGTTTGGTCCAGTCCCAAAACCCTTATGGAGCAGAAAATACCCCTGCAACGAACATAATCAAATTGAACTGGTGACTGAACCGATTCTTGTTGAAAAAGAGGGAACACATTACCTGATTGATGGAGGGATTGGAAAAGGACGTTTGTCAGAAAAGCAGCTCAAAAATTTTGGTGCCTCTGAAGGGGTCCCACTTGAAGAGGATTTAGCGAAACTTAATTTGAAGCCGGAGCTCATCGACAAAGTTCTAATGACTCATCTTCATTTTGATCATGTAGCAGGATTAGTTAAAAAGAGTGGAGACAAACTGGTACCTGCTTTTCCTAATGCAGAAATAATTGTTGAGAGACGAGAATGGGAAGCCATTAAATATCCAATGAAACGGACCCAGGGCACGTACTGGGAAGAAAACTGGAAGACTATAGAAAAGCAGGTAATACTATTTGATTCATACTACCAGGCAGCCGAAGGAGTAGAACTGATTCATACTGGAGGACACAGCCCGGGACACTGCTTAGTTAAGCTGACGGATCAGGATAAGGTGGCTGTTCATTTTTCAGATATACTGCCGACACATGCTCATATGAATCCGCTTTGGGTCAGCGCATTTGACGATTACCCACTGAATACCATAGAAGCAAAAGAGAAATGGCTGCCTGAAGCCGTAAATAATCAGTGGGTTATACTATTTTATCATGATGCGTATTACAGAGCACTGAAGTTTAACGGGAACCCAAAAGAGGGTCAAGTCGTTTTAAAACGAACAAAGACACCGGCGATTGAGTTTGACGGCCCTTTTAATTGAGCCAGAAAAAGTTATAATAGAGTACAAGCTTACGTTACACGAGGGAGATAAAAGTGGACAGACTGACGATTTATCACACGAACGATATTCATTCCCATCTAACTTACTGGCCGAGAATGGCCGAGTTTTTATCCAAGGCAAAACGACATAGTGACAAGGGAGATGTGTTGGTGTTTGACTGTGGAGACGCAGCAGACAGAACGCATCCGCTTGCGGAAGCAACCGATGGTAAAGCTATCATTGAATTACTTAATGAGGCTGACTATGATGCGGTTACAATTGGAAATAACGAAGGCATGGGAAATACGAAAGAGCAATTGAACACTTTGTATACGGATGCCAGCTTTTCAGTAGTGCTGTCCAACTTATTTCACAGGGATACAGGAGAAAAACCCCACTGGGCAAAAGAAATAATAATAAAAAAAATTGGAAAGTCACGTAAGATAGGAATTATAGCGTGCACCATTCCGTTACCGACAAGTTACACTGCACTTGGATGGAAAGTAGAGGATCCGATAGAGACTATTCAAGCCATGATAGAAAAGTATCAGGATGAGGTCGATGGCTTTATTGTTTTAAGTCACTTGGGGCTGAAGACAGATAGAAAAATTGCCTCCCTCTTCAATAACGTTCTCACAGTTCTAGGCGGGCATACCCATCATTTATTGCCTGAAGGAGAAAAATTGAATAACACGATGATTGCAGGTGCCGGTAAGTTTGGAACGCACATCGGACAAGTCACTCTGGAATGGAATGAAGAAGACCATTGCCATGCCTCCGCCCAAGTTATAGATGCAGCAACCGAATTACATTCTGTACCCTATGAAAAAGAGAGGACCAAGGAGTATGTAGAGCGAGGGAATACTCTTTTAGAGAATCAAATCATCACCCGTCTATCAACTCCTTTACCGGTCAGAAAAAAAGGCGAAAGTGATTTTGTCTCCTTGACTCTTAACGCAATGATGAATCTTTCTAAAGCTGATGGGGCGATGATTAATTCAGGTCTGTTTCTAAATAAGCTTCCTGCAGGGACACTTAATCAGAAGCACATGCATGAAGCTCTGCCGCATCCGATGAGGCTGGTCACCGTTAAACTGACAGGCAAACAACTTATCAGTCTGCTTCATTCAATGGAAAATCAGCGGGAAAAGCTGAGTAATCTTTCTGTAAAGGGCTTTGGCTTTCGCGGGAAAGTGTTCGGAGATCTCTGTTATGAAAATATAACTTATGGTAATAATAATGTATATATCAGGGACGCGAGAGTGGCTGAAGAAAATGTGTATACTATTGTTACAGTAGATTACTTTCTCTATGTTTCCTATTTCCCTATATTAAATCACAGTGAGGAAATAAAAATGATTAGTCCAGAGTTTCTGAGAACCATTGTAGCAGATTACATGAAACAGACACCGATAGTGTAGAAAGAGAGGAAAGAATAAGAGTGACTAAAAATAATGAAAACGAAAATAATGAAGTAATCGACGGGGACAAAATTGAAGCAATCATAAAAGAAGAAAAGCTGATAAAAAAATTAGATTCTGAGACGCTCCAGATTAAAGACGACAAATACCGTATAAAAACCAATTATAGAGATGCTCTAGATTTGGAACTGCTGGAAGAAAGACACAGTGAGTTACTGGAAAAGTATGACTATATCGTAGGAGATATGTCCTATGGGAAACTGAGGTTGAGAGGTTTCTATCATGACAGCAACAAAAAAGCACCAATTGATATGAAAATATCTCACCTTGACGATTACCTGCTGGAATATTGCAGTTTCGGGTGTGCCTATTTTGTTCTCGAAAGTTTGGAGACAAAAAAGAAAACACGGTCATATCCGAATACAGATTCTGACTTCAAATCCTCCTCAAGACCACCCCAGAGAAGACAGTCAGATAAGAGTAAAAAGAAACCGTATAAGAAAAATAGAAATGAAAAAGCTAAAGCTTCCACTCAGAAGCAGTCGAATGCACCTGTTTCTGAAAAGAAAAAGAAACATAAGCCGTTTACTAAAAAGAATCGTACGGATAAAAAACCGGATAAGAAACCGGACAAAAAGCCAGACGACAAGGTTCAGGATGTTAAAAATGAGAAGGGTAACACCCGTTTTCAGATAAGAAAGAAAAAGTAGAGGGGCGTAAGTACTATGGAGACAGCTTATAACGGTTATTTAATTGACTTGGATGGAACAATGTATAAAGGAAAAGAGCCGATTAAAGAGGCTCCCGGATTTATTAGGCGTCTCAAGGAGAAAGGAATTCCTTTTCTGTTCCTGACCAACAACTCGACCAGTACACCAGAAGAAGTAGCCATCCGATTACAAGCCCAGTTTAATATTCCGGCCAAAGCCGAAGACATTTATACGAGTTCGCTAGCTGCCGCAGATTATGTCAAGTCACTCGAGGGCAATAGAGTGTATGTCGTGGGTGAGAAGGGTCTTAGGAATGCCCTGACAGACGCAGGGTGTGATTTGGTTAAAACGGATATTGATCATGTGGTAGTCGGTCTGGATACTCAACTGACCTACGAAACTTGTGTTACTGCCAGCCTGGCGATTCAGGAAGGCGCAAGTTTTATTGCAACAAATAAAGATACCAACTTGCCTAACGAAAGAGGGCTAGTGCCAGGAGCAGGTTCGATTGTTGCACTAATTGAAAAATCAACTCGAGTAGAACCCGTATTTGTGGGCAAACCCGAATCCTTTATTATGGCTTCCGCTCTGAAAAAGCTTGGATTGGAAAAGAGTGAGGTTCTAATGGTAGGGGATAATTATGAAACTGATATCCTTGCCGGCATTAACAATGGAGTGGATACGTTGCTTGTACTGACGGGGTTTACCAGAAAAGAAGATTTGACTATGTTGAGTGAGCAACCCACTCATACTGTTGAGACTCTTGATGATTGGAGCGTCTAGTTTGATTCTTTTAAAAAAAATTGCTGGACTGACCAGTCTGATATTGTTCATTATAACTGCGAGCATTGGTTTTGTGATTTTATTTACTCCTCTGTATTACGCGACAGCCTGGCTGCATGATTTGCCTGAGCAGTTGAATATGTCATTCAGTACTCTGGTGGAAAACTATCATGTGCTGTTGCGGTATCTACACTTCCCTTGGATTCAGGAATTGAATATGCCTGACTTTCCTTCTTCCGAAAGCGGTCTGTTTCATTTCTGGGAAGTTAAACTTCTCTTTTACTTGAATTATGGTGTACTTATGATTTCTGGAATTGGAAGTTATTTCTACCTTCGTTACTTGAAAAGAAACAAAAGAATCTGGAATCTTGAGAAGCCGTTTTTTATTGCAAGTCTGGTTCCACCAGCACTCCTTTTCTTTTTAGCTGTAAATTTCAACCGGATGTTTGTCATATTCCATGAAATATTTTTTAACAATGACGCCTGGCTGTTTAACCCAGCTACTGATCCGATAATTCTTGCATTGCCTCAGGAATTCTTTATGTACTGCTTTATACTATTCTTTCTATTGATTGAAGGCGCCTTTATATCGCTGTACAGATATTCTAGAAAAAATGGATTCAAATAAATAAAACGCGTACGTAATAGAGAAGTAGAATCTCTATTACGTACGCGTTTTAATATTATATGGGACTATTTCATTACATCTGATATTTCAGGATTGTCATGAGCGAGTCGGCTTGCGGCAGCTGCTGCAATGGCTCCGACAATATCATCAAGAAACGTGTGGGTTTCCTGCGTATTTTTATGGTCATCCAGTCGTGCAATGACTTTAGGTTTAGTCTTGTCCAGATAACCGTAATTAGTAAAACCGATAGAGCCGTAGACGTTAACTATGGATAAAGCGAGAATTTCGTCGATTCCATACAAGCCTTCATCCTCTTTAATAATTTCCTGCAGAGGGCTGGACAAGAGTCCTTTTTCGCAAAGCACATCGAGTTCGACACCGGTCAGAATGGTGTTTTGTACTTCTCTTTTACGGAGAACCGCTTTGACGTTTTCCAGGCATAAATCCATTGTGATTTCAGACAGATAGGGTTTTTGAAGGTCAAAAACCAGTTCTGCTATCTCTTCAAGAGACACACCTCTTTCTTTCAGACGTTCCAGTGCAAAATTGTGTAAATCTGATCCTTTTTGTACCAAAGTGATTCCTCCTATTTAGTTGCTTATTAATCTTCAAAAGATAGTTTCGTACTTTGTATAGGCTGTGCATGTTCTCCAGGATAAATGGAATGAATGGCGTGATTTACAGCGGTGGGGGCCTCCCCAAAACCAGTAGCAATCAACTTAAGCTTACCGTCAAAGGTGTTGCAGTCGCCTGCAGAATAAATCCCTTTAACAGATGTTTCCATCTTGGAGTTCACTGCAATATCTGTTTGAACCATATCAATATTCCATTTTTTTATAGGTCCGATTGATGAAATGAAGCCGTAATTTACAATAAAGTAATCGAGTTCAAGTTCAATAACTTTGTCACTGCGCGGTTCTTTAAATTTAACTGCTTTCAGCTTGCCCTTGTCCTCAATCAATTCATGGGGAACGTAAGGAGTCTGGATATCCACACTCGACTCTTTTAGCAGCTCTACTGTACCTTGGTGAGCTCTAAAACGATCCCTGCGGTGAACTAATATAACTTTCTCGGCTATAGATTCAAGAGTCATAGCCCAGTCTACAGCAGTATCACCGCCACCACAGATTACTACCGTTTTATTTTTATACTGATCCAGTTCCTTGACAATATAATGAAGATTATCTTCCTCATATTTATCAGTATCGGGTAAGGCCAGTTTTCTTGGCTGAAAAGAGCCTTGACCAGTAGTTATAATGATGGTTTTTGAATAATGTTCGCCCCGAGATGTTATTATTTTGAACAGGTAGTCATCGAGTTGTTCAATTTCAAGTACTTCTTCATCCAGACAAATAGTCTGATCGAAATGCTGCATCTGCGCTGTTAACTGATGAACAAGTTCTTTTCCGGTTACACCGGCATAGCCACCTACATCGTAAATGGTTTTTTCCGGGTAGAGAAGGGACACTTGACCACCCAGCACTGGTAAAGATTCGATGAGTTTAGTCTTCGCATTTCGCATCCCTGCGTAAAAAGCAGCGAACATGCCTACGGGACCACCCCCAATTATAGTAATATCGTATAGTTCATCTGGTACTGTCAAAACTAACCCTCCATATGGTTCTTTTAATAAAATATACCGATAATTAAAGCAATGGCTATCCCTGATAGAATACCAAAAAAGACTTCAATGGGCTTGTGGCCTAAATATTCTCTTGACTGACGTTCCTCTTCTTCCATCTTTTGTATATCTTGATGCGAATAATGTGTAAAGGTTTTTCGGAGATTTTCGAAATCAGCAAGGAGTTCATTTATTAATATGCCGTGTTCACCGCTTTGCCGTCTCACACCCATAGAATCGAATATAACGATGACCCCAAAAGTCGATGCGACTGCAACGAGGGGAGACTGGACACCGTAATCAACAAGTAAACTGGTGATAAGAGCGGAAACTCCTGCAGAATGCGAACTGGGCATGCCTCCGGTTGATGTCGCCAGAGCCATAGAAGACGGTCTCTTTAAAATAAATGCTACAGGAATCTTAATAATTTGAGAAATAATGATGGCTGAAAATGCTGCCATAAGCTGATAATTATCAAATAGTGTCATAATACAACTTCCTTTTTATTAGGTTAAAATCTCTTTAATAATAACATGAATAACCGGCAAGTTTGATTAAAATGTGTTACATTAGGAAAAATATTGGAAAAGGAGTCAAACTAAGGTAAACTATATGAAGATAAAACATAGGAGGAATTACTAATGAATGAATTTCCACAACTGAACTTGGAACAGTCAAATGGTCCTAAAGCAACGCTTAAAACGAATATGGGTGACATCACCCTGCAGCTGTTTCCTGAAGAAGCACCCAAAACGGTCGAGAACTTTGTAGGCTTAGCTGAAAAAGGTTATTATGATGGTGTTATTTTTCACCGAGTAATCCCTAACTTTATGATACAAGGCGGCGATCCGACTGGAAGCGGTATGGGCGGCGACAGTCTGTTCGGTGGATCATTTGAAGATGAATTCAGCCCATCTCTCTTTAACCTTAAAGGTGCACTATCTATGGCTAATGCCGGTCCGAACACTAATTCAAGTCAGTTCTTTATTGTAACAATGAGTGATTTGCCGGAACAGATGGCTTCACAACTGGAAGATGCCGGTTTCCCTGAAGAAATCATCACTGCGTATAAAGAACAGGGTGGAACACCTTGGCTGGATCAGAAACACACTGTCTTTGGCCACGTGCTTGAAGGTTATGACGTTGCAGAAGCGATTCAGAACGTTGAGAAAAACGCTATGGACAAACCAAATAAAGATGTTGTCATCGAATCAGTTTTAATAGAAAAATAAAAAGTTGACTAGAGAACAGGAGAGTTTGCATGTTAGGAGCTATAGAAGCAGGGGGAACTAAATTTGTAGTTGCGGTCAGCAATCCGGATTTATCGATTGTTGAGCGTGCCTCTTTTCCCACCACAAATCCTGAAGAAACATTTAAACACGTATTTGATTTTTTTGATCAGTACAATCTCGATGCCATAGGTGTGGGGTCATTCGGTCCAATAGATGTCAATGTCAATTCAAGTACGTATGGCTATGTGACTTCAACGCCAAAACCGGGTTGGCAGAATACAGATTTTGTCGGAAAATTAAAGTCCAGATATCAAGTGCCTGTCGGCTGGACAACCGATGTTAATGCAGCGGCACTTGGAGAGTTGAATAAAGGGGCGGCTGTAGGCAAAGAGTCCTGTCTATATCTGACTGTCGGTACAGGAGTCGGTGGTGGAGCTGTTATTGATGGCAAGCCTCTTGAAGGGTTTGGTCATCCGGAAATGGGACATCTATTGGTTCGCAGACACGAGGCCGATAACTTCGCCGGAAACTGTCCTTATCACCGTGATTGCCTTGAGGGGCTTGCGGCAGGTCCGGCAATTGAGAAACGATACGGTAAAAAGGCACAGGATTTATCAGATCAAAAAGAGGTCTGGGAAATGGAAGCCTATTATTTAGCGCAAGCACTAATGTCTTACACACTCATACTAAGCCCTGAAAAGATTATTTTAGGTGGAGGCGTAATGAAACAGACTCAGTTGTTCCCATTGATTCGTGAGAAATTTGCGGAACTGCTTAATGAATACGTTCAAACGCCTAACTTAGAGGAGTACATTGTGCCACCTGCACTTGAAGACAATGCCGGAGTTACCGGCTGCCTCATACTAGCGGATAGAGCACGTTAAAATCAAAAAAGGCGATTACCTTGAAGAAGGGTAATCGCCTTTTTTTCAGCAATCAGATGCATCTAGGGAAGTAAAAGTTTTTACTTATTTAATCTAGTCTGATTCTGTGTGTTTGATATTGTATGCGTCAAACACATTTTTTATTCGAGTTAATCCTTCTGAAAGAACGACTTTCGGTACAGCGAAGTTCAGCCGCATGAATTCAGGAGCGTTTGACCCATAGCTGAGTCCGTCATTCAATCCGATTTTTCCTGTTTCAGCAAAGGCTTTTCTAATTTTACTGCTTTCCAGGTTTAAAGTAGAGGCATCAAACCAGAACAGGTAAGTTGACTCAGGTACCATATACTCTACATCAGGTAATTCCTTATCAAAAAAGTCTATTATTTGTTTTCTGTTTTTGTCTAGGTACTGAATCAGCTCTCCGTGCCAGTCAGCTGATTGGCTAAAAGCGGCTTCAGTGGCACACATGCCGAAGCTGTTAATAATATCCAGCTCTGTCTGCTGTTGAATAGCTTTGATTTTTGCTTTTAATTTTCTGTCGAGGACAATGATGAAAGATGCTTTAACACCAGCTAAATTAAAGGTTTTCGTGGCTGAATGAAGCGTGATGACCCATTTTTTGTACTCCTCCTTTAATGTTACCGGAGAGACCATTTCATTTGGAGAATAAACAAGGTCACTGTGAATCTCATCGCTAATCAGCAATACATTGTTTTTGATACACAAAGTAACCAGTTTATCCAGTTCTTCTCGAGACCAGACTCTTCCCCCGGGATTATGAGGGTTACTTAATATGAACAGTTTAACTTCATGCTGAGACATTTGCTCATCAATGTCTTCAAAATCCATGACATATTTATTATTACTGATCTTTAAATTAGAACGGAAGACTTTCCGGTTATTCTTTTTAACCATAGATGAAAAGGGAGTATAAACCGGGTCATGAATCAGTACACCATCACCTTCTTGTGTAAAGGCCTGCACAACCACGGCAATAGAAGATAAGACACCGGGAGAAAAACTAATATGATCAGGCTTCAGGTCCATTCCGTGATGTTCTGCCTGCCAGTTAACAATAGACTGGTAAAGAGAATCCTTCGGAAAAGTATACCCCAGTACTTCATTGCGTATCATGTTAGTCAAGGCATCTTTAACCGGATCAGGATTATCGAAATCCATATCGGCTACCCACATTGGAAGGACATCCTTACTACCAAAAAGACGTTCTGCTTTATCCCATTTTATGCTGCCTGTATCTTTACGGTTAATTAATTTGTTAAAATCCATCATATCGCTCCTTAATTGTAATACTGTTTAATTCAAGTATTAGCTACATGGCCATAAAAATCAAGCAGACTTTACCTGAAACCCAATTTCCAAAATGACTTCATTCGTGCTATACTATTTTATGATGATTTTAGACAAACCATGATGACAGAGGGGGAATTCATGGTGTACAAAATAGGCCAAAAAGTAAGAGGAGAAGTTATAGGGATTCAGCCATATGGTGTGTTCGTTGCAATAGACGAAGATACACAAGGATTGATTCATATATCGGAGTTGAAACACGGTTACATCAAAGAAATTTCTGACATTGTTAAAAAAGGTGACACGATTGATGTTCTTATTATGGATATCGATGAACATTCCAAGAAAATCAGCTTGTCACTGCGCGCGCTCCAAAAGCCTAAGTTTCATCCATTTTCTAACAGAAGGAATATCTCCAGATATGGAAGGAAAACTGGCAAAGGGTTTAAGTCTATTGAGGAAAAATTACCGAATTGGGTTGAAAATGCACTGAAAGAAATTGATGCTCAAAAACACAGCAGCTGATCTTTTATTAATTTTATACTTAGAAGGGTGTTAATTGATTTGATGAGAGAAAACCATTATGTTGCATGCACGATTATGGTTAAAGACAATGATGGACGTTATGTGTTCCTGGTCAGTGAGGAAAATGACGGCTACGCTTTTCTGGCTACACAAATAAAGCCTGAACGTACCGGTTTGGCCAGTGTAATCGACCGTCTCAAAGAAGTAGCATCGTTAAAGATAGAGAATCTGGAATTGAACGAACTGACTAATGCAGTTGTCAATGATAACAGCATTCCGCTCTTTGTGTTTCTTTATGAAGATAAAGAATCAACTAATCCGGATGCCTTACTATTAGATGAAACGGATTTATCATGGGTTCATTCTGAGAATATCATTTCTACTCTGGAGCAATGGAAAATTTCAGGTGTTCCGCAATTTTTACTCATATAATAAAATAATAGTTAAATGGAGGAATAGCACTTATGTCAACAGTAAAATTTGATCACTCGATGGTAACAGGAAAATTCATCAATAAAGATGAATTAGTCAATATGGAGCCGCAGGTTACATCTGCACACACTCTCCTGCATGAAAAGACTGGACCTGGTAATGACTTTCTAGGTTGGGTAGACCTTCCTACTGATTATGATAAAGAAGAATTTGGACGTATTGAAAAAGCTGCAGAAAAAATAAAATCAGATTCTGACGTTCTCGTTGTTATCGGAATTGGCGGCTCTTATCTCGGTGCAAAAGCTGCACTAGATTTTCTAAACCATTCTTTCCACAATGAACTCTCTAAAGATGAACGCCAAGTTCCGCAAGTTTTCTTTGCAGGGAACAACATCAGTTCCACTTATATTAGTGATCTTATTGAAGTGATTGGTGAAAAAGACTTTTCTGTTAATGTGATATCGAAATCAGGTACAACTACAGAGCCTGCTTTGGCGTTTAGAGTATTTAAAAAACTGCTTATTGATAAATACGGTGCGGAAGAGGCTAAAGGTAGAATTTATGCAACAACTGATAAAGAAAAGGGAGCACTTAAATCATTAGCTGATGCAGAAGGCTATGAAACCTTCGTCATTCCAGATGACGTGGGGGGCCGCTTCTCTGTATTAACTGCTGTAGGACTCTTACCTATTGCTGTTGGTGGCGGAGACATTAATGCCTTGATGGATGGAGCAGCACAGGCAAGTCAGGATCTTTCCATAAATGATATGGAAAAAAATCTGGCTTATCAGTATGCCGCGCTCCGAAACATTCTTTACCGTAAAGGGAAAGTAACAGAGTTGCTGATTAATTATGAACCGAAATTACAGTATCTCTCTGAATGGTGGAAGCAGTTATTTGGTGAATCTGAAGGCAAAGACCAGAAAGGGATTTATCCTTCCAGTGCAAACTTCTCTACCGATTTGCATTCATTAGGCCAGTATATTCAAGAAGGTCGTCGAAATCTTTTTGAAACAGTCATTAAAATTGAAAAACCTGGCAAAGCAATGTCCATTCCTGAAGAAGCAGAAGATTTGGACGGCTTGGGTTATCTGGAAGGTAAAGATATAGATTTTGTTAATACTAAAGCGTTCCAGGGGACTTTACTTGCCCACACGGATGGTGAGGTACCAAACTTTGTCATTACTATCCCTGATACTTCCGCTTATACGTTAGGCTATCTGTTCTATTTCTTCGAAATCAGTGTAGCAATCTCTGGTTACCTGAACAGTGTCAATCCGTTTGATCAGCCTGGTGTCGAAGCATACAAGAAAAATATGTTTGCTTTACTCGGTAAGCCTGGCTTTGAAGATTTAGCTGAGGAGCTTAATAACCGCTTATAATAATGAGTAAAATAGAGTTGATTAAAGAAAAGACCATTACGGTCTTTTCTTTTTCTTTATTTATTGATTCACTTAATATAGAATATTACATTATAAGAGGGGATGCAGTATTATGAATGAGATAAAAATTATAACAGCTGAAACGGATGACTTGGACTTAATTAACTCATTGCTTTACGACACAGCTCTGTGGATTAAAGAAAAAGGCTCCACACAATGGGCAGGGTTATTAAAAGGGGAAGATGTGCATGGTGTTTCATCTGCTATTGAACGAAATGAAGTCCATCTAGTTTATTTAAATTCAGAACTGGTAGGTACTCTGGCACTGTGGGATAAGCAGACTGACTGGGACAGTGATCTGTGGGGTGAAAATGATTCCAGAGAATTCTATTATCTACATAGAATTGCGGTTGAGAAAAATCAACATGGAAAAGACAGAGGGAAGTTACTCATAGATGCAGCCAAAAGACTGTGCAAGAGTAATGGTAAAAAGGGCATAAGACTTGATTGTATAGCAAGCAAGCCATACTTGAACAATTTTTACGAAGCTAACGGTTTTCATTTCGTTAAAACAATTTATAACTATGACAATGGTGAAGGTCTGCAGGATTATAATCTCTATCAAATATTTTTTTAGAAAGTGACGATTATATATTGACTATTTCTTCAAACCCTGTTATTATTAATCTCGTTGCTGCAAAACATAACTGTTTCCAGCCAACAAAAATTATAGCAATTATTTCTTGACACTTAATGAGTAATGAGCTATAATAAAATAGCTGTCATACGAGCAAAGGTAACGCTTACACATAAATAAATTAAATCAATTTATTTTAAAAAAAGTGTTGACGTCGAATCGAGACGATGGTATGATATAAAAGTTGCTGCTAAACACGGCAACGACAAAACGAACGAGATAGATCTTTGAAAACTG
>RECC01000034.1 GCA_007692455.1 Alkalibacterium sp. | reverse complement strand
AAAAGAAGGAGGGGTTTGTTTTATACCGCTAAAGGGTATTGGGCATGTTCCAGATGGGTATTCAGGAAATGCTTGATACGTGTTCTGTACAGTTCTTTATCGGTAACATAAGCGTAACCGTGCTTTGCACCCACTGCGATATAGAGCTCTTTCGGGCTTTTTGCAGAATTGTACAGTTCATAAGCCATGTGAGTCGGCACAAAATCGTCTTCATCGCCGTGAATAAACAATAATGGCGTCTGCGATTTCTTAACCTGCTCTTCGGGACTGGCTTCGCCAAACCAGTAACCGGCTTTGACCTTGGTAATCAGACTGGTCATAGGAATGAATGGGTATTGAGGAAGACGGTACATTGTTTTAAGCTGGTGGGCCATTTCTTTTGTTACGGAACTGTAGCCGCAGTCTTCGATAATGACTTTGACCTGGTGGGGTAAATCTTCTCCACTCACGTTCATAACCGTAGCTGCTCCCATGCTTAAGCCGAATAACACTATTTCTGTGTCCTCGCCGTTTTCTTCAATCAGTTTTTCCATCCATTGAACATAGTCTTTTCGTTCATGCCAGCCAAAACCGATATAATCGCCTTCACTTTCCCCGTGTCCTCTTGCATCCGGCAACAGCAGACTGAAGCCTAAATCGTAAAACAACTTTGCCCAGGGAGCCATATCTCTGTTGCTGCCGCTGTATCCGTGAGCGAGTATAGCCACTTTATCAGACGGTTCATCATGGGGTATGTACAGTCCGGATAATAGGAGATTATCTGTTGACTGAATAGTCAGTGTTTCTTTTTTAACCGATCTGTACCAGCGCTTTTCATCTTCCCAGGGATCATCTGGTATGATTTCACTCATATTGGCTTCATCAATGAAATCTTTTCTATTCAAGCCGACAGATTTTTTATATAAGTAGGCACCCGCATAGGCCAGCGCAGATACAGACAGACCAAGTGAGCCAAGCAGACTCCATTTAACAGATTTTTTCATAGCTATCTATCCTCTCTTCAGTCACTCATATTCTATAGTAATAGTTTACCTTATAATCGTGAAAAAAGTGAGAATAATAATTAATTACTTTTATCTCTTGACAAAAAGGAACATCTACGGTTTAATATACCCTGCAGGGTATTGGAAGCAAGTTTTTTCTAGGAGGAAAAAGAATGTTTGGATTATTTAATCGAATCCCGTCTGTCAGCACCTCTCAGTTAGAGTCTGATTTGACGAGTAAAACTACACTATTAGATGTGCGTATGCCAGGTGAATACCGTCAAGGGCATATTTCAGGAGCGAAAAATGTTCCGTTAAACAAAATTGAACAGTACAAAGGCAGTACAGAAGACAAGGTGTATGTTATCTGCCAGTCTGGTATGAGAAGCAAGAGAGCTGCCAGTGTTTTAAGTAAAAAAGGATACGATGTCGTGAACGTCCGCGGTGGCATGAGTCACTGGAGCGGCAAAGTCAGAGGAGGAAAGATTTAATTGAGTAAAGAAAAAATTATTATCGTAGGTGGCGTAGCTGGTGGCATGTCCGCAGCAACGCGTCTCCGTCGACTAAAAGAAGATGCAGAGATTATTATTTTTGAAAAGGGTCCTTATGTATCATTTGCTAACTGTGGACTGCCTTATTATGTGTCAGGAGAAATTGATGACCGCAGCAAGTTGGTGGTTCAAACACCCGAAGCCTTATACGACCGATTCAGATTAGATGTAAGACCGGGACATGAAGTGGTTTCCATTAACCCGGAAGACAAAACGATTTCTGCTAGTCACAATGGCGATATCGTAACGGAAACCTACGACAAACTTATTTTGTCACCCGGTGCCAGAGCGTTTATTCCGCCGATTAAAGGATTGGAAGAAGCAGAAAATGTCTTTACCTTAAGAAACATTCCAGATTTAGATAAAATTATGAAGCGTATGAGTGGTATGGATGTTACCAAGGCTGTCGTTGTCGGTGCCGGTTTTATCGGTATTGAAATGGCTGAAAACCTGAAGCACCTGGGTATTGATGTCACAATTATTGAAAAAGCACCACATGTCCTGCCACCTTTAGATGAGGAAATGGCTGCCTTTGTTCAAAATGAGCTGAAGGAACAGGGAGTGGAAGTCATCACATCTCAGTCTGCTGTTGAGTTTAAAGACAATGGTAATGTCATCGTACTGGAAGACGGAACTGAATTTTCTACAGATTTGACTATTATGTCCGTAGGTGTTCAGCCGGAAAGTACATTAGCTGAAGAAGCAGGCATCACACTCGGTCTCCGCGGCGGTATTTTAGTTGATGAAAGCTATCAGACCAGCAAGAAAGATATTTATGCTGTCGGAGATGCAATTGTTGTGAAGAACCAGATTTCCGGAGAAGATGCCTTGATTGCTATGGCTTCACCTGCTAACCGTCAGGGACGTCAGGTTGCTGACAACATTGCAGGAATCAAGCGGGCCAACAAAGGAAGTATCGGAACAGCGATTGTTCGTGCTTTCAGCATGACTGCAGCTTCAACAGGTTTGAATGAACGAACAGTAAGAATGGCTGGACTGCCAGTCGCAGCTGTTCATACCTTAAGCAAAGACCACGCAGGGTATTACCCTGGCGCCACAGACATTACACTGAAACTGGTATTCAACCCGGAAAACGGGAAAATTTACGGCGCACAAGCTGTTGGAGAAAAAGGTGTCGACAAGCGTATCGATATCATTGCTACAGCAATCAAAGCCGAACTGACCGTTTATGACTTGCCGGAACTCGAATTCACATATGCACCACCGTTCGGTTCAGCTAAGGACCCCGTTAACATGGCTGGTTATGCGGCTTTGAACATCATGGAAGGCATGAGTGAATCCGTACAGTGGCATGAACTGAATAATGAACTGGAAAAAGGTGCCGTGCTATTGGATGTCAGAACTGAATCAGAATTAAAAGGCGGACGTTTTCCTAACGCCCTTAATATTCCGTTAAATGATTTGCGTGACCGCATGGATGAACTGGATCAAAACCAGTCTTACATTATCAGCTGCCGCAGTGGTCAGAGAAGCTATATCGGTGAACGTATATTGAAGCAGGCAGGATTTAAAGCCAAAAACCTGGACGGTGCATTTGCACTATATAACACAGTAAAACCGGAGGAATTAGTAAATGTATAGAACAATTATGATGGACGAATTTGGACAAAAACAAAAAAGAGAAAGCCTGGATATTGTTGATGTAAGAGAAAGTCAGGAATATACATCCGGACACATCCCCGGTGCTGTCAGTATGCCGTTGAGTGAACTTGGACAGACTTATGATAAACTTGATAAAGGAAAAGAGTATTACCTTATCTGTTTATCAGGCTCACGGTCATCGATGGCTGCGGACTTTTTAGGAAACCAGGGATATGATATAATCAATGTAATGGGCGGCATGTCCGCATGGAGAGGAGACGTCGAGTAGTATGGTAAAATGTGACAAAAGCGTTCTTAATCGATTGAAACGAACTGAAGGACAGTTAAGAGGCGTTCAGAAAATGTTGGAAGAGGGTAAGGAATGCGGAGACATTGTCACACAATTATCAGCTGTTCGATCAAGTGTGGACCGCATCATGGGATTAATCGTTGCCGAAAACCTGAAGCAATGTTTAGAAAACCCTTCTGCCAACCCGGAAGAACAGGAAGAAACCATTAAAAAAGCCATCCAACTGGTTATAAAGAAATAACGGATAAAGAGAGTAGTACTGTAAAGCAAAAAGGAGCATCCTGACTGTAAATAGTCAGGATGCTCCTTTTTATT
>RECC01000060.1 GCA_007692455.1 Alkalibacterium sp. | reverse complement strand
AATAAAAAAAGTGCAGACATAATGTCCGCACTTTTTTTCGCGACTTGTATTGCTACAAGCGAGAATTCATGTTCACAGCAATCCTTCTCCAATACCGACTTCCTGTCGTTATGCCTAAGCATTTGTATTGCGCAGAAGTCTCCATAAAAATGGAGTCCTCGACTCATCGCATAAACAGAACTATACCATATTAAAAAGTTAATATCAATAGGTCCTTTTTTTCACTACATTTTCTATCCAGGATTGAGCAATTAGCCCGTGTCCGGCAACAGTTGGATGGACTCCATCATCCCCGGTATAGTAACTGAAACCATTTCTTATTCCCTCAGCATTCATTAAGCCATCTAGAGGAATAAGTTCAGTCTGATAATCGCGTGCCATTTTACGGACAATCTGAATCCTCGGATCCAAATCTGCTCTCCAGTCCACACGGTCTTTAGGGAACGGCAGCACATATGGTTCCATAAGCACTACCCTTGCATCCGTTCGTTGATGAAGTGATTTAAGTAAAAAACGGTAATTTGATTCAAATTCTACCAGCTCACTGTCCGTCACTTTTTTATCGGCATCCACGTTACTCCAGGTATCATTAATACCAATTAAGAGAGTCACAATGTCCGGATTGATGATGAGGCAGTCTTCTTCCCATCTGCTTTTCACATCACTAAGCCGATCGCCTCCCACGCCTCGGTTCAATATCGTCAGTCTTTTTTCTGGAAAATGTGTCTGAAGATAGGATGCTATCAAAAGAGGAAAGCCCTGACCTAAACTTTTACCGTCCATACGGTCTCGTCCTGCATCAGTGATGCTGTCGCCTATAAATAATAGCGTATCATTATTATCAATTTTCACCCTGTAACCTCCTAAAAGGCATTAGTTGTTGTCATGCTTCTGTTTAAAATTATAAACTGCCCCAATCAGGTTGGCATCGCTTTTGAACGCACAGGTATCAATAATTGGTCTGAACGGGAAAAATGTCATACTTTCTTTCAGCCTGTCAAGCTCCAGCTCAATGCGTTCCAGCAGACCGTTTAGATTAGAGACACCGCCTCCAATAATTATTTTCTCAGGGTCAAAAGCTAGCGAGAGGTTGTACAGCCCGATGGTTAGATATTTGAAGAAACTATCGACTTCTTCTTTCGCAATGGAATCTCCCTGCTCGGCCAGCTCAAACACTGCCTTGCCGTCAATATCATCGTATGCGAGTCCTTTCCTTACGGCATAACGCCTCGCCATCGCCACTGCAGTCCCAACTTGACTGAAGACTTCCGTGTCGTTCATCAGCATAAAGCCGAACTCTCCTCCATGCAGATGATGTCCGTGATGAACTTTCCGATTTACTATAACTGCTCCACCCACGCCAGAGCCTATGACCACAAAGAGCACATTATCATTATGTTTTGCAGCCCCGCGCCAGACTTCCGCCAGACCGGCACAATTAGCATCGTTTTCTATTGAAACAGGCAAGCCGAAAGCCTCTTCAAGTTCGCTATAAATCGGAAAATAGTTCAGGTAATTCAAAGCGCTGAACCCTTCTATCTGCCGGTCGACCTGATTGACTGCTCCGGGAGCAGAAATAGCAACGCCCTTCAATGAGTGTGTTTCTTCATACTGCTTTTTTACCTCTATTAGCAGGCGTTTCATTTCCTTCCAATCTCCGGGTGATTTAAAGCTCCCTTTATCTTTAATCTTTTCTTCTTCGTCCCAGAAACCATACTTGACACTGGTTCCTCCTATATCAAACACTAACAATCCCATCTATTTCTCCTTTAGACTCTTTTTTTACCAGGCAACGACGGAGCCATCCGTTCGCGGTTCCGTTCCACCTACCAATGCCTCACCATTTTTAATAATAATCTGGCCTCTACCAAATTGACCTTTGTTTAATTCAACGGATATTTCGTGTCCCATATTCTTCAGCGCATTCATGGTTGATACAGGCATTTCCGGTTCGACAATGACTTTGTTTCCTTTAAACCACTGCCACCTCGGAGCATCCAATGCATCCTGGGGGTTTAGGTTAAAGTCAATCAGTGACTGTACTACCTGGACATGACCTTGGGGCTGCATCTGTCCACCCATAACTCCAAAAGGACCGACTGGTTTGTCACCTTTAGTAATAAAACCCGGAATGATTGTGTTAAATGGCCGTTTTCCAGGTCCTAGACAATTTACATGACCTTCCTCACGTGAAAAACCGACCGCCCGGTTGTTCAGACTGATGCCATATTCTGGAATGACCGCACCAGAGCCGAACCCCATATAGTTACTTTGAATATAGGATACCATATTCCCTTCTGAATCAGCCGTTGCCAGATAAACCGTTCCTGAATCATCCTTAATACCGGGAACAGCTTCTGTTGCCTCATCTCCAATTAGTCCAGCTCGATTTCGAGCATATTCTTCTGAAAGCAGGCGTTCTTTAGAAACTGTCATGTGACGACTGTCCGCAATCGTTAAATTGCCATCTGAAAAAGCCAGTTTAACTGCTTCTATCTGTTTATGAAGCGTCAGAGGATGATCAATTCCGTCTAGCTCCAAAAATTTAAGGCTGTTTAAAGCCATCAAAGCTACTATGCCCTGGCCATTAGGCGGCATTTCCCAAATTTTAAACCCTTTATAATCGATGGAAATCGGGTCAACCCATTCCGGCTTATAGGCAGCCAAATCTTCATATCTAATGCACCCCTCATACTTGACTGAAAAAGCGTCTATAGCTTGAGCTATTTCTCCTGAATAAAAGGCTTTGCCCTTAGATTGCGCAATCAACCGCAAGCCTTTAGCATGCCCTTTTAATTTCAGGACATCCATTGCTTTCATCGATTTACCTTGAGGTGCAAACACTTCAAACCAGGACTTAAGCTCAGGGTGCTTTTTATTTTCTTTTGAAAATCGTTTAAATGATCTGTGGAAAGACTGGCCAACCACGTCAGTGACTACAAAACCTTCTTCAGCGAGTTTGGCAGCCGGCTCCAGTACTTCCTCGAGCGACAGTTTCCCGTGCTTCCTGTTGAGCTCCACCCAACCGGCGGGAACTCCAGGAACTGTCACTGTATTTATGCCAAAGGTCGGAAAATCCTCTTCATTATTTACATATTTATCCGGATTCATTTTCTGTGGTGACGGACCACTGGCATTCAATCCAGATAGCTTATTATCTTTCCAGATGATACTGAAGCTGTCACCTCCGATGCCGTTTGAACCCGGCTCTACTACAGTCAAAGCGGCAGCAGTTCCTATCGCTGCGTCTATTGCATTGCCACCTTTTTTCAACAGCTCCAGTCCCACCTGTGCTGCTGCTGGATGTGATGTAGCCACCATACCGTTCTTTCCATAGACACATTCACGTCTTGATGAATAACGAAATGCGTCCGTTTTAAAATTCAAATCCCCCATAATTGCTTATCCCCTTTGTATGTAGCCTCGAGAACAACTCTCGAGGTAACTGTTTTTGACACTCAGTCTTTTAACTGAATCATTTCGATTTTGTATCCATCCGGATCCTTAATGAAGAAATAGGACGCTGCACCATCTGACAAGCCCTTTAACTCAGTCACATCGTATCCCGACTGGTTGTATTCTTCATGGGTAGTTTCCAGGTTTTCCACACCAATAGCAATATGGCCATACCCATTACCTAAATCGTACGGTTCTTCCTGATCGTAGTTATAGGTTAACTCAAGTTCAACCTCGTCGCCGGGTAAAGCTAAATATACCAAAGTGAATTTATAGTCTGGATAGTCCAGACGACGCACTTCTTTAAGCCCTAGAACATCTTTATAAAATAATAGAGATTTATCTAAATCTTTAACCCGTATACAAGTATGGAGCATTCTTTTTCTCATCGATTTTCCCCCTCAGTAATTATGCTTTCATTTTGCCTTACTTTCCTTGACTCGTCAAGCTTTCCTCCTTTTTAAAAATAACACATATTATCAAATCAAGCGTTTACATTAATTAAAAATAAACTAAAATAATTGTTGACTATTCATAATGTATGCGTTATCATTTGTATAGAAACATAGTTAGTAGCAGTACTACTAGTTTTCTTTTTCATAAATCATCTCCTTTCTATGCAAAAGAACCCCTGCGGAAACAGGGGTTCTTTTTTGCACTCTTCTACTTTTCGTACAATTCCAGCGGCAAGCCATCCGGATCCTTGAAAAATGTGTAGGTCTTATGTGTATAAGGATCCAACCGAATATCTTCCACTTCCACTCCTTTAGCAGTTAGCTCCTTAACCGCTTCATTGACATCTTCCACTGCAAAGCAGAGATGCCTAAGTCCGGCTGCTTCCGGCTTGTTTTGTCGCTCGGGTACATCAGGAAAAGAAAACAACTCAATTTGACTCTCTCCTACTTTTAAATCAAGTTTATATGATTGCCTTTCTTCCCTATATGCCTCATGTATAATTTCAAATCCCAGTATTTCTGAATAAAAGTGCTTTGATGTTTCATAATCGCTCGCAATTATAGCCACATGATGGATAAAATTTGTCAGCACTATCGTCACTTCCTTATCATCAATATGTTAATCTGTTTTTGCATTCAGTCCGTTTTGAAGGTATAGTAATAAGATACTAATTTTATCTACTTTAGTTTACTACAAAATGAATAGAAGGCGAAAGATATGGAAATTTCTTCAGTGATTATTAATCAGTTGCTACAGATGTTTTTTATTATGATGTTCGGATTTGTTCTTGTGAAAATTAATTTTCTTGACATGAACGGCAGTCAGCAACTTGCAAATATTGTCACTAAATTCGTCATTCCCATTGTCATGCTGATATCATTTCAACAGGACTTTGAAGCAAACCAGCTTCAACTGCTTTGGTCCGCTATGATAGGTGCGCTGGCAATAACATTATCACGTATAGCCATTGCCCATACCCTACTTAGAAATCGATCAAAAATCGATCGATATGCCGTTGTATTTTCAAACACAGCTTTTATGGGTATTCCAATCGTACTCCCTCTTCTCGGATACGAAGGTATATTTTACCTTTCCATGTATATTGTCACTTCTGCCATTTTTCAGTTTACATACGGCATATGGATGTTATCTGAAGGGAAACAACCAATTACCATTAAATCGATCCTGACAAACCCAGCAAGCATCGGAGCCTTCATCGGTTTCACCTTATATATTACGCGCATTCCTCTTCCGGGTGTCTTATACAATAGTCTGGATACGATTGGCAGTTTAAGCTCTCCTCTAGGAATGATGTTGCTCGGAGGCTACCTCGCTCGCAGTAACATAAAAGATATTTTCCTGGTCAAAAGCAATTATCTGACTGTTGCTGTTCGACTGATTATTGCTCCACTGGTTGCTTTAGGCCTTCTCTGGTTGCTTCCAATCAGCCACCCGTCAGTTTTACTCGTTCTGGCCATAGCCAACTGTACGCCAACCGCTGTTAATACCGCTCTATTCTCTCAATTATACGGGGGAGATTATGAATATGGGGCGCGAATTATTATCCTGGCCAGCTTCTTTTCTATTGTTACCATGCCATTGATGATCAGCCTGGCTACCTACTTGTTATGACTATCTCGTGAATGACAAACTTAAAAAGTAACGCCTCCTTTAATTAAAATTAACGGAGGCGTTACTTTCTTTTGCTCTACACAACTCTGATATTCAGTTAAGCATAGCTCTCAAACTGTGAATAGTATAGTTCAGAATACATGCCGCTTTCTTCCAGCAGCTCTTCATGATTGCCCTGTTCAACTATTCTTCCGTCATTGACGACCAGAATCGAATCGGCATTTCTAATAGTAGACAGGCGATGAGCAATGACAAAAGAGGTTTTATTCTTCATCAGCCGTTTCATTGCCTTCTGAATCTTCATCTCCGTCTGGGTATCAACATTAGAAGTTGCTTCGTCCAGTATCAAAAGGTTTGCGTCCAAAACCATCGCCCGGGCAATCGTCATCAGCTGTTTCTGACCTTGCGAAATATTGAGCCCCTCTTCATCGATGATTGTCTCATAACCCTTTGGCAGAGTCATGATAAAGTTATGAATCTGAGCTGCTTTCGCCGCTTCTTCGACAGTCTTTAAACTCACGTTGTCCTTTCCATACGCAAGGTTGTCAAATATAGTTCCTGAAAACAGCCAGGTATCCTGGAGAACCATTGCGTATGACAGCCGGAGACTTTCCCGGGTTGCTTGAGTAGTATCCAGACCGTCCAATTCGATTTCCCCTTCATTGGGGTCGTAAAAACGCATAAGCAGATTAACCAGTGTTGTTTTTCCGGCTCCGGTGGGACCGACTATCGCAATAACATTCCCTTCCGGGGCATTGAAATCCAGATCATGAATAGTCATCTTGTCCGGTGTATAGCCGAACGAGACCTGTTTCATGCTAACATCACCTTTTACATCTTCATAAACATGAGCACCTACCACATCTGCCGCTTCTGCCGGTTCATCCATCAGGAGAAAGACCCGCTCTGCTGCCGCAAAGGCCGACTGCAGCTCACTAATAATATTAGCCAGTTCATTGATTGGTCCGGAGAAGCGTCTGGAATAAAGTACAAAAGATGATACGGCCCCAAGTGTCAGCAGATTCATCAAGAATAGAAGCGCTCCTACTACGCTGACTAGAGACAGCGAGAGGTTGTTGATAAAATTAATCGACGGCCCTACCATGCTTCCGTAGTAATCAGCATTATAATAAGCCTCGACTGCTTCCGTATTTTTTTCATCAAATCGTCCAATCATATTTTCTTCCTGATTATAGGCCTTAATCGTCTGCTGACCTGAAATCATCTCTTCAACATAGCCGTTCAGTTCACCCAGCTTTTCAGATCGTCTGCGAAACAGCGGTCGGAAACGGCTGACCATATACTTCGTCAAAAAGACAGAAGCCGGAATGGTGATAAGAAAAACTAAGGTCAGTATCGGCGAAATGAGAATCATCATAGTCAGTGAAACCACTATGGTTATCGCACTGGTCAGTACTTGAATAAAGTCGTTGGACAGAGACTGATTAATCGTATCAATATCATACGTCACCCGACTGATAATATCTCCAATCTGATGCTGGTCAAAGTACCCCACCGGTAGCTCGGACATTCTATTAAAGACATCTTTTCGCATGCGGTGAATGGTTTTCTGTGTCAGTCTGATCATCATTCGCTGCATCGTGTATTCCAGTAGAGAAGACAGGATAAAAAATCCTATCATTAAGCCGATATAGAAAAACACCTGATCAAACAGGACATTACCTGGTCCAGGCTGTATGGAGTCAATGGCCAATCCTGACAGGAACGGACCTACAAGAGAAAAGAGATTGCTTGTAATCGTCAATACTGTCGCCAGAAGCAGCAGCCATTTATACTTGTACAAGTAACCCCATAAGCGTTTTAGTACATGCCAGCGACTTGTCTTCAATTTTCCTGGTTTACTTGAACTTGGCATACGCCTTCTACCTCTAGGCAATAGATTCTCCTCCTGACTGATTAATGTAAATGGAATTGTATGGTGGACAGCTTTTCAGAAGTTCTTCATGCGTACCGTACCCAATAATTTCTCCATTATCAATCATGAGTATGGCATTGGCATGCTGAATGGAACTGATTCGCTGAGCAACCATTATAGTAGTCGTTTCAGCATACTTTTCAGTCAGTACCTTCCGAAGATTTGCATCCGTTTTGTAATCCAGTGCACTTGACGAATCGTCAAGAATCAAAATTTCAGGTTTGCCAGCCAAAGCTCTGGACAGCAGCACACGCTGTTTTTGCCCGCCACTCAAGTTAGTCGCTTTTGCGTTCAACTGGTGGTCCAAGCCTTCATCTAAAGAGCCGATAAACTCTTTCGCCTGAGCATCTTCGGTAGCTTCCAAAATCATTTCATCATTAATATTTCTTCCGAAATCAACATTTTCTTTAATGGTATCTGCATAAAGAAAATCATGCTGGAAGGCTACACCAAATTTTGTATGCAGCTCTCTCAAGTCCATACTGTCCACATTTACTCCATCTATTCGAATACTACCCTCATCCGGGTCATACAGTCGCATCAGAAGTTTAATAATTGATGTCTTTCCGCTGCCTGTTGCGCCAATAATCCCCAATGTGTCACCTTTATCTACTTTAAAATCTATATTTTTCAGAATAGGTTTGCCCGAGTAGTAGCCAAAAGTGATTTGGTCGAATTGAATATGAGCCCTTTCCCTTTTTTTATCCAATGGCTTCACCTGTAAATCATGTTCTGTTGAAATAATTTCCTGAATGCGGTCAGCTGAAGCAATCCCTCTAGAAAACAGAACAAAGATACGTGTGATACTCAGCATTGAATTCAAAATGATAGTGAAGTAAGTCATGAAGGCTATAACCACACCCGGTTGGGTCAATCCTTGATTTACACGGTATGCGCTAGCCAGAATAACCAGTGCCAGACCAATGTTCAGAAACAGATTCATTAACGGCGTGGTTGCAGCCATTGTTTTATTTGCCTTAGTTTCAGCAGCCACTACACGCTGATTGACGCCTTCAAATCGTTCTTTTTCGTAATCTGTTTTGGATAGAGCTTTGATTACGCGTGCTCCGGTAATATTTTCCCTGACGGTTCGCACGAGACGGTCCACTTCCTGCTGCAGTTTATCAAAAAGTGGAATGCCTCTTTTAGAAAGTGTATAGACCGTCACTGTTGCAAATGGAAGGACACCCAGCATTACTAGAGTCAGTACAGGATCGAGGGTAAGCGTCATAATAATACCCCCAAGCAGCAGAATAGGTGCCCGAACACCTATTCTCTGCATGAGTCCTATGGTCCTGTGAATATTATAGGTATCCGAAGTGAGTCTAGAGATGAGCGAAGGCGTACTGAAATAATCGGCCTGACTTGCCGAGAGATAGGATATCTTTTCATACAAATCATGTCTGATTTTCTCAACAGCATCTCTGGCCACACTTGATGCCATTCTGTTCGCTTTGATACTGGCCACTACTGCTATAATCGAGCAGATGACCATAATTCCACCCCAAATGATTACGCGGTTTATATTCTCTGTCGGAACAATCACATCTATCATGTAAGCCAAAATCCATGGCAAAAACAAATCCATAATAGTTCCCGTAAATTTAACTGAAAAACCAAAAAACATTCTTTTTCTTAAGGGTTTTAAATACTCTAGCAATAATGTCATAACAAACGGCCTCTCTATTTATTAAAAGTCCTGAACTTCTGCTCTGGCTTTTTCCATCATACATTTCAACTGTCTCTCCAGTACAGCTTGTTCCTCTTCTGGTATTCCTTCAACTATAATTTCATTCCATTTTTTCAAAATCTCTACAACTTTCGGATAAACATCCTTCGCCTTATCTGTGGGATAAACGAGTAACCGTCTCGCATCCTGATGGCATTTCTTGCGTATTATGTACCCTTTCTTCTCAAGTACTGACAGTTGTCTAGCAACATTGCTTTTATTGACAAAAATCAGTTGTGCCAGATCCTCCTGTGAAACTCCTGGGTTACGACAAATATTTAATATATAGGTGTGATGCATCCCTCTTAAATCATACTCTTTCATCTTGTCATTCCGGTATAGCTCTGACAATCTGGACGTCCGGTTGATATATCTCATCAAATATTCCATGTTATCACTCCCGTATCATTTGGTTGCGCTCGCAACAATATGGACAACTATAGCACTAATGAAAATCGTTGTCTAATCTTCTGCCTTCTTTACATTTACCCGCGCCAATACATACACTGTGCTATAATGAACCTAATTATACGAGTACAGAAAAGTTATATGGAGGCAGAGAGAATGGTATCCTTTACTGAATTTCTTGATAAACTGGAAGCGGAAGAACACAAGCAGCGACTGGCAGACTTATTCGCATGGATAGATGAAGAATTTCCTAATCTTGATAAGAAAGTCGGCTGGAATCAGCCTATGTACACCAATCATGGGACATATATAATCGGATTTAGTGCATCAAAGAAACACATTGCAGTGGCACCGGAAAAAACAGCATTAAATCAATTTGAAACGGAAATTGCGGCTGGCGGTTATGAAGCCACAAAGGAGATTTTTCGAATTAAATGGAGTCAGCCAGTTGATTATACGCTGCTGAAAGACATTATCCAGTTCAATATTGATGATAAAGCTGACTATACGACTTTTTGGCGCAAATAAAGTTATCCTAATGTAAATAACCCGTTCACGACAAATGTGAATGGGTTATTTTTGAGATATTTACTTCTATTTTGCTATTCAGTTTGTAGATAATCCAGAAAGCTATTTACTTATTCAGTTTCAGAGTGGCTGAAATTGATTATGACCACAAAAGATTATACCAAATCTGGATAGAGGTACCCAAAATAAGCATGGCAAGAATCCACTGAAGTACTTTAGTATTCGTGCGTTGACCAATTTTAGCACCTATCGGAGAAGCAATCAGACTGGCAACAATCATGACAGCTGCCGGAGCAAACAATACCTGATTCGTAGCTACTTTACCAACAGTTGATCCTATGGAAGATAAAAACGTGACGGCTAGTGACGTCGCAATGGTCACCCGAGTCGGCAGTTTCAAGACAGTCAGCATAATCGGAATCAGCAGGAATGAACCAGCTGCACCAACGATACCGGACGCTACTCCGACGACAAAAGAGAGACTGGATGCGAGTGGTTTATTGAAAGAAATTAGGTGTGCCGGCTGATCTGGAATTTGTTTTTTAGGCATTAAAATCATGACGACCGCAATCGTTGCTAAAATCGCATAGACTAGATTAACAGCGTTCTCCTGGAAGAAGCCCGATGCAAAGGCCCCTATGAAGCTCCCTACTAAAATGCTGCTTCCCATAAATAGAACCAGTTTACGGTGCAGATAACCTGTACCCTTATACGCCCACACCCCTGCAATGGTTGCAAAGAATACCTGGACAGCACTGATACCGGAAACTTCATGAGCTGTCAGTGCGCTGAATCCCAATAGTGGGGGAATAAACAGCAGCATCGGGTATTTGATAATTGACCCTCCCACACCGACCATACCGGAAACAAATGACCCAATAAAACCGATGAGAAAAATCGTAATAATGTAAGAAATCTCCATAAAAATCCTCCTAACTCATTTACTAAGGAAAAGAGGGGCACAGTCGCCCCCCTTGCCTCGTGATTATTACCCTTTTTGAATGTGGAAAGTTAAAACATCATCTGATTCATTTGTTCCAAGTAATTCGTGGCCGGAAGACTTTGCCCAGGCCTGGAAATCTTTCAAGGCCCCTTTATCGGTTGCCTGTACTTCTAAAATTTCACCTGTGTTCATTGTCTTCATTTCTTTTCTTGTCTTAACAATTGGCATTGGGCAAGCTAACCCTTTGGCATCTAATACTTTATCTGCGTTCATTTTACATTCTCCTTTTAATATCTATTTTTTATTAATTTAAATAATTGATTAACGGACCGCACAGCGATTAGGTCCAATTTCCATTTCGCGCTGCTCTTCTTCATCTGGTGCTATTTTACCCATATTCGTCTGACGGATATCCTGATAAGCATTTGGCTGAGGCGGCAGATTATCCGTAACTGCAGAGCGGAATTCTTCTTCATCATCGATGTTCAGTCCGTGATTTTTCTCGAACAGGACACCCAGCTTTTCAGCTACGCTTCCATCCTCATTTAGTTCATCCACAATCATGAAGTGAGCAGGCAAAACCGTCAAGTCTTCAGATAAACTCTGGTACGTGTCATATAGAGAGCTTCTTAAATCACTCACCCAGTCATCCGCTTTTCCAGCTAGATCCGGACGGCCAATGGAATCAACAAACAGAATATCTCCTGACAGCAGGTAAGCATCATCGACTATGAAAGACGTTGAGCCGATGGTATGACCTGGAGTATATAATGCTTTCACATCAATTTTAGTTGCTCCAACTTGCAGATGTGCCCCTTCTTCGAGTGGCTCAAAGTCAAAAGTCGCTTCTTCAGCATCTTTTGGCGGCAACCAGTAACTTGCTCCTGTATTCTGAGCGATGGTTCGCCCTCCAGAAATGTGATCCGCATGCAGGTGAGTGTCCAGGACGTTTGTAATTGACACACCTTTTTCCTTTGCAAGTTTCAAGTAAGGATCCGTTGTTCGGGCTGAATCGATAACGACCGCTTCATCTCCGGAAACGACCATGTATGACAGGCAGCCTTTTCCGAGTCGGACGAACTGGAACAGTTCGCCACCATCGTTCAAATCAGCTACCTTGACAGGCTCCAGGTATTCACTCCAGGCTTTCATTCCACCTTCCAAGTAAGAAGACGAGACCCCTTCTTCGGCCAGCATTTCAGCTACCATTACAGAAGACCCTTCCTTCGCGCAAACTACCAGCAGTTCTTTGTCTGAAGGAATCTGCGGAAGAACATCTTCCACTCCATCCAGGAGATCAAAATACGGGATGTTCAAGTAGTCGAATCCTTCGCCGTCCACTTTCCAGTCTTCAAAAGCATCTTCGTTTCGAACATCCAGGATAAACAATTCATCTTTCTGAATTACTCTTTGTGATAATTCCTTAGGTGTCATAGCTGTTACGCTCACGTTTGCTTCCTCCTCATTCCATTCACTCATGCCCGGCTTGACGTTGACTACATTGCTGAACCCATTGTCGGATAGCATGTGGGCAGCCATGTCACTGCGGTTTCCTGTACGGCAGACAACATATACAGGTTTATCAGTATCCAGCTCATTCATTTTTTCTTCCAGTTCGCCTAACGGAATCGATACCGCTGACGGGATATGATACTCTTCAAATTCTTCTTTTTCTCGCACATCCAAAACTGTCAATTCAGTATTGCTGTTAAGCAGGTTCTGCAACTCGTCATTCTGGACAATATTTGTATACGGCGTTGTCTCTTTTTCTTCACCTGCAGCACGAAGATAGTGTTTCAGTACCCCGTCGTTTTCAACCGTTCCCAGATAATCGTGTCCGGCTTTATTTGCCCAGGCTGTCAAATCAGCTGTAGAGCCTTTGTCCGTTGCCTGTACTTCAACGATTGAACCGGAAGCAACGTCCTTTAACGCCTTCTTTGTTCGAACGATTGGCATAGGACAAGCCAGGCCTTTTGCATCGACTAATATATCGTGTTCCATTTCTCTCACTAGTTTCATCTCCTTTGGATTAATTAAACCTGTGTCATAGATTTTGTTATTTTAAATGAACATGTTGACGCCGCCGTCTTCTGCTTCTGCCAAGTAAGCTGCCACTCCAGCATATTCACTGGTTTCTCTCATTTCAGCTTTATCCAGACCAAGCAGATCCATGGTCATCGTGCAGGCAACCAGATTGATATCCTGTTCCTCAGCCATTTCGATTAAATCAGATAATGGCATGGCATTATGTTTTTTCATGACTTTTTTAATTAATTTCGGACCAATGCCCATAAAGTTCATGTTGGACAGTCCCATCTTTTCCGGACCTCTTGGCATGATTTTGCCAAACGCCTTTTCCAGCAGATTCTTTTTAGCCTGAATCGGCTCATCCTTACGCAGGGCATTTAGCCCCCAGAAAGTATGAAAAATAGTCACCTCATGATCATAAGCAGCTGCTCCATTGGCAATAATGTATGCAGCCATCGCCTTGTCGTAATCTCCACTGAATAAAATGATATTGGTTTTTTTCTGTTCGCTCATATCGTATCCCTCTTTCGTTTTTTACCCGTACAGGTATATTATAATGTTGAAA
The DNA here is from genome assembly GCA_007692455.1 of Alkalibacterium sp. Classification (GTDB taxonomy): domain Bacteria; phylum Bacillota; class Bacilli; order Lactobacillales; family Carnobacteriaceae_A; genus Alkalibacterium. The sequence continues at coordinate 87,734 of RECC01000060.1, read as the reverse complement.
TATTTTGATTAAAAATGTTATTCTCATTTCAACAACCTGTAAACAGCATATACCCTATGAGGTATATTTGTCAAGCAAGTTATTTAAATTTGTTCTTTTGAACAGCTGGAAACAAACGAAAAAAGTTGTTATATTAATGTTTTTTAAAAATAAGTTGTGTTAATTCCTTGTACTTTGTGAATTTTAAACTATGATAATCATTATCAGGAAAAACAGAAAACGACTTTATTCGTTTTTATCAAAAAAGAAAAGGGAGAAAAGGAGTCAATTCGATTTTAAAATCAAAAAACCTTTTATTGTATACATTCATATACCCCACCGCCCTTAATTGAAAAACATCAAATGAACAGTATTCCTGCTATCTATTTAGGCAAATAAAGCTTCTTTATGTAGAAATTAAAAAACCCCTATACCTATAAGGGTAAATGGGCTGAGATGCAATTCGTTTTAAAATTACGATAAAAACTAGAAGTGTGCATTACTAATAGTATATTGAAATCAAATAGACCCAGACTTTTGATTATGATATGCTATGAATTATCATCAATTTAAAGTTGGCGGCTAGTTTTAATTTAGATTTGAATACAAAAGGGTATAAAAAAATGCTCGTCAAAATCGACGAACAGCTTATCTTGCGCTAGATTACATATTTGAAAGTGGGAATAAAATGACTGCACTAAAAAAATACTATGATCCTATTATCATCATTTTGGCTACATTCTCTGTCTCTTTAGTTATCTTGGATAGTTTGGCCCTGATTGACCTAACCTTATCCCCAGTAAGAGAAATCGACATACTTATCTTATTGCTATTTACGACTGATTACATTTATCGACTGTTTCAATCAGATCAGAAAGGCCACTTCTTCAAGAATAACATCATGGACTTGATTGCTATCATCCCATTCCACTCAGTATTTGCTGTCTTTCGAATGGCCAGATTATTTAGAATTGCGAGGCTGACACGATTAAGCAGGACCATGCGGATGTTTCGATTGACAAGAGTAGTAGGTCTGATAGGGAAAGCAACTAAACATATTCGAAAATTTTTCAATACAAACGGCTTTGCCTATATGGTCTATGCCAGCGGTACTGTCTTGCTTCTAGGTGCTACAGTCTATTCTATCGCAGAGAATGTTAACTTTATCGACTCGCTATGGTGGGCTTTTGTGACATCAACGACAGTCGGCTATGGCGATATTTCTCCTGTCTCAGCAGTAGGCAGAATTACCGCAATGGTTCTCATGCTTACTGGCATAGGAATGTTCGGTGCCCTGACCAGCACCATTACTTCCTTTTTTATTATTTCTGAAGACGAGAATGAAGACACTCAACATGCAGAAATAAAAGAGCTCAATCAGAAAATTGGCCAGCTTCTTGTTAAAATAGAAAATCTGGAAGCCAAGAGTAAGTAGTCTTCTTTCTATAGTTGAAGGTATATCTTTTGTTCAAGTCGTTAGCGAGTAGTAGCCTTTCTTATCTTTCAGGTGAATTTCTTTAGCAAGAGATTTGTCGATTTCATCAAACAGTTCAATATTAAAGTAAGTACTTGTGTCTTTTTTATATCTCATAAACAAGAAGGTTCCACAAGATTGGCAGAATCCTCTCTCTGCATTTTCCGATGATGCAAAGATAGCCACTTCTGATGTTTCAGTAAAACGATAGTCGTCTAAGCTGAGTCCATACGAGTAAAATATCGGTCCGGCAGCCTGTTTAAGACACATACTGCAGTGACAAACAATTATCTGGTTTTTCATGAAATCGGCATTGACCTGAGTCTTCCCACAAAGACAGCTTCCCTTAATCACACTATCCTCTCCTTATGTAAGTTAGTTAACTATAGTTTAAAGAAACTGAATCAAAATATACAGAAAAAGCTATGGCCGCTCCGGAAGGAACAGTCATAGCTTTTTGAATACCTTTAATTTTATGCGCACGAGAAGACTCGAACTTCCACGGGGCATCGCCCCACCAGCCCCTCAAGCTGGCGCGTCTACCATTCCGCCACGTGCGCTGTATACTCAACAAAGGCTATCATACCAGTGTTTTGTATCAATGTCAATATCTGGAAACTATCTTTTACAGTTTACACTCTTCCTAATAAAATGTATGGTTAAGACAAGATTCATAAATCCAAACAAAAAGGTGTGAATTAGTTTGATTCAATCGATCGTATTTGATATGGGAAATGTCCTGATTCGATACAATCCTGAAACGTTTATTAATAACTATACGTTGGACTCGGCTGAACAGAAGGAGCTGCTTGACGCAATCTTTTATGCCGGCGAGTGGCAGGAGTACGACAAAGGAACCTTGACCAATAATGAGCTCATTGACCGTGTACTCCTCAAGCTCCCAGATAACCTTCACGAGACAGCACGGACTATCCTTAGCGACTGGTACACCGGTATGACGCCCATCAGTGAAATGGAAAGTATCATCAGCCAACTTAATCAAAATGGATACAACTTGTACCTGCTGTCTAATGTATCCCAGGATTTTCATCAGTTCAAGCACATCATCCCCGGTCTGAATTATTTCGAGGGTATTTTCCTGTCATCTGACTGGAAACTGATTAAGCCGGATCCAGAAATTTACAAATTGTTTTTCGCTGAATTTAATCTCAATCCAGAAGACTGTTTCTTCGTTGACGATTTACCTCAGAACATTAGGAGTGCAGAAAAGCTTGGAATGAAAGGCCATGTCTTCGACGGTGACATTGACAAACTAAAAGAGCATCTCAAAAAAGAACACATTAATATTAGCTAGCTGACATAGAGACCACTTCGTTTTAACTCATTCGGAGAAGTGGTCTCTATATCCATTTAATGACTACTTCTATCATAATTCCCTCATGAACTGGTCGCTATATCGTTTTAGTGACAACTTCAACAAAAATTTTTCTATGAAATAGTCACAATAATCGTTTAGTGACACCTTCTACTGGAATTCACTCATGAACTGGTCTTTAAAGTCGTTTAGTGACTACTTCCTCTGAAATCATCCTATGAACCGGTCACAATATCGTTTTAGCGACAACTTCTATCGGAATTATTCAATGAACTTGTCTCAATATCTGTTTATCATAGATTCGTAATCGAAAATATGATAAACAGCTTAACTTTACAATAATTCTCCAATTTATTTATAAGATAAATAAGCCGACAGCGAAGGGGTTCCACTGTCGGCTTATCTCTACTCTTGTTCGATTAACTCAAATCGGCTTCTGCACTTAGCGCAGAGGAATTTATTCACATTGAAACGTCTCTGTCGCTGAATAGTCAGCAAACAACCCGTACAACGGTACTGCCACTGTGGTTTTTCCACTTGATGTTGTAACGGCGGCGTGTACCGCAGCCCGCCGACCTCTCGCAGCAGCTCCTTGAACGCCTTATCTTTATGACGGTAACCCTTTTTCTCCAAGTGAAGATGATAGTGGCATAATTCGTGAAGAATTATGCCTTCAAATATATCCTGGCCGTGAACTTTCAGCACTTCCGGATTAAAATCCAAGTCGTGACTCTTCAGGTGGTACCGTCCGCCAGTCGTTCTCAGCCGTCTATTAAAAGAAGCTGTGTGACTGAATCGTCTATCGAACTTCTCCAAAGAAAGCTTCTCCACAAGCTTCTGCAAAGTATCCTGGTTCATCTGACCACTCCATTTACTCTAATCAAGGCCAGATACTTAGCCTTTTTTGTCTGACACCATACTTAAACCGATTCGTCCTTTTTTCAAATCAACTGAATCAATCCAGACTTTCACTATGTCACCCACAGACACCACATCTTTAGGGTGCTTAATAAACGAATTACTTAATTTAGAAATATGAACAAGTCCATCTTGCTTCACACCAATGTCAACGAATGCACCAAAGTCAACCACATTTCTGACAGTCCCTTCGAGTTCCATTCCCTCTTTCAGATCTTCCATTGACAAGACATCTGTCCGTAGAAGAGGAGCCGGCATATCATCCCTCATGTCTCTTCCGGGGGCCAGAAGCGCCTTGACAATATCTTTATAGGTTTCCTGACCCAAACCTGTTTCTTCAAGGAGTTTCTCTTCATCCACGAGTTTGATGCGTGCTTTCAAGTCATCGGATCCGATGTCCGTTTTTCTCATACCTGCAGCAGACAGAATCATTTCAGCCTGCTTGTAAGTTTCCGGATGAATCCCCGTATTGTCGAACGGTTCTTTTCCATCAGGTATACGCAGGAATCCTACAGCCTGTTCAAAGGCTTTCGGTCCGAGTCTCTTCACTTTCTTAAGCTGAGTTCGACTTGTGAATTTACCGTTTTCTTCTCTATACAATACAATATTTTCAGCCGTCGTTTTTGTGAGCCCTGAAATGTGTTTTAGAAGTGCTGCACTAGCTGTATTGACTGTTACTCCCACTTGATTGACGGTGGTTTCTATAACGAAATCCAACTGCTCGGTCAGCTTTTTCTGTGATACATCATGCTGGTACTGACCTACCCCAATTGACTGTGGATCGATTTTGACCAGTTCCGCCAACGGATCCTGAAGTCTTCTGGCAATACTGACTGCGCTTCTCTCTTCTACCTGCAAGTCAGGAAACTCTCTTCTCGCTTCTTCGCTCGCTGAGTAAACAGATGCACCCGCTTCATTGACAATAACGTAAGCAACTTGTTTATCGACTGATTTTAAATGCTCTGCCACAAAAGTTTCCGATTCGCGGCTTGCCGTCCCATTTCCAATGGCTATGGTATCGACGTCATATCTATTGACCATATCTAAGAATTTGCTCACTGCTTCCTTGCCTTTTTGGCCGGAAGCCGATGAGGTATGCGGATAAATGACATCAATCCCCAGAACTTTTCCAGTGGCATCAATGACGGCCAGTTTACAGCCTGTACGGTATGCCGGATCAAGACCCAGAATTGTCTGATCTTTAAGAGGTGCCTGAAGCAGTAGATTATTTAAATTTTCACCAAAGACTTGTATCGCCTGATCTTCCGCTTTTTCTGTTAATTCATTTCTCAGTTCTCTTTCAATAGCCGGAGAAATAAAACGCTTATAGGCATCAGTTATGGCTTCCTTAACGGCTTCAATCGCCGGAGATGTTTTTCCGTCCGGGAGCTCCTGCTTCATGATGAAGCGGTGAATCCGGTCTTCGTCACTGTCAATTGTCAATGACAGAATGCCTTCTTTTTCACCACGGTTCATTGCCAACACACGGTGCGGCACAAGCGTCTTAAGCGTTTCAGAATACTCATAGTACATTTCATAGACGCCTTTTTCGTCGGCGGACTTGTCTTTAACTTTAGACTCCAAGATGCCATTTTTCTGAACAAATTCCCTTATCCATGTTCGGTAAACTGGATTGTCTGAGATTGTTTCAGCAATAATCTCATGGACCCCGGCCAGCACATTTTCGACTGATTCCAGTCCCTTTTCTTCGTCTAGATACTGTGACGCTTCCTCTTCCAGTGAACCTTGTGGAAATGACAGGACCCAGTCAGCCAGTGGTTCCAAGCCAGCTTCTTTGGCAATTGTCGCTTTCGTGCGACGCTTCTGTTTATATGGTCGATATAAATCTTCTACCCTTTGCATCTGACTTGCAGCTTTAATTTCTTTTTCAAGCTCAGGCGTCAGTTTCCCCTGTTCATCAATTGATACCAGAACATCTGATTTCCGCTTTTCCAAATTAGTAAGATAGGTATGACGGTCTTCAATTTCCCGTATCTGAACTTCGTCTAAAGCACCAGTCACTTCTTTTCTGTAACGGGCAATAAATGGGACTGTGTTTCCGTCCTTCAGCAAATCGAGTACAGACACAATTTGCTTCTTCGAGTAATCAGTCAATTCCTTGTTCAGTAAATTCAAAATCTGGTTATCTGGTGTTTCAGTCAAAAAGAACATCTCCTCTATAAAATCATCTTTTCTATTTTAACACAAAAACAAAAAGAACGAACCCGACTGCCTATAATCTACAGCTGAGGTTTCGTTCTTTAAGTTATATCAAAACTCACCAGACTTTTGACTAACTGTGCTTTGAAATCTTTTATCTTCCAGTGCTTATGATTTCCGATACAGGCAGAGATAAGCGTCTTTTTCTGTTCGTTTAAAACTTTCCGAAAGTGAACATGCCCCATAATACTGTACTCTATAGAAGGAAAATCAGCATAGAGTGATTCATAAGCCTTTGCTCCTAAAAAAGCATTGGCATAATTATAGACTCGGTGCGGGAGCGGCATGACAAATTCAGGGTGTGTCGCAACATGAGTCATCAGTATTATTTTTTTATCTTTAACGGTTTCCAAATCCTTGTAAAGCTGCACGAGCATTTCGTGGCTGACCTTCTGATCACTTTTTCCCCAGTTCACATAATGCCGGTCATTCCAGGAAGCAAAGCCGTACTGCTTTCTTGAAAAAGCCTCTTCATCATATAGCACTGTGTTCCCGTATCCATAATCATACCAGCCAGGCGAGCCCACTACTGCCCATTCGGAATTCAACAAACGAGGCTGTCCTACTAAAGAATACTCCTGTTGATTAAAAAAATTGTTTATCTGATTGGTATCAGTCACCTCGTGATCTCTAGCCCAGTAATCATGGTTACCCGGCACAAATACAATTGGTGTGCTGCTTCTGTCCTGAACTCTTTTCAGAAAGTCATCTGTCTTTAAATAGTGATTGGATACATCGCCTGCAATAAGGAGAACATCAATCTCCTGATTCTGAATCACTTCCGAAAAGGTACTAATTAAGTCGTTGTCCGTATAATCCCTGTTTCTATCTATGTGTAAATCCGAAACGGTTCCAATCCTCATTTAACCAAGTTCCTTCCACTCTCTTATCCAAATGAAATGTCTGAGTTTTCAGATTTGTACTGCTCGACGATTCCATTTTTATCCAATACAATTCCGTGCAGCGTGCCTCCGTAAACCGCTCCACCATCTATTCCTATCTTTCCGTCCCCTGAATCCCATATATCTGTATTATGGCGATTCTCATGCAGCATTGCAGTTACTGTGTGACCAAAGATAAACGTTCTGTCCGTGTGGTTAGGCTGATCATAGAATCCCTCTCTGATCCATACAAAATCACGGTCAGCGGTTTCTTTCCAATTGCTTAAAGTTAAGTCCACTCCTGCATGAACGAATACATAGTTTTCCCATTCGTATGTTAAAGGCCGTGACTCTATAAAGGGTTTAAGCCAGGGGAATTTTGACTGTATGGCAGCAGACAGTTCGACTGCATCAAAACTGCCTTCTTTTATTTCAAGAAAAGACTGTATGGTTGCTGCCCCACCGTTCATTTCATACAAGCTGGCAGCATGTTGAGGGCGTTCAAGAAAATCCAGTAGCATATCTTCATGATTCCCTTTAAGACACACCGCCCCTTTTTTATCAACGAGTTCCTTAGCTAGTTCAAAACAGGCCCGCGGATTTTCTCCTCTATCACCTAAATCTCCCAGCAGAACAAGCTGCTCTTCCTCTTCATTCCAGTTCATCAATATCTGTTTGAATTGATTAATTTGACCATGGACATCGCCAATTACAAAAACTCTGCTATTCATCAGGCTGTCTCCTTTCAAAACTTTCTATCATCTCATCTGTACATCTCTAGGTATAGTTTACCATAGTCTGTCATTTATTAGGAAACAGGTGATATACATGCATTGCTTACATTTAGTAATAAACATGAAGATTCCGTGATTTTCGTTCATATTCATAGATATAGCAAATACCTACCTGTATAATTAATTATGTGTCAAAAATATAGATTCATTATATAGAGAGGACGACGAAATATGAAAGGAAAAAAGTGGATTGGAATTATCTTATTCATTCTGTTTGCCGCTTTTGTAGGCTACAGCGTTTATCAATCATCACAGGAGGATGAAACGGTCACAGTTCGAACTACAGAAGTATCCAGTGACTCCCTCACTGAAGTGGTTATGACTACAGGGATGATTGACCCTTCAGAAACTCAGGAAATAGTTGGACAAGGTGTAGTATCTGAACTGAATGTATCAAAAGGCGATACAGTTGAAGAAGGCGATACTCTTGTTACTTATATTGATGGAACCAGCTTCACTGCTCAATTTGACGGAACCGTCACTGAAGTTAATGTTACTGAAGAAGAAGCAGATACGAATGCGCAACAGGGGCAACCGTCCATAGTTATAGCTAACTTGGATGAACTGGAAGTCAGCCTTCAGCTGTCACGCTCGGATGCATCCTTGATTGAAGTCGATCAGCAGGTGGAAATGAACTACGCCGATGAACTGTACGAAGGTGTCATCAGTTCCATTGATCCTGTAGCCACTCAACAGCAGACTCAAATGGGATCTTCTGCTTTACTGGGAGCCATTGTATCATTTGACTCCGACACAGATGGTTTAATCGCCGGCTTTGAGATTGATGTGGATATCATAGTCGATTCAGTGGAAGATGCCTTAGTCATACCGATTGAAGCACTCAATCATGATGAAGATAATAATCCATACGTCTACACGGTTGGTGCCGATAATGAACTGATACAAGTCATGATTGAGACAGGCATTCAGTCCGATGCGCGCATAGAAGTTGCCGAAGGACTAAACGAAGGTGATGAGATTGTCTTATCTCCAGGTGATAATTTTGAAGAAGGTCAACAAGTTGAAGTGGAAGACTAGTAAGGAGGTGTTCTCATGATTGAAATAACCGACATTGAAAAAATTTATAAAATGGGTGGAGAAACTGTCAAGGCTCTTAATAAAGTTTCGCTCTCTATTCAAGAAGGAGAATACACCTCTATAATGGGCCCCAGTGGGTCAGGAAAATCGACGCTTATGAATATACTGGGTCTATTAGACCGTTTTGACAGCGGCAGATACATGCTGAATGGAACGGATGTATCCGGCTTATCCGACTCGGAACTGGCGAAAATCAGAAACAAGGAAATTGGCTTTGTTTTTCAGTCTTTTAATTTGATGGCACGTATGAATGTTTTGGAAAACGTCATGCTCCCCCTTGTATACGGAAAAGTCCCCTATAAAGAACGCAGAGAACGGGCTATCGAGGCACTTGAAAAAGTAGGCCTTGGAGACCGTTTGGAGCATTTGACTAATGAAATATCGGGAGGACAGAAACAGCGTGTTGCCATTGCCCGTGCCATAGTCAACCGACCTTCTGTCTTGATGGCTGATGAACCTACCGGAAATCTTGATTCCAAAACGACACTCGACATCATGCGTATTTTTCAGGAGCTTAACAGCGAAGGAACCACTATCGTCATGGTTACTCACGAGCCGGAAATGGCCAAGTATTCTAAGCGTATTGTTCACTTCAGAGACGGCGTTATTATTAAAGATGAAGAGCTGACGCCTGAACTTCTTCCTGAACGGGAGGTGGAGTGATTGTTTATAAAAGAAAATTTCAAAATGGCTTTGGACAGTATTTTTGCTAATAAAATGCGCTCATTTCTGACCATGCTCGGCATAATTATCGGAATTGCTTCCGTTATTGCCATACTGGCAGTCGGGAATGGCGCAGCAGATGAAATCACAACCACCTTTAGTGAACTGGGTGCGACCACAATTAGTCTAAATGCCAATGACCCGGATCAGTCAGGTGATTTAATCACAAATGATGATTTAAATGTATTAAAAGATTCCATTGAAGAAATCCGGTACATCTCTCCAAATGAACAAATGAATGGAACAGTTTCTTCAGAAGATGAGGCCCGGCAGACGGTGGTATCTTACGGCACGCCAGACCTGCAGTTTGTCAGTCAGATGATGAGCTCAACTCTAGTGGAAGGCCGCTATTTTAACCAGGTTGACTTTGATGAAGCACAGGATGTTGCCGTCATTGACGAAGACGGAGCCGATGCTCTATTCGGGAGAGTGGACGTCGTAGGCGAAATGATTCGTGTTTCCGTTGCTCAAAGTCAGATGAATCTTCGAATTGTAGGTGTCGTTGAAGGGTCATTCGCTGACATGCAAGGTGCTTTTGACACGAGTCAAATCCCTCTTTTCGTGGCCATGCCACATTCTACATTAAGCAATCAGGTTCCTCAGCTTGCCGGAATGGATTCTGTCATTATCGAAGTGGAAACTACTGAACAAATTGATCCTGTATCCAGTCAAGTCGTTCGATTACTCGAGCTGCGTCATAATTCTGTGGGAGACAATGTTTATAACGCAACCAACTTTCTGCAGGCTTTAGACCAGGTCAATAATGTCCTGAGTCTGTTCATCAACTTCATAGCGGCTGTAGCAGCCATCGCTCTACTAGTCGGCGGGATCGGTGTCATGAACATCATGCTTGTCTCGGTTACCGAACGGACGCGAGAAATTGGAACCCGTAAAGCTTTAGGTGCCACAACACGAACCATCTTGATCCAATTTCTAATGGAATCTATTATTTTAAGTTTAATCGGAGGAATGATTGGACTAACGATAGGCATTATACTATCAAATATAATAGCAGGTGCTTTAAATATAGTTCCTATATTCACTATGGGAAGCGTAGCTCTTGTTCTGGTCTTTTCTACAGCAGTCGGTGTCTTCTTTGGAATCTACCCTGCTCGAAAAGCAGCCAATCTCAACCCTATTGATGCTTTGAGGTTTGAGTAGTCCGATACTTTATCAACATTAATTAAAATTGACAAAAAGAGCCTCATTCATTGGATAATGAATGAGGCTCTTTTTGTCAATTTATTCAAATCAACCCTGGCTATACAGCTTCATCCGGCTTGCTAGCGGACAGCTTTACTCGTCTCTGGCAATCCGTTTCTTCGGGACAATAGTAAAGCCCCCAAACCGGTTACCGCTATAACTAATGCTGTGATGGCATTCAGCACACTTATTACTAGCAGTATCTCCAGTATTATCAACCCTGATAAGACTAAGAGAAATTCATTGTTTCCCTCCGTTCGGTTAAATAATCTGAATAGTGAGGCTCCAATAAACAAGGCAAGAATTATCTTGGATAAATAAAGTGATATGCCATATAAAAGCAGCAGTATACCGCCAATCGGAATGCCTATTAGGGTGATCATCAACAGTCCTGCAACTAAAGGAGTGAGAAGCAGTAACAGAAGTCCCGTCCCCAAAGTTTTGAGCGGCTGATCAGCAATTGGCCAAATAGTGTCCACCCAGAAATCCCTACTGATTAACTTGAAAATCAACCAGACTAATAGTGCGCTCAGTATGTTTCCTACCACCCATAAAAACCTCAGTAACCATCTAGTCTGAGTAGACATCGTTCTGTGCATGGTTCTGCGCACGTTCCAGGAGTCGGTTTCCGTCCAGTCTGCTTGACCGGCCACAGTTGCGCCCGTCGGTATTTGAGCTTCATTGGGACTGTCATAAGATAGATTTCCCTCAATTACTGCATCATCAGTTAACGTCAGTTGTTCAATAGCTGCAAAAACATCTCCACCAATTGAATGAGTTAATAGAACGGATTCACCTGCCGCATATAGATGGCGAGGGACCTCTCCCTCTACTCTGATGTTTATTCCTGCTGCAAATAAGTCGCGTCCAATTTCTGCTTGTTCCTCAATGACGACAGATTCTCCTGCTAGAAAAACCTCGCTTTCATTCTGACCGTTCATGACGACTATTTCAGCCGCACCATATATATTGCCAGTTACTTCTCCTGCAATAAATAATCTTTGTCCTAGAGCAAAAAGTGACCCATTGATATCGCCATTTACTCTGATATCCTCGCCTATGGCAAAAGCAGTACCTTCGATTGCTCCATCTATCGAAATATTAGTTCCTGTAAATACTGCGGGACCGTCTATGATTTCTCCTTCATCTAGCCTCTGCATACTTCCCCTATGACCGAAATGCGTATTCGCGGATACCACACCTGCGAAAGTGATCAATCCTATCAGCACTAACAGAGCACTGAACAACAGTATAAAGCGATGCCGTCCTTCATTTTTCATAATTATATTCCTCCCGAGAGGTTAATCATATGGGGGTTCAGCGACTGCGAACGATGTGAAATCACGAACTAGACGTTTAACATATGACTAGAAGTGTCTATTACTTTTTCTATGTATTCGAAAAAAATTTATTGTAGAAGGATCTTATTGATACGCTTAGTTTACCACTTTAATTGAAAATCAGTTATTAAAAGCCGTTTACTGGCAGCTGCATTAAGAAATTGATACCATTCATATACTAAAAACACCATTTGATAAAAGAGTAAATCCTCTCATCAAATGGTGCTGACTGTATGATTAGTTTGAAGTGTTTATTATAGTAATCCCATGACTACAAAGTTTAAAATGAACAAGCCAGTTGTCGCCCATAGTACTGGGTGGACTACAGAAACTTTTCCTTTAGCGGCTTTAGTGATGATATAGAATAAGAAGCCCGCTGCGATACCGTATGAGATGCTATATGTGAATCCCATAAAGATTGAAGCGAAAAATGCAGGGACAGCTTCTTCCAAATTGTTCCAGTCGATTTCAGCGAATGCTGACATCATGAGAATACCAACAAGAATCAATGCCGGTGCAGTAGCTGCTCCGGGAACAATAGACATAACTGGGGCAAAGAAGGCTGTTAACAGAAACATTGATGCTGTAGTCAGACTAGTCAAACCTGTACGCCCACCAGCTCCAATACCTGCCGCACTTTCCACAAATGTAGTAACCGGAGATGTTCCTAGAACAGCTCCAGCTGCAGTTGCAACTGTATCAGCAAGTAATGCTTTTTCCATTTTAGTGTTCAGCCCACGACCCTTGTCCATTGCTTTTTCATCTTCAAGCGAGAAGATGCCAGCTTTTCTACCGGTTCCAATAAACGTTCCAATAGTATCAAAGACATCTGTTAGTGTGAAGGCAAATACTGTGATTAAGATTAATGCGTAACGGGACGGATCTGCTAGCAGAGAGCCGAGACCTTGTGAACCAAAAGCTGCTCCAAAAGTAGTTCCTAGCTCATTAAAGGCTGATCCGAAAGTGTTAGCGGGATTGGTCAGACCAGATAAATCGGTGATTCCCATAGGTATTCCAACTATTGTAGTAACAACAATACCGATTAGAATAGCTCCTTTAACTTTTGCTATCATTAAAACGACCATTGTAATAAGTCCTAAAATCGCTAGCAAAGCGTATGGGTTCGTTAAGCTTCCCATATCTGGAATAATTCCACCGCCAGTTACAACAGTATTAATAGTGCCGGAAACTTCAGACCCAGCAGTATACGGTTCGTTGTTTATAGCAATAATGTCTTGACCTTCTGAAGTAAACTCGAGTAGCTGTGCATTTTTAAGTCCGATGTATGCGATAAATACGCCAATTCCTCCACCAATTGCGTGCTGCAGTGATTCAGGAATCGCATGGATAATTTTCTTTCTAATTGATGTAACAGTGATTAAGATACCCACTACACCAGTAAGAAATACCATGAACAGTGCTTCCTGCCATGAGAAGCCTAGTGCGAAAACAACTGTATAGGTAAAGAAGGCATTCAGTCCCATTCCCGGTGCCTGAGCATAAGGAACGTTTGCATATAAAGCAAGAATAAGCGTTCCGATAGCAGTAGACAAAACAGTCGCCAAGAAAACAGCTTGAGTCGGCATACCAGTTAAAGACAAGATTTGCGGATTAACAAAAATGATATAAGACATAGCGAAAAACGTCGTTAAACCTGCAGTAACCTCCGTACCGATGTTTGTGTTATTTTCTTTCAATTTAAAAAACTTTTCCAACAAAGATAAAACCCTCTTTCAACTAGTTTTCTCCGACAGGCGGAGTGTATGAGTAAAGGGTTATCCAATAACGGGATTGTGGGAGAATCTGTCTATGAAAGCAAAAAAAGACGGATAACCGCCTTTAATTAACTACATCATAAACAAACTCTGTTGTTTAATCTAATAGTCAATCCTTTAAGGGGATTGGTAGAGACTCTAGCCCATATCGCTAAGTTATATTAGATAACTCTTTTATTAAGATGGCTTTATCTTAAAACATCTGGTACATAAAATCAATGCAAAACGAAAAATTAATTGAATTTTAATCTATAACGTTCGTGTTTAGTAATGTAAACGCTTCATTTAATTGCTGCCTAGCATTAATAGTTCGTCAGTTCTTATTTCATGGTGACAAATTCTTCTGATGCAGTAGGATGAATAGCTACTGTCCGGTCGAAATCCCTTTTTGTTGCCCCCATCTGTACAGCTACCGCAAAGCCTTGTAGAATTTCATCCATTCCTTTACCTATGCCGTGCAAGCCGACAATTTTCTCACGTTTACCGACACATACCAGTTTCATGTAAGCTTTCTGCCTGTTATCCGTTATTGAACTGTGCATGGAAGTAAAAGTGGATGTATAAATCTTCACCTTTTCTTCCGGATAGCGATCATGGGCTTCTTCTTCAGTCATACCGATTGTACCAATTGGCGGGTGAGTAAAGATGACAGTCGGGATATTGTCATATGGCAAGTATTCGTTTTCTTTATCATTAAACAAACGTTCAGCTAATCGTCTTCCTGCTGCAATAGCTACCGGAGTCAATTCAACTCTTCCTGTTACATCACCTACTGCGTAGATGTGCTGACCGGTTGTATTCTGATACTTGTCAATTTCAATATAGCCTCCCGGATACAGACTGACTCCTGCAGCTTCCAGATTCAATCCTGACGTGTTAGGCGTACGGCCAGTAGCCCAGAGTACCATGTCAGTCCGGTGTGTTGTGCCGTCTTCAAAATACAGCTCATACGACCCGCTGTCCAGTTCTTTCAATTCTATAACAGTCTTGTTAGCTGATATTTTTCTTCCTTCATTTTCAGATATGGCTGTAAATCCCTCGCATATAATTGAATCAAAATTATTCAGAGGTCTCGGTTTTCTTACAAATAGATGCGTGTCAATTCCAAGGGCATGGAAAATATTGCTCATTTCTACACCTATATAGCCTCCTCCTATGACGGCTATACTTTCAGGAAGTTTTGTTAACTCAAATACATCATCTGATACCATACCCAGCTCTCCCCCGGGTATATCCAGTCTTTTCGGCTTGCCCCCAGTAGCAATAAGAATATGATGTGCTGTAATTTTTTTACCGTTGACTTCAACGGTAAAGTCATCAACAAATCTTGCTCTCCCTTTAATCAACTCTACATTGTTACTGTCCAATCCTTTTTCATAGGCTTTATGGAGAAAATCAATGTATTTTTTTCTGTTTGTTGCCAATTTTTCAAAATTCAGGGAGGGTTTATCTGAAAACTCCAGTCCATAACCTTCCGCATAATGATTCAAAGAATCCATCATTTCGGCTACATACCACATGACCTTTTTGGGCACACAGCCTAAATTAACACACGTACCGCCCAGATTTCCTTCTTCTATCAAGGCCACTTTTGCTCCGTGCATACCTGCACGATTGGCCGAAGCAATCCCCCCACTTCCGCCTCCAATGACTAAATAATCATAATCTTTCTGCTCATTCATATATTTCTTCCTTTCTTCTCAGGTGCTGCTCCAAATAAATTTGGGTACACTTTTTTTTCAAAATCAAAATAATACTGACCTAATACATACTTATATTTCTCTCGTTCATCCCAAGGTTTGTGTTTTCCTGAATAATGGACGAATACTACTTCATTCTCCACATTAGATAAATTATATTTATGTGGAAACAAAATTTTAAGTTTCTCATATACTTTTGGATTCATATTATAAAGGCGCCAGTCTTCTTCCAGAATATCATTTACAAAAATCAGATTAAAAATATCCTGATCCGGCAAAATCAAAAAAGGCTTATTTTCACGAATTGACTGAACAATTTCATTTGGGTTGGCTGTTTTTCTTAATTTCTCCAGGTTCATCAATACGACTCCTGAATTAAAATAGTTGTCAGACTCAAAATTTCTCAGTCTTAAATTATTAAAAGGCTGAACCCATTTTGTCTTATATTTATAGTTAGTCGCTACAAAGGAATATCCATAAAAACTCTTGTTGTAAAAGGATTTCAAATCGTTGATGCAGACTATGTCCGGATCCAGATACAATACACGGTCTACATCGTCCGGCAACAAATACGGGGCGAACATCCATAGATACATTTCCAGAGCATAATACCTGGTTATAGCTATTTTATCAGAATGTCTGAAGAATGTGTCACTTTTAATCGGTTTGAATACATCCCCCTCTTTTTCAATAAAATCCTTTAGCCCATTTATTGTATCATCTGAAATACCATTATGCAGCAGGTACATACAAAATGAATCACGGGGATGATTATCCGTAATTGACTGAATCAGCACCTTTAATGGATAAACATAATTTTCGTTCAGCGAGAATAGTAAATTGATCATTTAAAAACCTCCAAAAACCGTCATGTCCATCTCTTTGACGTCTTTCATTCATTATACCTATTCTTGAACAAAATCTCACATAAAGCACTTTTGTTACTTTTCCTTTTAAACACTTTCCAATTCCAATATAATAGAAGAAATGAGTTGGAAAGAAGGATTTTAATGGAGAAGAAAGAATTATATACAACACTATTTCGTTCGACATTTTTCTTAAGTATGTTCACCTTTGGAGGAGGGTACGTCATTGTTCCTTTAATGGAAAAGAAATTCGTTAAAGAACTCGGCTGGATTAACGAGGACGAAATGTTGAACTTGATTGCAGTAGGCCAGTCTGCTCCTGGACCTATTGCCGTTAATACGTCCTTATTGGTTGGTTACCGCATGGCTGGAGTTCCAGGGGCTTTGGTAACTGTATTGGGAACCATCCTTCCACCTCTGGTAATTATGACAGTTTTAGCTTATATTTATATGGCTGTTCGTGATAACGCAATTGTCAATAATGTTCTTTTAGGTATGCAGGCTGGTGTGGCGGCTATTATTGTCAATGTGGTTTATAACATGGGCAAAAGAATTGTCCAGCAAAAAAAGGTAGTGCCGATGATAGTTATGGTGGCTGCTTTGGTTGCCGGTATTGTATTCCAAGTCAATATTTTATGGCTGCTGCTCGTGTCCGCTTTAATTGGCGCTTTGACTACCTTGATAGAGATAGTGGGAAAAAAAGATAAGGGGGATGCCAAATGATTTACTTGGAACTCTTTTTAAGCTTTTTCCAAATTGGTCTCTTCAGTTTTGGTGGCGGTTATGCTGCCTTGCCTCTTATTGAGCAGGAGCTAATTCACGCACAAGGTTGGATTACCAACCAGCAGTTTATTGATATTTTAACATTATCGGAAATGACACCTGGCCCAATCGCTATCAATGCAGCTACTTTTTCAGGTAACCAGATTGCAGGGATTGCAGGAGGCATTATTGCAACAATAGGTGTAACACTACCCTCAGTTATTATTGTGCAGATTTTGGCTTACTTCTACTTCAAGTATCAAAATCTGACTATTGTACAGGGGGTAGTCCAAGGGCTCAGACCCGCGGTAGTCGCGTTAATTGCTTCAGCTGGATTAACCATTTTCCTGACTGCCATGTTTGGACACAGTGACTGGCCGGTTGATATAGCTAACATCAATTTGGTTTCAATCGTATTCTTTTCAGTTGCTATTTTCCTGATGAGAAAATATAAAGCCAGTCCCATTCAAGTTATGCTGATAACCGGTGTAGCAGGTGGAATCATTTACAGTTTTATCTAAAAAAATCGCAGAATGACAATAAAATTGTCATTCTGCGATTTTTTAATTTTATTTCTTTTAAATGTGATTTGTACTTTGGCGGTTAAATTTTGTTTGTGGTCTAGATTTATGTCCATAAATTCTCGGCATCAGTTTGCTATCAATAAACGGAGCCAAGGCATTCATAATAAGAATCGAATAACCTACTCCACCAGGATGATCGAGTGTTATCCTGAAAAATGCTGTTAGCAGACCACAGCCAATAGCGAAAACCGTTTTGCCTTCAGGTGTCAATGACCCAGAACTGTAATCTGTCGCCATGTAGGTTGCTCCAAAGAACAACGTTCCTGTCAGCGCATGTGTCATCATGAATTCAAAATTAAAGCTTGACCATAACCCCATAGTGACAAAAGTAGTCACTATGAAAAGAATTGGTATTTTTGGATTGATGACTCTTCTAAATATCAGGTAGAGCATCCCAATCAAAATAGCTAATTTTGATGTTTCTCCTATGTTACCACCTAGATTAAATCCCATAAAGAGCTCGAAGAAGTCGGGAACGGCTCCTTCTGGGACTACACGCATTCCATCGCCAATAAATTCTAAAGGAGTGGCTGTCGCTACTGCATCGACCCCTCTATACCCGCTGCCGAATAAGCCGCCAGGTAGAACCCAGTTTGCTAACCACGGAGTAAAGAATGCTTTTGTCACCACTCGTGCAGCAACAGCGGGGTTAAAGTAATTACGTCCTATACCCCCACCCAACTGCTTAACAATGACGATTGCAAATACAGAACCGAACACTATCATCCAAATAGGTGCCGTAACCGGTAAACTTAACCCTATCAGCATGCCTGTTAGGGCTGCACTGTGATCATGAATAGTAGTGGGTTTATAAGTTAATTTCTGATAAAGATATTCTGAAGCCACAGCAGTAGTCGTTGATATAATAATCATACCCAAAACCCACCAGCCAAAGAAGTAGGTCGCTGCTATAACTGGCGGGATCATTGCGATAATTACCTGATCCATTACCCAGGCTGATGTTCGCTTGCTTCGAATGTGTGGAGAAGGACCCACACGTAATTTACCCTGCACATCTATTGCTTGTGCCATATTACTTCTCCTCCTTTTGTTTAATGGCAGCTTTGGCAGATCTTATATTTTCAAGCAACGGAATTTTCGATGGACAGATGAATGAGCAGTTTCCACATTCAATACAATCCATAGCTCCTAACTCCTTAGCCTTTTCAATATTTCCTCTTTCAAAAGCTTCACTGATTAGAATCGGCTGCAGGCTGACTGGGCAAACATGTATACATTCTGCACACATGATACAATCTTGTTCTTCGCCGATATGTGCCTCTTCTGGTGTTAAAACAGTAACTGCAGTAGTTCCTTTAATAATTGGCACTCCAAGATCAGAGACGGTTTTACCCATCATCGGACCACCACCAAATACTTTTCCTGGTACTTCTGCAAAACCGCCACAGTCATCGATTAAGGAATCCATTGGTGTTCCTATTTTTACGCGAAGATTTTTCGGCTCTTTGACTGGTGTTCCTGACACGGAAACAATTCTTTCGATTAAAGGTTCACCGTACTCACATGCACGGTAAACGGATCGAATTGTCGATGTATTAGCTACAACACAGCGAACTTCTGCAGGAAGTCCACCGGGTGGAACTTCTCGTCCTGCAAGATTCTGAATCAAATTCTTTTCGGAACCTTGAGGGTACATAGATTTTAGAGGACGTACACTAATATCATCGAATTCTGCAGCAGCCTCCTTCATCTTTTTAATCGCATCAGGTTTGTTGTCTTCAATACCGATGTAGATTTTTTTCAACTGAGGAAAAAGCTTTCTGGAAAGATTGATTCCATCTATGATTTCATCAGCGTGCTCGACCATTACACGATGATCGGACGTTGAATACGGCTCACATTCAGCTCCATTAATAATCAATGTATCGATAGTCATGCCTGGTGGCGGACTCAACTTAACGGCAGTTGGGAAAGTTGCTCCTCCCATACCTACAATTCCGGCTTTTCTCACTGTACTCAAAATGTCATCTTTCGACATTTCATGAGAGTGACCTGGTTCAACGATAGGATCAGCTTTTGTGTACTGATAATCATTTTTTATAATGATACTATCTGCTTCTCCTCCTACTGTCGGACGCTTTTCAAGGCCAATTACTTCTCCGGAAACAGAAGAGTACACATGTGCAGAGACGAAGCCGCCTTCTTCTGCAATAATTTGGCCTGCTTTCACCTGGTCTCCTATTTCAACTACGGGTTTTGCAGGCGCACCTATGTGCATCGCTACAGGAAATACCATTATTTTAGGTACTGACGCATCAACGATAGGCAGTTTACTCGTTCGTGATTTATTTTCTTCTGGGTGGGAACCACCTTGCTTACCCATGAATGAAAAATGCATCACTCTCATCCTCTCTCAATTTCCAATTTTTTTCATTCATCTTTTCACAAATAGTGCTATAATTATGTAAATTGAAGATGAATGCTCTTATTTATAATAAATACAGTATACAATATGAACGCAAAAGATTAAAGTAAATACAGACGAAATAAAATTCATTCTTGTTTTTACATAGAAAGTTAATGATAATAGTATCAAAGACTATCAGGGGGACACTCATGGATTATTCACAGCTTGAATTATTTTTAAGACTTTTTCTGGCAGCTATAGTTGGTGGGGTTATTGGATATGAACGTGAACTAAAAGGGCGTGACGCGGGTATACGCACACATACTCTCGTCAGTTTAGGTGCCGCTATCATAACCATGACTCAATTAGAAGCCAGCAGATGGGTGCTCAATTTTGCAATGGAAAACCCGGAATATTCAAATGTTCTTAATTCAGATATTACTCGTCTAACCGCTCAGGTCGTTAACGGAATCGGATTTTTAGGTGCCGGAACCATCATTGTCAGTAGACGTACCGTTACAGGTTTAACAACGGCTGCATCTATATGGGCTGTAGCCAGTCTAGGCATCGCTGTTGGAATGGGCAATTATACCATGGCGTTAACCAGTACATTAATCATGCTGATTGTTTTGCGTGTAGTAAAAGGCATGTTCAAAATTGATCGAACAAAGCAACTGGAAGTTCAATATAAGAATAGAAATAAGACTTTAACCTATTTGGAAAAAGTTTTTGCAGATAACAAGATACAAGTTATTTCCACTGATCACGCCATCACTTACTTGGAAGACGGCACCTCTATCTGTGAAGACTTATATACCCTTCACCTTCCCAATCAGTTTAATATGATGCATTTTATTGCAGATGTCGGGGAACATGACGATATAATGAAAATAAACACGATTAAAACTACCTTGGATAATTGACCTCGAAAGACACACACTCCCTTATGAAGTGTGTGTCTTTAATTATTGTTCAATTGTAAATTCTGCAGTCAGAACTTCACCTTCCATTTGTCTGACAACACGGTAGGTGCCTTCATCAAATGGTTCGTAATACTCCATATTCAACTCTTCTTCTGCTTCTTCACCCGGGCCAAGCATATGAGCTATTAAAATAAAGGCCATCTCTTCCTCCGGCTCTACAATATACCAATCACCGTCATCTTCGACTTCTACAGTGAAAGCTATTCCATAAGAGATTTCTTCATCAGATTCATTGCTTACAGTCAGCATAAAATTATCACCTTCTTGAGCATAAGTATCCTGATCTAAGTGTATATTTACCCCATCCAATGTATTCACCTCTTCAAATGGAGAAGCTTCTTTTGATGTTCCACAAGCCGACAGGATTACGCCTGAAAATAGTAATGCACTCATCCCTTTTAACATATTAGTCAAGTGTCTCCCACCTTTCAACTGAATCTATATTAAGTATACCTTAATTCTATTAGAAAGATAAAGATTCACACTCTTTATAGAACTATTCTGTTACTAGTTTTAAACGGACAGATGACTCACTATAAATTACCCTTGTTCTCAAGAGCACTCAATTGTTTCTAGCCTTTTTCATACACAAAAAAAACGGCTGAAATAATTTCAGCCGTTTCGTTTAATTAGCTTTCTGTAAGAACATCTCTTTTTGCTAAAGGTTCTGTCAAATCGTAATCAGCATGCACTTTTGGACGTTTTTTATGTCCATAAATTTTAGGCATAGCAATCTTATCCACAAACGGAATAATGGCATTCATGATTAGAATCGAAATACCGACTCCTTCTGGGGCAAACCATCCGATTCTGAATACCGCCGTTAAAATACCGGCTCCTATGGCAAATATAGTTCGACCATGTGGAGTCAGACCACCGGATGCGTAATCAGTCACCATAAAGGTTGCAGCCAGCATGAGTGCGCCACTGAACAGGTGATACATCATGAATTCAAAGTCGAATCCTGAATACACTAGCATGATAGCAGCTACAGTACCAATAAACAGTGCCGGTTGCTTAGGATTGATAATTCGACGGAAAATTAAGAAGGCCATTGCAACTAGTAAAGCCAGTGCACTTGTTTCACCGAGTGAGCCGCCCCATGCTCCTTGATCACCAAGGAACATATTGAACAGTGTTTGTGCTCCTTCAGGTACTTCCTGAGCTCCACTTGCGATATAGTACAGAGGTGTTGCTTCAGATACTAAATCCCAAGGAGTGGCACCAGTAATCGCTTCTGCATGACTGGCTGTTGTGATTAAATCTTCACCCTGAACAAATGTATTGACTATCCATGGTGCCATCAAGTAAACAACACGTCCTCCCACAGCTGGGTTGAATCTGTTTTTACCAATGCCTCCTGGAATCATTTTAACCACTATGATAGCAAATAAACTCACCAGTACAACGCTGAACCATTGTACACCGTTCGGCATACTCAGACCCACCAGCATACCTGTTACGACTGCGGATAAATCTGTAATGGTTACTCTCTTACGAACAATTTTTTCATACAAATATTCACTGATGACACAGGTCACAACTGCCAGGACTGTCAGATAAAGTGTCTGAAAACCGAAGAAATAGGTTCCGGCTGCCAAAGGGAAAAGCATGGCAATAATAACTTGAAGCATAATCCACTGTGAAGACCATTTCTCAAACACGTGTGGTGAATTATCAAGGACCAAATCATAATCAGCTAAGGTGGTTTTTTTCTTATCTGTTGTCATACTTTACACCGCCTTTGCATTCTGCTTGATTGCAGCTTTAGATTTTCTAATATTATCAAGTAATGGAATTTTGGATGGGCAGATAAATGAACAGTTCCCACATTCAATACAGTCCATTGCTCCTAGTTCTTCAGCCTTCTCAATATCGCCTCGCTCGTAAGCGTTGCTGATTAAAATAGGCTGCAGACTTACAGGACAAACATTCAGACATTCTGAACAGCGAATACAATCGATACGCTCTTCTTCATCTACTTCTTCAGCCGTCATAAATGTAATATGAGTGGTTCCTTTTGAAATCGGAATAGCTCCGTCTTTAATCGTTTTACCCATCATCGGTCCACCGTGAAGCACTTTTCGAGGAACTTCCTGGAAACCACCGCATACATCAATTAAATCATCGATAGGTGTGCCCAGTCTCACAAGCAAGTTCTTCGGATCAGCAATTGGCGTTCCAGATATAGTTGTGACACGCTCAACCATTGGTTTGCCCAAACGAACAGCGCGGTAAATCATCTGGAATGTTCCAACATTGGATACAATACAGCCAATATCTGAAGGAAGCCCACCTGAAGGCACTTGTCTTCCAGTACAGTTTTCAATCAGCTGTTTTTCAGACCCTTGAGGATATTTCGCTTCTAATACTTTAACCTCAACTTTGTCGTAGCCTTCTGCAGCTTTTTTCAGCGCTTCTCCAGCTTCTTTAGCATTATCTTCTATACCGATATAAATCTTATCAACATTAAAGCCTTCATCAATAACTCGTACACCTTCAATAATTTCATCGGCATATTCGATCATTGTGCGCAAATCAGAAGTTGAATACGGTTCGCATTCTGCACCATTTAAAATAATTGTATCGATTTTCTTATCTTTCGGCGGAATCATTTTAACGTTGGTCGGGAAGGTTGCTCCACCCATACCTGTTATTCCCGCGCGTTTAATCAATTCTGGAACCATGTCAGGAGCTACATTGTCACCTGCTTCAGGAAATGGAGGTTCTTCGATATACTCTCCATCATTTTTTACAATCACACAGGTGTAGACGCCACTTAAAACATCTCTCTCTTCAATCGAAACAACTTCTCCACTAACTGAGGACAAGATATGTGCTGATATAAATCCTTGACCTTCACCGATTAGTGTACCTACTTTAACCTTATCTCCTACTGCAACCACTGGCTTCGCCGGCGCCCCTAAGTGCATGGACATTGGATAAACCATTATTGATGGTGCATCAACTCTCTCGATGGCTTTGTTATGCGTACGAGATTTGTTATGTTTAGGAAATACAGCTTTTTGTACTGTTTTGAAACGCATTCCCTTACCTCCTCAAATTCTATGAAAGCTAACCCTGATTATGCAACAACAAGAAGAACATAATAATAATTTCACAAATATATTTAAATTATAGCTGTTACAATCTCTACAATAAGAATAACGAAATATTATACAAAAGTAAAGATTTTAAAGGCTTTTAGCCGGAATTATGTACAGAAATATCACAAATGATAATGATTATCATTCTCTTTTTCATTTCGATTTATAGTTTTTTTGTGAAAAAAACACATGTCAAAGCGCTACTTCCAGGATTTGACTGCTGTATAAATGTAATGATTATAATTATATTGCATCCTTTTAAACAAAATGTTTATACATTAGCCCCTGTATTCTCATTTAGATTGCGGAGTGAGAATATAAACAATGACATATCCAGAAAAAGTGTTATCTTACTCGTGAAAACCCGTCGTTTAAAATGAAAACTCGACTTCTTGAAACGTGAAAAAACTGCTATCTCCAGTAATCTAGAGATAACAGTTTTAAACAGCACGTGACTGCGCTATTTCTTCAGCGATTTTATTAATTTTCCTGAGTCGATGATTAACCCCTGATTTTGAAACCCCTCCATTTGGAACAAGTTCGCCTAATTCCTTCAAGCTGATATCCGGATGATCTAATCTGAGCTTGGCAATTTCTCTTAATTTTTCAGGAAGTGTATCCAGTCCTTTTGTTCGGGCAATCAGTTCGATGCTCTCTATCTGTTTAGTTGCAGCATCAATTGTCTTGTTCATGTTGGCATTCTCACAGTTTACCAGTCGATTAACTGAATTGCGCATATCTCTGACAATCCGGACATCTTCAAAACGGAACATGCTACCGGTAGCACCGATAAGAGATAGAAAATCAGCTATTTTTTCTGATTCTTTGAGATAGACAATATACCCATTTCTTCTTTCATGCATTCGGGCATTCAAATCAAACAACTGCATCATATGACAGATATCTTCGTTATGCTCTTCATAATTTGAATAAATTTCCAGATGATAACGACTGGTATCGGGACTGTTGACTGACCCGCTCGCTAGAAAAGCCCCTCTGAGATAGGATTTTGCTTTTTGCTTATTATTCAGTATCTCTTGTGGAATATGACCACTGTAAAGCATGCCGTCCATTATCCCCAGTTCTTTGAGAATCGTTTCTGTACCGCTTTTTAATCGGACAATATAGACATTATTTTTTTTCAGTTTCATTTTTTTTCGGACAAGAAGCTCGGATTCCACATCAAAATTATCCTTGATTAAGGAATATATTCTTCTTGCGATGGCTGCATTTTCTGTCTGAACATTTAATACGAAGGTATGATCCACTATGCTTAACGTCCCATTCATTCGAATCAATGCGGCCAATTCTGCCTTGGCATGTTCCGGATGGACTTCAAGCAAGGTCAATTCTTTTTTCACTTCAAACGCAAACGACATTTTATCACTTCCCTGTTTATCTGCTCATCGTTTACAAATAATTATTTATTTTACGCTGACTGTTGAATGCTGTTCTGAATATTTCCTCTGCTGCTTTTTCACCATCATGATATACACCGCGAGGCAACAACTTAAGAAAATCATCAGAAATGATTAACGGTACTTCTTCTTGTAACCCCTTGAAATCGTGTTCCACTTGCAGTAAGTATTCGTTACCGGATTCCTGAGAAATATAATCGGACGGTACGACACCATTATTAGTCAATGCAATATCAATGAATCTCTTACCTAAGTGCTTATGAAGAACACGAACGTGATCAGCGTCGGAAAGACCTTCCGTTTCGCCCAGTTGAGTCATGATATTAGAGATATACACCACTTTCGCTTCTGTGTCGAGTAGGGCTTTACCAATATCCGGTATCATAATATTTGGCAAGATGCTTGTAAATAAGCTGCCGGGTCCGAGCACCACCATATCTGCGTCCATAATGGACGAAATAACTTTCCGGCTGGCATGTACTGGTTTTCGGCCTTCAACACATGATACGGCCACATAATCAATCATTTTTCCACTTTTCGGTATGAGTGATTCGCCTGCTTGCGTTGTTCCATCCATATACCGTGCATGAAGAACCAGTGGTTCCTCTGCTGCTGGATAGACGTGTCCTTTCACGTGCATCATAGTTGCAAGCAACTGAATGGCGTCGTAAATATTTCCTCTCATATCCGCTGTGGCCTGGATAATGAGATTGCCGATTGTATGACCGGATAAAGAGGAGTCACACATTTTAAAGCGGTACTGAAAAATTTCTTTCTGTAATTCTGGAATATCCGACAGCGCAATGAGTACATTTCTCAAGTCTCCAGGTGGTACAGCGTTAAAACTTTTTCTCAATTCTCCACTACTGCCGCCGTCATCAGCCACTGTTACTATGGCTGTGACGTCGGCGTCTTTTTCTTTTAAACTTTTTAAAATGACAGGCAAGCCCGTTCCTCCGCCGATAACGACTATTTTAGGCCTTCTTTTGTTCGTTATTATCTGCTTCATGATCGCACAACGGACTCCTTTACTTTATCTTTATCTCGATGAGATATATTGACCGGATAGCCATCGGCTTTGATTTTCTTTCCGATACGTTCGACCAGAGCAACAGAACGATGCTTCCCTCCAGTGCAGCCTATAGCTATCGTCAGATTACTTTTTCCTTCTTTTTTATAGCCAGGTAGAGTAGTATCTAGAAGATCTGTAAATTTTCTGTAGAACTGCTCTGTTTCCGTCTGCCTCATGACGTATTCGTATACTTCCTCATCAAGACCAGTCTGTGGTTTTAGTTCCGGAATGTAGTGTGGATTTGGCAAAAATCTAACATCCATTACGATATCTGCATCAATTGGAATGCCGTATTTAAATCCAAAGGATACCATTTCCACTCGAAACATTTCTTTTTCTTTTGTTTTAAATTTTTGAATTAATTGTTCTCTCAACTCTCTGGGAGTCAATTTAGACGTGTCGATAACCAGCTGCGCTTTTCGTCTAATGTCCTGCAGCAGTTCTCTTTCTTTTTTTATTCCTTCGATTGTTCGTTCATTTTTTGCCAACGGATGCGCCCGTCTCGTTTCCTTATAGCGTGTTACCAGTTCTTCGTTAGTCGCATCAAGAAAGACAATTCGTGTTGTAATATGAGGAGTGTTATCCATTGTCGTAATAGCCGCATTGATTTCCTCAAAGAAATCTTTCATGCGTAAATCCATTACCAGTGCAATTTTACTGAACTGTCCGGATTCTCTCACTAATTTCCAAAATGTAGGCAGGAGGTTCGGTGGCATATTATCAATGCAGTAATATCCCATATCTTCAAAACTCTGCATGGCAACCGTCTTACCGGCTCCACTCATTCCCGTGATAATAACCAGTTCTAAATTCTCATTCATTGGCTCCACTCCCTTAATGTCAATAGCGTTTTCATAATCGTTTACTGACTTCTTATTATTATAACATCCCTGGCGTGTCATGTACACTCAACTTTAAAAGAGTCATATCCTGTTCATATAAAAAAGCTGCACAGCGATTGCTGTACAGCTTCTCCCGATTAATTTTCAAGCTTACAGGTATTGATACCTAGAGCGGCATATAATCCACATCTGCCCATTAATGCAGTCCCTAGTAATGGAACGGACACTAAGCCAGCCCATTTTACAGGGCCTTTAATAACAAAAAGCAGTGGGAAAATTAATGCTGCCATTATTAGTCGTAGCCATTTATCACTATTGCCGACATTTTTTTCCAAAATAGTACCCTCCTGATGATCGATACTTAGTGGTTGTCTATAATTGACTGAATATCTGCTTCAAAAGCTTCCAATTTCTCTTCTACAACAACACCGGAATCATCCATTGCTGACATATAGAATTTAATTTTCGGTTCAGTTCCGGAAGGACGCGCTGCGATCCAACTTGAATCAGCCAATGTATATTTCAACACATTCGCTTTAGGCAAGTTGATTGGTTCTTCGACAGATTTAACTGTTCTAACCTGTTCTCTGAAATCTTCTGCTTTACAGACTTTGATGCCTCCAAATTCCTTAGGCGACTCTTTTCTCATAGCCTCCATTAGTGACTGGATTTTTTTAGTACCTTCCATCCCTTCCATGGTAATGGAGATGGTCTTCTCTCTGTAATGACCATGCTGATGATATAAATCATGCAAGGCATCAAAGCAGCTGTTTTCTTCTTCCTTATGGAATGCTGCCATTTCTGCAACCATCACAAGTGCCTGAATGGCGTCTTTATCTCTGACAAATGGCTGAATCAGATAGCCGTAGCTTTCTTCAAAGCCGAACATAAACGTATGCTCGTGCGTTTCTTCGAATTCCTTGATTTTTTGGGCGATAAACTTGAACCCAGTCAGTACATCCATTGACTGCACGCCATACTTATCTGCTATAACCGCTGGGAGTTCACTGGATACAATTGACTTAAGGATGATGCTGCCCTGCGGCAACGTGCCCAGTTTTGTGTGCGCATTGAGAATGTAATCCACCAAGAGACTGGCAATCTGATTACCGGATAATACTTCATAGTGGCCTTCTGTGGTCTTCACTGCCATCCCAAGACGGTCTGCATCGGGGTCAGTTGCAATAAGAATATCCGCATTTTCTTTTTCTGCCTGTTTCATAGCCATTTCGAACGCTTTCGGATCTTCAGGATTCGGTGATTTGACAGTTGAAAAATCCGGGTCAGGTTCTGCCTGCTGCTCAACTAAAGAAACATTTTTGAAACCAGCCTGTTTTAAAGCTTTCATTCCAATCATTTTCCCAGTTCCATGAAGGGGCGTAAAAATAATTTTCAAGTTTCTGCCTTGACGGTCTATTAGATCCTGATCTATGGTAACCGTTTTTAGGTAGTCAAGATAGACGCGGTCTACTTCTTTACCAACAATCTTAAGCAGATCTTTTTCTTTCGCCTCGTCTTCTGAAACCGTGGCGATTGACAATAAATCTGTAACACTTCTTACGTATTCAGTTAATTCGTCTGCCTCTGCAGGTGGAAGCTGTGCACCATCATCCCCGTAAACTTTATACCCGTTATACTCAGGGGGGTTATGGCTGGCGGTAATCATTATACCTGCTGCCGCTTTAAAATGTCTGACTGCAAAAGAAAGTTCAGGCGTTGCCCGCAGCTCTTCGAAGACAAAAGCTTTGATGCCATGAGCAGCTAGTGTCTTTGCAGCCTCAACTGCAAATTCCGGAGACTTGTGACGAGAATCGTATGCAATAGCCACTCCCCGTTCAGCAAATTCACTGCCTTTACTTTCTAAGTATAAAGCTAGCCCTTCAGTTGCCTGTCTCACAGTGTAGGCGTTCATTCGATTCGTTCCTGCTCCAATGATTCCACGCATCCCTGCTGTCCCAAATTCAAGTGACGTATAAAATGCATCTTCTAGAACAGCTTCGTCTGCCTTGTGTTCTTCCAGTTCCTTCTTCAGTTCTGCATCCAGTTTTTCACTTTTTAGCCACGTTTCATAAGTTTCTTTCCAATTCATCATTTTCCCTCTTTTCTGAATTATGTATAGAGCGCTTACTGTTTCTGCCCTTATTGTACCATTATTAGCTATTTCTTGCATGAAAAAAGTATACACGTGATCTGTGGTGCACTTAATCTGAACATCACTGAGCAGGAATATATGCTTAATTAAAAAGACTGCACAGGCTTTATACTTAATGTATAATTCCCGTGCAGCATTTTTTTGTTGGACTGCAGGTTATTTTACTTCCTGCTTCTCCATCTTTTCTTTCAGTTCTTCTACATACTGATACGCAGCATTTCCTGCAACTGAACCGTCTCCGACTGCAGTAGCGACTTGTCTCAATACAGTGTCTCTAACGTCACCAACTGCAAATACACCAGGAACAGCAGTCATCATCTCAGTATCCGTTTCAATCCAGCCTTCTTCGTTTGTAATAGGCAAACTGCTGAAGCTATCAGAGTTCGGCAATAAGCCAATATAGATAAATACACCATCTGCATCAAGTGTCGATACATCGCCACTCTTGACATTCTTAATTTGAACACCAGTAACCAAATCTTCTCCAAGAATTTCTTCAACTACTGAATCCCAAATAAAATCAACTTTTTCATTTTTGAATGCGCGGTCCTGCAGAATTTTCTGCGCTCGCAGTGAATCACGACGGTGAACAATGGTTACTTTACTTGCGAATTGAGTCAGATACGTTCCTTCTTCAACTGCAGAGTCGCCCCCACCTACCACTACTACGTGTTTGTTTTTAAAGAATGCCCCATCACACACTGCACAATAAGAAACTCCACGGCCATTTAGTTCTGCTTCACCTTTTACACCAAGTTTCTTGTGTTCCGCACCCGTGCTGATGATAACAGATTTAGCAAAGTATGATTTATTTGACACAACAATTTCTTTTTCATGACCATGATCGATGATATCCTTAACATCACCATAGACATGCTCTGCTCCGAACTGCTTGGCTCCTTCATACATCTTCATAGATAAATCAGGGCCCATTATCGTCTTGAAACCGGAATAGTTTTCAATTTCGGCAGTATTGTTCATCTGGCCGCCCGGTAGGCCTTTTTCAAGAATCAGGGTGGAAAGGTTTGAACGGGAGGCATATAAAGCAGCAGTCAAGCCTCCAGGACCCGCACCAATTACAATTACATCATATACAATTTTTTCTTCATTCATTTCTGTATTCCTCCTACGTTATATACTGATTGATTACTCGTTTCACATGCTTACTTTTTGTAAGTTTTGTTTAATCCTTTATCAGTATACTAAACTGAGATAATATGTCAAGAGCAAAAGCTTCTTTCACAACAAACAGGTATTTACTGTTTATTATAAAAGAAGCTGAATCATTTTATGACAGTTTATTTTTCTTTAGCATCTTCAAGGACATGTTCTTCCGGATGCATTTTATTCTCCACGTTACCATTTTCAAGTTCTTTCGACAATTCGAGAATATACGCTCTCAGATCGTCCTTGACCTGTGGATGCTTCAGCCCGTATTGTATAGTGGTTTTTAGAAAGCCGAATTTATCTCCCACATCATAACGCTCACCTTTAAATTCCTTAGCAAAGACCCGCTGCGTTTTATTAAGTATGTCAATCGCATCGGTCAGCTGAATTTCTCCGCCTTTTCCAGGCTCAACGTGCTCTAGAATATCAAAAATCTCAGGTGTCAGCAGGTACCGTCCTATAATAGCCAAATCGCTCGGTGCATCTTCAGGATCAGGCTTTTCTACAAACTTACGGACATTATACAGCCCTTCACCAGCTTCTGCTTCGGGGTCTATAATACCGTAACTGGATGTCTCTTCGTGAGGTACCTTCATCACGGCAATGTTTGACGCATGTGTTTTCTCGTAGCTGTCAATCAGCTGTTTTGTCAGGGGTTCTTCATCTACCATGACATCATCACCTAGCATAATGACAAAAGGTTCATTCCCTACAAAGGCTTTAGCCTGAAGTACAGCATGGCCCAATCCCAGAGGATAAGCCTGTCTGGCAAAATAAAGATTCAATCCGGTCGTTTCTTCAACGAGTTCCAGTAGTTCGTGCTTACCTTTTGCCCGAAGATTCTCTTCCAGTTCAGGATTTGAATCAAAATGATCTTCAATCGGTCGTTTCAGTTTCCCAGTAATAATTAAAATATCTTCAATCCCAGAAGCAATTGCTTCTTCTACTATAAACTGAATAGTCGGTTTATCTACTATAGGTATCATTTCTTTAGGCATAGCTTTGGTAGCCGGCAGGAACCGTGTTCCATAACCCGCTGCAGGTATAATGGCCTTTCTTACTTTCTGCACCACTCTCAACTCCTCAAATTATTTATAAGCAGTCAGGCGAAAGACGCTATTCCGACTTTCCCTCACGCTGCATTAAATTCAGTATAACATCTTTAACATCTAATTGGTTGTAAACCACACTATAGATTGCTTCCGTAATAGGCATGTCAATGTTGTTCAGTCTGGCCAGTTCATGAGTTGCTTTAGTTGTTGAAATTCCTTCGACAACCATTCCCATTTCATCGAGGACAGTCTCAACGTCTTTACCTTTGCCAAGCTGATAGCCTGCTCTCCAGTTTCTCGAATGCGAACTTGTACACGTGACGATTAAATCCCCTACGCCACTGAGTCCCATAAACGTCAATGGATCTGCACCTAGTTCAACACCCAGCCGGCTAATTTCAGCCAGGCCTCTTGTGACTAAACCTGCTTTAGCATTATCTCCATAACCCAAACCGGCAATCACACCGGCACCCAGAGCAATAATATTTTTTAATGCGGCTCCGATTTCCACACCAGTAATATCAGAATTAGTGTAGACTCTGAAATAATCATTAATAAACAGTTCCTGAGTTAGTATAGCAGCCTCTTCATTTTCTGAAGCTGCTGTTATGGTTGTTAAATCTCTCTTAATCACTTCTTCCGCATGACTCGGCCCGGACAAAGCTACAATGCCTTTTACATACTCAGAAGGTAATTCTTCTGATAAAATAGTGGAAATTCGCTTGTAACTGTTCTCTTCCAGACCTTTGGATGCGTGTATAACTGTAATGGGATGGCCCAGAACAGAACTAACTTGCCTGGAAACATCTCGAATAGCTTTAGTCGGTATGACAAAAACAACCGCTTCTGCTTCTTTCAGAGCCTCTTCCAGCTGATTTGTGGCAATGATATTATCAGGAAAAGTAAAATCAGGTAAATAGTGTTTATTGGTATGTTCGGTATTAATTTCATCTCGCTGTTTTTCATCCCTTGTCCAGAGTGTAACTTGATGACCATTCTCAAAAAGTACATTTGCTAAGGCACTTCCCCACGAACCCGCACCCAATACAGCTATTTTTTTATTCACTGTTCCCTCTCCTTTAACTCAGCATTATTTATTCGCTTCGTACTTTTTCTTTTTTTCTTCAAATTCTATTTCAGGTTTAGTTCCTTCAGTATAATAAGGCGGCTTAGGATACTCGTAGAATCGTCTGTAAACTATTAACCCGATACTGCCTACGAATAAAAGAAGTGACAACACCTGAGAAACTCTGAAACCACCCATATACAGACTGTCGGTGCGCAGACCTTCAATGAAGAAGCGACC
This sequence comes from Alkalibacterium sp., assembly GCA_007692455.1. Classification (GTDB taxonomy): domain Bacteria; phylum Bacillota; class Bacilli; order Lactobacillales; family Carnobacteriaceae_A; genus Alkalibacterium. The sequence goes on along the minus strand of RECC01000060.1, from coordinate 54,614 downwards.
TAAACCGTACCAGCCAAGATAGCCTAAGAAAGCTTCTCCCCTTCTCAATAACCTGGTCTGTGCCCTTACAATCATCAATATGGTAAATCCAATAACATTCCAGACTGATTCGTAAAGGAAAGTGGGATGATAGTATGCCCCACCAATATTCATCTGTTCTATAATAAATTCAGGTAAGCGGAGGCCTTCAAGGAACTCACGTGTTACTTCTGTTCCATGTGCTTCCTGATTGATGAAGTTCCCCCATCTTCCAATTGCCTGAGCAATCATGACGTGAGGAGCAAGAACATCCACCAGCAGCCAGACAGGCACATTCCTTTTTTCACTGTACATATACAATGTGATAAATCCGAGTATCAGACCGCCATAGATAGCCAAGCCGCCTTCCCAGAAATAAAATATCCGGAGAGGATCAGCCAGATAGGTCGGCAATTCAAACAGCACATAATACAGCCGTGCTCCAATAATTCCAGCCGGTATAATCCAGAATGCCAGATCAATAATAAAGTCTTCACCAATACCACGTTTATTTGCTTCTTTCATACTTAACCATACCGCGACAAACATTCCAACGACTATAATCAATCCGTACCAAGCCACTTCAATAGGGCCTAGTCTAAATGCTATCGGGTCTATACTTCCTAGTGCTGCGTTCATTACTGTTCCTCCAATTAGTTATTTTGGGAATTTTCATTGATGAGTTTGCTCAGATTATTCTCAAAGGTTTGAGTGGCATCATATCCCATGTCTTTCGCGCGAATGTTCATAGTTGCAATTTCTATAATAATAGACAAATTACGACCTACTTTAACAGGGATGGACAGTTTAGGAATCTCCACATTAAAGAAACGCATTTTATCAAGGTTGTAACCGAGACGATCGTACTGGCGGTTTTTATCCCAGTGTTCAAGATTTATAACTAAATCCACTGTCTTTTTGGCACGGATAGATCCGACACCAAATAAATTAACGACATCAATAACTCCTAGTCCTCTAATTTCTATGAGGTGGCGAAGGATTTCTGGTGGTTCCCCAATAATTCTTCTTTCATCCATCATATACAGCTCCACTCGATCGTCAGCGACTAGACGGTGTCCACGCTGAATAAGCTCCAGAGCTGTTTCTGATTTTCCTATGCCTGAATCTCCGATAATCAACACACCCATACCGTAGATATCGACAAGAACACCATGCTGAGACATTCGTTCAGCCAGACGTTCTTCCAGAAAGTTTGTGACATTGGAAGACAGACGGGTAGTTGAACGCTGCGAAACTAAGACAGGTATTCCTTTCTCTTCAGCAGCTTTCAGAAGTTCTTTTGGGGGTTCCTGACTGCGAGATACCAGAAAGGCTGGTGTATCTGCCTGACACATCCGTTTCATGACAATATAACGCTCGTCACTGGTCATTTTATCGGCAAAGGATAATTCGGTTTTACCTAGCAGTTGAATACGATCTTGCGGATAGAAACTGAAATACCCTGTCAACTCTAGTGCGGGACGGGATAAATCACTTATCTTGATTTCTCTGTCAAGATTTTCTTCTCCAAGGACTACAGTTATATCGTCCATTGCATTTACTAACTCTTCTATTTTTACTGCAGCAGTCATTAGAAAACTCCTTTAATTTTTATTCAAACTCGTTTTAATCATATCATATTTATCTCTTCCATTATAGACGAAACGCAGCAGTATACAAGACACACACAACCTCAATCTTTTTAAACGGACTAGATGGCAGGATAGCTAGTATGAATGAATAGATACTGAGAACTTTACGATGGGCACTCAGCACACAAAAAAAGGTGCACGCCTCTGCGTACACCTTTCATTCATTCCTTAGGGATTACTATTGAAGAACGCATTTAATGCGGACACAATCAATGCCACTAACAAGGCTAGACCAAAGGAACTGAATCCAAAACCGCTCACAAGGACCGCAGTCAACCATAGCATCAGTCCATTAATGATAAAATAGAATAGGCCTAATGTCATAAGCGTTATCGGCAAGGATAAGATGACTAAGATAGGCTTAACTATGATATTCAGCACCCCGAATACAACAGCAGCAATTAGGGCAGTTGACCATGTAGTGATAGTAAACCCCTCTAAAAAACCGGCTAATGCCAGAAAAATTATTGTATTGGCTAAAATTCTCTGCCACCATTTCATTTTTTAAAAATCACTCCAGTCTTCCTCTTCTATTTTTTCAGCTTCTTTTCTTTTCGGTTTTTCTGAAACACTTCCGAAAGGAGAAGATTTTTTTGATCGGGCAGAAGAATCAGACGACTTGTCATCTCCATCAGGCATGACTAATGCCAGGAGTAGATAGATAGGAATAGTTGAACCCACACCTATGAACGTAGCCACAACCACTACAACTCTCAGTAATACTGGATCGATATTGAAATAATCGCCCAATCCACCCAACACTCCGAATATTACTGCATTATCTTTGGATTTTGCTAGTTTTTTCATAATGCACTCCTCTTTTCATCATTATTTTTAGTCTACATCTTTTAACAAAATGTTTCCTGTCGTTGTTCCTGCAAAGAAATCAATTGGTTTTTCTCCAGTGACACGCTTAATCTGCGATGACTGTTCAGTTGATTCGATCGGTTCAATTCCAGAGAGACGACTCTTCACTTTACCAAATGTTGTTTTCGCTTTACCTTCCATTGCCTTTTCTTTAGGTAAAGCCATTTTAACATTTCCGTTAACTGTATTTGCATTGATACGAATGACTTTATCGTCTTTAAATGTCAATTTGATATCACCGTTGGTAGTCGATACATCAGCACTCTCCACACTACCACTAAATGCTACTGTTCCATTGACTGAACCTGCCAGTAAATCTTTGAGCTCAGATTCTTCGATACTAATGGTACCGTTCGATCCTTTCGCTTCAAGCATAGTTGCCTTCAGTTTCTCAAAAGTCAGAGAGCCGTTAGTTGATTTGACAAAGACATCTTTAGCATTGCAGTCAGAAACAGAAACCTTGCCATTCAGCAGTGTCAGAGAAATGTAGTCATAAGTTCGTTCAGGGAGTGTAACTTCCAGTTCGGCATGGATACGCTTGTTAGGAATATGGCAAGTCAGTTTATCTTCATCAATGGCCACCGTGCTTCTCACATCAAATGATTCTTCAGGTGTTTCTTCATCCATTTTACCATATAATTTTCCGCTGGCTTTAATGATAACTGTGTCATCCTTGCCTGCTTTCAGCGTGATTTTTCCACTGGCAAGTTTGAAATCCAAAATACTAGCAGTAGAGTCTTCAAATCGCCATTCTCGCTTAAATTCTTTAGAGCTGAGAACCGGCAGTTTGAGGTTTAGATCTTTCCAGTCAAAATGTCCTAAAGCATTTTCCAGGTTGGACTTAACTGTCTTAGTTACATCACTCTCGGCTGCTTCATCTAGACTCTTTTTAAGTCGTTTGGACCAATCTTTTCCAGCAGCTTCCAGTCTCTGACCGGCTTTTGTCAACTCTTCTTCTGCATCTTTTTTCCAGTCTTCAGGGAGTTCAAATTGAGTTGTCGCCTGCTTTGCTTTCAAAGTCCACTGTTTCATCTTCGAACGATTCAATTGTTTGGATAATTCGACTTTTTTGTCGGATAACTGCTTCACGTCTCTTTCAAGGTTTTCGACTTCAGCCTGCAGCTCCGTTTCTTCTTCCGGATTCACATCCTGCTCTTTTTTCTCTACATTAAGCAACTGCTTATCCAGTGTATTTATTTCTTCTCTCAACATCACAATTTCATCGGTCGTGTCTACATCGTCTAACTGCTTAATTAGCTGAAGTTCTTTTTGAATTGCCTTGATTTTTTCAACAATCTCTTGTTTCTCAGCTTCCAATGCTTGATGTGAACGAGCTTGTACCTGACTTAATTCTTCCTTCTTACTATTCAGTTGATTGTTTTTCAATTCCAGCTCTTCATCGATTTCATCCAACTCGACCGAATACTGATTAATTTCAGCAACCAGTTCTGCCAGTGCTTCTTCGGCTTCTTTTTGCTCAGCACTTCTTTCTGCAGTCTGTTCTGCTTGCTCTTCTTCGTCAGCCTGCTCAAAAGAAGAGTCGAACTCTGCTTCGTTCTGCTTTCTGTCTTCTTTATTCGCAATTGACTCCAGTAAATCCAGTCCTTCTTCCGTAGATATGACACCTTTTTTCATCAGCTCTAAAATACGATCTCTTTCATTCATGTTGTAGCCTCCTTGTCATGTTTACACACCACTATAATTGCCTGCGTTCATCGACGGCACCTTACTATCTATTAACTATTATGAATGATTAACGGCATTTTGTCATAGGCCTTGAGACTGATTTTGATCCCTTTCTAGCTGGATGCCTTACTTTTTGTATCAAGCAACGGCTTCAGATAGTAGCCGGTGTAGCTGTCTTCTGTCTCGGCAATCTTTTCCGGGGTTCCAGTAGCAATGACTTTTCCGCCTCCTGCCCCGCCTTCAGGGCCCAGATCGATGATATAATCAGCCACTTTAATGACGTCCAGATTATGCTCAATAACTAGCACAGTATTTCCAGCCTCCACCAGTCTATCCAACACTTTAAGAAGTCGGGCGATATCGTCTGCATGCAAGCCGGTCGTAGGTTCGTCAAGAATATAAAAATTATGTCCATTCTGACGCTTATGAAGTTCGCTTGCCAGCTTCATACGCTGTGCTTCTCCACCTGACAAGGTCGTTGCCGGCTGACCTAGGGTTACATATCCTAGCCCTACATCGATAATTGTCTGCAATTTGCGTTCGATTTTCGGAATATTCGAGAAGAATTCGACTGCCTCTTCAATTGTCATAGCAAGGACATCTGCTATATTTTTACCCTTGTATTTAATTTCCAGTGTTTCTGAATTGTAGCGTGTGCCCTTGCATACTTCACAAGGAACATAGACATCCGGAAGGAAGTGCATTTCTATTTTTAGGATACCGTCTCCTTTACAGGCTTCACACCGTCCGCCTTTTACATTAAAACTGAAGCGTCCTTTTTTGTAGCCGCGCATTTTAGCCTCGTTTGTCTTGGCAAATATGTCACGTATATCATCAAATACACTAGTGTATGTCGCCGGATTACTTCGTGGCGTTCTGCCGATAGGGCTCTGGTCAATATCGATTACTTTTTCGAGCTGCTCATAGCCGGTAATGGATGTGTGCTTACCCGGCCTGGCTTTTGAACGTCCGACCTCTCTGGACAGCGCTTTTCTCAAAATTTCATTGACTAGAGAGCTTTTTCCGGAACCCGAAACGCCTGTTACTGATATAAAACGTCCCAGCGGAAAGCGAACATCGACATTTTTTAAATTGTTTTCCTGAGCACCCTTTATAACTATTTCGCCATTGTCTTCATTTCTTCTCTGTTCAGGAACAGGAATGGATTTGCGTCCAGACAGGTATGCTCCTGTAATGGAGGATGGATGGTCAATTATATCCTTGGGCGTTCCCTGCGCGACTACGTTTCCGCCTTCTTCTCCCGCACCGGGGCCGATGTCAATAATGTAATCCGCCGCTTTCATTGTATCCTCATCATGTTCCACAACAATGAGAGTATTACCAAGGTCTCTCATTTTCTTTAAGGATTCGATTAAGCGATTGTTATCTCTTTGATGCAGACCAATCGATGGTTCGTCCAGAATATACAAGACTCCTGACAGGTTGGATCCTATCTGGGTGGCAAGTCTGATTCGCTGCGCTTCTCCCCCTGACAAGGTTCCTGCCTTTCTACCGAGAGTCAGGTAATCCAAGCCGACATTCTGCAGAAAAGACAGACGGTCTTTGATTTCTTTTTTTATAGGCTGAGCAATTGTCTGGTCTTTTTCAGATAAATGAAGTGAGTCAATAAATGCATAGGATTTTTCCACTGAGAGAAAACTGATTTCTCCGATATCCATTCCTTCAACTTTTACAGACAGCGCTTCTCTACTGAGCCGTTTCCCGTGACAGACGTGACACTCCAGTTCAGTCATATACTGCTGCATCTGATTACGAGTGAAATCACTGTTGGTTTCATGGTATCGTCTCGAAATATTATTCAGTACACCTTCAAAAGGGATCATCGTATCACGGACACTGCCAAAGTCATTTTGATAATGAAAGTGAAATTTCTTGCCATTCGATCCGTTTAAAATAATATCCTGCTTTTTTTTAGTCAGTTTGTTAAACGGCACAGTCGTATCAATATCAAACGCTTCACACGCTTGGGACAGCATCTGAGGATAATAATTTGAACTGATTGGCTGCCATGGAAGGAGTGCTCCGTCATCTAAAGACAGGGTTCGGTCAGGAATGACCAAATCTATATCCACTTCCAGTTTGGTTCCCAGACCATCACACTCTGAACAGGCGCCAAAAGGGGCATTGAATGAAAATAGTCTCGGTTCCAGAGGTGGCAGTGTAAAGCCGCATTTAGGGCAGGCATAGTGTTCGCTGAAGAGTACTTCCTCTTCTCCGATAACATCGATTAGTACATAGCCTTCAGCTAGTGACAGGGCTGATTCGAGCGAGTCAAACAGGCGTGACCGTATTCCTTCTTTAATAACAATACGGTCAATAATTACTTCAATGGAATGCTTTTTATTCTTATCCAGTTCTATTTCGTCACCAATGTCCATAATCTCATTGTCGACTCTCAGACGGACATAACCTTCACTTTTAATTTTTTCCAGTACTTTTTTATGCTGGCCCTTTTTTTCTTTGACTATGGGCGCTAAAATCTGCAGACGAGTACGCTCAGGGTATTCAAGGACACGGTCAACCATTTGTTCAATCGACTGACTGGAGATTTCAGTCCCGTCATTTGGACAAATTGGTTTCCCAATTCTCGCATACATGAGACGCATGTAATCATTAATTTCCGTTACGGTTCCCACTGTGGACCGAGGGTTATTGCTGGTTGTTTTCTGATCTATAGAGATGGCCGGACTAAGCCCTTCAATACTGTCCACATCCGGCTTGTCCATTTGTCCAAGAAACTGTCTTGCATATGCTGAAAGAGATTCAACATAGCGTCGCTGTCCTTCAGCATAAAGCGTGTCGAATGCCAGAGAACTTTTCCCGGATCCGGAAAGGCCTGTCATAACAACTAGTTTATCTCTGGGAATAGTGACATTAATATTCTTCAAATTATGCGATCGTGCTCCTCTTACTTCAATCTTATCATTAGCCATTATAATTCCTACCTTTATAAAGTTTCTTGTGAGTATGATTCTTCGTCACTCTTATTGTACGTTTTTTAGCTGATTTATTCGACTTAAACACATTTAACAAGGGTAAATTAAAAGGAAAGAGTCAGACTCTTTCCTTTTAACCGATGTTTAATTATAGCACAACTACCCATCTAAAGCGAATGTCTGTTCTATCTTATGACGCTTCAGAATTTTTTCCGATAATTTCTCAAGTTCTTCCTGATTGGTGAACTCTCCACTCAATAAGTCAGGCAGGATTTCAGTTAAAAAGTACTGAACAGATGCCAGTTCCTTGAATTCCAGAATCGTATCCAGCGATTCCTGGTAGATTTCTGTAAAGAGACGTTCTGGGTTACCTTTTTGAATCTCCCCGAATGATTCATAGAGCAAATCGACCTTATCGGCCACAGATAAGATTTTCCCTTCCAACGTCCCATCTTTACCTTCCTTTAGTCGGTCATAATAAATGGCCCGGAATTGTTCAGGTATTTCTTCTTCGATAAAGTGATGGGTCATTGTTTCCTCCACATGTGCCAAGCGTTCTCTTAAATCCGGGTCCGCATATTTTACGGGTGTTTTAATATCACCGATAAATATTTCTGAATAGTCATGGTTCAGCGCTTTTTCGTACAAAGCTTTCCAATTTACTTCATTCCCATTCAATTCTTCGACTGTGCCCAAGAACTGAGCAATTTTAGTGACTTTAAATGAGTGCTCAGCCACTGAATGCTCTTCATACTTGAACTTTCCCGGACACCGGTAAATCTTTTCCAAATCACTTAAACTTTTAAAATAGGCATGCATCCCCATTTTAACTTCCCCCTTTTTATGTCTAAAGTTACCTTATACTAGCAATTATTCACTATATTTTCAATTATTTATAAGGAAGTACTCCGGATCGTATACAATTTCAATGGTTGAATGTGTAATTGAATGATCAATGAGTTTTCTGCGAATCGCTTCCTTCAGCTTCTCCTGTTCAATAACTTCGGAATTATCTGTACTCACTGTCACTGTCAGCGCATGTTCGTTTCCATCAATAGACCATATATGCAGATGAGATAGGTTAGATACTGCTGGCAATGAGCATATTTCATCTTCGATAGCTTGTCTGGACACCGAGTGAGGTGTTGCTTCAAGAAATATTTCTACCGTTTCTTTAAACAGCGGCCATGTTCTGACTAGGATAAAGATGGCTACAGCTATGGAGAGGAGCGGGTCCAATACATACCAGTCCGTAAAATGGAGGATCCCACTGACGATGAGTACGCCTATCCATCCCAGCAAATCTTCCAGCATGTGAAGATTTAAAAGGTTTTCGGTTTTAGATTTTCCTTTGCTCATTAACCAAGCTGAAAAGCCGTTGGCAGCTATAGCAGCCAAAGACAACCAGAGCATCCCCTGATAATTAACAGGTTCCGGATTCAGAACACGGAAGAAGGAGTGAAAAATAACCAGACCAGCCCCGCCGAAAAGTACACCTGACGTCAGCAATGCTCCCAGCAGAGAAAAGCGTTGATGTCCAAAACTGTACTGATCATTTGCTTCTTTAGTGGAGAGTTTGTGGAAATAGCCTGCAGCCCCTACTGAAAAAGCATCTCCCAAATCGTGAACAGCATCACTGACTATAGCCATACTGTTAAACAGGAAGCCGAAAATAAATTCGATGAGCGCAAAGAAGAGATTCAAATAAAAGACCAGAGCTATTTTTCTCGTGGTATCTCCCTCTAAAACGGTTCGAGACAGACCATGGTGGTGCTCTGAATCATCCTCAGATTTTTCATCCTCCGTTTCGCCTTCGACTACTACAATTTTTTCAAATTCAAGAATCTTTTTTATTTTAGGCAGGTTAGAAATAGAGCTGTCAATTATAAGCTTTTTATGTTTGTAATCAATTGAAACCTTCCCCTCAGGGTAGCTGGATTGCAGTTTCTTTTCGAGATTTCCAGCACAATCCAGGCAATGCATCCCTCTTACTGAATAGTCAATCATAGGTCTTCCCTCTTTTCATTTACATGAGAAAGAACTTGTCTCACAATAGAATGCATATGATTATCCGAAAGGGAATAAATTCTTTTCTTCCCTTCTTTTCTGGATACAACAATTCTGGCCTTCTTTAAAATTCTCAGTTGATGGGATAAAGTTGACTGTTCTCTTCCCAGCACTATTGATAAACGTGTCACGCTGAGTGGCTCTTTTTCCAGGACAGTAACTATTTCCAATCGGCCAGGATCACTGATAGCTTTAAACAATTCGGCTGCCTGTTTGATAGATGTTTCATGGCTTTCCATATAGTTCACCCTTTACTATATATTGAACTTCTTACATATGTAAATATTATCATGTATAAACACGAAGTCAATAGCTGGGAAAGCAACTGGGACTAGATGATGTTATTATCTGTTAATTCTACTTTTCACTTTGAGATTTTACTTTTTGTAACAACAGATACGTAAAAAAGCACGTTCTTGCTTCAGCTTAATCTACTGCTGAAGCAAGAACATGCTTTTAATAAGAAAACTATTAAATAGTCACTACATATATTATTTCACGACTTCTATTTCTTCCAGAACCACAAGGCCTAAATCATGCGCATCATCCTCATAGATACTTGTTTCAGTCATAACCAGTTCACCGTCAATGCGTTTAATTTTTAATTTGCAGTAAGTACGGTTAAGAAAGAGGGACTCAGTTAAATCATCTACTGACGTCAACTGTGTCTGATTGGCTTCAAGAATAACGTCTCCAATTTCTAGAGACATTTTTTCAGCCGGACTATTAGGTTTCACCGCTACTACACGCAGTCCTTCTTCAGCTGGTCCAAATCGGAAATTCCATTTTCTTTCTCTAAGCCTGTGTCTGTATAACACCGCAATCCCTCCAACCAGCAGAACAAATAATCCGGCTGCGGCAAATTCTATCTGCCAGAAGGTTAAGGCAAACAGCAACACACTTATTGCACCTAAATAAATAAAGTCTTTCAGCATCATATTTTTAGCCTGAGTAGGCATTTGAGCCTGAACAGTGTACCTGAATCCTAATAAAACAGGAACAAGGAGGAATGAGTAACTTTGACTGCCGATAGTGAAAACAGGCCACCAGTCAAACAGTTGTGTAAATGTCTCTCCCGGTACAATGACCAATAGCGGCAGCAGCCAAAAAGGCGTCATACGGTAACGGGCTACTAATTTCCCTCTCTTTGTCTTTAAAAAGCGTGGGGTGAACTGAGTCATTTTCCCTAAATGGAGAGTCAAAATCGTACTCAGTAAAACGAGTACTGCTAACACAAAAATCGGACGCAAACCTTGGAAGGATACAAGTTCATCCCCGGCAAAGGGAGAATTCCAGATATTAAGAACTGTTGTCACGGGTTCACTATAAGAAATGAATTGTCCTAAGGCAAGCAGACCTAACGCTGACAATGAAAAAGTAAAAATAGGATGGATAAAACGAAAACCAAATCCCAGCAGCAGCAGGGTAACAATCTGATAGGCAATCAGCCAGTCGATAGTGACCGGCAGGCCGGCAATAACCGAAACGATTGACAGAAGCAGTCCGGGAATAATTCCCCATAAAAAGAAGCGTTTGTATTCATAACGCTCTTTATAGATACTGGTCCTTAATTGTCGGCGTGAATAGGCAAAGCGTCTATTAACTGATAAAAATAAAAGCAGCACACCAATAATAAACGTAGGCTGTACTATGTATAAAAGTAATGCGAGAAGAGCATTTTGAACAATGGTCATGAATGTCATCCTTTCCGATATCTTTCCTTATTATTTTACCATAGTTGCTGGAGAATAAAGCTTTAAAAATAAGCCCATTTCATTTTTTCGTTACTGTGAAGCTTTCCGTTCATTCATACCAAACCGTATTGGTATATTGCTGAAGATTTTTCTGTTACTTCCCTGTCGGTTGCAATAGAAATGACTAAGCGTTTAAAGAAAAAACTTACATGTCAGTAGTCTGCCATGTAAGTTTTTGGTTTGCTATTTTTTTAAGGACGGCCAAAGCCGGCTACATAATTGGACCAGTATCCAGATGTAAAAGATGCAACCGCAACCCCTGTTGAAGTCTGTGATCCAATAAAGCGACCTCCGCCCAGATAAATACCAACATGATCGATTGATCCAGACTGATTGAAGAAAATTAAATCTCCAGGCCTTGCTTCAGATTGGGACAGTCGACTGCTCGCTCCAAACTGAGCTGCTGCTGTACGTGGAATGGAACGGCCTGAACGTTGAAATACAAACTGTGTATACCCTGAGCAGTCAAACCCAACTGGGGATGTACCAGAAAATGAATAAGGTGAACCGGTCAGCCCATGAGCCACAGAAACCACCCCGCTCGTTTGCGTCTGACTTTCAGAAGAAGAAAGGCTGACACTATTTTCCTCTTCCGATTCACTCGAGACAGTTATGCTAGAAGTAGATTCTGCTTCTGTTCGTGCTGATTGCATTTCTTCTGATATCCGTTGGCGTTCCTGTTGCTGGGCTAACAGGCTTTCTCGTTCTTCAGTTAGTTCTGACCTCTCTAAAGCAATTGAGGCAATTAGTGATTCCTGTACCGCCATTTGTTCTTCGAGGGTCATTTTTGAATTTTCTAGTTGTGCGGCTAGTAAAAATTGTTCTTCCTGCTTCTCAAGTAAATCGCGTTCTCTAAGCTGAATGGTCTCCATATCCTCTAACTGTATAGTAATTAAATTCTGATTCGCAGATACCAGAGTGCTAACTACATCGATTCTGCCCAGAACATCACTCAAGGACTCAGATTCCATCAAAAAGCGAAGTATGTTGCTTGACTGACCAGCAACCTGCACAGCTCGTGCTTGAGCCTGTAACTTTGATTCTCTTTTAGTCACTGTAGCTGAAACAGTTTCGATTTCAGTTCTAATGTCTTCGAGTTCATCTGTTGTATGCTCAAGTTTCATTACAAGCTTATCAGCTTCATTTTCTGTTTCTTTTATCATTTCTGCAATTAAACCAATCTGCTCTTCTGCATCACTTTCTTTTTCAGTCAGACTGCTCATTCTCTCTGAATGACTGCCTTCTGTTAAAGGTGCTGCACTTGAATGATAAGGAGTTACTGTCAAACCGGCAAGTCCACTTATGCTTACTACAGTGATTATCATCAGTCTTTTCTTGAAATCCACGTCTGTCTGCCTTCTTCCTGCTATTCTATTTTTATATGTATAAGAGAGGGAGAACCCTCTCTTCAGTGTTAAGCTTTGTTATACTTTTAAAAACTTTCTAATGGATAATGCTGATCCGAAGCCGCCGATTCCAATTCCTATTGCAAGAAGTAACGCTACAATTTGAATAAGGAAAGGATTAGGTGGCAGTAAGGCGAAATATGTGCCAGACAAGTAACTCATCATGGTATCAAATCCGCTTAGATAAATATAGGAAATGATGGATACTGGAATCAGAGCACCTATAAATCCGATCAAAGCCCCTTCAATAAGGAACGGCCATCTGATGAACCAGTTTGTGGCCCCTACAAGTTTCATAATCTCAATTTCAGTTTTTCGTGAAAAGATAGTAATTCTGATTGTGTTAGCTATGAGGAAGACAGCTGTGAAAATCAGGGCAACTATAATAACTGCTCCAACATTTCTGACTGTTTCCATAACTTCGAACAATCGATCCGCTGTCGCTCCACCGTAATTGACATCAGCTACATAATTCAAGTCTTCCGCCTGATCGGCTACTTCTGCAGTCGCCTCAGGAGCGCTGGTATTAAGAATAAAGACATCATGGAGGGGATTATCATCACCATCAAACAGTCCAAATTCATCTCCGTAGCTTCCGATTACCTGGCTTAATTCTTCATCCCGACTGGAATAAACGACTAATTCTACATCTTCAATTTCTTCAAGATTTTCCTGAAGTGCTTCCTGATCTTCTTCTTCGGCTGCCAAATCAATGTAAACACGTACACTGACATCTTCTTCCACGTCTGAAGCCAGTTTATTGACGTTCAGTAAAATTGCTATAAAACTACCAACCAGCAGTAAAGTCACAGCAACTGCACTGACTGCCGCCAGACTCATCCAACCATTTCGTTTAATGCTTTTAAAAGACTCTTTAATATGTCTCCAGATTGTTCTAGCCTTCATATTCGTATAGGCCCTCCTCTTGATCTCGAGCGATACGGCCATTTTCTACTGCCAATACACGGTGTCTCACACGGTTTACTATATCGCTGTTATGTGTTGCCATAATAATTGTCGTTCCCTGATTGTTAATTTCTTCCAGTACATCCATAATTCCCCAAGCAGTTTCCGGATCAAGGTTACCCGTCGGCTCATCGGCAATCAGGACTCTCGGCATATTGGCTATCGCACGAGCAATGGCCACACGCTGCTGTTCTCCACCTGACAGTTCATTCGGGAACATGCGAACTTTATGTTTAAGGCCTACAAGCTCAAGCACTTCAAGGACACGCTTTTGAATCTGCTTAGGTTTCTTTCCGACCACTTGCATAGCGTAAGCGACATTTTCAAAAACAGTCAGTCGCGGCAGAAGTTTGAAGTCCTGGTAAACCACTCCTACAAAACGTCTTAAATAAGGCACTTTCTTGGCTTTCAAATTAACCAGATCAAAGTCTCCTACTTTTACTGTACCTTTGGTCGGTACTTCTTCTCTATAAATCATTTTGATGAATGTAGATTTACCTGCGCCACTGGGGCCTACTACATAAACAAAATCGCCCTGATCAATCCTTACGTCCAACCCGTTGATAGCAGTAATGCCATTAGGATATTTTTTATAGACATTAGTCATTTCAATCATTTAATAATCACCTATCTGTTTTAAATTTACGTTCTCAAGCCAGAACACGCATGACTCTAAGGTATTTCTTACTTTAAACAGTATATCATTGCTAATACAGAAGTCTGTTTTAAACAAATTACAATATTGTTTCAAACGAGACCGCCTTCTAAAGAAATAATATCTGACGGGCTAAAAAAAACGAAAAAATGTTTTTAAAAACCACAGAGGTTATATATTTCCGTTATATTTGGGAATAGAATATCTTTTACTTGGTAATTAACTCTATTTATTGGGAAAGAAAACCACGCAAACGTCTATCTCTTTTGATTAAACCTGAACTGATATTTATGTCTGAAATTTGACATCTTGCTAATTAAGCGGTTAACACTGGAATATGAAAGGTTAATTTAGGTATATTAATAAATATTAACAAAAGGCCTTCGCAATTTAGGTCTCTTTTTGGTTAGCATTTTTTCTGACATCTACTAATATGCACAGCACATTTTTCTCATTTCTAAAAAAAAGAAACAGCCAGTAATTCAGCGGTTTCTTTTTTGCATATTCATCCTTAAGTTGCATAATTACACTTTTTAACTCATGGTCAGTCGCAGATAGGCTTCTATAAACTCATCAATGTCTCCATCCATAACAGCGTCTGTATTCCCAGTTTCTTTATCAGTTCTGTGGTCTTTAACCATTGAGTAGGGATGGAAAACATAAGAGCGGATTTGTGAACCCCAGCCAATTTCTTTCTGCTCGCCTCTTATTTCAGCCATTTCTTTCTGCTGCTCTTCCACCTGTTTCTGATATAGCTTGGCTTTCAGCATGTTCATCGCCTGCTCACGGTTAGCGAGCTGAGATCGGCCAGCCTGACTGGAAGCCACCAGGCCAGTTTCCCTGTGCGTTATGCGGACAGCAGATTCTGTTTTGTTAATATGCTGTCCACCGGCACCGCTTGCCCGAAATGTGTCTACACGAATGTCATCAGGATTGATTGTAATGTCAATGTCCTCATCTATTTCAGGAATTACATCGACTGAGACGAAAGAGGTATGACGTCTTCCACTGGAATCAAACGGTGATATCCGAACCAGTCGGTGAACACCCTTTTCAGCTTTAAGCATGCCATAAGCATGAAGTCCTTTAACCAGTAAGGTCACACTTTTTATGCCTGCTTCGTCTCCGTTTTGATAGTCCAGTACTTCATAAGTGAAGCCTTTCTTATCAAACCACCTGGTATACATGCGGTACAGCATCTCTCCCCAGTCCTGAGACTCGGTCCCGCCGGCACCCGGGTGAAGCTCCAGAATAGCGTTACTGTTATCGTAAGGGTCACTTAACAGCATCTCCAGTTCAAATGTTTCTATCTGTTCAGTTAGCTCTGATAAGTTTGCAACCATTTCACTTTTAATCGCATCATCCGGTTCGTCACGATGCATTTCAAGCAATAGCTCTATTTCTTCAATATTATTTTGAATGGATTGAAAATTCTGATAGACAGTTTTAACTTCATTAGCTTCTTTTATTGTCTTCTGAGCCGTTTCCTGATTATTCCAGAACTCAGGATCGGCCATCATGTGATCATATTCTGCAATATCTGTTTCCATTGTCTCTAAGTCAAAGAGACCCCCTGAAGTCTTCAAGTTTTTCTCTAGCTGATGATAATTTTTGGTTTATTTCACTTATTTCCATTATTTTCCTCCATTTTTAGCTAAGCAAAAGGAACAGATTTAAAATCCGTTCCTTCTGAAAGCTATGCTTATTATCCCATTCTCGTCGTTGTTTCTTCATCGTGAGAGTATGATGGTTTTTCATTTTTGCGACGCACCTGTTGTTTCTTTCCACCATTAGGTGTAGTCTGCTCGCGCTGCAGGTTTTGTCTGATTTGAGATTTCATCAGTAGTCGAGTCACTTCGTATTCGATTTCGCCTATCATTTCTTCGAATAAAGTGAATCCTTCCTGCTGATACTCAGTCAGCGGGTTAAACTGACCGTACGATCTCAATCCGATACCTTGTCTCAGCTGATCCATCTGGTCAATATGGTCTGTCCATTTACGGTCGACCACTCGAAGAATAACAACTTTTTCGAATTCTAGAACCTGATCCAGACCATTTAACTGTCCAGTTTTTTCTTCATAGTTTGACTTGGCCAAATCAACCAGCATATTTTCAATCTCTTTAGATGATTTACCTTTCAAGTCATCAATACTTAAATCATCTGGGTGAACAAGGACTGTATGCGCAAATTCTTCAATAAGGGAAAGATTCCACTTAGACGAATCTTCCTGCTGGGTATTAATCTGAACAGTTCGTTCAATTGTACGTCTAATCATTGGAATCGTAACGTAATTAAGCGATTCTGTTTCCATGATGACTTCCTGACGTTGAGAGTAAATAACTTCACGCTGTTCTCTCATGACGTCATCATATTTTAAAACATTTCGTCTGGTGTCATAGTTATTACCTTCTACACGTTTTTGTGCAGATTCAACTTGACGACTGATCATTCTGCTCTGAATAACTGCATCATCTTCTGCAATCTTCAGCTGTTCCAAAACCATGCGAATACGTTCTGAGCCGAAACGCTTCATCAAATCATCTTCCAGAGAAAGATAGAACTGGGATACACCAGGATCTCCCTGACGCCCCGAACGTCCTCTCAGCTGGTTGTCAATACGTCTTGATTCATGACGTTCTGTACCGATAACGGCCAGTCCTCCGGCTTCTTTCACTCCAGGTCCCAATTTAATATCGGTTCCTCGTCCGGCCATGTTAGTAGCAATAGTGACAACGCCAGGCTGTCCTGCGTTAACCACGATTTCAGCTTCTCTGAAGTGGTTCTTCGCATTCAGCACTTCATGCGGGATATTTGCTTTTTTCAACAGACTGCTGATTACTTCAGATGTCTCAACAGCAACCGTACCCACAAGAATCGGCTGACCTTTTTCATGTCGCTCTTTGATGTCGTCTACAACAGCATTGAACTTGCTCTCAAGTGTCGGGTAAAGCAAGTCATCACGGTCGTCACGAATAAGCGGACGGTTAGTTGGAATGGCGACAACGTTCATGTTATAGATTTCTCTGAACTCTTCTTCTTCAGTTTTAGCTGTACCCGTCATACCGGACAGCTTTTTGTACATACGGAAGTAGTTCTGGAAAGTGATTGTTGCCATTGTTTTTGATTCTTTTTGAATCTCTACATTTTCTTTCGCTTCAATTGCCTGGTGCAGACCGTCTGAATAACGACGACCTTCCATGATACGACCGGTAAACTGGTCAACAATTTTAATTTTATCTTCATCGACTACATAATCAAAGTCTTTATGCATAATGTAGTTCGCTCTTAATGACTGGTCCAGGTGGTGCACTAGTGCCTGGTTTTCAATATCGTAAAGGTTTGTAACATGGAAGGTGCGTTCAGCTTTTTCGATACCCTCTTCTGTCAGTGAAACAGACTTCGACTGCAAATCAATAGTGTAGTCCTCTTCTTCTTTTAACCCTTTAATGAAGAAATCACAGCGGGTGTAGAATGAAGTGGAACGGTTTGCCTGACCTGAAATAATCAAAGGTGTTCTCGCTTCATCGACTAAGATTGAGTCAACCTCATCCAAAATAGCAAAGTTCAAAGGTCTTTGAACCATCTGCTCTTTATAGACAACCATGTTGTCTCTCAGATAATCAAATCCTAGTTCGTTGTTAGTGGAATAAGTAATGTCGCAGTTGTAGGCATCTCTTTTTTCTTCTGATGATTTCTCATTCAGGTTAAGACCGACAGTCAGTCCCATCCATCTGTAAAGTTCACCCATCTCGTCCGAGTCACGAGTAGCCAGGTAATCATTGACCGTGACAACATGGACGCCTTCTCCTGCTATAGCATTCAAGTATACGGGCATAGTAGCGGTCAGTGTCTTACCTTCACCGGTTTTCATTTCTGAAATGTTACCTTCATGCAAGGCAATACCACCCATAAGCTGAACGCGGAATGGGTAAAGACCCAGTACACGTCTGGCAGCTTCTCTGACTGTTGCAAAAGCCTCGCTTAAAAGATCATCCAGTGACTCATTAGATGCATAACGCTGCTTGAATTCTTCAGTTTTTGCTTTAAGTTCTTCATCGGATAACGCAGCCATAGTATCGGACAACGCTTCAATCTTATCGGCCATTTTACCGTAACGACGTAAAGTCTTTTTATCATTTTCAAATATTCTCTTTAACAAATGAGCCATGAATACAAATCTCCTCTATTGTTGTTTCTTTACTACACTTCTGGATTTTCTCATACTGTAATATCATACCACTATTAGCATGCAAAAAAAAGCCTTCTATGCGTATATATAGAGAAGTGTGTTAATTTGTTCAAAAAAAAGAGGCGAGCAAATCGCCCACCTCTTTTAACAAACTTTAATCTGTTTCAATAAGACCGTATTTACCATCTTTACGTTTATAAACAATACTGGTTCCATTTGTCTCAGCATCTTCAAAGATAAAGAAGTTATGGCCAAGCATATCCATCTGAAGCACAGCCTCTTCGGCATCCATTGGTTTCAGGTTTAAACGCTTGGTTCTGACGATTGAAGCACTCAGCTCTTCGTCTTCGTCCTCGATGTTGATATCTGCCCACAAGTCATTGTCGACTGGCTGAGGAGCATCCACACCTTGAGAACGGCGATTCTTACGATTGATTTTTGTTTTGTATTTTCTCATTTGTCGTTCAAGTTTATCAACGACTAAATCAACGCTTCCATATAAATCTGGGGAAGTTTCTTCCGCACGAAGTACCACATACGGGAGTGGAACAGTGACCTCAACTTTGGCAGTCTTGTCTGAGTATGTTTTCAGATTAACGTGTGCATTTGCTTCCGGCACATCATTAAAGTATTTTTCAATCTTGCCGACTTTTTTCTCGACATACTCTCTAATTGCCTGAGTCACCTCAATGTTTTCTCCTCTAACATTGTATCTAAGCATAATACTTCACCCTTCCAAATCTAGTATAGTATGAAAACACCAGGCTTCCATACCATCTCCAAGCAAATGTTTTATCTTTGCTTACATTAATTATACATGAGAGCGATTACTATCTCAATGAAATTGAATTAAGAAAAAACAGCCTTATCGGAATAGGGATACAGAACTTATAGAAGCAGGATTATACTGCGACAATAATTGCGCAGCATGGTAAACTGTTCGACCGGTTGTGTAAATATCATCTACTATAATAAGGTTCTTTCCTTTAATTTCTCCTTCCATCCTATCTCTTACAATAAAGGGCTGCGGACTCTCCAAGCGTTCAAAACGGGTCTTCTTTGACTGTTTTTCACGCTGGAAAGCATTTTCCAATACTCGCTGGTATTCTATTCTGGCTGATTCGAGTAATAGTTCTGTCTGATTAAAACCTCTAGTTTCAATAGATGAGCGGGAAATGGGGATAGGGATCACGAGTGACGAGCGTCTACGGCACCTTGTCAGCTCCTTTATTTCTTCAGAAAAAGCAGCAGCCAGTTCACAGTCCCCTGAGAACTTGAATTGTTTAACCATCTCTCTGGCAAATCCATTATAAGCATAAACGGCTTGATGTTTCAGTTTCAATTGAGGATAGCGCTGTCTCCAAGCCAGACAGTCCTGGCAGTGAGCCTCCCGCTCACTTATCCTTGAACACCCGCTGCAACGCGTGAAAGAATCGAGCCGTTTAAGTTGCCTGCTGCAGCCGAGACATAACGGTCTATTTTTGCAGTGGAAAGTTACCAGTTCTTTGATTGATACTGTATACATCACCTCTTCATTACACCATAGGCATCTGCTCACTTTAACAACCCTTTTCTCGAAGCCAGGCGGTTCATCTCCTTGATTTCTCTCACGGCACCCTTAATTCCACGCGTTAAATTAGTACAGTAAAAGGTTACCTCTCCATTGGGATATTCTTTCGAGCGACCGGCGCGACCAGCTATTTGAACTAATGCAGCCTCTGTATATACTCTATGTTCGGCCATAAGGACGATAACATCGATCCCACTGAGCGTGACTCCTCTTTCGAGAATGGTTGTGGTCACCAGAAAATCATACTGCCCCAAGCGCATTTTTGACACCTTCTCTTTTCTCTGACTGTCCTTTGAATGGACACTGTCAAAGGAAAACTGACTGAACAAAATTACCAGCTTCTTCATCACATCTTCCATCAATTGAATGGTCGGAATGAACACTAAAAACCGTTTTTTCTGATTCAGCAGCTCCTGCATATGCTGATAACAGTTAGAATCAATTTTTTTTAAACTCGCATGGCTGCTTAAGCGAGCAAGTGACGGTACTGGAAGCGGATGACCGTGATATCGCGCAGGCAGGATACTCGCTTTAATTTTCTTTGCCTTTATTCTCTTTTTTAATAGCCTATCAGGTGTGGCAGTTAGATAGATTGTACTCGACTGCTGTTTAATTGCCTTCGCAGCAGCATAATAAAGCATGTCATTCAAATAAAAAGGAAATGCATCAATTTCGTCAATAATCAGTACATCAAACGCTTCTTTGAATCGCAACAGCTGATGGGTTGTGGCAATAACCAGTTGAGTGTAGGTATACTTTTCTTCAGCACTCCCATAAAGAACTGCCAGTGAAGTGTCAGGGAAAGCCTGCCTCAGTCTCGGTGCCAGTTCCAGACAGACATCAACTCTCGGGGTTGCAATGCACACCCTTTTATTAGCATCCAGCGCTTTTCCTACCCCTTCAAAAAGCATTTCTGTTTTACCAGCTCCTGTAACAGCCCAGACGACTCTCTCTTCATTCGCATGAATCGTCCGACTTATTTCTATAGATGCATTCCTCTGCTCTTCAGACAGGCAGCCGATCCATCTCAGACTAGCCGGATGAACTGGAGCAAATAAGTTGGGCTCTTCAAGGGTAATGAGTGTATCGCATGCTCTTACTTTTCCTAAAATTAAGCAATCACTACAGTATAGACAGTTTCCTCCGCATATACATGGATAAGGTTTCTTTGTTCTAACAGCTGCACCGCACCGTTCACACCGATAGCGGCCATTGATTCTGGAAATTGCCGGTCGCTGATTCACACTTGTGAGTTCCCGGTCTGTCAGTTGAATCGCTGAATGGACTTCTCTAAAAATTAAGTCTCGTCCGTATAGTAAATAATCCTTACTCAACTGTATGCCCCTTTTCTTTTTAGTATTATATATTGTGCAGTCATTAAAAAACTCACGAAAAAAAGACACCAGAAACTGGTGTCTTTTCGAATAGCTATATAAATAACCGAAAAAATAATTGCGTGCACTTTACATGCGTGTAAAGTCTTTAGTCCACGTCATTCCAATTGTGCCTGGGCCAGTATGGACTCCTACTACAGGTCCTAAAATACTGAAATCAAATCGCACTGTCGGAAATTTCTCTTCGAGTTTATGCAGATATGCTAATGCTTCTTCTTCACAGTAGGCATGAACAACAGTCGCCTGGATCGGATATGGGGCCTCTTTCACTGCCTCTTCCAGTAACGTTTCCATTCGCTTAAGTGCTTTTTTCATTGTTCTTATTTTATCAAACGCAATAATCTCTCCGGCTCTCATTGTCAGTACTGGCTTGATTTTAAGCAGAGTTGCTACTCCTCCAGCTGTTTTGGATAAGCGACCTCCTTTAATCAGGTTCGTCACGTCATCCACGACAAAATAAATGTCTGTGGCATCTTTGACTTCATCCAGTCTGTTGATTATCTCATTGACTGATTTTCCTTCATCGGCTAGTCTAACTGCTTCTTTAACTTGTAAAGCTAAGCCAGCTCCGGCAAATCCTGAATCATACGGATGCACCGCTATACCTTCCGTAGATTGTGCCACACTGAATGCATTCTGGAATGTTCCAGAAATACGGCTTGATAAATGAATACTAATTACTGCATCAAAGTCTTCTTTAAGTTTTTCATAAAGTTTCATGAAGTCCCCTACAGTAGGCTGTGAGCTAGTAGGCAACTTATCGGTTTGAGCAACCTTTTCAAAAAATTCTTCCATTGAAATATCAACCTGTTCCTTGTAGATATCCTGATCAAATATACAGGACAGCGGAACAAAAAACAGATTATCCCTTTCGTACTCCTCATTATTTAAGTAGGCTGTACTATCTGTTACAATTGCTATACGCATAGTTTCTTTTCACCTCCATATCAAGTGGGTTAATCTGGTATGATGTAAGATAGAATAACTTATCTTATTTTAGGGTTCAGGATTCATTATACACCAATTCAACAGGAAAATGAAAGAGGGTAAGTATGGATAACTTTCGCACCATAAAAGCTGAAGGCAATCACGAAATAATCATAAATAAATCTCGCTTTATCTGCTCTATGAAACGAACAGACTCTGAAGCTGAAGCTCAGCAGTTTATTGCTGACATAAAAGCTGAACACCCTAAAGCTAATCACAATTGCTTCGCTTATCTGATTGGCAACACCAATTCAATCCAGCGTATGTCAGATGACGGTGAACCATCCGGTACAGCCGGAGTACCTATGCTGGAAGTGTTAAAGAAGCAGCAGCTTAAAAATATTACCGCAGTGGTGACGCGTTATTTCGGAGGTGTGAAATTAGGCGCCGGTGGTCTAATCAGAGCGTACGGCAGTTCCGTTTCAGAAGCATTAAACGCTATCGGCTTGGTAGAAAAACAAATGAATCAGCTAGTCTCTATAGATACTTCCTATCACTTAAGCGGTAAACTGCAGAATACTCTTGCTCAGTCTTCCTACCTGATACAGTCTATCGACTATACCGATACGGTTCTGTTTCACTGTATCGTTAAGGTAGAAGACATTGAACAATTTAAATTAGACGTTACCAACTGGACAAGTGCACAAGCCGTCATTACCTTAGGCGATAAAGCCTGGATGGAAATGGACATAACGGATTAAAATGAATTTCTCAATCTTGAACAAATAGTGACTTAAAATAAATATTAATCTATTACGGACTTCTTACTATTGACACACCTTGCTATTCAGTTAATAATAATACAGGATGTAAGCATTTTGCATATTGAAGAGACAAAGGAGAACGGCTTGTGGCGAATCACCTCAGTAACTCACGTTTAGAAAGTAAACAGCGACATAAGAAAAAACGCAGACAGCGATTAATACTAACTATTCTCATACCAATGTTTACTATTATTCTAGTAGCGGCTGTATACGCAGCCCATTTATTCGCTACTGTTGAGAATGAAATTGAAGGTTCTTTTGTGGAAATCGAGCGTCCCGAACCGGCAGAGGAAGTTAATCCTATTGATCAGCCCGTATCTTTTCTCTTTCTGGGGATTGATAATGATGATGATCGTCAGCTCCAGTCAACACGTGCAGACTCCAT
Source organism: Alkalibacterium sp. (assembly GCA_007692455.1). Classification (GTDB taxonomy): domain Bacteria; phylum Bacillota; class Bacilli; order Lactobacillales; family Carnobacteriaceae_A; genus Alkalibacterium. The sequence continues at coordinate 31,294 of RECC01000060.1, read as the reverse complement.
TATCTATGCAACACTCAACCCACATACTCATGAAATGAATATGATTTCCATCCCCCGCGATACCTACGTGCCCATTATGCGAAACGGTAATGTTGTCAGGTGGGACCGAATCAATGCTGCCTACGCAATAGGTGAAGAGAGTGTCATGGTTCAGACTATTGAAGAATGGTTGGATGTTCCAGTTCACTATTATGCAACCTTTAACTTTACAGCCTTTCTGGAGGTTATAGACGCACTGGATGGAATCGAAATGGATGTCCCTGTGACAATACAAGAAATGGATTCCAATGATAATATGGGTGCGATAGTTCTGGAAGAAGGTTACCAGTCTTTAAACGGAGAAGAAGCTCTAGCTCTGGCAAGAACACGTAAAATCGATGATGATGTCGCCCGAGGTCACCGACAACAGCTGATTATTGAAGCCATAATTGATAAGGCATTAAATTTTCAGTCAATAACCAAGTACACATCCATCGCTGAAACAGTCGGCAGTAATATGCGGACGAACATGCGAACGAGTGACATGCGTGCCATTGCTCAGACTGGGTTGAATCAATCATTTGCAGTCGAATCTCACGTGTTTGAATGGACCAGCTTTATGGAGCGGGATATGGATCTTGTCAGAATACAACCCGATAGTTTCTCTCAAATTCAGTACGCAATACAGGATTCATTGAATCGAACAGAAAGAGACACATCACAGAACGCAGCTGAGACTGAAGAAAACACTACAAACACCAGCAGCTCTAAACAGAATGATGATCAGTAAAAAAAGACAAACCGCCTTGAGGCGGGTTGTCTTTTTTTGATGTGATAGTTATCCGTTCAATCGTTTTCCAAATTTTTTCAACTGTCTGAGCATTGGGCGTCTCTCTTCACCTACGAGACCGATAATTTCAACAAAAAGCTGAACGCCTAGCAAAACAAACACTGTCAGCAGTAAGGAGCCAATGAAGGTCGAAAAATTGTACAGTAAGGCTATTACCGAAAAAATAGCTGATACACAATATATGGCCAAGACTGTCTGACGGTGAGAAAGTCCAAGACTCATAAGACGGTGATGAATATGGTTTTTATCGGCAGTTGAAATGGACTGCCTGTTCAGTTTCCTTCTGATCATGGCAAACAGCGTGTCAGTCACTGGAATACCTAATATGACAATAGGTAAAATCAGCGAGATAAGCGTCGCATTTTTCAGACCCTGAAGAGATAAAATTCCTATCATAAAACCTAGGAAGAGCGCACCGGTGTCGCCAAGGAAAATACTGGCAGGCTGAAAATTATACGGCCAGAAACCAGCTATAGCTGCAACCAGGATGAAAATCATCACTGATATGGAAACTTCTGCTATCGTAAGAAAGAAAAAGCCGATTATGCCCATAGTGGTCAAAGCAATCATCGATATTCCACTTGCCAGCCCATCCAGTCCATCAATCAGATTAATGGCATTTGTCAGGCCTACTATCCATAAAAGTGTCAGCGGCATCTGTGAGGCCCCAAATTCTAATGTACCGAAATAGGGAAATGTCATTGTCTCAAGCGCAATGTCTCCCAGCGCATAGGCTGCCCCTGCACCAGCTAGAATTCCGGTTATTTTAACCAGCGGCTTTAACTCAAAAATATCGTCCATCATGCCCGTCAGAACTATAATCGTAGACCCTATAAAAATAGGAAACAGCTGTGTTCCCTCGGTAGGAATCAGAAAAAAAGCAGACAGGTAAAACGAAATATAAATTGTCAGTCCACCCATGGTCGGCATAACCTTTTCATGTACCCTTCTTGCTTCAGGTTCATCGACGATGTTTAATTTTCTTGCAATTATTTTAAATACTGGAGTAAGAACAAGTGTGTTCAGCATAGTGAAAATACACACCAGTAATACCAGAAACATATTATACATAAGTTAACTCTTTTCTAAATTAGCATTTTCTATAGTATATCATCCTTATTATACAAATCACAATTGCAATTGAAATCTGATTAGATTAAACTTATAAGAGATTCTACATTCCCGAGTTCAGAAAAGAGGCCGATATGCGATCAGATAAGCATAATAAAACTATAAAAAGAAACACTTGGATAAAAAGAATTGCCCTAATAATTGGTGTACTGCTGGCCTTTGCCACAGGAATATACGCCGGTTACTCCGGCTGGCAAGTTGCCCAGTTACTGTCAGATGTATCTGAAGACACACCTGATGAACTGAGGGATACTTCTGAAAGCGACGAAACAATTCGCGAAATGCTCCCCATTTCCATTCTGATTTTAGGTCTGGATGAAGAAAATGGAACAAGCCGTTCAGATTCTATGCTTGTCGCCACTGTAAATCCCAGAAAAGAATCCACAAAAATTGTATCCATCCCTAGAGATACATTAATTACACTGCCAAACTCTAACGAAGAAAGGTTAGAAAAAATAAATGCCCTCCACGCCTTTTATGGAGTAAGTGGTGTCATCGATTATGTAGAGGATTATCTGACCATCCCCATATCATTTTATGCCACTCTCAACTTTGATGGTCTGGTCGATATGGTTGATGCTGTCGGTGGAATAACGGTTGATTCGCCACTATCCTTCACCGTTCAGGACAGTGAAGAGAACATGGATGCCATTCAAATTGAAGAAGGTATTCAGACGCTTGATGGTGAAGAAGCGTTGGGATACGCTCGCATGAGAAAGCAGGACCCCAGAGGTGACTTCGGCAGACAAGAACGCCAGCGTGAAGTGATTGAGGCTTTAACAGAAGAACTCCTTTCATTTGGCTCCATAGCGAATTTAACACCGATAATAAATGCGATTCGCCCTAACCTTCAGACAAACATGACACCGCAGCAGATGTTTTCAGTTGCAGCTAATTACCAACCGGCAGCAAATACTATTGACTCTATTGAAATTTCAGGTGTAGACGAATTTGTCTTTGTACCTGAATACGGTCAGGATTTGTATGTTTTCAGACCTCACGAACAGAGTCTGCTTGACCTTCAGAAAGAGTTGCGTGAACACATGGAACTTGAAGACGTAAGTGACTATGATGAAGACGAGGTTCTCGATATAATTGAGGAAGAAGCAGATGATATTGATGATGATACGGAATTGGACAGCGGAAACTGATTACAATAACAATTGATACTATACAGAAACCGGTAACTGAGGTCTTATTCCTCGGTCACCGGTTTTACTATTTCCACTGTATAACTCATTCAGGCCAAGACACCCTCACTCGTTGGTTGCCTCAAGAAAAAATTCATAACGCGTGCCGACATACTGTGCTCTCACGTATTCAAACGGGACGTTATCCTGTGTGTAGCTTACCTGCTTTAATCTGAGTATGGGTGCCTCTCTTTTGATTTGAAGCAAATCGGCCACTCTTTCAGATGCCCAGGTGGCTGAAATGACCTGCTCAGCTCGTGCTACTTCAAAGCCCTGTTCAGAAAGTGTCCGGTAGAGGTGTTGAGTCAGCTCTTCTTTACTGAAGGTTTTGATGACCGAGTGAGGAAGTGTAGCCACTTCAAAACAGATGGGTTCGCCATCTGCAAACCTCAAACGTTCCATAATGATGACCGTTTCATTTTGTCCGATTTGAAGTTTCTCCGCTTCACTTTCACTTGCTAGTTTAGTATAGTAAGACACCAGTTTGCTTGTCGGTTGTTTGCCCAACCGTTCGATTGTTTCAGTAAAACTGGGAATACCCTTTAATTTTTCACGCACTTTTTCGGAAGCCACGAATGTACCGGATCCTCTACGCCTCTCCAGAAGTCCTTCCTCTACCAGGGAACTGACTGCCTGTCTGGCTGTCATTCTACTCACTTCAAACTCATCAGCCAAATCTCGTTCAGATGGAATTTTTTCTCCCTTTTTCCATTCGTGCGACACAATTCTCTGCCGAATTTTATTATGCATTGCAATATAGACGGGAATTTTTTTTGACATAATTATTCCTTTCCTGCCTTTAATTTAATTCAAGTTTGCTGGCTGCCGCTTCGTCTAAAATCAGCGTTACATCGTCATGCTGCTGAAGAACACTTGAAGGTACAGCTTCAGTGACTGCCCCGTTAACTGTATCTTCAATAGCTTTAGCTTTGTTTTCTCCATATGCTATGAGGATAATCTTTTTCGCGGACATAATAGACTTTATTCCCATTGAAAAAGCGTAGCGAGGGACATCCTTTTCAGAATCAAAGTAGCGTTTGTTAGCCTCAATTGTATCCTGAGTCAAAGCAACTTTCTGGGTCGTGCTTTCAAAAGATGTGCCTGGCTCATTGAAACCGATATGGGCATTGGTTCCAATACCCAGTATCTGCACATCAATTGGATTTTTTTCGATAACCTCATCGTACCGATTTGGTTCGGTCTCCTCGTCAGCCAGACCGTTTGGTATATGGGTTTCTTTAAATGGCTTCATATCAAATAAATGTTCCTTCATAAACGTATGATAACTTTGCGGGTGATCTGGAGCCAGACCGATATATTCATCAAGGTTTACAGCTTTTTTATCAGAAAAGTCCAGACTGCTGTCCCTAATTTCTTTATAAAGCGTTTCAGGCGTACTGCCGGTAGCTAAACCAAATACTTCTGCTCCATTTTCAAGCGCTTCTTTAATCAGTTCAAACGCTTTTTTTCCGCCCTCCTGCTTATCAGCTACTTTAATTATTTTCAAACCCTTATCAGTTAAATTCATGAATTTTTCCTCCTAAAATCGTCTCTTTAATCGTTAATTCCTCGTCCAGAACGACCATATCTGCATCATAGCTCGGTTTCAGCTGGCCTTTAGTCATTAGCTTAAATTCTTTAGCCTGGTTAACTGAACTCATTCTGACGGCTTCTTCCATAGAGCAGCCCGTATAGTTCATCATATTTTTAAATGCGTCGATAAATGTCAGTACACTCCCTGCAAGTGTCCCGTCTGCTAGTCTAGCCTGTTTGTCTTTTACGGTTACTGTTTGACCGCCCAATTCACTCTCGCCATCCGGCAGTCCCTTTGCTCTCATGGAATCTGTAATCAGTTGAATCCCTTCGGCCCCTTTTGCCTTGTAGGCCAGTTGAACCATAGGTTTTGAGATATGATACCCATCCACTATCATTTCGACAGAGACCCCATCTTCCAGAAGTCCATATCCACTCACCCCTATTTCTCTATGATGAAGCCCCCGCTGCCCATTGAAAAGATGGGTGATGTGCGTAGCCTTGGACTCTTTAAGTTCTTCATAATTGGCACCGGAATGTCCCGCAGAGAGTACAATTTGATTTTCAGAACAAAAATCTTCAAATTCTTTCAAATCTCCTGTTTCAGGAGCATAGGTGATTAACCGGATAAGATCGCCGCTGCTTTCCTGCCAATCCTTAAGCGTTTGCAGTTCAGCCGGTCGAATGAACGCTTCAGGTTGTGCCCCTTTATATTCCTTTGAAATAAACGGCCCTTCCACATGAATTCCCTGTATCATTGAATTCTTTTCAGCTGCTGCTTTGATGGCTTTCAAGGAATTTTTTATCGCTTCATCTGATTGGGTGATAGTCGTTGGAAAATAAGTCGTAATGCCTTCTTCAAGCATTTTGTATGTCATATCACTAATTTTTTCCGGATCCGCATCCATATTATCCACCCCATAGCCACCGTGACTGTGGACATCTATAAAACCGGGAATAATGGATAAGCCCTCAAGATCCACTTCTTTATCCGCTTCTGCTTTCTCGTACAACTCCATTTTGCCTACGCCAAGAATCTCATCAGTAAAACGGATATACCCTTTATCAATTTTAGTTTCACCTGTATAAATACAGGCATTTTTATATACTATTGCCATAACGAATCCTCCTTTAATTATGTAACTAAAACCCTTTACTAAAAAGCAAAGGGTTTTAATACTGCTTTTAGCTTATTTCCAAAAGTCGTCAAATACGGTGATTGGAAGATGCCGCTTATGCTGAGTCTTAAGATACCAGCTTTCGATAGTGTGCGCTGCATCTTCAGATACGCATTCGCCTGATAGATAGGCGTCAATTTCATCATACGTCACACCTAAGGCTTCTTCATCTGAACGACCCGGCTTGTCTCCTTCCAAATCAGCTGTTGGTACTTTAGTAATCAACTTTTCCGGTGCATCCAGTTCAGCTAAGAGTGCCTTGCCTTGACTTTTATTTAATCGGAAAAGAGGATTCAAATCTGTCGCCCCGTCTCCATATTTAGTGAAAAAGCCGGTTACTGCTTCAGCTGAGTGATCGGTTCCAAGTACTACGCCACTCGTATCCCCTGCTATGGCATACTGGACGACCATTCGCTCACGTGCTTTTATATTGCCCTTGTTAAAATCGGACACTAAAAAGTCATTTTGGTTCACGGCTGCTTCAATGGCATCAACTGAGGGCTTAATATCCACTCGCATGACTTTGTCAGGCTGTATCCACTTGATTGCATCCATGGCATCCTGCTCATCCCTCTGTTCGCCGTATGGCAGGCGGACAGCTATAAAAGTGTAGTCTTCTTTACCTGTTTCTTCTCTCAGTTCCATAACGGCCATCTGGGCCAGCTTGCCTAGCAGACTGGAGTCTTGTCCACCAGACATACCGAGAACCAACGTTTTCAAGAAGGGATGTTTTTTCATATAGTTTTTAATAAGCTCGATACTTGTTCTTATTTCCTCTTTTGGATTAATATCTGCATTTACTTTCATTTCCTCTAAAATTTGTTTCTGAAGTTCGGACATCAATTTAAGCATCTCCTTTAATAGAAATAATCTTTATACTACTACCAATTTAAAAAAGTGCATCGCTGCCTGAGCTTGGTTGCTTGGATATCTTTTTAAACAAGTTAATCGTTTCTACCTTCGCGTCATACAGTTTCTGCGATAAATCAACCGGATAGGGTTCAGGGTTCAACAAACGCTTATGCTCTTCCCATTGCTCCGATAGGCTTTTCTTGGCATATTCTTTAATGTCTTCAAGTTCCGGAAGCGTATAGACCAGTTCCCCATCTACAATAATATCTTCCAGAAGAGGACGCGCAGAGAAATTAGTAACTGTTTTATTGATATACGTGTACTGAGGGTGGAACATAAAAATTTCTTCCTGCAAATCTGGCCGTTCATCTGAAAGGGTAATATAATCTCCTTCAGGCTTTTTATTTCCGTAAGAACGGATACGCCAAACCTGTTTCTTTCCTGGAGTTGAAATCTTTGCCACATTAGCAGTCAATTTCAGGGTATGGTGCATCGTCTGATCTTTTCCTTCCACAGAGACAATTTTATAAACTGCTCCAAGGGCAGGCTGATCGAAAGCCGTAATCATTTTGGTGCCGACTCCCCAGACATCAATTTTAGCTCCCTGCATTTTCAGGTTAAGGATTGTCTCAGCATCCAGGTCATTTGACACAAAAATTTTTGCATCAGGATAGCCGGCTTCATCAAGCTGCTGCCTGACTCTCTTGGAAAGATAGGACAAATCGCCTGAATCGAGTCTGACACCGACAAAATTAATTTTGTCTCCCATTTCTTTTGCTACTTTGATAGCGTTCGGAACGCCAGAGTCCAGCGTGTGATACGTATCCACGAGGAAGACACAGTCCTTATGTGTTTCTGCATAGGCTTTAAAGGCCTGGTATTCATCACGATACGCCTGAACAAGCGCATGCGCATGGGTTCCAGCTGCCGGAATTCCAAATATTTTAGCTGCACGCGTATTGCTGGTCGAATCACAGCCACCAATGTAGGTTGCGCGAGCTCCCCAAACAGCAGCATCAAATTCCTGGGCTCTTCGTGCACCAAATTCAAGAACAGGATCATTCCCGGCTGCACTTTTCACTTGAGAAGCCTTTGTTGCAATGAGCGTCTGGAAATTAACAATGTTTAATAGGGCAGTTTCAATTAATTGACAGTCTGCCAGTGCACCTTCAACCTGTATAATCGGTTCATTCGCAAAAGCTACTTCTCCCTCTTTAAATGAACGAACGGTTCCTTTAAATCGCCAATTTCTGAGGTAATCCAGAAAATCGTCGGGGAACTCTTTGACTTCCTTCAAATAGGCAATATCAGATTCTGAAAAGTGTATGGATGAAATATACTTAACTACTCTCTCGAGTCCGGCGAAAATAGTGTACCCCATTCCAAATGGATTGCTGCGGTAATACACTTCGAATACTGCTTTTTTCTCATGATTCCCTTTTTTCCAGTGAGTATAAATCATATTCAGTTCATAAAAATCGGTATGCAATGCCATACTGTCATCTGCATAGGTTTGATACATTCTTTTTCCTCCTTAAATCAGGACTTTCTCTTTATGAAGTATATCATATTTCATTCTATTATGAATAAGAACTGTTTATTTGGGAACTTTTATAAAACATTACTCAACAGCCAACTATATGCTCCTGAAACGTGTTCAGCCAGGAATGGCTTATATTAAATAAAAGAGTATGTCAGGACTCTTTGACGGTCCGTACATACTCTTTTATTACTTTTAACTATCAAGATCTAGTTAACAAATGTAGCTAGTGTTACATAGATTCTGCAAACCAACACCCTAAATTACATTAAATAAGGTTGATTATGTTTTCCATGAAAGTAAATAGGATGCCTGACGTTCCATCTGCCAGCTATCATTTGACTTTCCGGAACTGTCAAGTGAACATTATACGGCAGCATCCGTACACTCGGTTTTACCTCTGTCGCTTTTTGATTTAATGCTGTTTCTGCATAACTCCCCTTGCCGGGGTTTCCTGTTAAAATCACCTCATCGTGAACGCTGAGGTTGTCTAACAGTTGTTTCGATAGCTTCTGTTCAAGTCCGCTGTCAGCAAGAATGATTAGAGTAAAATCTTTCTGTCTTTCGTCATCCCAATTCTTAACCGGCTCAGCATTAGTTTGAACCCAGGCGAACATTTTGACATACTCTTCACGAGTCTCTTTATCCATCCATTCTAATTGGTCAACCGCACTTTTTACATCTTTGTAAATCGATAAATCGATATAAAGCGGGAGATAATCATCCTTGAAATATCTAAAAAGTAATAATAGGATTTCCAATGACCGTCCATATTTTGGAAGAGGAAAAACTACTGTTTTTTCGCTGTTTTTAGCCCGTAGTAATGTAGCATACAGCTTTCTTTCATTCTCAGTTTGTTTGGGCCGTTTCGCATCATATCCTTGATCAATAATACCCCAATTGTATTTGGTCTCACTTTGCAAATCGTCCCACTTGTAAAGAACTGATTCTATTGACATATCACCTGTATAAATAAATGAACCTTCTATACAGCTGATTTCTAGCCACAAGGATCCAATCATGTGTCCGGTAGCACCTGAACGTCCGTATAAAGGTGGCTTATCGCCACTTTGAATAGTCCAGTCAAAAGCTTTACCCGGATAGTCGAGTGTTTCCCAATTGTACTCCTCGCTGATAAAAGGGTATTCTGTCCGGTCAAGCACTTGTTTTTGTGTTTCCCAGCTGCTGATTATTTTCCCCTGGAAACCTCCAGATAAAAGATGTGGCAAGAAGCCAGTATGATCACTATGCGAATGAGACAGCCAAATAACATCCAAGCTAGGAATGAGTGACTCTGGAATGAGGGGGTAGATTTCTTCGTCAGGTAATCCTTTTCCTTTCATAATACCGGCATCTAGAAGAATCTTATACTCCCCTACTTCAATATAGAAGCAGGCTCGACCATATTCGCCGACACCTCCAAAAACCACTGGCCTATTCAAAGCGTCGTGCTCCTTTTTGCATGCGCTGTACTGCAACCATGACAACCACTGTCAATGTCACCGTAATTAGAGCCATCGCCATTCCTTGTGATGCATTCCCCTGCTCAAACTGACCAAATATATAGGTGGCTGTCGTAACCATTCCTGGCGGACGAATCATCAACGAAGCAATAAGTTCACGCGTAGAAATGATGAAAGTCATAATCCATCCGGCAATTATTCCAGGCCAGATTAATGGTAGTGTAATTTTTTTAAAAATAAACCAACGACTGGCCCCTCCTACACGGGCTGCCTGATACAAACTGTTATCAATTTGCTGTGCACTGGACTTCACATATTGCACAGTGAAGGGCAGAAAAAGTACAACATAAGCCAAAATAACCATGGAACTTGTATTGTATACAGCAAACGGATTATTCGGGTGATTCCAGAAAAAAATCAGACCGACTATCACTACTACTGCAGGAATCGTGTTGGAAATTAAACTTGAACTGTCGATAAATCCTTTGATTTTACCTTTTGATTTCACAACAGTTAAGGCATAAAAGGTCCCAAGAACTGCTGCCAGCGTAGCTGCTGCCAAGGCAAGCTGAATACTCGTGACAATGCCACGATAGCCTTGTGAGCCGGGTGTTAATACTGCTTGGAAATGCCGAAAAGTGAAATTACTCCATGCCAAACCAGCGCCCCGTGTATTCATGAGTGATGTGGCAATCATTGAAAAATAAGGAACACCAATAGCCAGTAATAGAACGCCCCCCACATATAACCAGACCAGATAACGCCATTTACCCAATGTATACTCCTTGGTCTGCTTGCTCTTACTACCCAATGTCTGCCATGTATACCGAGTATTTATCCAGGTTTGAACAAACCAGATGGTCATACTGGTAACGAGCAACACACTTGAAATTGCTGCAGCTCGACCAAAATCAATCGGCCAGCTTGATGTGTACTGATATATTTCAGTTGTCAGTACGTAATAGCCAATCTGACGCCCTAAAGTAGCTGGTGTTCCGAACTCTGAGATTGTTTTAACAAAAACCAGTAAGGCACCCATTGCCAGTGGAGAAATCATTAGAGGGAAAATAATCCGTTTCAATCGGTACTGAAAACTGCCTCCATGTACAGCGCCCGCTTCTTCAAGAGAACTGTTAATCTTTAATAAAGCATTTTTTAAAATAAGATATAAAAATGGAAACAAATTAAAACTCATGATCATGGCAATGCCATAAACCGAGAAGAATCCACGCTGCAGCAGGTTTACTGAAGGAAAAACAGATTCCAGTATTCCTCTACTCTGCATGAACAGCATCCACCCCATTGATGCAATGTAAGGCGGGGTCATAAAAGGAACAATTAATATCGTATCGAGCCACTTGTGTCGCTTAAAATCAGTCTTCGTCATAAGAAATGCTAGTGGGAGTGCCAGTAATGTGGAGCCCAAAACGACCAGTAATCCTAGATAAAGTGAGTTAACGTAGACAGAGCCCAAATCGCTTTGAGCAATCAGTTCAATAGGGGCTGAAAGCTGCCAGGTCCCATCGATACTGAAGCTTCTCATTATCACCATAATAAGCGGGATGACTATAATAATCAGTAATGTAAAAGCTGCTGTCCACTGAGTGACTTTAGTGAATCGGCTATCCTTTTTTATTGCGGTTGTTTCAGACATTGCATTTAAACTCCTTTACCTTATAGACTCCTGGAAGCGCTCATTGATATTTTCCTGCTCTTCCATCATCCATTCCCAGTCTATATCCAGTTCATTGATGTCTTCAAATGGCACGCGATCGGGATGTGCGTCGATATCGCTGCGTCCTGGCAGCAGGTAATCATCGGCAACTATTTCTTGGGCTCCATCAGACAGAAGATAGTCTATAAACTGTTCGGCTGCTTCCTTCCGTTCAGATGAATCCAATATCATGGCCGGCCGAGGATTTACGACTGTCCCACTTGATGCATAATGAATATCGATTGGTTCACCTTGCTCCATTACACTGTATGCCATATAATCCACTCCTGCTAAGACGACTCCATTTGCTCCATTGATAACTGAATCAAGTGCAGGGCGATTAGCTCCCGCAACTTCTAAATCATTTTCAACGAGTTCCTCAAATAACGCCCAACCAGAATCACCCTGGTCACTCAAGTAACCCGCTATAAAGTCCAGTGCAGAACCGGACTCACTCGGATCAGGCATTGCAACCAAGCCATTAAATTCCTCATCTGTATAATCTGCCCAGTCTTCTCCAGCCTGCTCTATTAGCTCTGTATTATACGTAATCCCCAGTGCAGATGCACTATAGCCAAACAGCTGGTTATCTCCGTTCCACCCCTCATTTAGCAAGTCTGCATTTTCGGCATCAGCATAGGTGTGCAACAATTCACGCTCCATCAGATCCATACCGGATGGCCAGGATGCCAGTATGACGACATCTGCTGCCGGATTATCCATCTCAGCTTCTAGTCGGCCGACTACAGAGCCTGTGGTAGATTGAAAGAGATCAACCTCTCTTCCTGTTTCCTGAGTGAAACCTTCTGCCAGAGACTCTGCCAAGCCACCGGGTCCAGCAGAATAGACGACTAATGGCTCATCTGATCCATCAGCAGCCGCACAAGCACTTATAAGCAGAAATGCTGTGCCTAATCCAACTATACCTGATACTTTTTTCATCATTTTATTTTTCATTATTATCCTATCCTTTTTTATAATTTTATGCGTACTGTGTCAATTTAAGTGCCTTCTTCGGCAGGTGGATATCAATTCTTTCACCAATGTTTACTCTTTTTTTACTGTATACAGTCCACTCTTCCTGCCCATATTTGACAATAACCTCATAACGGTCTCCTAAATAAGCGACATGGTGAACAGTAGCCTGATAAATCAAGTCATCAAACTTCTGAGGTTCCAAAGAGAGGTCTTCAGGTCGGAAAATCTTCTCTTCTCTCGTTGCAGGGTCCGTTATTCTGTTAGTTTTTCCTACAAATTCAGCTACAAAAGGATGTGTCGGATTATGATAAAGGATTTCAGGTTCGCCCTGCTGCAGAATCTCACCATCTTTCATAACAAAAATACGATCCGACATACTCATCGCCTCTTCCTGATCGTGGGTGACATAGACACAGGTAATGTCCAGTTCCTTAGCAATACTAACCAATTCTACTCTTAACTGGTTTCTCAATAGCGCATCAAGCGCGCTCAAAGGCTCATCCAGTAAAATCAGCTCAGGTTCGGTCACAATCGCCCGTGCAAATGCAACGCGCTGCTGCTGGCCACCTGACAGCTGTCTAGGATAACGTGTGTCATAGCCCACCAAATCAACTTTAGCTAACGCCCACCGTACTCTCTCAGCCAGACGATCCGTATCTTTTTGCGCTCTTAGGCCAAAGGCAACATTTTCAAATATGGTCATGTGTGGCCAGAGGGCAAAGTCCTGAAAAACCATCCCTATCTGACGCTTCTCTGTTGGAACAACACGTTTAACTTCACCGTCAAAAATGAGTCGATCATCGAAATGAATTTGCCCGCTATTGCCCATTTCAAGACCGGCAAGTAATCTTAATAAAGTCGTCTTTCCACATCCGGAGGGGCCTAAAAGTGTCACAAACTCACCTTGATGGATTTCAAAAGAGGACGGTTTAAACGCAAACTTTTCTCCATCATAGGATTTGCTTAAATTATTTACTGTAATTCTCATAACTTTAGTCTCCCTTCACTTTCTACTATAGCAATCGACTATTTTTTAAAAGTAAATTGAAAGTTAAAAAAATGTAAATTCAACAGTCATGCGTCAGTATTTTCAAACAATACTCCTTTTAATATCAGTAACTTTGGGTTTATAGTGTTTCAATGAAAAGTTCCGACTCGTTCCTCTAAAAAACTCTTTGGTTACCTACAACTTTTTATAACTCAAGGGTCTGTCCGTCAGTCGACTTCTGTGTTCAAAAAAAACACGTCTTTCGCTTCCCGATTAAAGGAAACAAAAGCGTGTCAATATGTTACTATACGATTTAGTTGGTTTACCCACAATTAATGGATGCACTGTTTCATCAATGAAGTGTACTGCACTTAGACTGACGTGTATCCTCAACTGTTAAATTTTTTATAGCAATCGATGACCCCTCTTGCCTGATTCATAAGAGAGAACTGTTCAGCTCTTTGCCTGAACAATTTGCCCATTTCTGTTAAGTTCTGTTTTTCCCACTTGCCATATGCTTCTTTCAAAGAGGCTTTAAGCGCAGCAGCATCATTTGCTTCAATTAGCCAGCCTTCCCTAGGGTTATGAACTAATGCTTTAACATCCCCGACATCAGTTGCAATACATGGGACCTGTTGTTCGGCCGCCTGCAGCAGAACGACAGGAAAACCTTCAGAAACAGAAGACAAAACCATAAGATCACTTTGACTGATTGCATCCTGCAGCTCTTCCTTATTTAGCCAACCCATAAAGTCAACACGAGTGTCCAGCTCCAACTTCCGGGATAGTTCAATAAGAGAATCTTTTTCTTTACCTTCTCCGCACAAGACCAGTTTCCAGTTCAACTGTCTGACTTCAGCGAGTGCTTTAAGCAGCAGATGGAAATTTTTGACCGTTTCCAGCCTTCCTACAGCAATAATCTGGAAAACATTCTCATTTTTTGGTTTATTTATTGGGGGTTCAAAGTGAATCCCGTTGTAGATGGTATGTAGGTTAGCTTGATTCATTCCTGCGTTTAGTAAAATAGCCTTTATTTCATTGGAAACGGTAATAACTGAATCAGCTCTTCTGACACTGGATATATTTATTTTTTCAAAAAAGCGGCCTTTTAGCCCCCTGTCGGTGAAATCCAGATAGGGGTTGCTGTGAACTGTTACAATCCACTTAGCTTTGATAAACGGCTTGAGAAGCCCCATAATCATATTGGCTCGAGGCCCATGAGTGTGAACAATTTCTGCCTGACTATCGTTGATGTAGTTGATCAGCTTTTTGAACACTCTCAAGTCATAGCGGCTTGATTGCTGAATAACCGTTACATCGATACCCTCTATGCGGGCTGCTGCAGCGACCGGTCCTTCTTCCAGGACAAGTAATTCTGCAGTTACATGATTATCTTTTAGCGCACTGAGAAGGCTGACAATATGCGACAGACCTCCACCGTACTCATTTCCTGCATTGATGTGAATAGCATTCATTTCGCTTTTTCCTTCTTTTTCTGCTTGTAAATCTCTTTTATGAAGAGAGGTAGAGCCAGCATGCGCTTATATCGGGAAGGCTGCTTCAACAGACGATACAGCCATTCCACATGAAAGCGCTGGACAAGATAAGGGGCACGCTTTGCATTACCTGAGAGCACATCGAAACTTCCACCTACACCCACAGCAATGCCATGGTCTGCTTTTTCCAGATAAGTCTTTATCCACTGTTCCTGTTTTGGAAACCCGAACGCCACAAAAATAATGTCCGGTCGTGCTGCTCTCACTTCATTTATAACTTCCGGATCAGTGTGATTAAAATAACCATTCCGGTGTCCGACAATCTTGATGTCTGGCCATTTTTTTCCAACATTTTTAACTGTCTGATTAACTACCTCTTCATGCGCTCCAATAAAGTAGACACGTTTCTGATTTAAATTGGCAATTTCAAGCAGTCCCATCATCAGTTCAAATCCGGGCACACGCTCTTTGATTGGGGTATCTAATTTTCTAGCGGCTCTGACTATTCCAATTCCATCAGGAGCAATATAATCAGCTTCCATCAGTAAGTTATAGTATGAAGGATGATTTCTGGCATACATCACAATTTCGGGATTAGCTGTTACGAGAAATGTTTTTTCTTTATGTTCCATACGCAAATATAACTGCTTAAGAAATTCTTTTCGCGTCATATTGTCAAAAGGAATACCAAGAATTGTAATTTTATCCTGCATTGTCTGCCCATCCAATCTACTGAAAACTATTTATTTTACTTTCAATTCATAAGCTATCTGTACTATTCTGATAAGACCTGATTTTTCCCATTGCGTTTGACTTTGTTCAGCAAACGATCGGCTCGGTTAAAGAACTGACTGACTGTTTCGTCAGGGACGTACTCCGCGACGCCAGAGCTGCTTGACGCTTCGGCAGGTTCCGAAAATTCACTGTTCTGAAAAGCTACCCGAATAGCTTCAGCTATGTTTTTCGCCTCACTTTTACCGATGTCGGGAAGAACGATTAAAAATTTCCCACCTGCAAACGCTCCGGCATAGAATTCCTGTTCGATTACATCCTTCATTACATCCGCAGCCCTTTTTATCATTTCATCACCAAAAAGCGGTCCAAATAGAGAATTCTGATGCTCAAGGTTATCGATATCAAATACAATCAGAGAAACCGTATTTAGTTTCCCCGTCTTGATCCGGGAAACAATTTGACCGAGCTTAACTAAAATATTTGAACGGTTGTATAATCCGGTCAATGCATCTCGCTTGGATTGGAACTCCCATTCCTTGTTTTTACGTAAAAGTTCTTCTTTTTCTTTTTCATTCTCAGAAATATCAAAAACGATGCCTCTCATGAATAACGGTGTGCCGTCTTCTGCTCTCTGAGTCACTTTTCCTCTGTCATAATACGTCTTATACGTTCCGTCTTTAGCTAAAATACGGTACTTTACTTCCCATACAGGTATTTTCCCAGCCAGATGATCACGCATGACCTGCATGGCTTCTTCATAGTCCTCTGGGTGAAGACGGTCGGTGAAAAACTGAAAATCAACTGTTTCAGGAAGCTCTTCATTCTTAAAGCCTAATGCAGCTGCTTTCATTGGATTAAATGTCACTTTGTTTGCTTTCAAATCCCAGAACCAATGTCCCAGACTCCCGGACCAGGAAAACTCAAGAGAATCCTGCTTTTGCTGATGATCCAGCAACTCTTTGTTCAATCGCTTTACTGAGTACAATTCTTCCTTAATTTGTTCCATTTCTTCTCTAAGGTCGGTCATCTTATCGGCTCCTTTAAGTCTAGTATAATATAGATAAGATGGCTTTGAAATCAACGACTCATCTGATTAGTACTAATTATTACACTTTTCACAAAATTGTCATATTTGGTTTGCTTACTTTTTTATATAATGCTGCTTTATTCTTCTGTTAACTCAATTGACAGCAGGTGCACCTGAAGCGGATGACTTTCCATAACAGGGCCTTCATGCGTCACAATAACTCTGTCCCCTTCTTCAAAAGACTGTTCCATTGGGGCGCTGATGGAGACCTCATCCCCCGACTGTCTGATTTCCTCTTCTTCATCAGGACGCACGATTAACTGATTCGACCCTTCAACAGAAATAACCTCACCCGTAAATGATTCGCCGTTATCTTCAGCACACCCACTTATGAAAAACAATAATAAACTAAGCACTGCTAAACGTTTAAACATTTATTCTCTCCCCTGTCTACTTTAATGTTTTTTAAGAAGAATCTGGTCAATAAAATGTTCCGATGTTTTATGGATAATCATATCTGCTCTAAAACGTGTCGGCAATATATACTCCTGAAGATTTTTCAAATTAATTGTACGCCAGACATTCTTCGCCATTTTAAATGCTTCTGTTCTGTCACCAACAGCATAGGGATAATAATAGTTGGACGGGTCTTTGAAAGCTGTCTGAAGCAGTACCCCAAACCGTTCAAGATACCACTTTTCTATCCGGTCAGGTTCAGCGTCGACATAAAAGCTGAAATCAAAAAAGTCACTGACAAATATTTTTTCATTTGCCGGCAGCTGCAAAACATTGATGCCTTCAACAATAAGGATGTCCGGCTGATCTATAATCTCAAATTCATCGGGAACAATATTGTAAAGCCTATGTGAGTAGAGCGGGACTTTAATATTTCGCCTGCCACTTTTCACATCTCCCATAAATGAGATGAGGCGATGCATATCATAACTTTCAGGAAATCCTTTTCTATTAAGTAAATTACGCTCTTTCAGTATTTCATTCGGATACAGGAAACCGTCTGTCGTAATCAATTTGACTTTCTTTTCAGGGTAAGCTCTTGCCATCATTTTCTGCAGGAAACGGGCCAGGGTGCTCTTACCGACTGCCACACTGCCTGCTATCCCAATAATGTAGGGATCACGTTCAACCGGTCTTTTTAGAAGTTTTTTCACTTCACACTGCCTCTTGTTATAAAACTTGATGTACTGATGAAGGACCTGAAGAATCGGCAGATAAATTTCCTTCACGTCTGTAACTGAAACCTGGTCATTTAATGAACGCAGTGATTCAACTTCTTCATCAGTTAAAGTGATTTCTGTATGGTTAATTAGTTCTTTCCATTCATCTCGATTAATAATATAAAAAGAATCAGACTCTTTCATGCGGTTCCCTCCGCTTCTTTTACTGCTGGTTATCTGTAATAGTTTACCAAATTATCATACGCTTTCACACTAAATCAAGTTAATTTTTTTTATTTACTTGATTTCTTTAAGTATTTTTAATTATAAATTGATAGGATAAATTAGAGTTTCTTTTAAAAATACGTTATGATTATTAGGATAAAAACTCACATGAAGAAGTTGAGGTGAACATATGAAGACGTTATCGGATCAAGCAGTCGGTACGGCTCACGGAAAGCTGATTTTGATTGGCGAACATGCTGTTGTCTATAGTGAACCGGCAATCGCTTTTCCTTTCCCTGCCGCTCCAGTGGAAGTAAGAATAAAAAAAATTACTGGTCAGACTGTTCTGACATCTACGTATTTCCAAGGATTACTGCACGCTGTACCTGAACCATTAAATAATTTAAAGACCCTTATTCACACAATCTGTCATGATTTAAATCAGTCCGTTAACGGCTTAAATATTTCTATTTTGAGTCAGATACCTCCAGAGAGAGGGATGGGGTCCAGTGCGGCTGTAGCAACGGCGGTTACTCGTGCACTCTTCTCCCTGTTCGAGAGAGAACTGACACAAGAGCGGTTGCTGACCTATGTGGATATTTCTGAAAAAATAGCTCATGGCAACCCCAGTGGTCTGGATGCACGCGTAACCAGCAGCGATTCACCCATTTATTACAAACGCGGCAGTTGCTTCAAACCTTTGGAATTAAATTTAAAGGGTTACCTGATTGCCGCAGATACCGGAGTCAAAGGACAAACTAGAGAGGCCGTTGGGGATGTTGCCCGACAGATGCAGGAAAATCCTTCATCTACAGAAAAAACAATACGGACACTTGGCCAGTTATCCGACGCTGCAAAAGCAGCTACCGAAACTAACCAGATTGAAGAACTCGGAAGACTGCTGTCACTAGCCCATTCCTGCCTGAAACAGCTTAATGTCAGCAGCAATCAGCTGGATCGACTGGTCGAAACCGCACTGGCTTCTAACGCCCTCGGAGCAAAACTGACTGGCGGAGGACGCGGCGGCTGTATGATTGCTTTAGCAAAAACAAAGAAACAGGCTGAGGATATCGCCCGTCACCTAAAGGAAAACGGTGCGACCCAAACCTGGATTCACGCATTAGGAGAGAAAAGTAATGACTAAATGGACGCGCGCTCATACAAATATTGCCCTGATAAAATACTGGGGAAAAGAAAATGAACAGTTGATAATTCCTAAGAACAACTCCCTATCGTTGACCTTAGATGCCTTTTATACAGACACTCAAGTGGACTTTGATGATTCGCTGTCAGAAGATCTGCTTATTTTAGACGGTGTTGAACAGGACACGGCATCACTGAAAAAAGTACAGAGAGTCCTAAACGAAGTCAGACGTCAAGCAGGTATCGAATCTAAAGCTCGTGTGGAAAGTATCAATCATGTTCCCACCGCAGCTGGACTAGCGTCTTCTGCTTCCGGTTTAGCTGCTCTTGCCGGCGCTGCCAGTTACGCAGCAGGGCTCTCACTAAATAAAGAAGAACTGTCTAAACTCGCTCGAATCGGTTCCGGTTCTGCATGCAGAAGTATATTTGGCGGGTTTGCAGAATGGGTGAAAGGAACAGATCATGACAGCTCATTTGCAGTGCCTGTAGATGACGCAAAGTGGGATATCGGCATGCTCTTTATTGTCGTCAATGATGCCAAAAAAGAAGTATCCAGCAGAGAAGGCATGAAACGCACAGTCGAAACCTCGCCTTTCTATGAAGGATGGCTTCAGTCTCTTGATGCAGACTTATCAGCCATAAAAGAAGCCATTAAAGGAAAATCTGTTGAAAAAGTAGGGGAAATTGCAGAACGCAATGCTTTGAAAATGCATGCGACAACATTAGGAGCCAATCCTCCCTTTACTTATTGGACTTCTGAGAGCATGAAGGCAATGGATGCCGTCAGAGAACTTAGAAAACGAGGCTTCACTGCCTACTTTACTATGGACGCCGGTCCAAATGTAAAAGTTATCTGCAGACAAAGCGAACTTGAACAGATAAAATATTACTTGCTGACTTCTTTCTCTGAAAGTCAGCTCATTGAAGCGAAACCGGGACCGGGACTCTATCTCTTAGACTAATGTTGACCAGACTAGAAAGGACTGCTATGAAAAAAGTGAACGCTAAAGCACCAGGCAAACTATTTATAGCGGGTGAATACGCAGTTGTTGAACCAGAACAGCCCTCTGTTATTGTGGCCATTGACCGATTCATATCAGTAACTGTCTTCCCGGTTTCAACTGACTTTGGTACCCTTCATTCGAAAGTACTCTCTGACCAGCCACTTAAATGGACTAGGTCAGAAAAAGGGCTAACGTTTGCTGAGCCTGCTGAAAACACAGCTATTGTGAAAGCAGCTATTGATGTGGCAGAAACTTATTTAACTGAATTGGGTAAGCCTCTAAGCTATTATGATATGCTGATTGAGAGTGAAATGGTAAATGAAGAAGGTATAAAGTATGGACTGGGTTCCAGCGGCGCTGTCACAGTTGCCGTCATTGAAGCCTTGCTGAATGCCTATTCAGTCAGTGTATCCGATTTGTCACTGTATAAGCTTGCTTCACTGGCTCATCTGTCACTAAACAGCAATGGCTCCTTCGGGGACCTGGCTGCAGCAAGTTTTACTGGCTGGATAGCCTATACCCGATTTAACCAAAAAAGCCTGTTGCCTCACCTAAAAAAGTTATCCATCAAGGAACTCATCGCAAGACCATGGGATCAACTCTCAATTGAGCCGCTATTACCACCGGAATCCCTATCTCTGCTTGTGGGCTGGACCGGCACACCCGCTTCTACCGAATCTCTTGTCAGTCAATCTAAAAGCAGCGGTCACGATTCAGCTTACAGTAGCTTTCTCGAAGCAAGCAAAGCGTGTGTTTCACGGCTGATTAAAGCTCTTAAAGCTCAGGATTCAAAAGGCATCATGAGAGAAATCAGCTTAAACAGAGAACTTCTCCTGGAGATGGCAGAAAAGAAATCTATTGAAGTAGAAACGCCTTTGCTTCACAGACTGTGCAAGGTAGCCGGCGATCATTTTGCCTCCGCAAAAACATCCGGTGCCGGTGGCGGGGACTGTGGAATTGCGCTTGTACCCAAGCAATTTGATTCCAGTCTGCTGACTACTGACTGGGAGGCAGAAGGTATCGTCCCTCTTGACATAACCGTGTATAAAAAATGACTTACTACAAACTGGAGTGTAACTATGACTAAATCTGATAATCGAAAAAACGAACATGTTTCTCTATCTGAAAAATTTTACAAGGAAAAAGTATCCTCTTTTAACGATATTCATTTTGTTCATCATTCGTTTCCGGAAATGGATGTCTCTGATGTAAATTTGTCTGTCGATTTAGACAATCTGCACTTCTCTTCTCCTTTCTTCATTAATGCTATGACTGGTGGGAGTGAATGGACGGGGAAAGTGAATGAAAAGCTCGCAGTCATTGCACGGGAGACCAATCTGGCTATGGCGACCGGGTCCGTCAGTGCTGCACTGAAGGATCCTACGCAGACAGATACCTTTAAGGTTGTCAGAGAAACCCATCCCGAGGGCTTGATATTTGCCAATCTGGGTGCGGGCCACGGTTTGGAAAACGCCAAAAGAGCTGTGGATATCCTTGATGCAGATGCGCTTCAAATCCATATTAATGCCCCTCAGGAACTGGTTATGCCCGAAGGAGACCGCGAGTTCAAAGGCTGGCTGAGCAATATTGAATCGATCGTGAACGGGCTGGGTAAACCTGTCATTGCAAAAGAAGTAGGTTTTGGAATGAGTCGAGAGACCATTCGCCTCCTTGAATCCGTTGGCGTGAAGCTGATAGATGTAAGCGGTCAAGGCGGAACTAACTTTGCACAAATCGAAAACTACAGACGCAAAGATTTCAAACTGGACGATGTCGAAGAATGGGGTCAGAGTACGGCTATATCCCTTCTTGAAGCTGAAGAAAGCAAAGTCAACGCCCACATTATAGCTTCTGGTGGCATTCGCCGGCCAATGGAAATGGTCAAAGCCATGGCCCTTGGAGCCGAACTGAATGGCTTGTCCAGTCAGTTCATGCATATGGCATTAAAAGATGTGGATCAGGCTATTGAAACTATCAACCAGTGGCAGACAGAACTGAAACATATCATGACCCTGCTGGGTGCACGCACGATTAAAGAGTTACAGCAGAAAGATATCATTATTTCCGGTGAGACTGCTGCCTGGTGCAATGCACGATCTATCAATATACAAAAATACGCTTCTCGTTCTTAATACGGGAAGCGTATTTTCCTCAAAAGGGAGATGGCTGAATTGAACCACAATGACACCCATTTTATTCATTCTAATCTGGGCCAGATTTTCTATATCTGTATACAATTGACATGGGGATTCTTTCAGAGCTTACTCGGTTTTATGTTTTTATTGATTTTTTACAAATCGCCACATGATAGCTATTACGGCAGCATACGAACGAAGTGGCCTCTGCGCGGAGGCATCTCCTTAGGACTATTTATCTTCACTCCTAATGAACAGAATATGAGCTCTGTTTCTCCCATCTATTCAAAAGAGAGATGGAATGATTACTGTGCTCAGGTATCTGTTCACGAATACGGACACACCGTTCAATCGCTGATATTAGGCCCCCTATATTTAGTGACGGTAGGAATCGTTTCTCTTATCTGGTCCCGCTCAGGCTACTTCAAACGAAAGCGGAAAGAAAATTGCATTCCTTATTCTGACTGCTGGACCGAAAAATGGGCGAATAGTTTGGGAGAAAAGGTCCTAAAAGAGCCCTCCATACACCACTAATCTAATAGTCAAAAATGACCGACGCTTGAATTCCCGTCAGTCATTTTTATTTTTTATCTATTAATCTTAAAAAACAAGCCACATAACGGTTATTGCTCCGACACCTGCTGTCATCGACCATAATAGGCTCTTAGTTTTCAAAGCAATAAGAATAACCAGTACTGAAGGTAACAGCTTGATGTTGTCCAGCGGGTTTATGTTAAAGGACTCTTCCCAGAAAAAAATATCTGAAGCGACCAGAGCTGCGAAAATAGAGACCGGAATAAATGACATCCATCGGCTCAATGACGGCGAAATTTCCTTTTTGCTGAGCAGGAGCAATGGTAAAAATCGGGGTAAAAATGTAACCAGGGCCATGCCCGAGATTAGAACAATCGGATTATCGAACATGCTGTCGCCCTCCTGATCCTCTTCTGTTTTCGATATAATAACCAGTAAAAGACGCTATGAGTGTAGCAATGACTAGAGCAATATTGTGTTTCAAAAGGATTGTCAAAATGACGGTAGCTGAAACAGAAACAACCGCTGCAATCATATGTGCACTAGATACAAACTGCATAACCATCATGCAGAGAAACATGGCGATTAAAGCATAGTTCATTATTGTTGTATTGATAGGAAGTTGACTACCAATCAGTCCGCCCAGCACTGTACTGACAACCCACGTTCCATAATTAGATAGACTGGCAGTCAGGGCTTCTTCGGGTGTCCAGCTCCCTTTTTGAAAGTGAGAAAAGTTGATGCCAAAAGATTCATCCGACAATGTATGACCGAAAAACGTAAGGAAGCCTATTCCTCTTCTTTTTACATACTCGGAGATACTAGCCGACATCAGTACATGCCTGAGATTCAGGAAAAACACCATGATAATTATAGCTGAAACCGACGCACCTGTTAACGTCATGCTGGCCGCCAGAAATTGTGCTGCTCCGGCGAAGACCAGCAAACTCATCAGGAAGATGTGCAGTACAGAAAAGCCCGCATCATAAAGGACAATTCCACAGGCAACACCAAGGGCTATGTAACTGGCCATTATCGGTGTGCTCGCTTTAATCCCGCTCAATACTCTTTCATTAACGATAGTAATCACCTCAGAAAAATTCATTATTCTGGTAGTATAGCACACTTTATTTTGAATGAAAGGTGCTTTGCAGCGTTATAGGACTCCTTCCTTTCCCTTTTAAGTTGAATGCTAGGACTTACCCAAGAAAAAGGACACATTCAGCCATACTGAATGTGTCCCCTTTAAAAAAATCTTACTGAATAACATCATAAATTAGCGTGGGAATAGTTGCTGTCTCTGCTAACAGTACATGTGTACGAACTTTTTCAACAATATCATCTGAAATGGCTTTGTTTGAATAAAGGGTGGCAATGCTCTCGCCTTCTTGAACTTTATCGCCAACTTTTTTATGCAGGTATAAACCGGCAGACAAGTCGATTTCACTTTCTTTTGTTTCGCGTCCAGCACCTAGCATCATAGCTGCTATTCCAATCTGATCGGCGGTAATTTCAGAAACGACACCAGTCTCTTTTGCAATGACCTCTTTTGTATTAGCCGCCTGTGGTAACACTTTATCGGGATTATCCGCTACCGACTCGTCTCCTCCCTGAGATTTGACGAAGAGTTTGAAAACTTCCAGTGCCTTGCCGTTATTAAGGTTTTCTTCAAGCAGTGAACGTGCCTCGTCCAGTGACTCGGCTGCTCCGCCCAGATAAGCCATCTGACTACCCAGTACCAGACACAGTTCAGTTAAGTCTTCCGGTCCTTCACCTTTAAGCGTATCAATTGCTTCTTTTACTTCCAATCCGTTTCCTATGGCATTTCCCAGCGGCTGACTCATATCGGAAATCACAGCCATTGTATTTCTGCCTACAGATTTTCCGATAGTTACCATGGTTTCTGCCAGCTTACGGGCCTGATCGACATTCTTCATGAATGCCCCTGCACCAGTTTTAACATCGAGTACAATCGCATCCGCACCTGATGCAATCTTCTTGCTCATAATTGAGCTGGCAATCAACGGAATCGATTCGACTGTGCCTGTTACATCGCGCAAGGCATACAGTTTTTTGTCAGCCGGTGTTAGATTACCTGACTGGCCGACTACAGCAACCTTGTTTTCATTAACCAAATCAGCAAAATCGTCTTGAGATAACTCGACATGAAAGCCCGGAATGGCTTCCAGTTTGTCGATGGTCCCGCCAGTATGACCCAGACCTCGGCCGCTCATTTTAGCTACTGGAACCCCTACACTCGCTACTAAAGGAGCCAATATTAGAGTAGTCGTGTCCCCGACCCCTCCTGTAGAATGTTTGTCCACTTTTACACCTTCGATAGCAGACAAGTCAATTTGGTCACCCGATTCAACCATCGCCATTGTCAAAGCACTGCGTTCTTGATCATTCATTTCATTAAAATAAATAGCCATCGCCATAGCGCTCATTTGATAATCTGGAATCGTCCCGTCTGTGTATTCCTTTATCATCCAGTTAATCTCGTCTTTTGATAGTGGTTCACCGTGCTGCTTTTTTTCAATCAAATCAATCATTCTCATATACTATAACACTCCATTCTCTCGAATTCTTGTAAGCCTTATTTTATCACACTTGCTATTTTAATTAAGTAAAATTCACTTAGATAATATAAGAATGTTCCAATAATCCGCTTATCGACTACACGAAACAAAAAAAGCATGGTAAAATCAGAAAGTAAGCGCATGAGACTAATACTAAGGAGCGATTTCATGACTAGTCAAAAACTGAATACCTTTCTGGAAGATAACCTTAAAGAATTAAAAGACAACGGACTATACAACGAAATAGATGTCCTTGAAGGTCCCAACGGATCTGAAATCACTATTAACGGACAAAAACTAATCAATATGTCTTCAAATAACTACCTAGGCTTTTCTAACGATGAACGACTGAAAGCTAAAGCTAACGAAGCAACAAATATTTATGGCGTTGGAGCCGGAGCTGTTCGTACTATAAACGGGACGCAGGCCATCCATGAAGAACTGGAACAGAAAATTGCAGAATTCAAACACACTGAAGCTTCAGTAGCTTTCCAATCCGGCTTCAACTGTAACATGGGTGCCATTTCTGCTGTAATGAATAAGCACGATGCTATTCTGTCAGATGAGCTGAACCATGCCTCCATCATTGACGGCTGCCGCCTGTCAGGTGCTAAGGTGATTCGTGTCAAGCACCAGGACATGGATGATCTGAGAGCGAAGGCAAAAGAAGCTGTTGAAAGCGGACAATACGAAAAAATCATGTACATTACTGATGGTGTATTCTCAATGGACGGGGACGTGGCAAAGCTTCCTGAAATCGTAGAGATTGCAGAAGAATTTGACCTGATTACCTACGTCGATGATGCACACGGTTCAGGCGTTATGGGTAAAGGAGCTGGTACAGTCAAGCATTTCGGTCTCCAAGACAAAATCGACTTCCAGATGGGAACATTGTCTAAAGCAGTCGGTGTTGTCGGTGGTTATGTAGCTGGTACTCAGAATCTGATTGACTGGCTGAAAGTTCGCGCCCGTCCATTCCTGTTTTCTACTTCACTGACACCTGGCGCATCTGCTGCTTGTATCGAAGCGATTGATATCATGAGCAACTCAGAGGAAGAACACAATCGCCTATGGGAAAACGGCCGTTACCTGAAAGAAGGACTCGATAAACTCGGTTTCAATATCGGTAATTCAGAAACGCCTATTACACCATGTATCATTGGAGACGAGAAACTGACTCAAAAATTCTCCAAGCGACTAACCGAAGAAGGTGTGTATGCCAAGTCCATCGTCTTCCCTACTGTACCTCGTGGAACAGGTCGTGTGAGAAATATGCCAAGTGCTGCTCATACAAAAGATCAGCTGGACAAAGTAGTGGAAATATATGAAAAGATTGGCAAAGAATTGAACGTAATCAAATAAAATAGCTGTCGGAGCAGGAGGGTCAGCTCTCCTGCTTTCCGCTTGTTTGATTTTTAACCTTAAATTATATAATCGGAGGGTATTTCGTGAAAAAAATACTGATTACAGGAGCGCTTGGACAAATCGGATCTGAGTTGACCACTAAACTGCGCGAAGTGTACGGAACTGAAAATGTAATAGCTACGGATATAAGACAACCTGAAGATTCCAAAGTGGTAAACGATGGGATCTTCGAGATACTGGACGTTACAGATGCAGAACGTATGAAGGAACTTGTTGAAACATATGCTATCGATACCTTTATTCACCTGGCTGCTCTTCTCTCTGCTGTAGCTGAAGCCAAGCCTCAGCTAGCCTGGACTTTGAACATGGGTGGTCTGGTTAACGCACTTGAAGTATCCAGAGAATTCAACCTGAAATTCTTCACACCGAGCTCTATTGGTGCATTTGGTCCACAGACCCCTAAAAACCAGACGCCACAAGTTACTATTCAGCGTCCAACAACTATGTATGGCGTAACAAAAGTAAGTGGCGAACTGCTGGGAGATTACTACTATCAGAAGTTTGGCGTGGACACACGCAGTGTCCGCTTCCCTGGACTTGTTTCTTATGAGACTTTGCCTGGTGGAGGAACAACAGATTATGCAGTCGATATCTATTATGAAGCTCTGAAGAACAATGCTTACACATCATTCATAGGTGAAGGCACTTACATGGATATGATGTATATGCCGGATGCTGTTGAATTGATTATTCAACTCATGGAAGCACCGAGTGAACAGTTGATTAACCGCAATGCCTACAATGTCAGCGCCATGAGTATTGCCCCAGAAGATGTTGCGGCAGCTATTCAGAAGCATCAGCCTGACTTCAAACTGAGCTATGACGTCGACCCGGTCAGACAAGGTATTGCTGAATCCTGGCCAAACGCAATTGATACCAGTGCTGCTCAGGAAGAATGGGGCTTTTCTCCTCAATATGACTTGGCAAGAATGACTGAAGATATGCTTAAACAACTTAAAAACAAAGGTATTCTTTCTTATAGCCATTAGTCAATTAAAGGGCCCTGCACATCACCTTAGTGCAGGGCCCTTTATTATATATACTTTGGTCTATTTAATGATATACCTCGACGATACGGTTTCCAGGTAGTCCTGGAAGATTCCGAATATGCTGCAGATTACCCAATATATTGCTGCAACAAGAATATACATCGTCATATAGTCATGCTCTCTACCGCCGACTACGCGTGCATTCTGGAAAATCTCATTAACTGTAATCATCGCTGCAAGAGACGTCCCTTTGATAACATCAAGTAGAACACTGCTTAAAGGGGGAATCGCTATCCTGAAAGCCTGAGGAAGAATAATATCTTTTAATGTAATATAAGGACTCATCCCCAATACTGCAGAAGCCTCCCATTGTCCTCTTTCCACTGAAGAAATGGATGAGCGAAAAATTTCTGATATATAGGCTGCACCATTCAGACTAAAGCATATAATAGCTGAAGTCAGAGCATTAAACTGAATGTTTATGAAAGGCAGACCAAAATATATCAGGAATAGAAAGACCAGTACCGGCGTTCCTCTCATGAAAGAGACATATATACGGGCGGTCCATCTGAGCGCTCTGGAAGGGGACAATCTCATCAAGGCTATAATCATACCAATAACCATTCCGATAGCCGTACTGACCAGAGCAATACCTAAAGTGTAAGGTACACCTCTTAACAAAAAAGGTAAAGAGTCCAAAGCCAGTTCAGGATTAAAAATATACTGCCATTCGATAGCGTCCATCTTTAACCCTCTAAATCAATTGTCATAATGTCATGGTCCTCTTCGACCGTCACGTCCTCACCGTAATAAAACTGCTCGGATAGTTCACTGAGTGTTCCATCCTCATGCATTGAGTCAAGAACTTGATCAATCTCTTCAGTAAGTCTGTCATTACCCAGTTTGAGTGAGAAATTAGTATAGCTCGGATTAAAAAACAGCTCGTCATGTATCTGAACGGGAATATCCGGGAAAGCCGTTAGAGCCATAGTCTGCCCGTAAAAATCATTGATAATCAAGTCTGTTCGGCCGTTTGCCACATCCCACAAATACTGATCATTTGTAGCGTTATCGTAAATAGCCAGCTCTGCACCATACTGCTCTGCAATCTGCATATAGGTGGTTGTGGCTGCACCAGCCGCACGTTTACCATCAAGGTCCTCCATCTGTTCAATACCGGAATTGTCTTCTTCCCGAACAATCATGGACATATAGGAATACTTATAAGGTACTGTATAATTGTAGCGGTCTGCGTTTTCGCCAGCATGACTGATGCTTAAAGCAGCCACATCAATTTGTTCGCTGTTCAGTGAAGTCAGCATGCCATCCACATTCATTTCTGTGAATTCAACCTTTAAATCCAGACGGTCACCAACTTCTCTTAAAATCTCAACTTCAAAGCCTGTCAGCTCGTTAGTATCCGAGTCATGATAAGAGTTTGGAAAATATGTACCTGAAGTGGCTGCTCGAATAACTCCCTCTTCTCTTATTTCGTCCCAGTTATCTGCACTGTTCTCATTTGCATCACTCTGACTGCAGCCTGCAAGTACAATGGCACTTCCAAGGATTACAGCCTTCAAACTCATTATTTTTTTCATTTTTTTCCCCTTTCGTTTTCCTTCAAAATCATAGCAAGCCCTGTTTTTTTAGTCAAAGTAATTATGATTTATTAGTTATAATAATAAAATAAGACAAATATTAAGTATATAAAAAGCTTTAGCAGCAGTTTTCAAGACCGTTTCATTATATACAATTTTGTTTTTATAACTGGTCGAATACTCTACGAATTAATCACTTAAACACTCTGATTCTCCTGCCTAATCACAACTAGCTTCATTTGCCTCTTCGTTCAACACACTCCATTTTGACTATATTTACGACAGTATTATTGTTTCTCTTTAGGGTGCTGTTATACTGTACAGACATAATACAGAATGGGAGAACTATAATTATGACCTTCAAACTGGATCGCAAAAAAGATGCCCTTTACTACTCGGACCAAATTAAAAGAGGACATTTGTCGTCTGAAGAACTCCTTCAGTCTAGTTTTCAAACAATCAATGAAAAAAACCCTCTTTTGAACGCTGTTGTACATAAACGTGAGAACAAAGCAATGCAAGAGGCTTTTGAACAGTCATGGAAGGACAGGCCTTTTGGCGGTGTGCCTATACTGCTTAAAGAACTGGGACAAGACATGATTGGAGAACCTGCTCGAGCAGGCTCAAAACTGTTGAAAGACCACAGGTCCAGCTACACCAGTCACTTCGTAGCTCAATTGATTAGAGCTGGCTTTATTCCTATTGGGTCAACTAATGTCCCTGAATTCGGTTTTACAAACATCACGCATTCAGAACTGTTTGGTCCCGCAAGAAACCCGTATAACCTTGAACTGAACGCTGGAGGATCAAGTGGAGGAGCAGCAGCTGCAGTGGCTTCAGGTATGGTGCCCCTGGCCGGCGCCAGTGATGGTGGCGGATCGATTCGCATTCCTGCATCCTTCACAGGACTTATCGGTTTAAAACCCACGCGTGGCCGAACCCCTATTGGTCCGGGAACGGGACGTGCCTGGCAGGGAGCTGCAATTAGCTTTGCACTAACCAAATCTATGAGAGATACCGCTGCTATGCTGGATAGTATGCAAGTGATACAAGCTGCAGCCGCCTTTTCGACTCCCTTATTCTCAGAAGGTTATCTAGCTAGCCTAAATAAACCATTCAAAACGTCTAAAAAAATTGCCTACTCACTTAAATCGCCAATCGGTACTCCAGTAAGTCAGGAAGCAGAACAAGCTGTAATGAATGCAGTAAGCTGGCTGGAAAAAAAGGGATTTAGTGTAGAGGAAAATAAGCCGGATATCGATGGCGTAGATTTGATGCGGTCTTATTATGTAATGAATGCTGCAGAAACTGCAGCTATGCTTGGGAACTTGGAGAAAGCACGGGGAAGGTCTATCAGTAGAGACGACGTTGAGCTTCTCACTTGGGTATTATTCCAGGCCGGTAAAGCCGTCAGCGCAGTCAAGTACTCAAATACGCTCAACACCTGGGACACTGCAGCTGAAAAAGCAGCTGAATTTAATGAAACATATGACTTGTTTCTACAGCCCGCCACTGCAGATACGGCGCCCAGAATCGATAAAATCTATTGGAATGACACCTTCAAGAATAAAATGCAAAACACTGGCAGCTTTTCCCCTGATGAACAGCAGCAGCTGATTTGGGATATGTGGGAAGAAAGTTTGACGTTGACACCCTTCACACAACAGGCTAACCTCACTGGACAACCCGCCATCAGCCTCCCTACCCATTTAACTAAGAATGGGCTGCCACTTGGCATACAATTTACAGCACCAAAAGGTCATGAACACTGGTTACTGCAGATAGGGCAGATGATGGAAACTGATGGCTTGTTCATCTAAAAGGGAGTAACTA
>RECC01000002.1 GCA_007692455.1 Alkalibacterium sp. | reverse complement strand
TGCCAGTAGAAGAAAGAAGCGTGCTTTTTTACTGTATTTTCTATATGCATTAAGCTTATTCTAGAAAGCCATGCACCAGATCATGTTGAATCCGATACTATTCTTCCCAGCTGACAGAGTCATGGTTGACTGACCAGGTTTCGCCTTCTTCCCGTTCAATATGTCCGGAAGCATAAGGTTCGTTATCAACCGTCAAGTAAACCTCTTCAGCACTGTAATAGCCTCCAATTGTATTGACAAGACCTTGGAGAAGGAGACTTTCGATACCGGCGCCGACATTCATATCATCTACCAGTTCAGTAGAGAAATCCACATAGGCAATGTCGTCATTGCCCAAATACATAAAGTTGATGGATACATTGTCAGTCAACAGAGGTGGCGCATCACTGCCGCCGGATTTCCCTCTTAAGACTTCAGCCAGTTCATAGCGGATGGCATCATTCGTATACAGTTCGACCGTGACTGGAACAGCTAACAGGCCCTCAGCATTTTCATCGAGCGGAAAGACTGTCAAATCGATTTCTTCAGGCTGTTCCTTGGATCGTGAAGCCAGAGTGGAAATTACCTCAGACTCATCATCACTGGTGGTAAAGACACGTTCGACCAAGCCGATATCCTCAGCATAGATAAAGACAGTTTGGCTGTCGTCATGTGTCCGGGTCACTTCAATAGCGTCAAATGTACCAAAGGGTGTTTCATACTCAAAATCTACATTAGTTATTTCTGAAACCGTACCAGTAGGGCTTTCCCATGAGTGACCGATTTCAATTGGAAGCTGCAGAATGATGTCATGCTCGTCCTGCATGCTGTCCAAGCCAGTATTCATAAAGTCATCCCGGAAATAGGTTTCAGGTCGGACAAATATTTCCCTTACTTCATCATCTGTATATTCATAGACTATAATAACATCTGTACCGGCAGTGGACTCGACCATCTGAAGGGTGGAGTCGTAAGCAAACTGCGGATAGCGTGTAAAGGATGCATATTCCATTCCTTCGCCGTCATACTCCAGCAGTGTATCTTCCAGTCGAGGGAACCACAGATCAAGATCTTGAGAAACAGCATAGTCATCTTCGTCGTCTTCGTCATCTTCGTCAATTTCCTCGTCTTCATAATCCTCATCGTCTTCATCATCGTCTATGTCATCGGAAGAGTCGCCTGTTTCATCATCAGTGGTATCGTCTTCGTCCGGATCAGGAGCGACAACTTCTTCATCAGGGTCTGCAGTATCTGTATCGTCATCCGTATCTGTTCCGCAAGCGGCAAGTACCAGACTGGAGGCGAAGATTAGCGAGGTGTATTTAAACAAGTTTCGGGTCATCATGACACTCAACTCCTTTTTATCTGTCCTACAACTAATAGTCTGTGTTTAAAGCATGCGCATAAATTTCCCGCGAGACATCCAGTGTCTGATCTCCTCGTTCAGACAGGGCAGTTAGACCGTGCTGCTCAAGCTGGCTGACCAATGTATCAATGTCGTCTGAGTTTACACCCACATCTGACAGATTTACCGGCATCTCAATTGACTTGAAGAAAATAATGGTTTTCAAAATAGCCGCATCAATTTTTTCCTCTTCTGTACCGGTACGGATATCCCAGACATTTTCAGCATACTGGACCAGCTTGTCCCATTTCTTCAGTTTGCGAACAGTCATAACTGATGGCATGATGGCTGAAAGTGTTCTGGCGTGATCGGTATTGTTTAGAACAGTTATCTCGTGCCCCAAGGAATGTGTTGACCAGTCACCCGGAACACCTCTGTTGATCAAGCGATTCAACGCCAATGTGGCTGTCCACATAAAATTGGCACGCAGGTTGTAGTCGTGATTGTTTTCATCTACGACATCGGGACCGATTTTAATCAAGACACGCAAGAGTCCTTCAGCAAATTCATCCTGAACCATGCCACCAACGGGATAAGTAAGGTATTGTTCCAGAACATGGATAAAGGCATCAGTAATACCATTAGCCAACTGGCGTTTAGGTAGTGTGTACGTGAGTTCCGGCTCAAGAATAGAAAACTGCGGGAAGACATGGCGACTGTGGAAACCGACTTTTGCTTTTTCCTCCTTGAAGTTAATAACGGCACCATCATTCATTTCAGAAGCTGTGGCCGGCAGAGTTAAGATGCTTCCAAACGGGACTGCCGACTCAGCAGGTTTTCCTGAACCGACGCCTTTACCGAAGAGGTCTACAGGATTGCCCTCAAATTCAGCAGCTGCCGCGATGAATTTGGTCCCGTCAATGACAGAACCACCACCGACTGCCAGCAGAAAATCATAGTTTTCCGCCTTGATTTTTTCCACAGCCTTCATGCAGGTC
This sequence comes from Alkalibacterium sp., assembly GCA_007692455.1. Lineage (GTDB taxonomy): Bacteria > Bacillota > Bacilli > Lactobacillales > Carnobacteriaceae_A > Alkalibacterium. The sequence goes on along the minus strand of RECC01000002.1, from coordinate 1,604 downwards.
TCAAATGTCGGGTTGGCTTCAATGCCGCCAAACTCACCGACGTCAGCGTTCTTTAAAGCTGCTTTGACACGGTCTAATGTCCCGAAACGCTTGACGCTGCCACCACCGTAGATAATCAGCACTTTCTTGTCTGAAGGAACATAGCGACTCAGTTCTTCTATTTTGTTTTTTCCAAAAATAATTTTTACAGGATTGAAAAAGGTAAAATCCGAAATTTCTAAATTCATATACAGAACCTCCTTGTTTAGTACTTTAAGTATAGCACAGAGAGAGTCGGTACTGAAAAGAGAAGCAGTCTAGAATCATTATAAAAAAATATTTTCGGTAACGAACAAATAAAGGTTAAAACCTCATGAGTATTCGCCTTTAGAAAAAAGGAAGCGATTACTTTATAATGAGAAACAGTTTTTGACTGTTTGAGAACGAATGAAAACATGTTATTATGAATGAGAATAGTCGCACCGGTCTGGTGCAATCAATGTAATGGAGGGATAGCATTGTCAATTGAAGGAACACAATTGAAACGAACGCCTTTGTATGATTATTATAATGAAAACAACATTAAGGTGGTTGATTTTGGATCATGGGCTCTACCTATTCAATTCACTAAGCTGATGGAGGAACATCATGCGGTGAGAAAGAGTGTAGGGCTGTTTGATGTGTCCCATATGGGAGAAATCGAAGTGAGTGGGGAGCAGGCCACCAAATGGCTGAATCGACTGATTACAAACGACTTGGCATCAATCGTACCTAACCAGGCAATCTACACCTTGGTCACAAAAGAAGACGGGGGCATTCTGGACGACATTATCATCTTCAAGAAAAGTGAGACCAGCTACTTGCTGACCCCAAATGCTTCAAATACCGATAAAATAAGAGACTGGCTGCTGAAACATCAGGATGGCTCAGTTGTCATCAACGATCAGTCGCTTGAAACAGGACTGATTGCCATTCAGGGACCCAAAGCGGTCGAAGTGGTAGCCGCTGTTTTCGGTGAAGAAGTCAGAGACATAAAGAACTATCATTTCCTGCAGGACGTCAGCTCAGAGGAGTTTAATAATGTTCTTCTATCCAGAACGGGTTATACAGGAGAAGACGGCTTTGAGTGCTACGTCAACTGGAATCAGACTGAAGCCTTGTGGAAAGCCTTCCTTAAAGAAGGCGCAGCACATGAAATAACTGAGTGTGGTCTGGGCGCCCGAGATACTCTGCGTCTGGAAGCAGGCATGCCATTATACGGTAATGACTTGTCAGAAAACGTCACTCCTTTGGAAGCAGGTCTGCGCTTTGCAGTGAAGTGGGACAAAGATGATACGTTCATTGGCCAGGAAGCGCTGGAAGAACAGAAGGAAGCAGGAGCGGAGTACTTGTCCCGCGGTTTTGAACTTCTGGAAAGAGGTATTGCGCGTGAAGGCTACCCGGTTTATAATGACCAGGACGAAGAAATTGGCGTCGTCACGTCAGGCACTAAATCACCCACACTGGAAAAGAGTATCGGCTTTGTCCGCATGAAAAAAGCGGCAGGAAAATTGGGCGATACAGTCTACATCCAGGTTAGAAAAAACAGAGTACCGGCTAAACTCGTCAAAAAAGCATTTTTAAAA
>RECC01000017.1 GCA_007692455.1 Alkalibacterium sp. | reverse complement strand
TGAACTCGCGCCCGTCCAGCATATCAGGACGTCTTTCAAACGTCCGCTTCAGGGACTCTTTATGGCGCCACTGTTCAATCAGTCCGTGGTTCCCGTTTCTAAGCACATCAGGCACTTTCATACCCTTGTACTCAGCTGGTCTGGTGTAATGCGGGTGTTCCAGCAGACCGCTAGAATGTGAATCAGTCTGAGCAGACGCCGCATTTCCCAGCACTTCCGGAAGCAGGCGCACAGTGGCATCAATCATGACCATGGCAGCCAGTTCGCCACCCGTCAAGACGTAATCACCTAGAGAGACTTCATCCGTCACAAGTGTACGGATACGCTCGTCATAGCCTTCATAGTGGCCGCATAAAAAGACCAGGTGCTCTTCTTCTGAAAAATCTTCCGCCATCGCCTGATTAAAGGGTTTTCCGGCCGGATCCATCAGGATGACTCGTTTTTTTGTTTCAGGGTCGCGTGTTTCAATCTGATCCATGGCTTCAAAAAGCGGTTCAGGTTTGAGGAGCATACCGGCTCCGCCACCGTAAGGGGTATCATCGACAACCTGGTGTTTCCCTTTACCGAACTGTCTGAAATTAACCCGGTTGACTTCCACAAGACCTTTGTCGATTGCCCGGCTGACAATGGAATGACCAAGCGGACCATCGAACATTTCTGGAAATAATGTCACCACATCTATTTTCATTCGTCTAACCCTTCCAGTACATGAACAGTGACGACACTGTTTTCAATGTCGACGTCCAGAATCACTGATTCAATATACGGCAGCAGCAGGTCTTTTTTACCCTCTCGCTGCACGACCCAGACATCATTGGCACCTGGGGACAAGATGTCCTTAATTTTACCGATTTCTTCATTGGTATCTGTATCGACGACCGAACAGCCCACTAGTTCATGTACATAAAATTCATCTTCCGGCAGTTCCAGCAGCTCTTCTTCGCTGACCCTCAGTGTGCCGCCGACAAATTTTTCGACTTGACCGATATTGTAATAGTCTTCAAACGTCAGCAGGTCGAATGTTTTATGCTTGCGGTGTGAACGGACAGTCAACTGCTCTCGCTCGCCCTTTTTCCCGAACCATGTCAGAGGGGCTCCTTCGAAGTAGCGCGCCTCCGGGTTGGTGGTAACGGAAATCACTCGTACTTCGCCTTTCAAGCCGTGCGTGTTCACTACTTTTCCGACATCAAAATACTCCATCTACCCTGTTCCTTTCTGTTTTAAGGCTGAAAAAAAGGATGAACTCTAAGAGCCACCCACTTTTTCAACCTTATTTCTGACAGTCATGGGTACGCACTTGGCGTGATGACTTAATCAACAATGGTAAGGCGTACGCGCTTCGGTCCATCAAACTGAATGCTGTAGACAATCGCTCGAATGGCTTTAGCTATACGGCCTCGTTTGCCAATCACACGTCCGACATCATCAGAATTGACTGATAACAGATACTCGTGAAAATCGTCTGTTTCTTTCAAATCCAATGATACATCTTCTGGATGACTGACTAATGGTTCGACAATGGTTTTAATCAAATCGCGCATATCTTTATCAGACATAATACCATCCTTTTTTAAAATACCTCATTATATAGAATGAAGAAAAGAATGGCATACTATATTAGTAATAAACCAGTCTTTTCTTCTCTAACGATTCATTTAATTCGAACGCTTATTTGCTAGTTTTTGACTCGTGGAATTTTTTCATGATTCCTTCTTTAGAAAGTAAGTTTCTAACTGTATCAGATGGTTTAGCGCCATCGTTCAACCATTTCATAACTAACTCTTCATTTAGTTTAACTTCAGCTGGGTTTGATACTGGGTTGTAAGTTCCCACCTGCTCGATAATGCGTCCATCACGTGGAGCACGAGAATCTGCAACAACTAAACGGTAAAAAGGATTTCTTTTTGAACCCATACGTTTCATACGAATTTTTACTGCCATTATACTTGCACCTCCTGTTAATAATCTGTTGGATAAAGAATACTTCGTGTGTAAAAAAGACTCTTTAATTTGAGTTTTTCTCTTAATCAAACTCACGATAGTTATCATAACACGCTAAAAAGAGAATGTAAAGTGTTTTTTCTTTACAGGCTGAAAATTTTTGCGGGAATATAATTCTGGTAACGTATGTTATACTGAATTTATCAAAATTAGAGGCAGTGATCAACATGGATTATGAAGATAGAGATTATATCATGCGTCAAATGAAAGTGATGGCCAAAGGGATTGGCGTCTTGCTGGAAATTTCGTCCCTTAAAGAGCTGCTGAAGCTGGAATTTTCAGCAGATGACAATCTGACCGATCCGGAAATCGAGTTCGTGATTTACAGTGCGCGTGTGGAAGAACTGCTGGACAGAGGGTTTCTTACTATGGGAGAACTGTCTCAGGCACTGGAAGTTCCTGAAAAGCGTGTGGAAAATCTTCTCTACAACGAAGATATGGCCACCAGACTGGAACTGGAACAGATTAAGCGTATGGTAGACGAAAAAATGCACTGGCTGGATTCAAACGGTCAGTAGATCAATAAGGAATCCCCTGACATTTTGATATGTCAGGGGATTTTTTACTTATTAAAGTATCTAAGGTGCGACTCATCTAAAATTGTGATAGGAGTTGTATCAATTATGACTCTTTAGATACGACTCCTTAAAACCAGTCAATTGAGTTGTATTCAGGACGGGTCTCTAGATACCACCCGCCTCTTCCGTTTTGCATCAGTTGTATCCAGTGAGTAGCTCAGGATACATCTGGTCTGCTTTTCATGAAGCGAGTTGTATCCTGACGACCTTCCTGGATACAACTCAACAGCTCTCAAATACCCAGCAGTATCTAATGTCGATTATTCGATACAACTCAATTGATTTTAAAGAAGCAGTGGTACCTTTAGTTCAGAAAAGCGCCTAATCAAGATATATATTAGACAAGATGACCGCCGAAAAATAAGTCGGGGCATCCTATATAGATCATATTACGTGGCCACTATATTTTGAAATGGCAAGCGCATTCTACGACTATACCTTTTTTATGAGCCAATAGATCATGTCTTCCTTGTGTTGAATAACTTCCATGCCAACTTTATTCAGTACCCGAATTGAGGGAGCATTGTCTTCGTGGCATTCAGCGGTCACTGCTCCCACCTGACCGGAATTAAATGCCCATTCAAGTAGGCAGTGTATGGCTTCTGTGGCATAACCTTTGTTTTGTTCTGAAGAAATGATTCCATAACCCATTTCTACCTTCCCTGCCTTGTCGGGTTTGCCTTTAAAACCCATGTCACCTATTACCTTGCCGGCAGTTTTATCGATAACGAGCCATACGCCCCATCCTAGTTTATCTGGCTGAGTTGACAGCTCCTCTATGTAACTTTCAATATGGGGTCCAAAAGTATAGTCGCTGTCTGAAAAAGCAGCCACTGTTTCTATCGTACAGGGTAAAAGTTTAAGTCGGTTGGTATGTAGCTCCATGATAATAATTCTCCTATCCAAATGAATGTAGCGATTAATGTAATTAATTAGAATTAGCTTATCATATTCGGTAAACGATGAGTAGATTCAGTTAATATTGGAAAAAAGCAGCCGGAAAAAGTCCGGCTGCTTACCTCTTTTAAGAAAAATATACTTTCACCTAATACTCAAATGGTAAATGTAGTTGAGTGACGGGTCAATCACCTTTTAAACCGTTACTCAAACGGTTCTTATCTTCGGGTTGCTGGTGAAAGATAGTTTGCCCCCTTTCTCGTCATCTAAATTCGGTTGAGATACGGGTTAAAGTCTTTTTAACCAGGAACTCATATCTATGAATTTATTTGGTTGGGATCAGGCTGCTCTTCCCACTGAACTCAGTGTAATTTCAAGCACGAGTAGCCTGGCAAAGCAGTTAAGGCCATACTCGCCACAGCGAGTATGTACATCATTAAAAAGACCTTAAAACCAAGAAAAACAGGCTAAGCGGCTTTTCACATCAATAGTGAGAAGCTGCTCAGCCTGTTT
>RECC01000074.1 GCA_007692455.1 Alkalibacterium sp. | reverse complement strand
GATTCCTTCAAATGAAATGAAGGAATCTTTCTTTATTATAAAATTTTAACCGGAATAAATTAAACATCTAAAGAATCGACTATAATAGCTGCTGTTTCTTCGATAGACTTTGTCGCCACATTAATAATTTTGCAATCCAATTTTTTATACAATTCTTCGGCATAGCGAATTTCCTTGCGGATACGATTTTTGTCGGAATAAGGCGTGTCCGGTTCCATCCCGTAAGAAATCATGCGTTCTCTACGAATATTAGAGAGCATTTCTTCTTCGTTCGTCAGCCCGACTATTTTTTGAGAATCGACTTGCCAGATTTCATCCGGTAATGTAGATTCGGGCATTAGTGGCAGATTGGCCACTTTGTAGTTCTGATTGGCAAGAAAAATACTCAAAGGAGTCTTGGATGTCCGGGAAATGCCCAGGATAACAATATCTGCTTCAAGGAAACCTTTCGGATCTTTACCGTCATCGTATTTGACCGCAAACTCAAGTGCACCTATACGATCAAAATATTTCTCGTCCAGTTTGTGCTTGGCTCCCGGTTTGTGTGTAGGGAGTACATTTGAACGCAAAGTCAATTCATTAATCAGTGGAGTAATCACGTCAAAACAGGATAAGTCCTCTTTTAAACAGTAATTCTCAATCAGTTCAACAAAATCAGGATTGACAAACGTATGAAGAACAATGGCATTAAGGTTCTTAGCCCGCTCCAGTATTGACTCCAGCTGTTCTTCCTGTCTGATGAAAGGGAAGTTCTTTAGTTCAAAAGATACATCTGGAAACTGAGCGCGCGCGGCGTAAAAGATGTTGCTGGCCGTTCCTCCCACTGAATCCGATAGTACAAATATAGTAGCTGCTGATGAATCAGACATGGTAATCAGTCCTTTCTCTTATGTAATACATTAATTATAAAGTAAATTGTGACAATAGTGTACTAAAATTGTTTCTTGATATATTTTCCTGTTTCGTTATACTAATGAAGAACCTAATTACAAAAAGGAAGCGATTCTCTTGACAGCTTTTGAACAAGCCGTTAGAACACTGAAAAAAAATGGATATAAAACCACTGGCAAAAGACAGCGCATCTTGGAAATTTTGTATAACAAGAAAAAATACATGTCCGCTAAAGAAGTGCAGGATCATTTAAAAGAAATGTTTCCGGGAATCAGTCCTGATACGATTTACCGTAACTTACACACCTTTGTAGAACTGTCAGTAGTGGAAGAAACTGAATTAAACGGGGAGAAGCTTTTCCGATCCAGTTGTGATGTTCATGGACATCATCATCATTTTATCTGTACAGAGTGCGGTAAAACGAGAGAACTGGAATTGTGTCCAATGGATTTATTCAAAGGACAGTTGCCGGGTTGCGAAGTCACATCCCATCGTTTTGAACTGTTCGGCATGTGCGATGAGTGCTGCAGCTAGCGATTTTAAAGATATTAACTGTTTAAAATGTGAGAGTGTTTACATTTTGTCCATAATTAATTTGGACATTATGTTGACGCTCTCTCTTTAATTGGTTATAATAAAAATGAATTGTATTTATGCCCATGCATGATGCAATTACATCATTTAGTGATAGGGAAGACCAATTGTGAATCTAACATTTAATAGTAGCAATAGGAGCGCCCTGAATGTACGAGGGGAGGGGAAGAACGTTGACTAAAACAGATATCAAGAAAGGTGAAAGTCTTGATGATGCTCTTCGTCGTTTCAAACGCTCCGTTTCTAAAACTGGCACATTGAAAGAAGCCCGTAAACGCGAGTACTATGACAAGCCAAGTGTTAAACGTAAAAAGAAATCAGAGGAAGCACGCAAGCGTAAATTCTAATGTTCTCTATGTCTTTTAACAGAAGGTGATTGAATGGCTCGTCTTGATGAAATAAATCAGGATATGAAAGTCGCGATGAAAGCTAAAGATAAGGAGAAGTTATCTACTATCCGTATGCTGAAATCTGCCTTGCAGACCGAACAGATCAACAAGGGAGAAGAACTGACGGAAGAGGATGAACTCACTATCCTTTCACGCGAAAAAAAACAGCGCGTCGAATCTTTGAATGAATTTAAAGCAGCAGGTCGTGAGGATCTGATTCTTAAATTAGAAAAAGAACTCGAAGTGGTGGACCATTATCTTCCCGCTCAATTGGGCGAAGAAGAAGTAAGAGGGATTGTTCAAGAAACGATTAGTGAAACCAATGCATCATCCATGAAAGATATGGGTAAAGTAATGGGAGCTTTAATGCCTAAAGTTAAAGGAAAAGCTGACGGAAATCTCGTTAGTAAAATCGTTAAAGAAGAATTAAATAACTAACCACATCTTATAATGGTTAAAACGCAGGATCTTGACTAAACGTCGGGTTCTGCGTTTTTTTTGCACTAAAGTGCTATCGAGAACCAGTAAGCTGCAAAATTCTTTCTTCTACTCTTAAAAGAACTGCTTCTATTCCTATCGCTTACTTGAAGGGATTCAGGTGCTAATATGGTGATTCAGTTCATTTTATGCTATGATTTAAGGAAACAGCTAAACGCAAAGGAGATGTCAGCTGGTTGACTGAACAAACCATAAAAAAGCAGATTGAATTAGAAGATTCCGAACGAGTATTTACATTATTTGGCCCTCAAAACAGTTACTTAGACATGCTTGAGGAAGAATTGGAAGTATCCATTAACAGCCGGGGAACACAGCTCGATGTAGAAGGCAGTCCTGAACGCATCAAAATGATTCAGACCCTTTTTAATCAGTTGCTTGCCCTGGACGATAAAGGCATCAAGATAAAAAAAGCCGACATCATCACAGCCATTCGTATGGCCAAACAAGGCAAACTGTCTCAATTCGTGCGCATGTATGAAGAAGAGATTACACGGGACAAGGATAACAAAGCGATTCGTGTAAAAAATGTCGGTCAGAGAAATTACGTTGAGGCTATCAAGAAAAACGATATTGTATTTGGTATCGGTCCAGCCGGAACTGGGAAAACATTTGTTGCGGTTGCCATGGCAGTTGCCGCTATGCGAAAAGGTGACGTCAAACGTATTATTGTAACGCGTCCTGCCGTTGAAGCCGGCGAAAACCTGGGCTTTCTTCCCGGAGATTTAAAAGAAAAGGTAGATCCCTACCTTAGACCCTTATATGATGCGCTCTATGCCATTTTTGGTACGGAGCACACTAATCGACTCATTGAAAGAGAAACCATTGAGATAGCGCCTTTGGCCTACATGAGAGGACGTACACTTGATGATGCCTTTATTATTCTGGACGAGGCACAGAACACCACAGTCCAGCAGATGAAAATGTTTCTGACGCGACTGGGATTCGGCTCGAAGATGGTCATCAATGGAGATATTACACAGGTAGACCTGCCCAAACGGACGACAAGCGGATTGATTCATGCAGAGAGAGTACTGACTGAGGTTAAAGGTATCGCTCATATTAAATTTGAACCAGAAGATGTCATCAGGCACCCACTAGTAGCGAAAGTTATTCGCGCATATGATAATGAAACGGATAGTGATGAGTATGGAAACAATCATTTATGATGAAACAGGAAAAATAACAGAAGACAAGGTTGAATGGATGGAAGACCTATTAAATGTCGCTGCGAAGAAATTGTCAGTGCAGGCTAATGCAGAAGTATCCATTACCTTTGTCAGTAATGAAAAAATACAAGAAATAAACAAGGAATACCGGGACAAAGACAAAGTTACTGATGTGATTAGTTTTGCCATTGAAGACGATGAGCAGGAACTGTTTAAAGAGTTTGATATGGAAGGCATTACTATTCCCAGAGACCTTGGAGATATTTTTATTTCCTATGATAAGGCAGTTGAACAGGCAGATGAATTTGGCCATTCTGTTGATAGAGAACTGGGCTTTTTAATGGTTCACGGTTTCCTTCACTTGAATGGGTACGATCATATGACAGACGACGACGAGAAGTCTATGTTTGCATTACAAGAGGAGATTTTAAAAGAATATGGCCTTAAAAGATAGCGAAGAAATCCCAAAGAAGAATAGGACCTACCGTGATTCATTCAAGTTCGCGTTTAAGGGTATTCAGACAGCCTTCCAGGAAGAACGTAATATGCGTGTGCATGTACTTACAGGTACAGCCGTCCTGATTCTGGCAATGCTGCTGCCGATGACTCGAGCTGAATGGCTGTGGCTTATTTTAGTGTCTTACCTTGTATTTGTGATGGAACTGATTAATACTGTAGCGGAGAATGTAGTGGATCTGGTGACGAAAGAGTACCATCCGATTGCTAAAAAAGTAAAAGATATGGCTGCTGCTGTCGTCCTGGTTACAGCTGCTTTTTCCATCATCGTGGGAGCTATTATACTCCTGCCCAAAATTATTCAACTACTAACATAAAAGAGGCGATTAGATATGAACGAACAGATAAAAAAAGAACTGGTCTCAACAGCAACAGACATGCTAAAAAAGGCTTATGTTCCGTATTCTAAATTCCCTGTTGGTGCGGCCCTGCTGACAAAAGATGGCCAGATTTATTCCGGCTGTAACATTGAAAACGCATCTTTTGGCCTGTCCAATTGTGCAGAACGCACTGCTTTCTTTAAAGCTGTGTCAGAAGGAAACAAAGAGTTTGCTTACTTAGTCATTACAGGCAATACTGATGAACCCATCTCACCCTGCGGAGCATGCAGACAGGTGATGGTCGAATTTTGCGACCCTGAAATGCCTGTACTGCTGACTAATAATTTAGGAAAAGTCAAGGAGACGACAGTGTCAGAACTGCTTCCCGGCGCTTTTCAATCGGAGGATATGGTGTGAATACAAACAAGGAAACACAATTCAAGTCAGGATTCGTCTCTCTAGTAGGACGACCGAACGTAGGAAAGTCTACACTGCTGAACCGCTTTGTCGGTCAGAAAATTGCCATCATGAGTGACAAAGCCCAGACGACTCGAAACAAAATACAAGGGGTTCTGACATCAGAAGATGAGCAGATTGTCTTTATTGATACCCCCGGAATCCATAAACCGAAACACCGTCTAGGCGACTTTATGGTTAAAACAGCATTAAGTACCTTTAACGAAGTCGATGTTGTCCTCTTTTTAGTGAATGTAACTGAAAAACGAGGGCCCGGCGATGATTTCATCATCGACAAATTACAGTATGTCGAAAGCCCAGTCTTTCTGATACTGAATAAAATCGATCAGGTGCATCCGGATGAGCTGCTGCCCATTATCGAAGACTACCGCCAGCAGATGGATTTTGCTGAGATTGTACCTATTTCAGCTACTGAAGGAAATAATGTGGACCATCTTCATGAAACCATCAGTTCTTATTTAAAAGAAGGACCACAGTTTTATCCGGAAGATCAAGTCAGTGATCACCCGGAATACTTTATCGTGTCAGAATTGATTCGTGAAAAAGTACTGGAACGCACAAGGGAAGAAGTACCGCATTCGGTTGCAGTCGTAGTCGAGAGTATGAAGCGGGAAGATAATGAAAAAGTTGTCGTGAATGCGACGATTATTGTTGAACGAAAATCACAAAAAGGCATTATCATCGGCAAGCAGGGGAAAATGCTGAAAGATATTGGCATGAATGCCCGCCGCGACATCGAGCGTCTTTTAGGTGACAAGATTTACCTGGACTTATGGGTCAAAGTGCAAAGTGACTGGCGCGACAAGCAGTCTCATCTGCGCGATTACGGCTATAACAGAGACGAGTATTAATAAACAGAAACAGTTAGAGAAGGTGACTGAGTGTCTCAGTTAGAAGAAGTTGAAGGTGTGGTACTGTCTGTCCGTAAGCACCGTGAACGGGATTATCTGGTCAAGCTCTTTACAGGACAGTACGGGAAACTGATGTTTTTTGTTCGAGGGACTAAGAACCCAAATTTTAAATTGAAGTCAGCTATTCAGCCCTTTACCCGGGCCACTTATATAGCTGATATCCGGTCTGAAGGGTTAAGTTTTATACGTGATTCGAAAAATGTTCAACCCTATTCAAGTATTCAGACTGATATCTTTAAAAATGCCTACTCGACTTATATCTGTCAGCTGGCAGATGCGGCGATGGATGATCGAAAAGTGGATGTGAATTTGTTTCACCAGCTGATAAGCGGGCTGGAAGCTATTGAAACAGACAGGGATCCGGAAATAATCATGGCTATTTTTGAGATTCGATTTTTAGCTTACTTTGGCGTGATGCCTGAACTAAGAGGATGCGTCAGGTGCGGACTGACAGAGGGACCATTTGATTACTCAAGTAAATTTCATGGCCTATTGTGCCCGCAGCATTTTCATGAGGACGAACGGCGCTTTCATGCTTCACCTCGAGCCATTCATTTCATTCGTCTGTTTTCGGTTGTCACCTTTGACAAAATCAATACGATATCGTTGAAAAAAGAGACCAAAGAAGACATTAGACGGGTCATCGATCAGCTTTATGATGAAATGGTCGGGTTGAATCTTAAAAGCAAACGATTTATTAACAACATGCACCAATGGGAAAATATGCTTAAACGTGAGGACGATTAAATGACTGAAACAATTGGGCGCTTAATTATCATCGGTCTGGCTTGGGCTGGCATTGGCTATCAGCTTTACCAGTACAGCCGCATACAGATCCCCCTTAGAAAAGCCGCTTTTTTTAATAATAAAGGAGCCCAGGCGGGAGTTCTGATTGTACTTTTGATTCTGATGTATAGTTTGAGTCTGCAGCCGCTGGACTGGATTGTCGTACTGTCGGCAACCCTGCTTATTTACCTCTCCCAGTTAAATAAAGGCTTTACCAAAAGTGGTGTCATTCCATATGAAATTGGAACAGCGCTTCGGGCAATGTTCAGCAAAGAATACCCATTTGAGCAGACTACAGACTGGGTTATGTCTGAAGAAGCTGAATCACTGACATTTCAGTTCAACAGCCGTCAGTCGGCTGGCTTTGAAAAAGAATTAACCTTTGACAGGAGAAATAAAGAAGCGGTTTTAAACAAGTTGTCAGAAGAAAACATCAAAGTGAAAATTTCTGAAGAGACAAAAACCGTCAAGTGATAAAGTGATTGACAATTAAAGTGAGTATTGTATGATAGAAAATGAAAAGTGACACAATGACAGAAGAAGTAAAAATGAGCGTTTTAGTCAGCGACCGTGGGAAGGTGAGAGCCATGGAAGACCTTGTTTTGAAAGGCATCTGGAGTGTTTTTTTAGTAAAGTGCTGGCTGTTACAGGCCAGAAATAGGGTGGAACCGCGAGAAGACTCGTCCCTATACTGATGGAGGCAATCTGTCAGTATAGAGACGAGTTTTCTTTGATAATGAACCAATTTATAAGGAGTGAAACAAGATGGAAAAAGCTAAAACATTTCAGGATATCATTTTAACGCTTCAGCAGTACTGGTCAGAACAAGGGTGCATGCTGATGCAGGCCTATGATACTGAAAAAGGGGCCGGTACGATGAGTCCCTATACATTCTTAAGAGCTATTGGACCGGAGCCATGGAATGCCGCTTATGTCGAGCCGTCCCGTCGCCCGGCAGATGGCCGTTACGGAAAAAATCCCAACCGTCTATATCAGCATCACCAGTTTCAAGTCGTGATGAAACCTTCTCCAGAAAACATTCAGGAACTCTATTTGAAGAGTCTGGAAGCTTTGGGAATTGACCCTCTGAAGCACGACATTCGTTTTGTGGAAGACAACTGGGAAAATCCGTCTCTTGGTTGTGCCGGTTTAGGATGGGAAGTTTGGCTTGATGGAATGGAAGTGACTCAGTTCACTTACTTCCAGCAGGTAGGTGGCCTTGAAGTGGATTCTGTCACCAGCGAGCTGACTTATGGACTGGAAAGACTGGCTTCTTATATTCAGGATGTTGATGATGTGTATGAGATTGAATGGGCACCTGGAGTGAAGTACGGCGAAATCTTCAAGCAGCCGGAGTATGAGCATTCTGCCTATTCCTTTGATCACAGCGATACAGCGTTTTTGTTCTCACAGTTTTCAGCTTTTGAAAAGGAAGCTCTGGCGCAGATTGAAAATAACCTTGCGCATCCAGCTTATGATTATGTACTGAAGTGCAGCCACGCTTTCAACCTTCTTGATGCCAGAGGAGCAGTGTCGGCAACAGACCGTCCGGATTACCTGAAACGTATCCGTTATATGGCCCGACTCATTGCGAAGTCATTTTTATCTGAACGTGCCAAATTGTCCTTCCCGCTGCTTGATGAAAGTGAAGCAGGACAATGGATTGAAAAATACGGCAAAAAGGAGGAGAAGTAAATGAGTCACTCATTTTTACTTGAAATTGGACTGGAAGAAATGCCGGCTAAAGGCCTGCAGTCAGTTATGAACGAACTTGAAAAACGCATAGGCAATCACTTCACTGAAAACAGTCTGTCGTTTGAAACAATCCAGGCATTCAGTACGCCGAGACGCCTGGCAGTTTACGTTACTGGACTGGATGAAGGACAGGCAGACCGCACCGAATCTGTTAAAGGCCCTGCAAAACGCATTGCTGTAGATGACGAAGGCAATTGGACCAAGGCAGCTATCGGTTTTACCAAAGGTCAAAAAGCCTCACTTGAGGACAGCGTCTTTAAGGAAGTCAAAGGGGAAGATTACCTTTTCGTCAGCAAACACATTCCCGGCAAGTCAGCCGGTGAGGTCGTGAAAGAATTAACGCCTAAACTGTCGTCACTTCCTTTTGCCGTCTCGATGAAATGGGGCAATCACCCTTACCGCTATATTCGACCGGTACACTGGCTCGTAGCTTTACTGGATGATACCGTTGTTGATCTGTCATTGTTTGATGTGACGGCTTCAAATGAATCACGTGGCCATCGCTTCTTAGGAAACGCAGTCACCCTTTCCCATGCTGATGACTATCAGACTGCACTTGAAAAAGAATGGGTCATTGCTGACAGAGCCAGACGTCAGGACCTGATAAAAGAACAGATTACCGATTTGTGTGAGACCAACAGCTGGAAAAACCCTCTGGACAATCAGTCGCTTCTTGAAGAAGTTACTGATTTAGTGGAATACCCGACTGCCTTTTACGGCTCCTTTGACGAAGCCTTCTTATCAGTACCCGAAAGTGTTCTGGAAACAGCTATGGCTGACCACCAGCGTTACTTCCCGGTAAGAAGAGATAATGACACAGCTGAGTTTCTGCCTTATTTTATTGCAGTTAGAAACGGGAATGACCAGGCTATTGAACAGGTTCGTAAAGGAAACGAAAAAGTACTGAGCGCTCGTTTGGCTGATGCAGCGTTTTTCTATGATGAGGACAAGAAAGTATCGATTGATGCGTTCGTTGAGAAGTTAAAATACGTCTCTTTCCATGAAAAAATCGGCTCGCTATTCGACAAGCAGGTTCGTCTGACTAACATAGCGCAGCTTATTGCGCCTTATTTCGAACAGGCAGAGTTGAATGCCGATGCGATTGAGCGTGCGGGTATGATGGCTAAATTTGATTTAGTCACTCAGACAGTGAACGAGTTTACGTCTCTCCAGGGAGAAATTGCCGGGATATTTGCACGTGAAAGAAATGAATCGGACCAGATTGCGGATGCACTGGCTGAGCAGTACCTGCCGAAAAGCATGGAAGGGCCACTCCCTCAGACTGCTCTTGGGGCTGTCTTATCCTTATCTGACAAACTGGATTCATTATTGTCTTTCTTTGCTGTTGATATGATTCCATCCGGTTCAAACGACCCGTTTGCTCTGCGTCGCCAGGCAATGGGAATCGTACGGATTATTGAAGCCTTTAATTTAAACCTATCTATCGGTCAACTGATTGATGCAATCAATGAGCAGACAGAATCAATTGAACAGAAAGCGGCGATTGCCCAGAAGAAAGAGGTTGTTATCCAGTTCATTAAAGACCGGGTCGATCAGTACTTGTCACTGGAAGCTGGACTGGACAAGGACCACGATGTCCGCAAAGCTGTTCTGACATCCTCTCAGGATGACTTGAATACGGTTATCGAGACAGCGAAAGTGCTGGCTGAAGAAAAATCTGCTTCCCGCTTCAAGGCAGTAGTCGAGTCGCTGACGCGTGTTTCGAATCTTGCAGCAAAAGCTGACAGCGAAACAGTTCTGTCTTCCCAGTTGTTTGAAACGGAATCAGAAAAGACTCTTTATGAAGCAGTTCTGAAAATGGAAGCTTTGCTTGAAAACGGACTGACAGTTAAAGAAAAATGGTCTGTTCTGGCAGATCTGCACCCCCTGATCGATGACTTCTTTGAGTCAAATATGGTTATGGCGGATAATGATGCTATCCGTCTGAATCGTCTGGCGTTACTCAATAGAATTGATTCAGTGACTTCCGATTTCGCTCAGTTCAATGAACTGGTAATCAAGTAAGATAAGATAAGTGAACACGAGAACAGAAAGGCAGTAGTTTGTTATGCTGCCTTTTTTCTATAGATGATTTTTAAAAGGGGGGAACGAGTTATGCTGAAACGCTTTTTTTCTTACTATAAACCGTACAAAGCTTTATTTACACTGGATTTTTCGGCAGCGATTGTCGTAGCCATGCTTGAACTCGCTTTTCCCATCATGGTCCAGCGCATCGTTGATACAATTCTGCCCACAGGAGACTGGTCGCTTATTATATTAGTGTCTATCGGCCTCTTGGGTATTTATGCTTTCAATACGGTACTTCATTATATCGTAACGTATTACGGCCATAAGCTTGGAACGAATATCGAGACGGACATGCGCCGGGATTTATATAACCACCTTCAAAAGCAGTCTTTTTCCTATTTTGATAATCGGGAAACGGGAAAACTTATTACCCGACTGACTTCTGATTTGTTTGAAATTGCCGAAGTAGCTCACCACGGCCCAGAGGATGTATTTATTACACTCTTTACCTTGGCTGGAGCTTTTGCATTAATGATGAGTGTGCATGTCCCACTGGCGATCATGACCTTTATTCTTGTTCCGTTTATTGCAGTGGCCGTTGCGTTCTTTAACAAACGCATGACGCAGGTCAATACCCGAATTTACGATGATCTGGCAGGGTTCAGTGCCGGGATAGAAGCGTCTGTCGGCGGAATACGAGTCGTTCAGGCCTTTTCAAACCAGGACTTTGAAAACGAACGGTTTGCGGAACTGAATACGGCATACCGTAAATCCAAGTATCTGTTTTATAAAATGATGGCGGTAAGTCACTCGTACAATTACTTTCTCATGCGCTTAATCAGTCTCTTTGCCTTGTTCTTTGGAGCCTACTATACCATTCAAGGAGAGATCAGTTATGGCGATTTCGTCGCCTTTATCCTTTTTGCCAATGTCTTTGTCAGACCAATTGAAAAGGTGAATACGATGATTGAAAGCTATCCGAAAGGCATTGCCGGATTTAAGCGACTGCTTGAAGAAATGGGCATTCAGCCGGAGATAGAAGATGCCCCGAACGCAGAAGATGTCCAATCGTTAAAAGGCAATATCGAATATGAATCGGTTACGTTCAGCTATGAGGAAAATCAGCCGATACTGGAAAACATCTCGCTCTCCATAAAAGCAGGGGAGACCATTGCCTTTGTCGGACCAAGTGGAGCTGGTAAAACAACTATCTGCAATCTCCTGCCGCGGTTTTATGAAATTGATTCGGGAACAATCACCGTGGACGACAAAGATATCAAAGACATTACCCTTCATTCACTGAGAGAACAAATTGGTGTAGTTCAGCAGGACGTCTTTTTATTCCCAGGAACTATCAAGGAAAATATTTTATATGGTAAACTGGATGCAACAGATGAAGAAGTGCTGAATGCTGTGAAGATGGCCAATCTGGAGGATGTAGTCAGCCGACTGCCAAGAGGACTGAATACTGTCATCGGTGAAAGAGGCGTTAAGCTTTCCGGTGGTCAAAAGCAAAGGTTGTCCATAGCCCGCATGTTTCTAAAAAATCCGCCTATTCTTATCCTGGATGAAGCCACTTCTGCGCTTGATACTGAAACCGAGCAGGCCATTCAGGAAGCTCTCGATTCTCTGTCAAAAGGCCGCACAACCTTAATTATTGCCCATAGACTGGCTACGATTAAAAATGCAGACAGAATTGTCGTAGTTTCAGAGAACGGAATTGAAGAAGAAGGCAGTCACGACGAACTGATTGACAGGCAGGGCGCTTATAAATCATTGTACGACGCACAGTTTTCCTGATAATTAATTTTATATTGGAGGAATATTCATGGAAGCAGAGGAAAGACGACAAGCCATAATAGAATTGCTCAGTGAATCAGATGAAGCCATAGTAGCCCGTGCGCTTGCTTCGACATTTAACGTCAGCCGCCAGGTCATCGTAGGGGATATTGCCCTCCTGCGAGCTGCTGGAGAAGACATTGTGTCAACACCTAAAGGGTATTTGAAACAGAGCACGACTGATAAAGGGGTAAGCCGGTCAATAGTCTGTCAGCATGTACCGGAAGACACGAGGGATGAGTTGTATACCGTAGTCGATCTTGGTGGAGAGATTGTAGACGTTACGGTTGAACATCCGGTATACGGCCTGATACAAGGTAATTTAATGATTTCAAGCCGTCTGGAAGCTGATGAATTTATAGCTGAGATAGAAAAGAATCCGTCTGCACTGCTGTCTACACTGACAAATGGTCTTCATACGCACACGATAAAAGCGCAGTCAGCGGAAAGAATAGATAAAATTGTTGAGGCTTTAAAAGAAAAAGGATTTATTTACAATTAAATATTGACAACTCCTGATATAAAGGTATACTTAATAGGGTGTCAAGACACCTGTATACATATCAAAAGGAGATGTTTATCATTACTAAAACAAATACGTTCAGGCTGACGTTAACAGCCTTGTTAACAGCGATCGCAATCGCTATTCCCATGGTGATGCCCATTCGCGTGCTTATTGAACCGGCATCATTTACTCTGGCGAGTCACGTCCCTATATTCTTCGCCATGTTCTTATCACCCAGCATTGCAGTATTTGTCTCATTGGGCTCGGCTATAGGATTTTTGCTGGCCGGTTTTCCAATAGTCATTACCATGCGTGCCATGAGTCATGTGGTCTTTGCCTTAATCGGTGCACTCTATTTAAAGAATCGACGAGAAAAGGTTTTGTCTTCACCGCTTCACAGTCAGATTTTCTCATTCTGGATTGCTATTATCCATGCACTGGCTGAAGTTGCAGTTGTTTCTCTCTTTTTCTTCGGTCTGGCACCAGGCGCCGACTACCAGGAAGGGTTCTTCTATGCAGTCTTTTTACTCGTAGGGGTAGGCACGGTAATTCACAGTATGGTTGACTTTTTCATTGCTCAAATTATCTGGACCAGCTTAGGTAAGCGAATGAACCAGATTGCCAGAAAAGTGACTGTTTAATTAAATAGTAAGTACAAAAGAGTTCCGGTAAAGCGGAGCTCTTTTTTTCACTCCAAAGTACTGTTTATTAAGGTTATCGACAAAATCCTTTAATTCGTATAGGTTTTATTAAGTTAAACAGATTGAGTAAAGGAAGGTCAGTCTGTTAAAATAATCAATACTGACTATTATGACTTGCTTTCATTTACAATTTCAGATGATTTTGGTATACTTAACTTTAATTATTATAGGGATAGTGTGTCTATCCTAAGTACAAGTTCACATGAGTGAAGGGGGATGACGAGTGAGCAGAATACCTGAAGAAACAATCAACACCATTCGGGAACAGACAGATATTGTTCAGATAATCTCCCAGTACCTTCAACTAAGAAAATCAGGGCAAAATTACTTTGCTTCCTGTCCGTTTCATGATGACAAGACTCCTTCCTTCTCAGTCAGTGAGAAAAAACAGATCTATCATTGTTTCAGCTGTGGAAGAGGGGGTAATGTCTTTAGTTTTCTCCAGGAAATGGAAGGTCTGACCTTTGTAGAATCTGTCGGCAAAACGGCAGAGCTTGCAGACCTATCTGTAGATGAGAGCGTCTTTGAAGCAGCCAGGCAGTCTAAGCCGTCCGCTGACACACTTCAGGGCAAGCTGTTGAATATGTATGATAAAGCGCAGCATTTCTATCATCATATACTGGTCAACACGAAAGCTGGAGAAGAGGCCTACCGTTATCTCATTGATAGAGGCATGTCCAAAGAGAGTATTGAAACCTTTAAAATCGGTTTTTCACCACCACAGAGGCAGGCACTAAAGCTTTATCTCGAAAATGAAAAACTGGATGATCCGGACGTTCTCAAGCAGTCCGGTCTGTTTTCGGACAGGGATGACAACACATTTGTTGACCGCTTCAGTAACCGTATTTTGTTTCCCATTACCAATGCGAAAGGGCAGACTGTTGCTTTTTCTGGCCGGGCATTCCAGCAGGAAACAGATAACCACCGGACTGCCAAGTATATGAATAGTCCGGAAACGGTCCTCTTCAATAAGCGAAAAATTGTGTTCAATTACGACAAAGCGCGGGCTTCCGTAAGAAGAGAAGGGGAAGTGATTCTCTTTGAAGGCTTTATGGATGTCATTTCAGCTTGGGAAGCAGGCGTAAAGAACGGAATCGCCACGATGGGAACCAGCCTGACAGAAGAGCAGATTCATGTGCTCGACAAAGTGACTGACCATGTCGTGATTGCTTATGACGGCGATAATGCCGGTCTGGAAGCGACTAAACGTGCGGCGGACTTCATCTTGAAGGAAACGCACTTCACAGTCGACATTGCGACTTTTCCCGAAAATCTCGACCCGGATGATTTTATTCAGTCCAGAGGGAAAGAGGCCTTTACTGACTTTCTTACCCACGGCAGAGATACACTGACGAGTTTTCTAATTAAGTACCACCGGAAAGACTTTAATCTGAAAAACGAAAGCGAACGTCTGAAATACATTGAAATCGTCCTTCAGGAGCTTGCGCGTGTATCCTCAGCAGTGGAACGCGAACTGTATATTAATCAGCTGAGTGAAGAATTCGATTTGTCTACAGACGCTTTGAAAGAACAGCTGCATACATTCATTGTTCAAAAACAGAACGAACGGCGTCAGGAGAAGCGGAAAGAAGCTCACCATGCGCCGGAAGAACCCACACAGTCAATTGTCATACAGCACAATCAACCTAAGGAAACAGCATTGTCACGGGCTGAAAAAGCTCTGCTGCACAGGCTGTTCACCCACGATGACGTCTGGTCCACTATCGAATCGCTAGGCAAAGAAGTCGTGTTTTCAGATCAGGACAGGCAGCTCTTGTATATTTTATACGATGAATATTATCACTCTCATGATTATCCGTCAGTCCAGTCCTTTATTGACTTTCTGCCGGATGACCGACTGAAAAGCAAGGCATCCGAAATAGCCTGGATCAGTTTAGGAGACGAGGTAGCTAATGGTGAAATAGAGGACTATCTGTCCGTTATCGTTGACAGGCAGCCTATCGAAAACCGTCTGAACGAGAAAAAAGCCGCATTGAAAGAAGCAGAGCGCAGTGGAGACAAAGCAAAACAGCAATCATTAAGTTTTGAAATTATTAATTTAATTAAACAAATGCAAAGCAAATAAAGATTAATCAGGAGGCATGTCATTATATGGCAAAGAATACAAAGAAGAGTACCCAGAAGCCGGATGAAAAATATGAACTGGCGGTGGTTCAGTATATTAAAGGTTTGAAGAAAGAAAAGAAGCAGACCGTTTCTTATATTGATTTGACTGATAAACTAGCTGAACCGTTCGAACTGGAAAAAGAACAGATGGAAGATCTGATTCAGAAGTTTGAAGATGAAGGTATCGGCGTCGTTGACGAAGATGGCAATCCCTTGGCAAAACAGCTTAACAAGGAAGAAGAAATAGCTGAAGAAGCTAAAAAAGAAGAAATGATCGCCCCTCCTGGCGTTAAGATTAATGATCCTGTACGCATGTACTTGAAAGAAATTGGCCGTGTTGACCTGCTTAAGGCAAATGAGGAAATTGCACTGGCCAAGCGAATTGAACAAGGCGACGTTTTAGCTAAGCAGGAGCTGGCAGAAGCAAACCTGCGTCTGGTGGTATCGATTGCCAAGCGTTACGTTGGACGAGGCATGAGCTTCCTTGATTTGATTCAGGAAGGTAACATGGGCTTGATGAAAGCTGTTGAGAAGTTTGACTACGAAAAAGGATTCAAGTTCTCCACCTATGCAACCTGGTGGATTAGACAGGCCATTACCCGTGCCATTGCTGACCAGGCACGTACCATTCGTATCCCGGTTCACATGGTGGAAACAATCAACAAGCTTGTCCGTATTCAAAGACAGCTTTTACAGGACTTAGGCCGTGAACCGACACCGGAAGAAATTGGTGCGGAAATGGACCTGCCGACTGAAAAAGTACGTGATATTCTTAAAATTTCTCAAGAACCTGTATCGCTTGAAACACCGATTGGTGAAGAAGATGACTCTCATTTAGGCGACTTCATTGAAGACAATGATGCAACAAGTCCTTCCGATAATGCAGCTTATGAGCTGTTGAAGAGCGAACTGGAAGATGTTCTGGATACACTGACAGACCGTGAAGAAAATGTTTTGCGTCTGCGCTTTGGACTGGATGATGGCCGTCAGCGTACACTTGAAGATGTAGGGAAAGTATTTGGCGTTACCCGCGAGCGTATTCGCCAGATTGAAGCGAAAGCCCTTCGTAAATTGCGTCACCCGAGTCGTTCCAAGCAGTTAAAAGACTTTCTTGAATAAAAATAACAAGATTGTTACCAATTAAACAGACGGCAGGCTGCAGGGGAAAGCTGAAAAAGAACTGTAAAGTAAAAGTTCTTGTCGCTTTTCTTTGCATTGTCGTCACATTTTTGGTATACTAATTTCTGGCTTGTTCAGTAATGACGTATGCTAGTTACTTAAAATAAAATCGTGGAAGGTGAATAATCAGATGAAATTATCAGCAACGAAACGAACAGAAACAGGAACATCCGCTTCAAAAAAAGCACGTGTAGAGGGTAAAATCCCTGCAGCTATTTACGGAAAAGAAGTTGAAACTGTATCCGTACTAATCGACAGAAAAGAATTCGAAAACCTAATTAAAGAAATCGGATCTAACGGAGTCTTTGATATTGATGTTGACGGCGAAACTTACCATGTTTTCGTTAAAGAACAGGCAAATGCCGCAATCAAACCGATTGTATACCACGTTGACTTACTTGCCTTTACTAAAGGTCAAAAAGTTCACATGTCTATTCCAGTCTTCGTTTCAGGAGAAGAAGGAATTGAAGAAGGTATTGTATCTCAGTCAATCAACGAGATCGAAGTAAACATCGCACCTGCCGATGCACCTTCAGAATACACAATCGACGTTTCAAATCTTGAAATTGGCGATACTGTGCACGTTTCTGAAATCGAACTTGGAGAAGGCGTTGAACTTCTGACAGACGAAGAGTCTACAGTTGTTTCTGTATCTGCTCCTCAAATCGAAGAAGAACCAGCTGAAGAAACTGACGAAATGCCTGAACCAGAAGTTATTGGTGAAGACGCAGAAGAAGATTCTGAAGAAGCTTAATTTTTAAATCTTAAAGCCTGACTGCCATGCTTAATAAGCGTGCAGTCAGGCTTTTTTTGCTTAAATTGTTTTCTTTCTATTTTTACGTTGTGTATTAAAATGTAATTGATTGACCTGTATGCATTTCAATAAAATTAATATGTTTTTATTTTCATTCCATTTCCAAAGCGTAATAGTGGTTTTTATTTTAATAGGTTACTATAATAGAATTAGACGTCTAAATAAAGTGTCACACATTAAACAGGAGGGATATAATGAACAGAACCAATCGTAAAGTTCTTGGAAGTTACAATACCCGTGATGAGGCATTAAATGTAGTGGACCGCTTGCAGAACGATGGCTATCAGAAACAGGACATTATCATTTATGCTAATGACCCGGAGACTTTAGGGGACCATGAGGCAGTAGACGTAGCTAC
>RECC01000081.1 GCA_007692455.1 Alkalibacterium sp. | reverse complement strand
CGGTAATTTCTAAAGAATCTTAATACTGGATTATTCACATTTCACAAACATTTAATACAAAAAAGAGAACCCCTTTTCAGAGATTCTCCCAACATTACTATTCAATTGTCAGCTTTCTTCCCGCTGATAGATACCGCCTTTGCCAAAGTAATTCTTTGTGAGTCTGACGACTACCGGGCTCAGCAGCAACAGTCCAATCAAGTTTGGTATGGCCATCAGTCCATTCAGTGTATCAGCTAACGCCCAGATGGCACGCAGGCCTCCGACTGCCCCGACGACAATTAATGGAATAAACAGGAAACGGTAAAGGATGATGGATTTTGGTCCGAAGAGGTATTCCATACAACGCTCACCATAATAAGACCAGCCTAACAGTGTAGAGAAAGCGAAGAATACCAGTCCGAAGGTTACAATGTAGCCTCCAAAGGCCATACCTTCATCAAAAGCCACAGTTGTCAGTGCGGCGCCATCAAAGCCAGTGTCCCAGGCACCCGTCATGACAATTACTAAAGCCGTTATCGTACATAACACAAGTGTGTCTGCGAATACTTCAAAGATTCCCCACAGTCCCTGACGAACTGGGTGATCGGTTGTTGCTGCAGCATGGGCAATCGGTGCACTACCCAGACCTGCTTCGTTCGTGAAGACTCCTCGCGCAATACCGAAGCGGATTGCCATTGTGAAGGTCGAACCGACAAAGCCGCCGACTGCTGCTGTTCCTGTGAAGGCGTCACGGAAAATAAGTGCGAATGCAGCGGGTACTTCAGTGATGTTCAGCAGTATTATGAGCAAACCACCCACTATGTAGACTGCAGCCATGAAAGGAACCAGCACTTCTGTTACTTTACCGATTTTCTTGATCCCCCCAACCGTTACCAGTGCAACAGCTACCGCTAAAACGATACCGGTAATCAGTGGATCGATATTGAACGTTGTTTCCAGAGAGTCCGCTACAGAGTTGGATTGTACCATATTCCCGATTCCAAAGGTCGCTACTGTTCCGAATACCGCAAACAGCACGGCCAGCCATTTTTTATTTATTCCCTTATCCAGGTAGTACATCGGGCCTCCTACATAGCGCCCGTCATCCGTTTTCTCTCTATATTCGATAGAAAGGACAACTTCTCCGTATTTGGTCGCCATCCCCACTACAGCGGCCAGCCACATCCAGAAAACAGCTCCGGGACCTCCTATAGCGATAGCCGTACCGACTCCGGCAATATTTCCGGTACCAACCGCAGCGGCCAAGGCAGTAGAAACAGCCTGGAAAGCCGTTACTTCTCCTTCCCCCACCTGATCTTTCGCAAACATCTTGAAAAAAGTCTGTTTCATTGCGTAACCAAATTTAGTAAAAGGTATAAAGCTCGTCCGTATGGTTAAAAAGAGTCCCGTTCCGATTATCAGGAACAGTAGTGGCCACCCCCATACCAAGTCGTTTATCACGTCATTAATATCCATAAATAAATCCATCAATTTCTCCCCTTAATTCTTATCTCATTATATTCTAATAATACTATACCGTGAGAAACACTGATAATTCAAGGTTATTTGAGATATTCATTATAAATATTTTGATTTTATAATTATTTTACCATTTTGAGTTCCTGAGCAGTTCAAGATAAAAAAACGCAATATCCCCAAGATTTATTTCTCTTTTTTCATAACACTAGGGCGAAAGCACTTTCAGCAACACAGACAATCATCAAACAGTTCAATTCGAAGTATCTGCATGTTTTTTATCGATAAAAAAAGAACCCCCAGTAAAAAGGGATTCTTCACTCAATCTAATAATAATTACTTACGTTTCAGCTCTCGCTGATAAATACCGCCTTTGCCGAAGTACTCTTTCGTCAGCTTGACAATGACTGGACTCAATAGAAGAAGACCAATCAAGTTAGGCAGAGCCATTAACCCGTTCAGAGTATCCGCTAGATCCCATATTGCACGAAGACCACCGATAGCGCCAACAACAATAAGCGGGATAAAGACCAATCGATAAGGTAAAATGGACTTAGGTCCGAATAAGAATTCGATACATTTTTCACCATAGTAAGACCAGCCGAGTAGGGTTGAAAATGCGAAAAACACGAGTCCGAACGTGACAATGTAGCCTCCAAAAGGCATTCCTTCGTCAAAAGCCACTGTTGTCAGTGCAGCTCCATCAATGCCGGAGTCCCAAGCACCTGTCATAACGATGACCAGTGCAGTAATCGTACACAATACGATGGTATCCGCAAACACTTCAAAAATCCCCCACATTCCCTGTCTGACCGGGTGATCCGTTGTTGCTGCTGCGTGGGCAATCGGGGCGCTACCTAAGCCCGCTTCGTTAGTGAAGACTCCTCGAGCGATACCGAATCGAATCGCCATCGTCAGAGTAGAACCGACGAAACCGCCGACTGCAGCTGTTCCTGTAAATGCACTTCGGAAAATAAGTCCAAAGGCTGCCGGCACAAGCTGGATATTAAGGAAGATAATAAGGAGGCCGCCGACTATATAAATAACAGCCATGAAAGGTACAATAACCTCTGTAACCCGACCAATCTTCTTGATTCCGCCAATAATAACCAAGGCCACAAGAACAGCAAGAACCACACCAGTAATGAGTGGGTTGATGTTAAAAGTCGTATTTAATGAATCCGCAACTGAATTGGACTGAACCATGTTTCCAATACCAAATGTAGCAATAGCTCCAAAAGCCGCAAATAAAATGGCAAGCCATCTCATGTTGGCACCTTTTTCCAGGTAGTACATGGGGCCCCCTATGTAGCGTCCGTCTTCTGTTTTCTCACGGTAATGAATGGACAAGACAACTTCGCCGTATTTTGTAGCCATACCAACCAGCGCAGCCAGCCACATCCAGAAAACAGCTCCCGGTCCCCCAATGGCAATAGCTGTACCCACACCGGCAATGTTTCCTGTACCGACTGTAGCGGCAAGTGCTGTTGATACCGCCTGGAATGCTGTCACTTCTCCTTCACCGACTTGTTCTTTGGCAAAAATCTTCATGAAAGTCTGCTTCATGGCGTAGCCAAATTTGACAAAAGATACAAATCCTGTTCGTACTGTCAGGAACATACCCGTTCCGACAATTAAAAGTAGAAATGGCCAACCCCACACCAAGTTATTGATAAACGAGTTGACTTCAAGAAACCATTCCATAAATTGATCCATACTTTTCGCTCCCTCTGCTTTCAAGTATTTAATGCTTGAATTTAATATACCTAATTATGAGAAAAAAGTATATCTATTTTCACAATATATACTAATATACCAATAGTCATTTGATAAAACAGACTAACTTGAAGTTTTTTATCACCTGACTCTATTTCCACCCATGTGAAATTCACTCTAATTTTTAATTTTATTTTAATATACTGTTATTCTTATAATCAGAAAAACCCCTCATTTTCTTTGTAACAAAATACATGAAGAAAATATTCACAAAACGGGACAGATGTCCCTTGATAGGGACATTTGTATGCTGTTTATATTGTGAATTATTGAATATACTATTCATATAAGGAAAAGTTGTTATTAAAACGTGGTTATTCTTTATATAACAATAATAAAACTAAAAAGGAGAATATAATTATGAAGAATAAGAAATTATTTTTGTTATCTATTGCTCAATTATTAACATTATCGTTACTGGCTACAGGTTGCGATGCTGATACGACAGAAACAGAGGATGAAGCAGCAACTTCAGAACAGCCTTCTGATGAAAACGGCTCAGCAGAAGACAGTGAGGACACCGCTGCAGAGGATAATGATTTTGAAGGTACCTTTGTCGGACGGTTCTGGAAAGGTGAAGACGAAGGCGTTCCTTTCGAAGAAGCAACCGATTATATTGAAACTATACTAGAATTGGATGCTGATGGAACTATTGTAGATGCCAAAATGAATTTCTTTAAAGAAGTCGATGGATACTGGACTATGCGTCAAAGCGGAAATGCTTATGTAGAAATTGATTATTCGGTAGATCCCGAAACAGCCATTCCTGGTGAAGACTATGAAGCCGGTGAATCGATGTTTAGAATCCACACAGCTGATATGATGAGTTTTTACGCAGTGGGTGTAAATGAAGATAACATTCTTGCACATGCAATAGTTGACCCCATTACCCGCTATCAATTCGAAAGCAAGTTGCCTGCTGATTTTGATTACGACAGACCTATGAGTGACTTGACTGTCAATTCAGAATTTAACAAGCCCACCGTTCGTACATCAGGTTCTGGTCCAGACAGCTGGGACAGATTAGAAGGCAGAACTATTTTCAACATGGAAGATCCGTGGTCACACGTTGTTAACGATCGTGGTCCATTAGAAGGTCTGGATAACGAGTCTACTGTCAGAGAATACATGGAAGCTTTAGGCGTCGAGTTTGACGGAGATACTCCTCAGCCAATGGAAGAAGTTTACGGCTACCATAGTCTTGGCGGTTGGCATGGAAATTATCGAGCTATCGAAGACGAACTAATAGGTAAAAATGCTACCGAGTATACATCTCTGGTTGACTGGTCAAATTATGAAGACTCCATTGATGAAGATAACCAATTCGGAGCAGATGTCGAAACAGCTGCGACTCGAACAGCTCAAAATTCATATGATACCATTACAGGCGCAACAGTTAGAATGTCTCGTGAGTCTACATCTTACCAGCGCGCATTAGTAAATGCTGGAATCTTAAGCGAAGAAGACATTATTATCGGTCGTTTCTAAGCTGAACTAATTCAGGTGTTCAGAATACCCATTACAAAAAAACACAGGCGGTTAAAGAGCTCAATTCGAGTCCTTAACTGCCTGTGCTTTTTTATAGTTTCAACTGCCTTTCCCATATCAGTGCAGCTTCCGTGCGATTAGTCGCGTTCATTTTTTCCATTATCTTAGTTAAGTTATTGCGTACCGTTTTTTCGGCGATTGCTAACTCATAGGCAATTTCTTTATTTGAGCTGCCATTAACCAGGTACTCCATAATTTCTTTTTCCCGCAAGGTTAAATTAAATGGGTTGCGGGAGTGTTTGGTGTGTTTACCTCGCATCTTACTGTACAACATGTCCCCTGCGCTCTCATCCAGGCAGCTTTCCCCTCTGCTCACTTTTATAATGCCGTCAATAATGCGTGAAATTTCTATAGTTTTCAGTAGAAAACCATCCGCACCCACTTGCAGCAGTTCGTTTAAAATCTTGTCACTCTGGTAGGCCGTTAATATGAGCACCTTAATAGCTGGGTCCATTGCCTTTATCCGCTTCGTCCCGATTACTCCGTCCCCATCCGGAAGTCTGAAATCCAGCAAGACTACATCTGGCTTGACTGAACGAACAATTTCTAATCCGTCGCACAGCAAGCTTCCTTCCCCTACTACAGAAAATCTCGAATCCTTTTCAAGAAGTGACTTTATTCCTGTACGAACAATCGTATGATCATCAATTAATACCACTCTGATATTATTCATCTGGATTAGTCCCCCATGGTAAGTTTACCTCGATAGCAGTTCCACTCTGATCGGACTTCAGTTCAAACTCTGCACTCAACAATCGTGCCCGATCCTGCATTATCTGCAAGCCTAAATGACCGGACTGTTCCGGCACATTCTTTTTAAATCCTCTGCCGTTGTCAGAAATAGTTACAGTCAGAAAATTCAGATTAGACTTTACCCTGATTAAAATTTTAGTAGACTGTGCATGTTTGATACTGTTTAATACAGCTTCCTGAATAATATAGTACAAATGCGTCGTACTCTGATCGGGTAGCCAGTTGTCGCCCTGCCCCGTAAAATTGAAATTCGTATTTATACTGACATTCGATAATTCGTTATACTTATAAGCAAGTTCTTCTATTTCTTCCTGAAACAGCTCCAGACTGAATCGTTTAGGCAGCAAGTTATTCATCAACGTTCGTATGGAATCGATTGATTCATTCAGATTTTCTTTTACTTGAATCAAATCGTCATTGTTCGAAAGGGTGTCGGAATAATTAATCAGGGATTCGATTATCATCCCACTGGCAAATAACTCCTGAATTATTTCATCATGCAGCTTTTGAGCAATTCTTTTTCTTTCATTGTACTGTAATTTCATTTCCAATAAATGCCGCATTTTCTTATCTTCTTCTACTCTGAATAGTTTAATACTCTTCAGATAAATAATGGTAATAATGACGGCCATACTCATTCTTAAAAACTCAGTAGGAAGTCCAATGCTCGCCTGGAGTAGTGCACTGTTGATAACAGTATTGGGAAAGAAACCTTTATTTGAAATAAAAATCCCTGCATAAAGTCCATACAGTATGAAGCTGATACTTAACCGTTTCAACTGTCTGGCCAGCGCTACATTGTAATTAACTTTTACTTTCTCAGATAAATAGATAAACCGGTATGCAGTTAGGAAGGTTGCCGGTATTCCTATGAAATAACGACTGAACGCACTATATAAATCAAATATCTCCCTATAGGAACCGGCCTCAAAACTGATTAATAAACCTGCCAGCCATACAAAGAAGAGGGCGTACGGTATAACTTTTTTAAACGATGTGTTCAGCTTTAAAAATTTAAAATTAAGGCCGTAGTAAAGAAGAGAAGCAAAAGATGCTGAATTCAACAGCAGTTGCAGCGCATAGATGTGAAATGTATAGTCATTAAAAAAATTCATTGGTCGTATCATTATTAACCATTCTGTCGTGCCGTGAAGAAGGCCAAATAAGCCTAAGTATATATTATTCGAAAATATTGACTCATTCCGGCCCTCAGCTTGCGTATTCTGCAGCATTGCACTTATGCCTAACGTATAGAAAGCCAGTCCGTAAAAGAAGTACAACAAAAAAAAGCCAGCAGAGTTTTCCATAGTAACCACCTATTAAATTTATAAGGTAACTATACCATTAACTTGTGATTAAATACACATTATGTCGGTTATTGTCATTATTTTCTTATTCTACTTTTTGTCTAACTTCAGCTTCTTTTCTGGCTGCTTCCACCATAGCTTTATTAAACTCTTTTTGGATATCAGTTATATCCGCATCATGGTTAATAACTAGACTGATGTAGAGTCTCGGTGCATTATCCAGAGGGATTTTCACCAAATCACACCGGTCTCTGACAAGCAAATCAATCATTACACCCGCACTCATTCCTGAGGCAATCATCGAATTGACTGTCTGCACTTCCTGGGCATAATGAGTATTAGACACATCAACCTGATGAGTTTTGGCCCACTGACAGAACAGCCGTTCATGAGCATATCCTTTGGCAAGTGTCACAAAATGCACATTATCCAGCATGTGAGGTTTAATGTGAGTTTGACTGGCGAGTGGATGCTCAGGTGACACCCATAAAAAGAGTTCTTTTTCGGCGAGCGGTATGTATGTTAATTTATCATCACTGCTGTATGGCTGATCTAGAGCAGTTATAGCGACGGAAATTTCACCCGATTGAATCATGTCATACATGACGTCGGAACTCTCTTCTTCAATCAGGTTCAATGCACTGACATATTCACTTACTTCAGGAAGAAGTTTAGGTAAAAAATGACTGCCAATGGTAGGAAGAAATCCAAGTTTCACTTCTTTCAATTCTCTGTTCCTTATTTCCTTTTTTGTCTGTTCGAGTAAGAGAATGATTGCTTGCGCATTTTTATATAATATGTCACCCGCTTCAGTCAATCTGACACTTCTTGAAGACCGGTCCCGACTGATCAGACGTGTGCCGAATTCTTCTTCAAGACGTTTCAAGGCTGTTGATATAGAAGGCTGGGAAACATAAAACGAATCGGCTGTTTCAGTAAAACTCCGTGTTTGAGCTAATTTTCTAAAGTAGTAAAGATCCTGGACTTTCATAGCGACTTTCCCCCAACTGTAATAAATAATATGTAATTGTAACTAATATTTAATATTTATATTACCACAAAACGGTGCCTAACTATACCATTATTAGAAAAGTAGACCATCTATAGTAATCGTACTCAGTAATATGTACTGCTTGTAAGCTGAAAAGACGTTTATTCAAGAACAATTTTGTATGTACCAGTCAGTTATATCTAAAAAAAGCAGCAGGACTCTATCCTACTGCTTTATACTGACTATTTAGTTTAGATCAGCTATCGCTTCAATTTCAATCAGGGCATCTTTTGGCAAACGCGCTACCTGATAAGCGGTACGTGCCGGATACGGTTCTGAAAAGAGTTCTTCCATGACTGTATTGACTGTAGAGAAATTGGCTAAGTCCGATACCAGCACGGTCAATTTCGTGACGTCCGCCAAGCTCTTCCCTTCCATCTCCATGATGGTCTGGATATTCCTGAAAGACTGTTTCGCCTGTGCTTCAAATCCTTCAACCAATTCGTTGGTTTCCGGATCAACCGGCAATTGACCAGACGTATACAATTGATTCCCTGAAATGCGGTAAGGACTATAGGGTCCAATAGCTTTTGGTAATTTACTCATTTAATTTCCTCCTTTTTCCTATCCCCCATTATATAAGGATTAGCGGAAAGTAGAAAGTAAAACATGTGCCCGTTAAAAAATTAAAACCTTCTTTTATACAGTTCCGCTTTCAGCTAGGTTTAACTCGAGATCTTCCTTGCTGAGAGCGTAGAGTATCGTCAGCAGGTACACTCTCGCAGCTAGTGATAAACCCACACCGATTACAAAGACAGGCAGGTAATTAAACGTCATAGAAACTGTCAGAGTAGCTGCGGAAGTTCCCATTAGTAAAAGATACCATTTATCTTTCGTGACCATTTCGTCTCTCTTAGCCCCTCTATTCATTCTGTCGTACTGTCGGGCAACTGCTTCCAGGAGTTTATGAAAGGCTGACAGTTCAAGCAATAGTACAAAGATGGAAAGAAACTGAAACAAATGGCTTACTAAAGTCCAGTCTCTTCCAAATAATTGGAAAAGTTCACCGAAAGAGAAGACAAGCAGAACAATCACACTCCTGACAACAAACTGCAAGTTTTGTCTTGGAATTTGTTCCTCCAAGTCTGCCAAGGCATCCAGCACAATAAGCCAGCCCACAAAGGAAGGAAGTATCGGTATAAGGCCTGCAGTCAGACTGACATTGACAATGAGAAAGCCCCAGAACAGCTTTTTAAATCCTCGCGTCATCTACATGTCCTCCCTTGATCTCAAGTATCTGTATATATTCGTGAAACTGTAGTCAGGCTCCATCTCGATAGCTTGTGCGAGTCTCACCGTATGTTCGTCACCATTTTCCGTGCTTACTGTCAGTTGAGGCAGTATGCTGAAATAAGCGAACTGGGAATCACCTTCACTGAATTCTCTCTTCGTCACTATACTCAACTGCTCTCCCGCCTGAATATTGTGTTCTGAATCCTCCTGATAGTCCATTCCATTTATATCTATGTGAACGGCATCACTGAAAGCCTCAAAATTTGTACTATCCACAGCGAGGAGCGAGAGATTTTCTTCAGCACTGTATATGACTTCATTTTGACCGCTGCCTGTTGAACTGCTGTACACAAACTGAAGAGGAGAATCAGTTGCTTCCTCTGTACTTATAGTCAGTTCACCTATATCAACCGTTTCAGTACTAGAGTCACTGAAGGTCACCGTCGCTTCTGTTAAATGCAACTCCTCCCCTTCATCCAAATCCGGTAAGTCGCGGATTTCAAGATAGACTTCTCTGACACTGTACTGGCCAAAGTGTCTTCCTCTCTGTTCATCAAAAGACTGCTCCACACCTGTTCGTGCGAACACGTCAAACGCATTTTCCGAAGCCTGAAGCTGAAGGCCGGGATAGTCTGCAAATTCGACCCAGATGACCACGCGCTCATCATCTGCATTGGTTATGTATTGTAAACTGGTCGGCATATTGAAGTTGGAATGCCAACTGTCTCCCGTTACATTCATATCGATGTAATGCTCCAGGAAAACCGGACTGTCCAGCCTGACGTGAGTTAGGAAGGCAAAGCCGACAGCTATTAGGATGCCTGTAACACTTAGACTTATTTTGTAGAGTCTGTCATTACTTTTCATAAAGGTACTCCTTTCATAAAACGCATCTCGATTTAATACTAATGACTACTTAACCAGTTTAACAAACATCGAATACAAGTGGGGAAATATTTTGTATTAAATCATATAATAAAACCGCCTATGCCTGAAGTTCTATCAGACAAAGACGGAAAAGTGGATTTTGGGGGAGTCAAATCACCAAAGTACTGATGACCTATTTTCTCTTTTATTACTCTTTCAATGTTTCTACAAACTCTATAAGTTCATGGTTGAACGCTTCTGGATTATCCTGGTTAGCTATATGGTGGGCCTGGCTGATGACCCTCAGTCTGCTGTCCGGTAGAGTCTCGTTCATTTTTCTGCTCATCCTCTTGACGAATCCAGCTTCATGATCCCCATACACTATTAACGATGGCTGTTTGACTGGTGTTGGGAGCCCTTCAGCCATCTCCCTGATCATGCTTTTCGTCACATCAATCATTACACGTCTGCCAGTTTCAGAAGATGCCTGCTCCATATATGAACGGGTTTCTTCAGTCAGTGCCTTATGACGCGCGAATACTTGAAACAGTTTCCTTTTAGGAATCGCGAAAATAAGGGGACTGACAAAGGGAAGCATAACTTTATACAATCTGCTGGCTTTGGGATACAAGCCGGCTCCGCCTATGTGGACCGTGGCCAAGACTTTTTCCGGATAAAGATAAGCAATATGAGACACAATCAAGCTGCCTAGTGACTGGCCGACAAATACAGCCTGCTCTATATTCAAATGATTTAACAGACCTGCTGCAAGCTGTGCACACGTTTTAGAATAGTCTCGATGATTCCTCAGGTAAGACGAGTGCCCGTGACTGGGCAGGTCCACAAGAATGACTCTGTAGACCTTCTCTAATTCTGACACCTGGGAATCAAAGGTTTTGTGATTCATCGTCACACCGTGGAGAAACAACAATGTAGGCGTATTGCCTTCCCCTTTCACTTCATAATAAATAGAATGACCCTTGTGCGTGTATATCATCCGCTTTACTCTCCTTTATAGAGATCATCGTTCACTTTTTCCTCTTTAACAATAGTCCCAGTGCCACCGCTGCCGAAGCCCCAATGAGTCCTCGCTTCACTCCGGTCCAGTTTGGTGAAAGAGTTTTGCTCCCATCGGGTAAAGGTGGGGTCTGGGAATCGAAGTATGCCTCCAATTCATCTAAATTAGGCGTAGGAACATCGGAAGACTTTATCGTTTCTCTGAATTCCTTATACAAATGGTACATTTCATCCTGAGCTTCATCCAGATGCGCTACCGCTACTTTATACACATCCATCTCGAGGGCTTTTCGCCAAAATTGAATCATAAGCGGTTCCGGTGTCCAATCAAGAAATCTGACCACTGCTGCTGGACTCATTTTAACACCTGCACTTCTCAGTGCTTTGAACGCTTCCTTTTGACCGCGAATTGCCAGTATAATCGCATCCCGGGTTCGGGCAAAACGTTCTAAATCCTGACCGGTAGCATAAACAGCCGGCACAAAGGACACAATCAAAATGGCCACATGACAAATTAGCCAGTCATCCATATCTTTTCGGATATCCACCGAATAGCCTCTCATTGAATCCAGGACAGCCGCAACGGTTTGCGTTCGTGGGTATTTTTCTCCGTTCACTTCTCCAATTGGCAGTGTCCATTTATTTTTATCGTTAACAGGCAGCATCCTCATGATATGACCTTCACGCTTCCCTCCCGGAAGTGGAAAACCAATCATGACTCTGTCTTTTCCAAGCGCTTTGACTAGTTCCTGGGAGCCTGCTGCGTTATTCATCATAAATAATACTGTAGGTACATGTTTATTTTTCTTGAGTACAGGTAGAATCTCCAGCGCCTGATTCTTCCGCATCGGTACAATAATCAGGTCATACTCATCCTCTTCCTCGAGTGTTTCGACAACCGGTACTCGAGTGACTGTTATTTCTTCTGTTTCATGGTCTTTAATGACCACCCCGTGTTCTCTCAGCTGCCTTAACCGATCACCCCTTGCCAAAAGCGTAACGTCGTGATGGGCTTCTTTCAGACGCTCCGCAAACAGACTCCCAAACGGACCTGCACCGTAAATCAGTACCCTCATTTTACTGCCTCCTTATAAAGGTCTACTTTTCCAGATTCAAACTTACTGTAAAGACCTACTGTTCAACAGTTAATACACTTTAGGACGATTGAACTGAATATCATCGACTACAAACTTGTACCATAAATAATCTCCCTCTTTTAATTTCCAGGCTATCTGTCCTTCAGTCGGCACCTTTATCCCTTCAAAAAACTGGTAGTTCCCCATTGAAATCGACCATATTTCCATACTGTATTCACCTTCGAATTCACCGTATCTTTCTGCTTCAAACTGGATAACTTCACCTTTTTCGTTAAAGGTAAATGTACCCGTTGCTTCTACCCCACCGTATGTCATGGTTGCCTGGGCTGTATTGTCACCTATTTCTTTCCACACCACATACTCATTCAGTACTGCAGAAGGAAACCAGACTGTTTCAGCAAGGTACCTGACTAGCGAACCCTGATCAATCTCTTTCCCTTCTGAATCTGCAACCGGAAACGCTGACTGCACCTGGATGAGCATGCTCCCCTTTCCGTTAACATATCGGTCTTTACCTGCGATATGAATGAAGGGTCCTGCTTTAACTTTTGCCCTCCATATATATCCCGGTTCTTCAGTTGTAAAATACTGTTCTGCTTCTAGCGGGAGCCACGGCTTATCATTCGACAGTCTCATTTCCGCTTTCTGTTTCGAGCGAACACTAGTGATTTTCTCTTTTCCTATGATTTCAGAATACGTCAGCCATTTCTGAACGCATGGGGGCAGACCTTCCAGCTCCTCGCTGGATATTCTCGCGTGCTTATCTTCAATACCATCAAACAGACTTTCTACTTCCTTTTTGACCTGTTTTCTGAAAAAAAGATCCCCTGCAAGAGTTACAACTGTTGCTCCAGAAAAAAACACAGTGATTCCTCTCAAGAATTTAACGGCTTTTGACATATGACCACTCCTTTACTTTTCTTCCTCTGACAAGATCTTACACTGCTTTTTTTATCATATGATAAACGACAATATCCTCTACCGCCCGTTGTTCCAGCGTACCGTATCCCAAATGTCTGTATATTTCCTCGTTCTTTTTGTCCCCTGTATATAAATAGATTGTTTGTCCTTCTTCTGCTGCTATCGCCTGCACTTCTTTCATTAACGCTTTTCCGACACCGAATCCACGGTAATCCGGGTGAACAGCAATAGCCTCCAAAGTAATAAAAGGCTCGGGAATGTTTTCCGCTTCCTTTATCGCACGACCAAGCTTGGCTGCCTTTCTCCAGTTCAGTTTTGTGATAAGGGGTAATGCTCGGATACCGGTCGGCCAGATAATATCCAGCATCTGCCTCTTCGTTAAAGTTGACTTTTCCTTCACAATCGCGATACCGGCTATTTCTCCATTCACCTTGGCAACCAGTATCGGACTGCCACTCTGTAAGTAGGCCTCTGCTTTTAATATTGAAAGCTTCACCAATATCTGTTCTGTATTTTCTTTAGTGAAGTCAAAGGCCCGACTGGTAATGGCTTCTTCCTTAAACGAGTGCATAAGCAGCTCCATTCCTTTTTCCAGTTCCTCTTTTCTAATCGGATTGCATTCGATTTCAACCATTTCTTAACCTCCCTTTTCCAGATTCTTTTATCCATTTAAGTGACTTAATAGGTAAATGACGAAAAGCGCTTTCTCTATAGGCTAATTATATCTTATGACGCTCCTTCAGTCTCGGATTAACCTATGGAATCAATTAATTCAGCTGGACTGACTTTTTTTCTATCCAAACTTACTAAGTTTAGGGCCTTAGCATCACTCGCTCTGCGTAATCATTTGAGTTTACCTAAGGTGGTGGTCCTTGGCATTACTCGCCTGGACTTTTCTTCTGAGCTTGCCGAAGAAGGGTCACCTTTGGAATACTCATTTGTATTTTTCTTTTCAGTTTGCCGAAGGTGTGTTTAGTTAGCACTACTCGTTGGAAATTTCTACTGACTTAACCGAAGTTTTACTGACTTAGCACCACTCAATGTATTCTTCCATCTGAGTTTACCT
This sequence comes from Alkalibacterium sp., assembly GCA_007692455.1. GTDB lineage: Bacteria > Bacillota > Bacilli > Lactobacillales > Carnobacteriaceae_A > Alkalibacterium. The sequence goes on along the minus strand of RECC01000081.1, from coordinate 37,016 downwards.
AAGGTGGTCCTACTTAGCATTACTCACTTGAATCTATAGCCTGAGCTTACCTAAGATAGTCCAGCTTGGCATTACTCAAAAGCGTCTTCCTCTTGAGCATGCCGAAGTTAGGACTCTGCTCGCAACTTTCTCTAGATTTTTATACTCAAAGTCAGTAAAGTACTCAATATAAGGCTTCATGGGAGAAAAAAGCCCAGATTAATCTGATTTTACACTTTTAATTTGGAAATAAATTCGTACAAGGATAACAGTATACGTTTAAGAATGTTAAACTGTATACTGAGATAGTAACCCATATGAAAGAAGGCAAAATTTAAATGACTCAAGTAAAACTAACCACTTTGACAACTAAAGGCGGCTGCGGCTGCAAAATTGGACCGAGCGATCTGCGCGAGGTGCTGCACAACCTTCCTGAAAGAAAAAAAGACCCGAACCTTCTGGTGGGACTGGACACAGGAGATGACGCAGGAGTCTACAAGCTGACGGATGACCTGGCAATTGTTCAGACGCTTGATTTTTTCACACCTATCGTAGATGACCCTTATGACTTTGGTCAAGTCGCGGCGGCAAATGCTTTAAGTGATGTCTATGCAATGGGCGGTACTCCCATCACGGCACTGAACATTGTGGCCTTCCCGATTTTCAATCTTGATAAGGACATTTTGACAGAGATTCTCAAAGGTGCCAGCGATAAAGTTCAGGAAGCCGGTTGTAATCTTGTGGGCGGACACTCCATCGATGATCAGGAACCTAAATTCGGCCTTTCCGTCACCGGCACGATTCACCCTGACCGTATCCGTACAAATGCGGGCGCGAAACCGGGTGACAAACTCATTTTGACGAAACCAATCGGTGTCGGCATCTCAACAACTGCACTCAAGCGAGGTCTGTTATCCAAAAAGGAAATCGAACGAGTGACACGCGTCATGGCTACCCTCAACAAAGAAGCCGCTGAAGTAATGAACGACTATGAGGTCCATGCCTGTACAGATGTGACCGGCTTTGGACTGCTTGGTCACTTATCTGAAATGGCTGCCGAAAGTCATCAGGCACTGACCATTTACCGAGACGATGTGCCTGTCCTTTCCCGCGTCCGCGAACTGGCTGAAGAAGGCGTCGTGCCAGGCGGATCAAAAAACAACCTGAAGCATGTTCAAGATGTCGTCCATTTTGCGGACCGACTCGATGATATCGACCAGATTATTCTGGCTGACGCAGTAACTTCCGGAGGTCTGCTCATGTCAGTTCCCGAAGAAGAAGCTGACCGTATGATAGAAGCACTTGAAGCTAAAGGCATCGATGCCCACATCATCGGAGACGTTTCCGACGGTGAGGCCGGCCACATTTACGTTAAATAACAAAGCGGAACAAGTCGCTTTGAATCGACTCAAAATGTCTACTTCACAATAAGAAAGGATACACCTATGTTTAAAGATATTTCACCAGCTGACTTGTTTGAACTGAAAGAAGCAGGCCACGTCGTTGTGGATGTACGCGCACCAAAGGAGTTCAAAGAAGCGACGATTCCCGGTGCCATTAATATTCCGCTCTTTACTGACGATGAACGCGCTCAGGTCGGCACCACCTATAAGCAAAAAGGCCAGGATGCGGCGAAAGAACTTGGACTGGAAATTTTCTCTAAAAAACTGCCTTCATACATCAAGCAGTTTAAAGAGCTGAATGCTCCTATTACTGTCTTCTGTTGGCGTGGCGGTATGCGCAGCCGGACAGTCGCAACAGTGACGGATTTGATGAATGTCAAAGTCAACCGACTGACTGGCGGCATCAGAGCGTACCGGAACTGGATGAAAGAGCAGCTGGAGGTCCTCCCGCTGCCTCCTTTTTACGTAGTGAACGGGCATACCGGAAACGGTAAAACACACATTCTTCGTCAGCTTAAAGCGGAAGGCTATCCTGTGATTGACTTGGAAGGTATGGCCCGTCACCGCGGGTCTATTTTTGGACAGATTGGTCTGGAACCGAGTAATCAGCGCATGTTCAATCTTCTTCTGGGTGAGGAACTGATGCGTTATCAGCAGTCTCCTTATATCCTTGTTGAAGGAGAAAGTGCCCGCATAGGAAAAGTCATTATTCCTGACCGTATTTTTCAGCATAAAGAAGAAAGCCCTCAGCTAGTTGTGGACCTGCCGATAGAAGAACGAGTCCGAATTATATTGTCTGACTATTCTCCGGATGACCATCATGAGGAGTTTATCGAAGCGTTCGGAAGAATCAGTCGCCGTATTCACACGCCGGTCTCAAAAGCCACGGCTCAGGCTCTTGAGGAAAGAGACTATCCGGAAGCAGTTAGAAATCTTCTGACTCACTACTATGATCCGCACTATTCGAATTCCATTACAACGACCGACAAAGCCGTCACTACCATTGATGAATCTTCATTAGAAAAAGCCACAGCACGAATTAAAGAACAGCTCAGCACACTCGGCTAAAAAGCTCAACTGAGTTTACACACCTGTCTAAGTAGGCTGATTCAGTCTCGCTCTGCTTGCAGGCATACATACGAGACGACTTAAAACTGATTTTCAAACAGGAGAGTGATCTTATTTTTACACTAGGACGGTCAATCGATTTACGATATAAAAGCAATCTTATTATCATACTCCTTACCTTATCCGCGACTGCTTTGGGCTGGCTTTTTACAGACGACGGTGTTGTTGGGCTTTATCTTGGTGGCGGTGTCTTTTTAAGCTGGGCACTCTCAAGAGAACTTGATCCTGCTCACACACTATCAGCCTTTAAAGCAGCCGGCCTGGTATTTTTTACCATTTTTTCTCCTGACTCCTTTCAGCCCGTACTGGTTTTCTGGCTGCTCCTACTGATGAGGCTCATCAATGGTATTACTGGAAAGAAGCTGACTTTAATTGATCTGTTATCTACCTTGGCTTTTACCGGCTTTCTCTCATTCACTCGTGAAAACAGCCTTTATTTACTGATATTTGTGCTGACCACGGTCAGTCTCGTTACAATCGGTGAGCGGTCAAAATCTGTCCTTATCGTGGGTGGCCTAGCTTTACTTCTACTTGCCGGACAGATAGTAATCATGGACAGCCTAAATTTTGTTTCTTTAAATGAAATAGACTTTCTAATGGGAAGCCTTCTGGCACTCACACTATTGTCTGTGCCATTTTTCAGACAGCTCTCTCAAACAGCTATAGAGGATGATAAAGGTGAGACGGTCGATTCTATCCGTGTTTTTTCCGGTCAACTCCTATACTCTGCAGCGATAATTCTGCTCACATTGACGGGCAGTCTGACATTTAACGATCAGCTTATCTATCTCGCTGTTGTTTCAGGAATTCTCATACATTTTGTTCAAGTTAACTTATTAAAAATCGACTGAACGCTAACTCTTAAACTTACGAAACGAGGGCCTAGAGATGTCCATCCCATTATATGAACCGCTAAATGTACTCAAAAATGTAGATAAAAATATCTGGATTGTAGACGGCGGACTGATAAAAATGAACGTTCTCGCTTTTGGCATTCCCTTTTCGACACGGATGACTGTTGTCAGGCTGACAGACGCTTCCTTGTGGATTCACTCGCCAATAGAACCGGATGAACAGTTATTTGAAGCTATTGATGCCTTGGGTAAAGTAAAACATCTGGTCTCTCCAAATAAAATTCACTATGCCTTTATTTCTGAATGGAAAAAGCGCTACCCTGAAGCACTAGCCTGGTCAAGTCCTGGTGTGAACGAACGGGCAGCGTCCCAGAATATACCGGTTGATTTCGACGTTTCACTGGAAGACGAGGCGCCGCCTTATTGGTCGGAAGAGATTGATCAGCTTATATTCAAAGGCAGTCGGGTACTTGAGGAAGTCGTTTTTTTCCATAAAAAAAGTCGGACACTGATTCTGACCGACCTGATTGAAAATTTCGAGCCCGAACAGACTTCTAACCCTCTCTGGCGTATAGTTCAAAAAGCTGCCGGTATTGCTCATCCCGATGGGCAGACTCCGATTGATATGCGCATGACCTTTGCTGGAAACAAAGAAGAAGCCCGGCAATGCTATGAGCGAATGCTTGATTGGCAGCCAGAAAAAATCATTCTGGCTCACGGCAAATGGTACGAAGAGAACGGAACAGCTGAACTGAAGCGTGCCTTCCGCTGGCTTGATAAATAAGTAAAAAAGACCTTCCATAAACAAATGGAAGGTCTTTGCTGCTCGTACTATTCGTTTTCAGTGACTGATTATTCAATGTTCAATATAAATGCGTAGCGTGCGGTTCCCTGCGCCCAGCTTGCCTGCACTTCATAAATGACTGGGCCTTCGCGTGTAAGCAGAACCTCTTCTCGAGCACTACTGACAGTGTAGTCCTCTTCCCACGTTCTGACTGTATACTTGTCGGGTTCGACACCAAATTCCAGTGCAATTTTTGTGTCACTAGTAACATTAACTGGAGTCATGCCTTGTACTAAATCCGGCGGTGCTGCTGTATCTGCTTCTATAGCCGTTATTGTGCCGTCCTCATTGTCGACGCTCCAACTGTACGTGCCGAGTATTGCCTCAATTGTCTCTTCTCCGGCCATGACTACCAGTCCTGGTGGCTCTGGTATTTCTTCCGCGGAAGAACCCTTTGACGTACCCGCCTGAGCTTCAGTAGAATCTAAACCCTCTCCCACTGTGTCTTCACCCTGATCAGTACATCCTGACAAAACCAAAGAAAGCCCTATTACCAACGGAGCCAAAAATAGTTGACCTTTCATGGGGGCACCTCCTGTCTTAACTTGAGCTGACTTAATTCAAACTAACTATTCACATGTCTTATGAGACGACTATCGTTACTTGATTCTTATTATATCGTTATCATACCACAGTTAATGACAAATATATCGAATGAATATACTTAATATTCTTTTATTTTTACAGACTCATTTTACAAATTGATTTTTCCTAATTTAATTAATCTTATTTTAAAAAACCAGCAGATTCCCAATCTTAAATGGGTAATCTGCTAGTTTTAAATAGTTTTTATACGTTAGCTTCTTCTTTGATTCTTAACGGTTTCAGCGCACCGCTCCATTCATTTACCTGATCGAGCATGGCGTGAATGTTGTCGAGATGCAAGTCTGCTGGCTTGAAGGTAGTGAAGTTTTCAAAGTCAGTAAAGAGCGACAGTGTTGCATGAACGCGCACATCTGCAATTTTCAGTTCAGCTAGAACACCACGTAGATGCTCGGCAGCACGGGCGCCTCCGGTAGACCCGTAACTCACGATTCCGGCAGATTTGTCATGCCATTCTTCTCTTAAGTGATCAATAGCATTTTTCAAAACGCCAGAGAAGCTGTGGTTATATTCCTGAACGATAAAAACGAAGCCGTCCAGTTCACTGATTTTATCTCGCCACTCTGTAATACCTGGTTCATTTCCATCAGTTGTACCTAAAAAGGGCAGCTGATAATCTAATAGGTCGACGATTTCATAGTTGGCATCGCCCCTCTGATTAGCCAGTTCCTTGACCCAATCTCCTACCTGTGGACTAACGCGTCCGTCTCGTGTACTTCCTAAAATAATCCCAATGTTTAATTTGTCTGTCATAATGAAAATCTCCTTTTCTAATTGTGTTTTTTATTTTTATTAATCCAGTGGTGCAAGATTGCTTTCTATTTCATCTCTTCTGTCTTCAAGAAATGGTGGCAGAACGAGTTCTTCGCCTAAATGTTCACTGCTTTGATCGACGGTGAAGCCCGGCTTATCTGTCGCGATTTCAAACAGGATACCATTAGATTCACGGAAATAGAGGCTCTTGAAATAATATCGGTCGACCAAGCCGGAGGAGGCGAAATGATTGGCATTGGCCTGTTCATCCCAGTAGGTGAGTTCACTTTCTTCACTGACCCTCAAAGCCAGATGATGAACGCTTCCTCTTCCGGGTCGTTCATCGGGACCGTCAAGATGTTTCACCAGTATCTGGCCGTAACTGTCCGCTTTATTAGTTTCGAACAGCGTGTCTGGATATTCACTGTAGACTTCCTGGTAGCCCATGATTTCAGTAAGGGTTCGCTTGAACTTTTCACTGTTGCGAACAGTGATTTCTATGGTGCCCATTCCTCTAATCTGATGCGCTTCGGGCACAGGTGACGCTTCAACACTTTCCCAATGAGTCATTTCTTCTCCGTCCGCTACCATGAGTACCAGCTGCAGACCGTCCGGATCTTCAAACTTGAGCGCCTGACGTCTGGCATAGGTTGTGATACTGCCGTGATAGACATTAAGCTGCTCAAAGCGTTCTTTCCAGTACTGCAGACTTTCTTCTGACGGAACCATCAAGCCGATACGACTAATGGCATTGGTTCCACGGTGCGTGCGACCGATAGAGGGCATTTCGAAAAATGTCAACCCAGTACCCGGGCTCCCAGTCTTGTCACCATAAAACAAATGGTACATGGACGGGTCATCCTGATTGACCGTCACCTTTACCCGCCGCAGTCCCAGTACATTTTTATAAAACTGATCTGTTTCCTTGGCATCCTTCACCAGCATTGAAATATGGTGGTGTCCTAATAATGTAGACATAGCTTACGCCCCTTTTAATTTGACTAGTCAAGTGATTCGCTAAAAAAATCGAGCTTACTTGCCCAACTTTTTTTCCGCGTGCTTCTGCACTTTAGTCATAAGTTTATATAGTGTCTGCTGTTCTTCTCTGGTCAAACAATCATCCATGAGAGAGGTCTGGAAGGCCAGCTGATGGTCAAATACACTTTCCAGCTTGCTTTCCCCTTTATCGGTCAGACTGATCCATTTCGTTTTCCATTCACTGGTCCGCTGAATGTAGCCTTCTCGCTCCAGCCTGCTCAGCATTCTCGAAATCCCACCGGCTGAAATCGTAATTTTATCTGCCAGTTCACTCTGAGACAAAGGCTGATACGTGCCAATCTGATTCAGGACATCAAACTGCGCGGCAGTAATGTCAAATTGTTTCAGAAAATCATTGGACAACTGTGCACTCTGATGGGTGAACCGAGAGATACGCACCCAGATAAGTGACGCTAACGTATTCCGTTTCACCATTACCATTCCTTTCTACAGTTATCACTTTACATGTTAACTGATAAGAAAGCAAGTTTTTTTACTTATTTTTTTAAAGTATTTCAAATTAGTAGTAAAAAATCGACTTACTCTAAAAAGAACCTGAGAACTACAGATAGATCAACTGCGGTTTTCAGGTCCTGTTATTCAATTTTAAAAAATGATGTAGGGTATGGCTTAAGAGAAAAAACTTAACTTCTCAGGCCGCGGCCTTTTTCGATTAGATACCAGTTAATGCTGTAGAGCACAACGATAAATAGAATCAAAATTGCCACCGAAAATACAATCGGCACATCAATGACGCCTAAAAAGCCGTAGCGGAAACCAGAGATCATATAGACAATTGGATTAACCCTGGAAACGGCCTGCCAGAACGGCGGCAACATTGAAATGGCGTAAAATACACCACCTAAATAAGTCAAAGGCTGCAAAACAAATGTCGGTACAATAGATACATCATCAAAGGACTGGGCAAAAATTCCGTTGAGTAAACCTGCTAGTGAAAACAAAATCGAGGTCATTAATAGTGTGAGAACGACAATGCCCCAGGAATAGACTTGAAGCGGAACAAAGAACAGAGAAATTATGGACACCAGCGTCCCCACCAGAATACTTCTCCCGAGACCTCCGACAACAAAGCCCCACATTATAATGTGCGTCGGCACCGGCGCTATCAATAGTTCTTCAATATTTTTCTGGAATTTCTGCGAGAAAAAAGATGACGACACATTCGAATAAGAACTGGTGATGACCGACATCATAATCAGTCCGGGTACGATAAATTCCATGTAGGAAAAGCCGCCCATTTCACCAATTCTCCCCCCTATCAGATTCCCGAAGATGATAAAGTAAAGGGATGTGGTAATGACCGGCGGCACCAGAGTCTGAACCCAGATGCGCAGATAACGGTTGGTCTCCTTGACCGCCAGACTTTTTAACGCTGTAAAATAAAGCTTAAACATGAGTATCCTCCAAATCGGTATTTTCTGTCAGTTTCAAAAACAGTTCTTCCAGCCTGTTAGACTTGTTTCGCATAGACAGGACTTTAATGCCCTGTTCAGAGAGCTGTTCGAAGACTTCATTGATTCCCTGATTGCGGGCAACTTCAACAGTCAGTGTGGATTGATCAACCAGCTCACTGTCAAAGCCTGTAATGATTGGCTTAGCGCCCGTCGGTTCAATATCCAGAATAAAGGTTTCGAACTGCAGTTTTGCCAGCAGGGTTTTCATGCTGGTGTCTTCAATCAGTTCACCTTTTTGAATGATACCGATGTTCCGGCAGAGCATTTCAGCTTCTTCAAGGTAGTGCGTGGTCAGGATGATGGTTGTGCCGCTCTCATTCAGTTCCTTGAGGAAACGCCACATATCCCGGCGCAGTTCGATGTCAACACCGGCTGTCGGTTCGTCCAGAATCAGCAGGCGCGGTTCGTGCATCAGTGCACGGGCAATCATCAGCCGGCGCTTCATCCCACCGGAAAGCATGCGGGCACGGGTGTCGCGCTTTCCCCACAAGTCGGACTGCTTCAAGTATTTTTCACTGCGCTCCATTGCTTCTTTACGCGGTACACCATAGTAGCCCGCCTGATTCACAACAATTTGCTGGACTGTTTCAAACGGGTTGAAATTGAACTCCTGAGGAACCAGACCGATTTGTCGTTTGGCCTGCATCAGTTCACCATCGATATCATAGTCGAACACCTTCACTTTTCCGGAAGTTTTGTTGACCAGAGACGTGATGATCCCAATTGTTGTTGATTTCCCGGCGCCATTGGGTCCCAGCAGCGCATAGAAGTCGCCTTCTTCTACTTTTAAATCAATACCGCGCAGGGCTTCAACCCCACCGGTATAAACCTTTTTTAAATCATTTATCTCAAGTGCGTAAGTCATTTCGTGTGAATCTCCTTTTTGGTTATTCATTTAGGTGATACTGTCCGCTATTTATTATAGCATGGATTAACTTATTTTTTGTTAGTGAATTTCCTGCTGGCTTTAACCTACTCCTGAACTTCAGTTTTAATGATACATAGACAGCTTTTGATATTCCATCTTATAGCATAAATCTTTTGACTCGATGACTCAATACCTTAGAGATTATTCTGTGAAAAAATTTCTTTTCCAATTCGAGAATTTTTTTTAATTCTGAATCTTTTAAAACACAATCAAAAAAGTCCTGACTCGGCAGGACTTTTCCTTATTTTATTTGTTTTTAAATTGATGGAAATGGTCATCGAGACCATTTCCTGTCTAATCAAAACCATAACTGGTCACTAAAACTGTTTTGAAGCAAGTTCTTTAATCTCTCAGCAGTGAAGTTGTCTCAATACGCGTTTTGGCACTATTTTATTTGATTTCTGCATATAAAGTAGTCTCAAAGAGGCTTTTGTGACAACTTCTTTCAGCATTTCAAAAGCAACTTGTCTCAATACCGTTATTGCGTCAAGTTCAACTTAAAAAGGCGTATCAACTGGTCACTAAACTGTTTTTGAGACAACTTAATGAAGCCTCTACGCTCCCAACTAGTCTCAATGCCTATCAGAAACGCTACTTCTTCACATTAATGACGCTACGGTCGACATAACTTTGAATACTGGCTTCCACGACTTGAGTTGACGTATATCTTGGTCGGTAACCGATCAGCTCTTTAGCATTCTCAATACTGTAGTAACCGCTGCGGGCAATATGATGGTAGGAAATGCTGGCTTTCTTATCACTCTCAACATAATCGACCCACTTGTCCCAGGAAAGGAAGTTAATATTCGGTTCCTGTCCAAAGAAGCGGTACATCGCCATAGCGTAGCCGTAAAGTGTCAGAGAGTCTTCAGATACCGCATGGAAATTTTGACCCAAAGCCTGAGTCCGGTGAGTCATCGCAGCCATAAATACTTGGGCCACATCTTCTCCGTGAACAGGATGGAGGGTTTCCATGCCGTGATTAGGCAGGCTGATTTCTTTTCCGTCAGCGATTGTCTGGAATACATCGTCCCCACCATAGCCCAGCGGATTGATGATTGACCAGCCCGGACCGCAGATTTGACCTGGACTCACTATCGATACCGGGAACTGGTTAACGCGGTATTCGTGCATCAGGTATTTTTCACTCTCGTATTTCTGACGCCCGTATTCGTCCAGCGGCTGCTTCACGCCGTTCGGGTCTGCCGGAATGGTTTCTGCCCGTCCGTGTGTCCAGATTGTTGAACAGTAGAGATAGTGCGACAAATCAGTGTCTTTGAGTGCTGCGACCATCTCTTTGACTTCTTCCAGCTTGAAGCAAATCAAATCAATCACCACATCGGCATTCATCTCAGCAATTTTTTCAGCAAAATCCGGTTCCTTGCTGCGGTCCATCGAAACCAGTTCAGCCTTGTCCCAGGCCCAGTCCCTGACATACGGCTTGCTCTTTCCTCGACTGACCATAGTAACCTGATGATTTTCACGAACCAGCATAGGAATCAGATAAGACCCGATATGCCCACTTCCTCCAATAACAACTACTTTCATATTTGTGCCTCCTAATGATTTGTGTTTAGCCGTATTTTTTCTGGTGCTCTTTTTTCATCTTCAAGTACTCTTCGTCTTCTCTTACGATGATCCACTTCTTTTCAAAAATAGCTGCGGATTCTGCCTTTTCCTCATCAATGTCCCGCTCTTTCACCTGGCCGTCTTCATCGTATTTTCGGCCACCTTTGTAATTGGCGTAACGCCGAGAACGGGTATAGCCCATCTGCAGGAATTTCCGTGCCATATCCATGCCCACAAAATCACCGGCTTCTTTGTAGTCCAGGTACATCTCGTATATTTTTTCCGATGATTCTTTGGCAATCTCAGGGGTCTTGAACCGCCAGTGCTCTAGTATCTCACTCTTATACGGTTCCACCATCAGCACGCCTTGCTCTCCTCTGCCGACTCTATAAAGTTCAGGCTGCTCACGAAAATCGATGTTATCGAAATCAAGATCATAGTCGAATGCCACTTCAGTCACCTCTTATAGTATTTTTGTTCATATCAATCTAAAACAGGCAAGTGCTTATATACTCTTCAGACTACGTTAATTTATGCCGCTATTCAACTATATTGAATTAGACAGGATTAACTGGAAATATGATATGATGTACTCGACTAGCACACAAAAACAACGGACAACGGAGGAATTTACGGTATGAACATTAGTCCATTACATAAGCATCACTACAGCGAAATGAGACAACTGTTTCTTGATGTCTTCACTGCTTCACCCTGGTTTGACGAATGGACGGACGAAAAGCATTTAGACTTGTACTTAAAAGACTTGACGGGCAACCATAACTCCCTTTCGCTTGGCCTGTTCGATGAGAACAACAAACTGATTGGCGGCTCTCTGGGTTACACCTTTAACTGGTGGCAGGGGAAAGAATACTTTATAAAAGAGTTTTTTATTTCGACAGACAGCCAGAACAAGGGTATAGGTTCTCTGTTTCTGGAACAATTGACAGTCTTACTTAAGAAAGAGGATATCACCCACATCACTTTAATGACCGACAAAGATGTACCGGCTTATCCTTTCTATCAGAAAAACGGCTTTACTGAACAGAAGGAGTCTGTTTTCTTTGCCAAAAAAATTGACTAAACTTTCCTACAGTCCATACTGTTATAGAAAAAGACCTGTTGTCATCATAGACAAAACAGGTCTTAATTATTCTATTTAAATAGCGTAACCCTTTGCTGGCAGAAAAACAGTCTCAGCAGGGGTATTCATTCACCCTAATCATTAAAATCGAATGTTGCGCCTTCTGAATAGTTGCTTGCTGCATTCCAAAGCAGGTATTCTTCAACACCCTGTTCATGCAGTGCACGAATCTGTTCAGACACTTCATGGTCTCCATACTCAATGTAATTACCTTCGCCTAGATATGAAGCAGTAAAATCCTGCAGCCATGGTCTCGTTCTGGGCTTGTCTTCACCTAATTCTTCCAGAACAGCATTTTCAACATCCATGTAATTATAAACGAGATTGTATGGCTCCAAATCAGGCAATTCAATGCCTAAATTCCCCGGTCCCCAGTGACTCGGATAAATCATGGATGAAATGACGTCAACATTCTCAGATATTCGTGTAAAGCTCTGGCCAATATTAGGTTCTTCCTGGACAAGTGCCGCATAGCCGAAGATATCTGCCGACAGCTCTACGTCGTAAGGTTCTAATTCCTGGCGGGCATAAGCAACGAATTCAGTCACCGCATCGACACGCTGCTCCACGTTATCCAGATCACTTTCATCATAATCCCCGCGGGAATAATTCAACTGTTCATCCAGACTTCCAAAGCCTTCGGGAAAGCGTACATAGTCAAGTTGGATATCACGAAATCCCAACTTCGCTGCCTGTTTGGCTACTTCTACATTGTGTTCCCAGACTTCACGCTCATACGGATTGACATAGCTTGCTCCAGACGCATCGGACCATACTTCCCCCTCATCATCTGTAAAGGACAGGTCCGGGCGTTCGTTTGCTAATTGTTTATCTTTAAAAATCACGATACGGGCAATTGGATAAATGTCATGCTCTTCCAAGTGATGCATCAATTCTTCCGGATCAACATACTCCTGGGTGAACTGCTGGACATATTCATGGTCAGAATCAAGATCCATCACCATTGTTCCGTCATCGTCTTTGACGTCGATTACCATTGAATTCAATTCTGTCGTATTAAGTAAATCGGTCAATTCATTCATGCTTTCGCCCGTTGCGGCATCTCCGGTAAGATAAACGCCTTTCACGCCATCTTCCGGATAATCGATATCCACCAGGCTATCATAAGCAAACTGGTCTGGCAGGTTTTCCGGCATAGACAAAAGAGGCTCTTGTGAATACTCTAAGTAGGTTGTTTCCCTGTTGGTTTTTTCATCAGTATCTGTATCTGGATTATCTTCAGCTAATACGCTTGTTGAAAGAAGTGCGACAGCTGATAAACCGACTACTCCCGCGCTCATATGTTTTTTGATTTTCATTCATCAATATCCTTTCCTTCTTGTTCATATTCTAATTCAATCGAACGGACTATGTCGGGATCAGCTCATTTATATTCTAGCCCTGTATCCCTTCTTTAGGTCAAAGGATCATTCCCATACCCATTTTTGTCGATTCTTTTATCATCATAACATCATCACAATCAGTTTGTGTAATAAAAGCTGTTTTGGTCTCATCTTAATCTAATGCAAGACTTCAATATAGATTTAATGTCAAAAAAAGCACCAGCACGAGGCTGATGCTTTAAATAATTTTGACTGACACAGGGTTACTTTAATCCTAGTTTGTCTGAAGGCAACCGTTTTGTCGCTTTTGAAGACAGCATCACACTGTTTCCAAAGTTAAAGGGTTATAGATTATTCATTAAAATCAAATGTTGCTCCCTCTGAATAGTTGCTTGCTGCATTCCACAATAAATATTCTTCAACACCATGTTCGTGCAACGCACGAATCTGTTCTGACACTTCATGGTCACCGTAGCGCATAAAGTTTCCGGCTCCTAAATAAGAAGCAGTAAAGTCCTGTATCCATGGTCTCGTTCTAGGGGCGTCTTCACCTAGTTCTTCCAGGACTGCATTTTCAACTTCCATATAATTATATACGAGATTATATGGTTCCAAATCAGGCAGGGCAATGCCCAAGTTTCCTGGACCCCAGTGACTCGGATAGATCATCGAAGAGATTACATCAACATTTTCAGAAATGCGTGTAAAACTTTGCCCGATATTTGGCTCTTCCCGAACAAGTGCCGAATAGCCGAAGATGTCTACAGAAACCTCAACATCAAAAGGCTGCAATTCTTCACGTGCATAGGCAACGAAATCCGTTACTGCATCGACACGCTGCTGTACATTATCTGATTCACTTTCACCATACTCACCACGAGAATAGTCCAATTGTTCATCCATATAGCCGAATCCTTCAGGGAACCGGACATAGTCAAATTGAATATCCTTGAATCCCAATGCTGCAGCCTGTTTGGCAACCTCAACATTGTATTCCCAGACTTCACGCTCGTATGGATTGACAAAGCTTGCCCCAGACCGATTGGACCATACTTCCCCATTTTCTTCCGTAAAGGACAGGTCCGGGCGCTCATTTGCCAGTCGTGTATCTTTAAATACAACAATTCGGGCAATCGGATAAATATCATTTTCTTCCAGATGCTGCATCAGTGTTTCTGCATCGACATAACTGCGTGTGAATTGTTCGACATAGTCATAATCAGAATCCAAGTCCATGACAATCGTTCCATCATCATCTTTGACATCAATTACCATGGAGTTCAAAGCTGTCGCATTAAGTAAATTGGTTAAATGATTCAAGCTTTCGCCCGTTGCCGCTCCTCCAGTAAGAAAAATACCTTTCACCCCATCTTCCGGATAATCAATATCCACCAGACTCTCGTACATAAACTGGCGTGGAAATTCATCTGGTAAAGATAAGAGTGGTTCTTCGGAGACAGTTAAGTATGTTGTTTCTCTGACCGCTTCTTCTGCGCCCTCATCTGCCTCTTCATCCGCTGAGACAGTGGTTGAAAGGAGTGCGGTCGCTGATAAACCGGCTAGCCCTGTGATTAAAAGTTTTCTTATGTTCATTTTGTCAATAGCCTCCCTTACTTATTCATTCTGCTAAGTAATCTGTATATCCTATTATAATACTAAACAAGCTTGAGTAACGATAAAGAACACAGGTAAAAATTATAGAGCATACGCTCTTCCTATAACTCGTCTCATAAGTTCCCTGGTACTCATGATAAGATTATCACAAAACTATACTGAAAGTATACTGGGCTTTTTAATATTACAGTCAAGTCTGCTTGTCAATTGCCTATCTCTTTGAAAATTGACAGTAACCTTAAACATCCATAGTTTCTTATATTACTTTTTTAAGAATTTCTTTCGTAAGTTTTCCTTTACACTGCTTTCCCTTATTTACTTTCTATAAACCAAGAGTCTGTATCTCAACTTTTTCTAAAACAATTATGGTAAACTTAACCTAATATAAAATAACATTTTATATAAATGGGATTACAGCTATTTTACTACCTACATGATTAAGGAGGAAATATTATGAAAGCTGCAAAACTGGTCGCCTGGCTCTGTCTGCTGGCAATGACAGCAGGCTTGATTAACGCTTTTGCGAACGGAGATTTTTTTATAGATGGTGGAGCTCTGCTTGAAAACCCTTGGGGAGTCATGTCGTTAATTGACTTATACGTTGGCTTTTCCCTGTTCTCTATCTGGATTGTCTACCGCGAGAAAACAACTTGGAAGATAATCTTCTGGGTAATCAATATGATGATTTTTGGTTTTCTAACAGGTAGTATCTATGTGCTCAAAGCGCTGTACGAATCCAAAGGAGACTGGACAGTCGCACTTCACGGCATACACAGAGGTGACTTAGATGGAAAAACTTAAAGAGTGGCTGGAACAGCTTCAACTCGTATTTAAAAATAAGACTATCGATGCACTTTTTCCACCCCTTATTTTTTTCGTGGCTAATCGTTTATCCACCCTTGAAATCGCCGCAGGTCTGACACTGGTTTATCTTGCTTGTCTAATCCTTTATAGAGTATTCAAAAGGCATACTAAGAAATATGTCCTGGTTGGGACCGGAGGGGTTCTGTTTTCCATCGGATTAAGCTATTTATCCGGCGAAGCCATTAATTACTACCTGCCGGGTCTGATTTCTACGACACTGATCGTGCTTGCCTGTGTGGTGTCTCTCATCTTGCGAAAACCACTGGCAGCTCTGGCCAGCCACATAACCAGGGGATGGCCTATTGAGTGGTACTGGAGGGATGACGTGCGCCCGGCTTACCGAAATGTAACGATTCTCTGGGCTGTTTACTTTACGGTTCGCCTGGCAATACAAGTCCCCTTATTTTTGATGGGTGAATTCGACATTTACTTTATCGTCAACAATATTTTAGGCTGGCCGATGAACATCGTTTTGCTGATCACTACTTATGTCCTAGGTATCAAAGGTCTGAGGAAATTATCGGGACCAAGTGTGGAAGAGTTCATCCATAATGAAGAGCCCCCCTACAAAGGACAGCAAAAAGGATTCTAATGATCTATCCAGACTGAAAAAGCACGCGTCCATTGGGACACGTGCTTTTTTGTCTTTAATCATATTCACTTTTAAATAAACATGGCAGAAAGGAAATAACTGATAGCTGATACCAGTCCCCCCAGTGTCGTACCCCAGATGAGATCGACAATCGTTACTTTCAGCGGCCATTTAGCTAGTGTAGCTAAATTGGTCAGATCATAGGTTGCGTAGGCGATAAAGCCAAAGAACATTCCTCTGAGCAGGGCTTCAAGAATACTCTCCGCTTCCAAGGCAGGATTGATAACGAAGAAAACCAATCCCAGGATAAAGATGAAATAAAAGATAAGGGCTGCTGCCCAATTTGTTTTTTCCTTCATCAGGAAGCCGATTTGCTTCTGATAGAAATCTTTGGCAACCAGGCCTAACCAGACGATATCAATTACAAAAAACACAACGAGTGTAATCACATAGGTAATCAGAAAATCCATATATTTGCCTCCTATTCAGTAATGTACGCTACAGCAACTGCTCCTACCCCGGCACCGTTGGCAATAACTCCGGATGTCTTAGTAATATAAACCGGCTCTTTACCTACAATACCAGTCAGTTGTTCAGCAAATTCCTGACCAAGCTTCGGATCGTCAACATAAGTCACTGCATAATGTTTGATGCCTTTCGATTCATTGACTGACTTCACGTGCTTCAAAATTTTCTTCAACGCTGTTTTAGGGTTGAAAGCTATTTTAAAGACTTCACCGTCCCCAGTTTCATCAAGTGAAACGATGGGTTTCAAGCCGATTTTCTTGGCAATGCCACCGGCACGCACACTCAGTCTGCCAGACGCAATCATATTGTCCAGGGTGTTGATTTTAACAAGAATTTTAGACTGACTTATAGACTGTTCAGCAACGGACAGAATTTCATCAACCGACTTGCCTGCTTTCAAGTTTTCAATAGCTTGCCAGACGATAAGGCCTTCCGCTACCGAATTCTGCTTCGTATCAATAACATGAATGTTCTTATTGGTATCAGCAAACTTTTCAGCTGCTTTTGAAAAGACATTGTACGTTCCACTTAATGCTTTTGCGACAGACAAGACGACAACGTTATCGTAATACGTCAACAAGTAACGGAACGCATCTTCTACACTTCTCGTTGTTGGTTGAGAAGAAGTCGGGTGAATGCCTTTATTCTTGGCGACATCAAATAATTTTTCATTTGTAATCGTAAGTTTATCAATGTACGTTTCATCGCCTACCAGAAGGGAAACATGAACAACATGAACTTGTGCATCGTCGATAATTTCTTCGGGCAGGTCCGCAATAGAGTCTGTCACAATAACTGTTTTATATTTTCTATGATGAATACGGTCATACTGTCTGACCATATCGTCGACTTTCTGTTCGATTATTTTCCCATGACTGGACAAACGGTCAAACATTTCTGCTGGATCATTGGTATGGATATGCAGTCTGGTTTTTGATTTCCCTTTTACTTCAACGACGGAATCCCCAATGTCAGAAATGAGTGATTTTAAATCTTCACTACTTTCATTGTGTTCAATCAGCGCTTCAGTACAGTAGCGGTAGTCTCCAATCTGATGATCGTCTTCACTGATAGCCGGGATACTCTCAAAGGACTCTGAATCATCTTCTGCAATCACATGGCCTCGAATGCCCTCTAAGAATCCTTTAACAAAATAAGCAAAGCCTTTTGCACCTGAATCGACAACGGATGATTTTTTCAGGACTTTCAGCTGCTCAGTGGTATGTTCCACTGCACTTTCTACTTTTTCGCTTGCCGATTCAAGCAATTTGTCGAATGCTTCATGACTGCCTAATTCTTTACTTAACGCTTCGTAGAACACAGTCATCGTCGTCAACATCGTGCCTTCGACGGGATGTTCAACAGCACGATAGGCATATTCCATACCTTGCTTCAGTGCAGTTGCGAAATTTTCGATTGTAATGACTTTTTCAGATGTAATTCCTTCACTGAACCCCTGGAAGTACTGGGCGAAAATAAGTCCAGAATTACCTCTGGCCCCGATTATAGCTGAATCCGCGATTGTTTCTACGGTTGTCTTCGTATCGTCTCTTAGTTCTGAATGGTGAACAATGCTGTGCATCGTTGAGAAAAGGTTGCTGCCGGTATCCCCATCAGCCACCGGAAAGACATTGATGTCATTCAAGAAAATCCGGTTATTCATTACTTCTCTCGCCCCGTTAATCAAACCATTGTATAGCTCATTGTGAGTAATAGTCTCCATAATTTTTTCTCCCATCTTTTTTAACGTCTCAATTGACATGTGGCCAATATAAACTGACTTCTGATGTTTTCAGAAACCTGTTTAAAAGCTGGCTTGATTGTGTAGTATCTACCCAGTTATTGTCTGTCTATCCTTTTTCTCCCCAAGGAAAAATCATCGGCACGCGCTGCTTATAGTCTTCCCATGCATCATATTTTTCCATGTTTTTCTCCAGCAATGGCGTTGAAATTTTAATCAGTACCGCACTCATGATAAGCGGTGAAATGACAAGCAAGCCGTAGTAAATCGGGTTGATGGCGCCAGTAAACATCATCGGAATACCACTAAGGTAGAGACCTACCCAGATGAGAATTTCTCCAAAATAGTTTGGATGACGAGTGACCGACCATAATCCTGACTGCAATAGTTTTCCTGACTTTTTATTGATGTGCTGTCTCAGCTGTTCATCACCAATCACTTCGAACAAAAGTCCTGTTAAAGCAATGAGCAAACCGGCGTATACCACAAACTGACTGAATCCTTCAAAATTGAAATTGTTGAAGCGGATGATGGAGTAACTCGCTGATCCGACAATAAAATTAATAATACCTTGAACCATAAATACACGGAAGAAAGCGATAAGGACGACTTTGTCTCCCCATTCTTTTCGCCATTGGGCATAACGGAAGTCTTCAGGCTTGCCCCAGTTCCGTTTAAGTAGTCTAAGTGACAGTCTCAATCCCCATACAGTGATGAAACCAACAATAATATAAGATAATACCGTAGGTTCGTCTGTCACAAACAGAGTCAACCAGCTTCCGATTACAAAGCCCATTCCCCATCCAATATCAACGATGGAGTTGTTTTTTATAGCGGTTGCAATCAAAAATATAATTGTAAAATAGATAAAGGTAAAGAGCAGCGGAACGAGCAGGCCGTCAAAACCAATATTGGTAAATCCTTGTGTCGCTATTGCAAAGGTTGCTAAAAACAATAGCGGGTAAATAATGAGTCTTTTCTTATCCATAACACACCTCTTCCAATTATTTGTAAATTTTATTTCAGATTCATGTAAAGCGAAACTGAACAAGTATCTTCAGTTAGTATAACACTTTTTATCTTTCTTGCGTTTAAAATTGCTCATTTATTTGTAATATTTTTTGTGAATAGGCCAATTTTGAACAGGTTATTCCTATATGGTGCTAGTATTCTCCATTTATTATAGAACATAACGAGAACAATCTGTTGTATAAGATACAACAGATAACGTGTCAGCTGTAGAGAAAACTGAGCGTTTGAAAGACCTTGCTTGTTCTCCCTTTTAAACGTAAAATGTAATTAATATGATTAAAGGAGCATGACCTGTGGACTCTATTTTTGAACTGTTTAGACAAAAGGTTGAAAACAATGAAAAACTGACCCCTAAAATGCAGGATATTCTGGAAGCCAGTCTGCTGTTGTTTGCTGAACAGGGCTATTCAAATACGTCCACAAAAGACATTTCCCGTGCAGCCCAAGTCGCTGAAGGAACTATCTTCAAACATTTCGGCTCAAAGGAAAACTTGCTGTATGCCAGCATCCTGCCCATTCTTAGTCAGTCTCTTGAGGATTTAATCCCAGCAAATTTGTTGAGTAATAAAGACTACTTGCAGACTGTCTCCTTTTCAGATTTTCTTCGCCAGGTACTGCCGGAACGCATTAATTTAGCTGGAAAGAACCTTAAAATATGGAAAATTTATTTAACCGAATACCTTTATCAGGAATCCATGCGGGATAACTTAGTTACGCTTGTTCCGAAGGTTGCAGTGGATGAACTTAAACAGATTGTGACTCTTTTCAAAGAAAAAGGTGAACTAGTCGACTGGCCCGACGAAGAAATACTCCGCTTTATCATCAGTACGGTTGCAGGATATGTCATCTCACAATCCATGGGCTTTTCATCTTCTTCTCAGTCTGATACCGATATAGATCATCTTATCCAATTTCTTGAAAAAGGCCTTCACCCTTAAATTGACCTTGACAGTATGACCCGTCAAGGTTTATACTTTAAACAGTTAAGTGAGTGATTACTCACTTATTTATATTAAGGAGGAAATCCCATGCCCTTTTTGAGCATACAGAATTTAAATAAATACTACCCCATTACCGAAAGTCAACACTTCCATGCTTTGAAAGATATCAACCTATCTTTTGACAAGGGTGAACTGGTTTCCATTATAGGCGAATCCGGCAGTGGAAAATCTACCCTGATGAATGTGCTTGGCGGGCTGGATTTGACATTTGACGGAGACATCCTTGTCGATGGGGAAAACCTTGGACAATTTAGTGAAAAAGAACTGGTCCGTTTCCATAAAGAGAAAATCGGATTTATTTTTCAGAGCTTTAATCTTGTTTCCCACCTGTCCGTACTGGACAATGTCACCTTGGCCATGACGTTATCCAATGTCGATAAGCAGACCCGAAATGACCGGGCTATGGAGGTACTGGAGCATCTCGGCTTAAAAGATCACTATAAAAAGAAACCCAGCCAGCTATCTGGAGGCCAGAAACAGCGCGTAGCCATCGCCAGAGCACTAGTCAATGATCCGGACATTATTATTGCAGATGAACCCACTGGCGCTCTCGATTCACAGACATCTGACCAGGTTCTGGATATTATTCAGGACATTGCTAAAACGGGCAAGCTGGTGATTATGGTGACACATTCCGATCGTGTGGCATCGCGCTCTTCACGCATTGTTACGATTGATGATGGAGCTATCATCAAGGACGAGGATCGCCGGACAAAAGAGGAGGATACGGACACCTTCAAGCTAACAAAACAAGAGAGAAATAAGAATCTGAGTTTAGTGGCAGCTATTCGAATGGCTCTTTTGAATATGAAAGAAAAAATGGGGCGTAACATTCTCATTGCACTGGGCGGCAGTATTGGAATCATGAGTGTTATTCTTATGCTTGCTCTAGGCAGAGGTGTCAATGACTACTTGACGGACACGATGAATGAGAATGTCAATCCTTTAATCAGTGAGGCACGCATGACCGAAGAGACTCAAAGGGACTCTGGTGCAGAAAGCGAAACAGAAACGGCAGACGAACCGACTGAGAGAGGTCCGGGTCAGTTTGCTGCTAATAATCCTGCTGTCCAGCTGTCTCAAACGATTCCTTTTGAACAGGATAATATAGAGGAACTGAGAGACATCCCGCACGTTGAAGAAATTGAGCTAGCGTATACGTCTTTTTCAGTTGGGAGCGATACTGTTGTCTATGAGGAGGACACCCATCCATTTATGAACTTCGGTACTATTTCTGCCAGCATGACTCAGTCCAATATTCTCCATGGAGCCTTTCCTGAGTCCAATGAAGTACTGATTACAGAAGAAATGGCCGAAAACATGATGGATGAGGCAAGCGATATGATAGGGGAAGAAGTAGAGGTGAAACTGAGGGTGGATGGCGATGCTTTAAGCGGCTTTTACACAGTCAGCGGAATCTATACGGCTGGCAATGCTATAGGACCCGCCAGTGCTTTTGATTCTGTCTTTATGACTATGGACACTTTCATTGAGATGACTGAAGAAAACGACGTCACTATTGAGCCTAACCTAGCCTATCTTCATGCAGAAGACCCCTCTCATTCACAGAGTATCAAAGAAGAACTGAGTGCCCTCGGTTATGGAGGATCCTCGACCGATACACTGGCAGCCACCTTTACGCAACTGCTGGATATCTTCACCTATATTTTGTCAGGCGTCGCCGCCATATCTCTATTCGTATCAGCTATCATGATTCTGACTGTGCTTTACATCAGCGTGGTTGAGCGAACACAGGAAATAGGTGTTATCAAGGCCATTGGTGGACGAAATAAAGATATTCGACGCATATTCGTTTCCGAGTCTTTCCTTATCGGCCTGTTCAGCGGTTTATTAGGAATCGGCATTGCTTCATTACTAGCCTTTATTGGAAATATCGCTGTTAATAATCTTTTCGGCACAACCATACTGCATATCACTCCACTCTATGCATTGTTTGGTGTCCTGGCCAGCGTTATTATCAGCATGATTGCCGGTGTTTTCCCGGCCAACAAGGCTGCCAGACTGGATCCTATAGAAGCCCTTCGTCATGATTAACTGAATGATTGGCCTACGAATCAGTGAAACAGTTGATGACCTTTTTCTGGCAGTGAGCAGCAAAAAAGACACCTTTTTTGGAGAAGGTGTCTTTTTCCTATAGCTGCCATTTCTATACTTTTTCATAGCTAGACAGTTTATACGTTTATTGTTTCTAAGAATTTAATAGCTGATACAAGGCACCATACAGATTCGCATCATTCCCCAGTTCACTTTTTTTAAGGGTGGCCTTGAACCCGGTCATTTCATAGATCAGATCTTTTTCGTACAGCTTGTCCAAGGCATTCTGAATCCCTTCAACCAGCATCGGTTCCGCACTCATCCCTCCGCCAATCACAAACACTTCAGGATCAAGTATGACCTGCAGATTCATGATTTGTGCCGCGATTCCCTTGCAGTACTCTTGAAATACAGCGTAGACGTCTTCATTGCCTTCTCGAATAAGACGGAACATATCCTGTCCTTCAAACGATTCCTGGTCTTCCCCGATTAGCTCTGCTACCCTACTGACTAAATCCGTTGTACTGCCGGTGCTGCCAAAAAAATTATCCCGGTCGAGAGGTCTCTTTCCATCTATCCGCATAAAAGAAAATTCTCCCGCACTGAAATGATGCCCTTTTACCAGCTGACCATTGGATATAATGCCTCCCCCAACTCCCGTACCTAAGACAAAGGCGACGCCATGCTGAACCCCTTTGAGTCCACCTTTCCAGAATTCACCTAAAGCTGCACTTTTCCCGTCATTCTCAATCTTTACAGGCAGCTTCAACCGCTCCTGAATTATTTCCGCTAAATGAACGTTCTTAATGTACTTTAACGAACCTCCGTGCACAGCAAAACCAGTATTTGAATCGATTCGACCCGGCATGCTGATGGCCACCCCGCCTATACTTCCCGTATAGGGCTGGACAATCTTTTCAATCACAAATAACAAAGATTCCAGTGAATCACGAGGGGTCTTCACTTTTCCTTTAGTATGTATGGTCTCTTTATCCATCAAAGCAAATTTTACGGCTGATCCGCCGATATCCAGTACAATATACTTTTTCATTCTGCTTACTCCTCTAAAGTGGTTTATTAATAAAATTTGTGTCTGTGAATCCTCTTTTCAATAAATATTAAAACGCTTTCTATATGCTCTAAGTATAACAAAAAAGAACGTCCGGGTAAGACGTTCTTTTCATCAATTTCAGGAATAAGCTGAGTCAGCTTAAATGTGTATAAAAAAGCAACCACCTGAGTGATTGCCTTTCTTTTAAAAAGTCATTGCTTACTTAAACGTCGTAATCTTCTCTGCATCCAGCCGAACGGTCTCTTCTCCCGGCTTTAGCGCCTTCCCTACTGCCAGCATTAACACGGGGGCGTAGCGGTCTTTATCCAGACCGACACTTTCTGCCAGCGGACCATGGTCAAAGCCCGCGATTGGATTGGAGTCATAGCCGTGACTGCGGGCAACCAGCATGAACTGCATCGCTGCCATACACGAATCAAGTTTGACGACTTTCTTCATTTTTTCTTTCGGAAAGCTTTTATAGTCAGGAATAATGTCTGCCAGCTGCTGGTTCTTTTCTTCTTCTGTCATCTTGCCTTCCGATACTGCTTTAGCGTATATCTCTTCACCATACTCATAGCACTTTAAATCCCCAAATATGAGGACCATCGCTGCCGACGTGTCATTTTGAATTGTATTCCAGCGAACCAAGGGCCTCAATGCTGCTTTCCCTTTCTCGCTGTCTACGACCACAAAGCGCCAGGGCTGCAGATTGAGCGAAGACGGAGCCCGTGTCGCTTTTTGAATCATTTCAAGCATTTCGTCTCGGGGAATCTTTACGTTGGGATCATATTCCCTGACGGAGCGCCGATTGAGTAGTATAGAGTCAAAATTGTTGGTTATTGTCATCAGATAGCCTCGTTTCCTTTGAGTGAGTTAGTGAATCCTTTAGCCCATATTTTACTTAAGTATACAACTAGCCCTCCAAATAAAACAGCCAGCTCACTTCCGCAAGCACTGATTCTAAATAGAGGGCTAGCTTCTGACTATTGAGTTAAGTGATCCAGATGGAATTCCAGATGTTCTTCGATAAAGGTCGCGATAGTATAGTAGCTGTGGTCGTGTCCTGCCTGCATGCGCAGAGCCACTGGATAATCAGCAGCTTCCGCAGCTTTTTTGAAGACTTCCGGCTGCAGCTCTTTGTTATAAAAGCCATCCGCATCCCCTTGGTCAATTAGTATCGGAATCTGTTTGCCTGTATGCTCTTTCATAAGCTCCAGAGCATCCCACTGCTTCCAGTCTGATTGGTCTTCACCCAGATAGTGCGTAAAGGCTTTGATGCCCCACGGAACCTGGCTGGGATTCACAATTGGTGCGAAGGCAGTGATTGACTGAAAACGCTCTGGATTTTTTAGTCCCAGAACCAGTGCACCGTGGCCTCCCATCGAGTGTCCCGACAAAAATTCAGGCCCCTGTAAGTTAAACTCGTCTCTCACTATTTCAGTCAATTCCTTTAGAACATAGTCTGCCATCTGATAGTTAGCTGCCCAAGGTTCTTCAGTTGCATTCAGATAAAAGCCTGCCCCCTGACCCAAATCATAGTCGTCTGAGTCTGCTATAGCTTCGCCTCTGGGACTCGTATCCGGAACCACCATGGCTACACCCAGTCGCGAAGCCGCTCTTTGGGCGCCTGCTTTATGCGTAAAGTTATCGTCGTTACACGTCAGACCCGACAGCCACCATAAAACAGGTGGATCAGGAAAGGCCTCTTTGTCCGGTAAAAATAAGCTGAACGTCATTTTACTCTTCAGTAGCTGGGAATGGTGACGGTACTTATATTGCATGCCACCAAACACCTTATGTTCTTCCAGTTTTTCCAGTTTTTCCAGTTCAGTCACACAGTTTCCTCCTTCATTAATCTGTGTCGTTTAATAAGCTAAAACGGTTCGAATAGACTCGCCTTTATGCAGCAGCTCAAAGGCATCATTGATTTCCTCAAATGTAAGGTTATGGGTAATAAAGGAGTCCAGATCGATTTCTCCGTCCATATAATTCAACACCATGCCTGGTAGTTCCGTTTTGCCTTTTACTCCACCAAAGGCTGAACCGCGCCAGACTCGACCAGTTACCAGTTGGAACGGACGGGTACTGATTTCCTTGCCTGCTCCTGCCACGCCTAATATGATGCTCTCGCCCCATCCTTTATGGCAACACTCCAATGCAGAGCGCATAACATCAACGTTTCCTATACACTCAAAGCTGTAGTCCACTCCGCCGTCTGTCATTTCAACGATGACGTCCTGAATCGGACGGTCATGGTCATTGGGATTGACGAACTCGGTCGCACCCATTTTTTCAGCTAATGGCCACTTATCCGGATTAATATCGATAGCGATGATGCGCTTGGCTTTCGCCTTGACTAGGCCTTGAATTGCAGCCAGTCCAATTGCTCCCAGACCAAATACAGCAGCGACTGCACTTTCTTCTACCTTCGCTGTGTTCTTGACAGCTCCCATGCCGGTCGTCACGCCGCATCCAAGCAGGCAGACTTTTTCCAAAGGTGCACTCTCATCAACTTTGACAAGATTAACGTCATTGACCACTGTGTATTCACTGAAGGTGCTGGTCCCCATGTAGTGATAGATGGGTTCACCCTTATAAGAAAAACGAGTGGTTCCGTCTTTCATCAAACCCTTCCCTTGCGTTTCACGGACAGAACTACATAAATTAGTTTTACCTGACAAGCAGAATTTGCATTCGCCACATTCTGCGGTATATAAAGGAATCACATGGTCTCCCGGTTTGAATCCTGTGACGCCTTCTCCGACAGACTCAACGATTCCGCCACCTTCATGACCCAAGACTGCTGGAAATACCCCTTCAGGATCTTCACCGGACAGTGTGAAGGCATCGGTGTGACAGACAGAGGTATTAATTATCTTAACGCGCACCTCGTTTGCTTTCGGTTCTGCGACATCGATTTCAACTATTTCTAGTGGCTGATTAGGCCCAAATGCTACGGCTGCTCTACTTTTCATTACTATTCCTACTTTCTTGTAAGTTGTTTATTGTCACCATTTCCAGTATACAAGGAAAGAATAGAGAATGCTTACAGGATGCCTGTGGTTTAAGTTTTGCAGCTTCTACTTACTGACGAATCATTTTACGTTCTGATGCACTAATGCAGAAGACACCTTCCGGAATGGAAGGTGTCTTTTAGCCTGCTTAGCTGTCGTACAGAAATCTGATAGACAATTAGACAAACGTTCGATAGACGGTCCACATTTGATTAACTGGCCTATATACTTTCTCTGACAATTTTTTTATAGTACAAAAGAGAGAAAAAGGCAAAAATCAAGTACAAGAAGACATAGCCGATCATCACAGTCAACATCGGTAACCACATTTCACTGCCGAAGATGAACCAGCCAGCATTCACAGCGAAATAGGTGTGTAGCAGTCCCATAAGTAAAGGAATCCCGAATGTGAGAACCACTTTAATCGTCAATCCTTTGACCAGTTCATTTACTGTGAAGCCCAGTTTTCTCAAAATTTTGTAGCTCTCCTTTTCATCTTCACCCTCCCCAACTTGCTTGAAGTAAAGAATGCAGCCCGTGGTCATTAAAAAGGCAATTCCGACAAAACCAATCACAAACATCATGACTCCTGCTCCCTGCATCTGAACGGTATATTGATTGATTCTTGATTCAAACGAATGATGACCATCCTGATTCATCAGCTCAAAAATCTCCTGGCTGTCTTCTTCAGAAATATCTATAGCATAACTGACCAGATTATCCCTTAGTTCTTCATCGTAGGTATACTGCTCCTCCAGTTTCTGGTAAACCTCATTTGAGACAACTGCTTGAAGAGCTCCACGGGCCACATGAGAAGGTAAGATGGCTTCTCCATCAACCTCAATCAATTCCAGAGTCTGTTCATAATCACTATTAAACAATGTAATTGGACTATTTATTTCAAAATTCATAAAGGCATCCAGGGTCGATATTAACCCCTTAATAATTATTTCATTCTCCTTTACTGTAGCAGATTCTATATGATCAGCGCTGACAATAACCAGATCAATCTCGGAACCCCCTCGTGGAGTGTTGATTGTTATTCCTTCACCTGTTGCTTCATAGTTCAAAAAAGGAACTGTTCTCACCTCATGATTTATCCCACTTTCATCCAGCAGTTCACTGTAAAATAACATCTCTTCTTCTTCGTAAAAAACATAATCATTTGAGATGGAGGCATTTACTGATTGTTCCACAGAGTAATAAGAAATATAAGAAAAAGACATTAAACCCATGCTGAGTGCACTAATGATACTAATCAGGGTCAGCAAAAAGGCATTGGACTTCATTTTAAACATAATACTGGTGAGTGACAGCACGTCTTTAACATTCAAACGGCCATTTTTAGATTGTCTAATCACATTGAGCACAAAGGCGACCGATGCCTTGAATAATAGATAGGTGCCGACAATAGTCAAAAATAAGATGCCCAGCAGCAGTGGGACCAGCACGGTACCAAAATCCATGATGTTCATTGACAGCCAGTAACCTGAAAGTATCATAACGAGTCCCAAAAAACCGGAAACGATTGTCCAAAAACCAATCCCCCTGTAGTCGGATTCAATCGACTGGTTCAGTTTAAGCATGTCGACTAAACGGGTTCTTTTCAGAAATATAAAGTTCTGAATCATCAGCAAGACAAAGATACAAACGAACAGAATAGCCGTCTGTGTCACTGCTGTAACTGAAAAGCTCATTCCAATGGACAATTCAATCTGCAGCATACGAAGCAAAAGCAGCAGCAGCATCCGCGATATTAAAAAACCAAGTGTAATACCCGACACCAGACTACCAAAGTAAATCACTGCATTTTCCAGTACAAGTATACGTAACAGTTTCTTTCGCCTAAGTCCAATCAGCTGAAAAAGCGCCAGCTCCTTGTTTCTTCTTTTCAGAAAAATAGAATTGGCAAACATGACAAACAATACAATGATGACAACCAGCAAGACCGAACCGACAGTAAAGCCTGTGCTCATGACTGATTCTGACTGCAGTTCTGCCGCAATAGTGTCATCCTGTGACATCAAGACAAATGAAAAATACAAGACCACACTGAATATGAGTGCAAATATATACAACGCGTAGTTCTTCACGCTCTTAAAAAAGTTTTTCAATATAATCCTGTTAAGACTCAACGCCGACACCACCAATCACGCTCTGATTATTCATAATCTCCATGTAAAACTCTTCCTGCGAGCGTTCTCCTTTTCGTAAACTTGAATATATCAGGCCATCCTTTAAAAAGATGACACGGTTTGAGTAACTTGCCGCAGTCGCATCATGGGTGACCATGACAATGGTTGATCTGATTTTACTGTTTAACTGCTTTAATTTATGGAGCAGACTGCTGGCAGCTTTTGAATCCAGCGCACCTGTTGGTTCATCTGCAAAGATAATTTTGGGCTGATGAATAAAAGCTCTAGCTGCACTGGTTCGCTGCTTTTGCCCTCCTGAGATTTCGCTTGGATATTTCCCTTTTAAATCGTAAATAGCCAGTTCTTTTGAGACAAGTTCAAACTGCTTCTCAGCTTCTTTTTTATCTATATCTCTAATAGATAGCGGAAGCAGGATGTTTTCTTTGACTGTCAGTGTATGAAGTAGATTGTATTCTTGAAACATGAAGCCTAAGTCTTCTTTTCTGAAATCTGCCAGTTTTTTCTCTTTGAGTGTCGTAATGTCCTGTTCTTCTACAAAAACATGGCCACTGGTCACTTGATCAATGGAGCTCAGCACATTCAGTAAGGTTGTTTTACCTGAGCCGGATGGCCCCATGATGGAAACGAATTCTCCTTCTTCAATAGTCAAGTCGATGCCCTTTAAGACTTCTGTGCGGTTCAGTCTGTTTCCGTATGATTTTTTGATTCCTTTAGCCTGTATAATCATTCTTAACCCTCCGTTATTGTTCTACCCTTATCCTACTCTTCACGCTTCACTTTATCATTCGATTCATGTGACATATGAAGAAGACCATGTGACAATATTGTCACATGGTCTGAACTTGCTGAATCCTGTTTTTTTTAGGAAAAGTCAAGATAACAGAAGAGCCTTTTCCGTACTGAGATTCTACTTTCAGGGAAATGTCCATAGCATCAGCCGCTTCTTTTGCAAGGTATAAACCCATACCGGTCGCTTCACTCTTGCCATGGTCACTGGTGGACGTAAAGCCCGCTTCAAATATCCTAGGCAAATCTTCAGCTCTAATGCCTCTCCCTGCATCAGATACAACGAGTTCTACCCAGCCCTCTTTTTCAAAGCTGGTAATGACAACCTCATTATCCTTGGAATACTTGATGCTATTAGTGATTAACTGATCGAGTATAAACGACAGCCACTTCAAATCAGCGTCCACATGCGTAATCTGCAAATCTATGTTAAAGCCAATCCCTTTAGCAATACAAATGGTCTGCAGTTTTCTGATAATAGTGGATAGTACGCTTTTGATTTCAACGCGTTCAAAGTAGAGATCATTATGAATATTAGTCAATCTTTTCTCGTATAGCATGTCATTTAAAATGGCATCCAGTCTAAGCCATTCCTGCTCAATCCCTGCGCTATCTCTCTTATCCAGATCATCAATCATCAGTTTCATTGTGGTCATCGGCATTTTCAAATCATGGATCCATCTTGTCAGTTCATTTAAGCTGGCTTCCGTCTTTTGAGACTCTTTTTCCAGTGCAGCATAATGACTGTTTCTCATCTCCAATAGCTGTGCCTGCAGTTTTTTCTGATAAGGGGTCACCGGGACGGGTAGACTGTCTATTTCGTCGATATGCTCAATATCCATTAACTCACGTCTATATTCTCTACCTCTGAAGTAGTCCCACATTAAAAACAGGGACAGGACGACTGAATTAATGAGGCAGATATATACAACGGATAGATTAGGAATAGCACTATCCAGTAATCCGATAGATAGAATCAGTACATTAAAAAACAAAAACAAAAGCAACCATGGTAATGTCTGTTTTAAATACACTTTCTCACTCCTCAAGCATGTACCCTATGCCGCTTTTAGTTATAATCGCATCTTTAAGCTGAGCACTTTCCAGTTTCTTTCTTATCCGGTTGACGTTTACCGTCAAGGTATTATCGCTGATAAAGCGTGAATCATCCCACAGCTGTTCAATCAGTGTTTCCCTGCTGACCGCTTGATTGAGATTTTGACTGAGTACTGACAGAATCAGTGACTCGTTTTTAGTTAACTCTATTTCCTCATTTAGATGAATGATTTTATGCTTTTTAAAATCAAACACAGCCTCTCTAAAGTGGACACTGTCCATTGACTGATTCTGATACTGATAAGTCCGCCTTAATAAGGCCTGTATCTTTGCCACCAGTACATCAAAATCAAAGGGCTTTTGAATATAATCATCACTGCCCATCTGCATACTCATTACTATATCCGATGGATGATTTTTGGATGACAGAAAAATGATTGGCGTATTGGATACTTCACGAATACGCCGGCACCAGTAAAAGCCGTCATATTTAGGTAGAGTGACATCAATAATGACCAAGTCCGGTTTTAAAGCGTTAAACTCATCAAGAACACTGGAAAAGTCAGTCACACCGTGCACATTAAAATCCCAGTCTTCCAGCCTTTTTTTCAGCTCATTAAAAAGTGGCTGATCATCTTCAATTATATAAAGGTTCGTCATCATCTTCACAACCATTCATGTTTAATGGGGTTTCTAGTGATGCCTGCAGGGTACCCATCTTTTTACCCTTTAATAAAGACGTACTCATTCTCTGTTGAATGCTCGTCACTGAATGCAAAGTCCAAATGATTAAAGACTTTGAGTTTCTCTGGCGTCTGGACCTGGTTTTCAGCCATAAAGCGGACCATTTCTCCCCGGGCCATTTTGACAAGTGTCCCTTTTTCCTTTACCTTACCGTCTTGAAGTTCACCGAACTTGCAGCGGATAATTTTCGCGTCAGTATTATATTTTGTGATGGTCTTGCTGTACTCTTCTGATGCCAGATTAATGATGGTATCTGTTTCATTGAAAAGCGTATGAGCCAGTTGTTCGCCCCAGAAGGCATATACTGAAGGATAGGCTTCATGCTTTAGTTTTGCCTGCATTTCCAGGCGGTAGGGAGTTACACCATCGAAAGGTTTGAGGATACCGTAAAAGCCCGAGAGAATCCTTAAATGCTGCTCTAAGTATGTGTACTGTTCTGTCTCTAAGACACCGGAAGCCATATACTGATACTGAATGCCTTCATAAGCCAAAATAGCCGGCGTTAGATTTTTCCGCAAATCCATCTCCTGAATCCGTTCATAATTTAATGTTGCAATTTTGTCGCTTGCTTTCCATATTTTTTTCAATTCATCATAAGTTAAGGATTTTAGATGGCTCAATAATTCTTCAGTTCTATTTATAAATTTTGGCAGCTGATTGTGGCTAAAGCTGTCATTGTCTACCGTCATCTTTTTTGCCGGTGAAATAATAATCCGCATAAAAAACACCTTTCTGTTGGTTAGTCTAGATAAGTATAGCAAGCAGAGGCGTTTCTTTCAAAGTTGAATTGTTCTCTTCGTGTTTTAATGAAGGGAGACGATGTTCGTTTGCCTTTCATCTGATACACGCTCGCCCCACTTGTCCAATTAAAGGAAGCTGATGTTCGGTTCATTTCCAAAAAAACGGTACATGGCTATGGCATAACCGTAAATGGTTAATGAATCTTCTGGTTTTTTATTCTGGCAAAGTCTTAAACTGCCTTTAACCTAATAAAAAACCTTGAATTGATACCAATAATACAAATATAAAGACACCTATATAGGTCCATCCTGCTAATTTTCGCTCTTCTTTAAATTCTTTTAAACCCACTATTAACATCATTAAAGCTAAGAAAACTATCATATAATTTTGAAACTCAAAATTTTGATATATTAGGCTATAAGCTGCTATGGCAAGTACAAATATGGAAAATATAATATGTAGAACCTTCAACAACGCCACTTCCTCCTCTCTCTTCCTATCCCTTCCGTAGACAATCACTTGACCTGTGAAACCGTATCGATTCGTCCAGTTGCTGACTAATTCTGTACTGCAATTACTCTTGTACGACATTCCTCTGTTTTCAGTTAGCCCATTTCCTTTAAAGGTTGGAATCTTGTCTGACATACCAAAGTTTCGCCAGCAGATACATCAGGAACATGACCACCGCTCCTATAATGGTAAGTGACAGAATGTAGACCGGATTGAATGTCACTCCAGCTACTGTAATATCAGAACCCAGGCTGTACAAGTACACTAATGGCGCTGCCGATCCCGGTGCATAGGTAAATAAATAATTGGATTGTTCATTAAAAATATCAGTGAACCAGTTATTTACGATAACGGACAATACATACAGTGGCACTACAATCGCATAAGCTTTTAAAAGCGCTCTCCGATCGATTCGAATCATCTCTGTCAACAGCAGATATAGTCCCGTCGCTACAATCAGCATATGTCCTAAAATATAGGAAAGGCCTCGAATACTGAGTACATTACTGTATGTTTCCAGTGCGTCGGCAAATACAACGGCTGCCAGACCTGCAGGGACAGCCAAGCACCAGGCGATCGCACTTGTCACACGCAGATTAGGATTGATTGCAACAATAAGCAGCAGGATGTTGGCAAAGTGTGAAATATGGAAGGGGAAAACCTCAGGACCCAAGCCGTCGGTACCGAAAACATAAATCTGTCTGGTAGCTAATATGCCTACCAAAATTATCCCCATCGCTATGGCAACACGTCGCTTTACTGCAAATGCCTTGTCTCGAGTGAATATATATAATATAACCGCGAGCACGAAAGGAAAAACCACCATAAAGTAATGAAACATGCTCCACATTTCAAACTGCGCTTGCATACACCTTCCCACCTCTCAACATCTCTGGCAAAAAAATAAAAACCTTCCATTTCATTTCCAGAACGATGATAGTGTTATATAACCCTCTATTCTTTGACAAAAAAGGGCTTCTCTAGTCATCGGTTTCATTTAGTTTATACTATCATTCTTATTCGGTTTTTAAAATTATCTCACACTATAGCTTCCGGAATGGCACTATTACAGAAGTAACGCGATAAAACTTGACTGAAAAACTTGAGAAATTCTGTAACTAAGTGTTTTGAAACTGTTGTTTTTTGTTTGAACAGCCAGTTTTAGGTTAGACATATTTAAAAAACACCTTCCAAAAGGAAAGTGTCTTGAAATACTGTTTAGAAGTTTATTTATTAAAAATAACCGGAGCTTTACGCATAAATTTCTGATCGTTCCTTGCTGTACCTCTTTGAATATATTTTCCGCCGCCTTGCTTGTTTTCAATTAGTTTCTGCATTTTTTCTTTTGGACTCACTATTTCCATCACCTTTAAATAATCTACTCTAGCGATTATTTTTCATAATCAGTAAGGCAGTTATTAGATCAAATAAAAAAAGACACAACAGAATGCTGATGCTTTATTGAGTTTGAGTATTATGTTTACGCAACATATTCACAGACACAACTTTTTAACAGCGGGGACTTACGAACTTACTTAAGACTGAGATAAACAACATGCCAGTAATTCTTTCTTATCTTTCTTCTCCCTATGTTCTTAACTAAAAAGTTCTACGAGTAATTTACATGAGATTGAAGTATCTCCAATATGTTCCAAATGCTCTTATTATGCTAAAATAAAACGAGATAAAAGAAGGTGGCTTTAGTGATTATTGCCAGTACTCAACGATTGATATTAAGGACCTTGGATGAAAGTGATCTTGATGACCTAATGAACATTTGGGGAAATCCAGAAGTAATGCGTTACTCCGGCGGGGCCGGCAGCCGTGAACAGGAGAAGAAAGCATTAACATTTTATATCAGGCTACAAACAGAAAAAGGATACTCCCCTTTTGGAGTTATTGACAAAGAGAGCAAGGAACTCTTTGGTGTTTGTGGATTTAACCCTCCTTCTGATTTAGGAGCAATTGAGCTGATGTACCATTTCGCTAAAGAAAACTGGGGAAAAGGCTATGCTACCGAAGCAGGTAAAGCCTGTATCGACTATGCTCAGCAACAGGGCATCACTGATAAACTAGCTGCATTTATTGATCCTGCAAATCATGGTTCTGAAAAAGTTCTCCGAAAGTTAGGCTTTCAATATGAAGGCACTGCCTTCCACCAGGGTAGTGGACAAGTCGAACCTTATTTTGTTTACCATTTTTAATTACTCCTTCCCTTTTATTATGGGGTATGGATAATCGATTCAGCATTAACACGTCTATAAATAAGACTCTCTCTAGAAAACCAGAGAGAGTCTAGAATATTATAGTGTGAACAATTACTTGTTAAAAATAACCGGAGCTTTTCGCATAAATTTCTGATCGTTTTTGGCCGTACCTCTTTGGATATCTTTTCCGCCGCCTTGCTTGTTTTGTATCAGCTTCTGCATTTTTTCTTTTGGAGTCATTCGTTCCACCACCTCTTTAATTGCTGGTCTCATAATTGTGATTCTTTATCATGTTTTCTTCTCATGAGTAACACATGAAAAAAGGCACCAGCAGAATGCTGATGCCTTTTTGTATTGCGATATTATATTTAAGCCGCAAAATGAATGGTACTCGATTTCTTTCGAAATCTCCGTCCCTCAGCTAACGCATACTTAGTTTGTAACTCGCTTTGCTTCGAACAACCTAAGCAATTGTATCCGTAAGCGAATAAATTCGCAACGGCTCCAACAATTAACGTTTTGAGAACTGTGGAGATTTACGCGCTTTTTTAAGACCTGGTTTTTTACGTTCTTTCATACGTGGGTCACGTGTCAGCAGTCCAGCTGCTTTTAGTGACGAACGGAAATCAGGATCTACAAGTAATAGTGCACGAGCGATTCCGTGACGAGCAGCGCCTGCTTGTCCAGAATAGCCACCACCGTTAACATTAATTGAGATATCATAGCTGTCTACTGTATCAGTTACAGCTAATGGCTGTTTTACGATCAAGTGTAAGTGATCAAAGTTTAAATATTCAGAAATATCTTTACCGTTAAAAGTAATTTTACCAGAACCCGGAGTCATGATTACACGAGCTGTAGAGTTCTTACGACGACCTGTTGCTTTATATTGTACTTGTGCCAATGGATGTCCCTCCTTAAATCAAGTTTGTGATGTCTAGTGTTTCTGGCTGTTGAGCTTGGTTCTTGTGCTCTGCACCAGCGTATACGTGAAGTTTTTTAACTTGCTTGCGTCCTAATGAGTTATGAGGAAGCATGCCTTTAATTGACATTTCAATTAAACGTTCCGGTCTTTGAGCACGGATTGTTCCAGCAGATTGCTCAGTAATTCCACCTGGGTGTCCTGAGTGACGGTAGTACATCTTGTCACTTGCTTTCTTCCCTGTTAATTTTACTTTACCTGCATTTAATACGATTACATGGTCACCCGTGTCAACGTGTGGTGTATACGTAGGTTTGTTTTTTCCGCGTAGGATAGATGCAACGACTGTTGATAGACGTCCCAAAGGAATGTCTGTAGCGTCGACTACATACCATTTGCGTTCAATGTTGCTTTCATTTGCCATAAATGTTGTACGCACGATCTTAACCTCCAAATTTTTCATTCAAAATTTCAATTTTCTGCAATAGTTGCTCTCCCGGGTTTTAGCTGTACCGAGCTAATATAATGGGGAAAGACTCTCATTGTTTGATCCAATATAAGTTTCCGAGGCCTACAGTGGCGGCAAACAATACCGTCTTATATCTTACCTCGAACGAGTTGGAATGTCAACATGAAAAGCTGATTTAGTTGAAATAAATTATGTTTTTTCAGATTATCAAATAACCGCTCCTAAGTTAACTCTCAAGTCTCCTATTATTTCTTGTATTTGACCGGCACGGCCCCTGCATACAGTGATACTTTATGCCTATGTACCGCCTGTGATATAATTAAAGAAAGAATCGTGAGGAGGCGTTCCCATGCATTTTTTCATTTACACCCTATTTGGTAATGACCCAGTTGAAATATACGTTATACTCGGAATCGTTATATTTCTTATCCTACTAGGTCTCCTGCTTTTCGTCGTTCTAAAGAAAATACTGAAAAACAGAACCTACCCCAAACACAGTGATTCTTCAAGAGATAGTCTCGAAGAAGAGTACGCCCGAGGAGATATTTCTGAAGAAGAGTATGAAAGGAAAAAACAAAAGTTAAGCTGATTCAGTTTGATGAATTATAAAATCCCCCAGGACCTGTCCTGAGGGATTTTTATAGTTATAACGAACTTTTTTCAGGCCATCACAAAGCTGAGTAGGATAATAAGCAGCGGGAGTCCCCCTGCAAAAAGCATATCTCTTTTTTTAAGTGTCATCTGCATCTGCATCACGCGATTCTCACTGAAGCCTTTGGACTCCATGGCCAGAGACAATCGCTCTGACCAGCGCACCATCCTCACCATCATAGTAAATAGCGGCTTGCTGTCCAGCGGCTTCACAGGAA
>RECC01000065.1 GCA_007692455.1 Alkalibacterium sp. | reverse complement strand
TCAAAGACGACATAGCCTTGGGAGGCAAAGTATTTATTGAATTGAGCAAAGTTCTGAGCGCCTCGACCACCGGTGTTCCAACCACCGCCGTGAATGCGAATCAGCACTGCCCCTTGTCCGGGGAGCTCACTGGCGTCTGTTGGTGGGGTATAGACGTCAAAGCGAAGCTCTAAGTCTTCGTCAACCCCTTCCATTCCTTCATAGTAGAGGACACCTTCCTCTAAATGATAAGGCTCTGACTGGATACCCAGAAAGTAATCGGGCAGGGAGACAGGTGACTCTCTAAAGAAAATCTGATCGTCATCCAGAGTCTGCCAGTCTTCGCCAAAGGCTTCCGTGTAGTTTTCCTCTGCTTGAGACAGCATGGATGGAAGAAAAACCAGCGGCACGTTGAACGCTAGATACAACATCCCACCCAGTGTCAGCATACCGTACCATCCCCATGAGCCTCTTTTTAAATGGGACAGTTTAAGAAAGAGCGCCGCGATGCTCAGAAAAATGAGGCTGTAAAACAGACTGTACTGAGACAGAATCACTTCTGCAATACTGATGCTTATGGGAACCAGCATAAAGAAAGCCATCAGAGTTCCTAACACAAGCAAGAAAGCCAGAAAGCCCAACAAGAGGCGTCTCGGGTTAAAGCGGGAAGGGCGTTTGCTTTTGAAGCTTATATTGGAATGATGAAAGTGCAGTTTCTTTTTATCAGCCAGTGCCGCTTTGGATAAAAAAGCGCCGACTATTGTCATGGACAGCACTAGTACGATGGCTACAATACTTCTGGATAAGGCGTTCCTAGGATAAAGGGAGGTAAGCGTGTTTAACCCCATGACCAAAAACAAACCCAAACTGGACAGCGTCAGATACCCGATCTCCAGTTTTGTATGGTGATTGTCTTTTAGACTGACTAAAATATTTGCGGTCAGGATGATAATCAGAAACAGGCCGAAGCCGTTCCAGTATAAATTTTGTGCCGGGAAGAAGACATAAACAAGGCTTAATATAAAGGCTAGACTATTGGATACAAATAAAGCGTTCAATGCTGCTTTCACTTTCTCACTCCTTGGTGGGTTATGTAATAAATTTTAATAACAGTTATTATGTTCTCAATTGTATAGAAACCAACGGGAACTTGCAAAATATCCGTCGTTCAATTTACTTGAAAGGACATGAACGCATGCATTTATACCGCATTCAGTTGTCTTCAGGTGTTTATACTTATACTGAGTTATCATTCAGGTTATAATGAATAAGATAGAAGCATGATTAAATCACCCAAGCGGGAAGGGAGGATTGACCATGAAAATCACTCATAAAGACACCGTTCTGGCAGAAAGTGACAAGACCGTTGTAGTGGAGAATAACCACTATTTTCCACGAGAAGACGTTAAGATGGAGCATTTTGTCAAAAGCGACACCCAGTACACCTGCCCGTGGAAGGGAGCTGCGACCTATTATTCCGTCAAGTACGGCGATAAAATAATAGAGGATGCTGCCTGGTCCTATGAGGAACCGAAAGACAAGGCCAAGCATATTGCCGGTCACGTTGCATTCGATAAAAAACTCGTCTAAGATCGTCTTATTATACACCCATTTCCAGCATACTTTCATTTCCGGACTGTTATATCGGGATGAGGTGTGCTTTTTTATTGTACAAATGACTGAAGGTTATCCCAACACTTGTTTATTTTCCCTTTAAAATCAAGTATACTGAGAGGGTATAGGCTAAGTGAGGTGAAGATTATATGAAAAAGTTGTTTTTACATGTAAAAGATAAGTTTGGTGTAACGTTCAATGATGAAAATGTGTTGATTGAGGCGTTTACCCATTCATCCTATGCGAATGATCATCGTGATAAGCAAATCAGAAATTTGGAACGACTTGAGTTTCTCGGCGATGCAGTACTGGAAGTCACTGTATCCGAATACTTGTACCACAAGTACCCGAATGAACCCGAAGGCAAGCTGACCCGTATGCGTGCATCCATTGTCCGTGCGGAAAGTCTGGCGAAACTGACACAGGAGTACCAGCTCCACCATTATGTGCGTCTCGGTAAAGGGGAAGAACAGATGAACGGCCGCACACGTCCGTCACTACTATGTGATGTGTTTGAAGCCTTCATTGGTGCGGTATTTGTCGACCAGGGTATGGAGACCGTCAAGGAAATTCTCAAGGCGATTTTATTTCCAAAAAT
This sequence comes from Alkalibacterium sp., assembly GCA_007692455.1. Classification (GTDB taxonomy): domain Bacteria; phylum Bacillota; class Bacilli; order Lactobacillales; family Carnobacteriaceae_A; genus Alkalibacterium. The sequence goes on along the minus strand of RECC01000065.1, from coordinate 1,983 downwards.
TGATTCCGGTGCTTTCTCTCATGGGATGGATCACAAGACCGCTCTGCAGGAATTATTGCAGCGCAACGGTGTTGTGACAATAGAATACAAGGTGGTTGGCCATACCGGTCCGGATCACCAGAAGGAATTTATCGTCGAAGTATTTGTCGAAGGCGATTCTTTCGGAAAAGGAAGCGGGCGCTCCAAGAAAGCGGCCGAACAGTCAGCTGCCAAGGTGGCATTGGATTCGCTTGAGGAAGCCAATGAATCGTAGTATTCATGACTAACTGGAATACTATGAAGGAGAGACTGAACCATGCAATTAAAACGATTAGAAATCAAAGGCTTCAAGTCCTTTGCGGATAAAACGATTCTGGACTTCACTGACGGCATAACTGCAGTGGTTGGTCCAAACGGAAGCGGAAAATCAAACATTATCGAAGCAATTCGCTGGGTAATGGGAGAACAGTCGGCCAAGACCCTTCGTGGGGGCAGAATGCACGATGTCATTTTCTCTGGGACGGATTCAAGGAAAGCAGTCAACATTGCGGAAGTCACTCTGGTTTTAGACAACCAGGATGGCTTTTTACCTGTGGACTTTGAAGAGGTCAGTGTGACCCGTCGGATTAACCGAAACGGCGACAGTGATTACCTGATTAACAAAGAAAGCTGCCGTTTGAAAGACATCGTCGATTTGTTTATGGACTCCGGTTTAGGTAAAGAGTCCTTCTCCATTATTTCCCAAGGACAGGTTGAAGCGATTTTCAACAGCAAGGCCGAAGACAGACGGGCGATTTTTGAAGAAGCCGCCGGTGTCTTTAAATACAAGACGCAAAAAGTAAAAGCCGAGCGCAAGCTCTTTGAAACGCAGGACAACCTGGACCGTGTTCAGGACATTTTGTATGAACTGAAAGCCCAAGTTGAACCGCTCAAAGAACAAAAAGACATTGCGCAAAGTTTTGTGAAGCAGAAAGAAGAACTGACTGATTTGGATATTGCCTTATCCGTCATGCGCATTGATGAATACGCCAAAGATCAGAAAGCCAATAAAGAACGTGCGCTGACTTTTTCAAACAAGGCAGACGAACTGCAGGAGGCACTGCAGGAACAATCCCAGACTTTGAAGGGAAAGAAACAGGCGCTTCATGAGGTGGAAGCAAAGCGTGACGCCATTCATGAACAGTTCATTGAATCGGTCAAGCAGATTGAACGAACCGAATCCCGCCTGAGACTGGTAGAAGAAAAAGAAAAGCATCAAGATGCCTTTTTGAGTGAAAAAGAAAACAGTCTAGCGAAAGCACAGGCCCAGCTGGAGACACTGAAAACAGAAGAGCAGCAGCTCCAAAAAGAAGTGGATGCGCAAAATGCAGTCGTTACTGAACTGAAAACTTCCTACAAGCAGAAAGAAGACCAGCTGGCGCGCTTGATGGGCAACAAGGAAGAAGCCATCGAGGCATTGCGTTCAGAATACATTGAAGCGATGCAGCAGAAAACGTCTTTGAAAAATGAAGAAACTTACTTAACGAAACAACTCAGTCAGACCACCTTGTCTTCAGAAAAGCAGACCCGTCTCGTTCAATCGGTGACAGAAAAACTGTCCGAGACAGAAGTCAGCTTAAAAGAAAAAGAAGCGGCCCTGCAGTCGCTTAAAGAAGAGATTGATATTTTGCTGACAGACTTTAAAAAGACACGAGAGTCTCTCCAGCAAATCGAATCAACCTACAGACAGAAAACTGATCGCTTGAACCAGCTCGAACAGAAACTGAACCGGGCACAGGCCAAACGACAAAGTCTGATTGAAATGCAGGAAAACTACGCCGGGTATTTTGCGGGCGTTAAGGCCGTGATGACAGCTAAGAATAAACTGAACGGTATTGTTGGAACCGTAGCGGACTTGATGGACGTGCCGGTCGACTACACTGAAGCGATTGACGTTGTGCTAGGTGCAGCGAGCCAGTTTGTAGTGGTCGAAGACGAGAAAGCCGGACGCGACGCGATTCAGTA
>RECC01000082.1 GCA_007692455.1 Alkalibacterium sp. | reverse complement strand
GACAGAGATGACCGTTCCATGTGGGATAAGGTAAAAGATGCCTTTACTCCAGATTCTTATGATCATGAAGAAGAGAAAAAGCGTGACGATTACAATACAAATGACGATATTCTCTATCCATACCGTGACGATCTAGCTGATGGTAAATACGTCATTGCAGTTGAGAATGCAGAAGGAAAGGATTTGGAGCAGTATAACACTTCAGATGCGCTTCTGAATTCCAACCGTAAAACAGACGATCCTAATGATCCATTAACAGAAGGACGCGAGTATGACCGTGAACAGGACAAGGATAATTTTAAAAATTAATTCTAGAACAGAATAATTTGTAAAAACCTGCAGAGGGAAAAAGCCCTCTGCAGGTTTTTTATAGACAATAGCTGGTCTAATCCTGTGCCCATATAAAAAGCAGTGGACATACCTAATGTGTTATGTCTTATAGTTAGGAGAATGATTATGCCTATAATCATTCTTCATCCGATCAAACTAATACCAAGCATGATTAACCTTACTTTAATCATGCCTCATCTGTTCATAATAATCTAAAGAATGATTATTAAGCTATTAATAATGAGTCGTATAATTTAGAGCTTGCGAAGAACGATTAACTCCCATTTAATCATAGTTTGCAATACTAATTCCTACCCGTCAGATTGAAGAGAATTATAAAACATATAGGCTTTTCAATCCAGCGTTAAAACTGGTAAAATGAATAGGTAAATATGAGTGAGGTGGACTATGAATTCAGAAAATTTATCACAGCGCCTGACGACAGTCGCTGATTATGTAGAAAAAGGAGCCCGACTGGCTGACATTGGTTCAGACCATGCTTATTTGCCATGTTATTTAGCGGATCGCGGTATTATTGAGTTTGCTGTAGCCGGTGAAGTGGTTAAGGGACCATTCAAAAATGCTTTTAAAGAAGTAAGTCACAGAGGACTAAAGGATAAAGTGGCTGTCCGATTGGGTGACGGGTTGGATGTAATTAAGACAACCGATGCAATCGATACAGTCGTTGTAGCCGGTATGGGGGGCTCGCTGATTCGCGAGATACTGGAGAAAGGACAGAAGAACAACCGTCTGACAGGTAGGGAAACACTCATTCTTCAGCCCAATGTCTTTGAAGAAACGGTACGCGAATTCCTGATGATTAACCAGTACAACATTGTCGCTGAAGAAATAATCAGGGAAAACGATAAAATATATGAAATCATCAAGGCTGTGCCTTCTGAAAAGCCCGTTGAGTATACAAAGCAAGAACTGTTTTTCGGACCATTTCTGATGAAAGAGAAATCAGATGTATTTCTAACAAAATGGCAGCAGCAGTTGAAGACGTATACCTTTATTTTAAATCAAGTCAGACAGTCTAAACAGCCTGACCAGGAGAAAATTACACGTTTGAATGAGGCAATAGAACTGATAGAGGAGATGATTGGATGAGCGAGGTAACTGTAAAAGATATTATCCAGGTTATGGACCGAATTGCTCCTCCTGAACTGGCAGAAGATTGGGATCCCATCGGTCTGTCCTTCGGTTCAGTCGACCAGCCGGTCAGTAAAATCCTACTGGCTCTGGATGTGGATGCACAAACGATTCAGGAAGCCAAAGAAAAAGAGGTCGATTTGCTGATTACTCATCACCCGGCCATTTTTAAATCATTGAAGACTCTGAACAGCGACGATTCCCGACGCCGGGATTACATTGAGCTGCTGAAATCGGATATTGCCGTTTATTCAGCCCACACGAACCTTGATGCGGCTGAGAACGGCTTGAATGACTGGCTGGCAGACCATATTGGCCTGAAGGCAGACAAGCGTGACATCGTCTCTGTAAATGCGAGACAGGGGTATAAGAAGCTGGCTGTGTATGTACCCGACTATGCTGCTGACAAGGTCAGACAAGCCCTTCATGAAGCAGGAGCGGGAGAAATAGGAGACTATAAAGATGTGTCCTATACCCTGGAAGGTTATGGACGGTTCACTCCTCAGGCAGGTGCAAACCCAACCGAAGGAGAAATTGGACAAGAAGAAGTGATTCATGAACAGCGCATTGAAGTGCTGCTTAAAAATAAGGATGTCTATAAGGCAATAGATGCGTTAAAGACAGCTCACCCGTATGAAGAACCTGTTTTTGACTTGTATAATCTTGAAAATCAGTCAGACCAATTTGGCTTTGGTCGAATCGGATACGTCGAAAGTGAACTGACTACTGCGGATATGGCTGAAAGAATCCAGACTCTCTTTTCTGTAGACGGTGTCCGATACGGATCTGCGGATGACACTAAAACCCATAAAAAGATTGCAGTGTTTGGCGGTTCAGGTGAAAAATACTACAAGGACGCATTGAAAAAGGATGCTACTTTGTATATAACCGGAGACATCAGCTACCACGGTGCTCAGGATATGCTGCGTGACGGCATTGACTTCATTGATGCCGGCCACTATATGGAAGCCATTTGTGTGCCGGAGCTGGCCAGCCGATTAAAGGACCAGAGTAAAGCTAATGGCTGGAACCTGGAAATTATTGAAACAAACGCTCAAAAAGATGTATTCACTTATTATAAATAAAAGGATGGGATAAAATGTACGATAATTTACTTACTCGCTTTCTAACTTACGTCAAAATTGATACTCAGTCTGATGCTTCAAGTATGACAGTGCCTTCAACTCAAAAGCAGGTAGACTTTGCGAAGCGTCTACTGAACGATCTGGAAGAAATTGGTATGAGTGATATTGAGTACAATGAGTCCAATGGATTTGTTACGGCCACTTTGCCCGCAAATACTGACAAGGATGTACCGATTATAGGCTTCATTGCTCACATGGACACAGCAGATTTTAATTCTAAAAATATCTCACCCCAAATTCACGAGAATTATGACGGAAAGACTATTCTATTAAATGAAGAACAGGATATCCGCCTGTCACCTGATGATTTTCCTAACCTGAACAACTATGTGGGACAGACTTTAATTACAACTGATGGCACGACTCTGCTAGGTTCGGATGATAAATCAGGGATTGTTGAAATTTTCAGTGCGATGGAATACCTTATCGCTCATCCTGAAGTGAAACACGGAACCATTCGCGTGGCTTTCGGACCGGATGAAGAAATTGGAGTGGGAGCCGACCGCTTTGACGTTGATCACTTTAAAGCTGACTTTGCTTATACGATTGACGGCGGGCCAGTAGGAGAACTGGAATATGAAAGTTTCAATGCCGCAGGAGCAGACATTCACATTAAAGGTAAGAATGTACACCCCGGGACGGCAAAGGATAAAATGATCAATGCTTTAAAACTGGCAGTTGCCTTTGATAATGAACTGCCTCAGGAACAGGTGCCTGAAAAGACAGAAGGGCGAGAAGGCTTCTTCCACCTAGTGTCTGTAACTGGAACAGTTGACGAAGCAAACATGAGTTACATCATTCGTGATCATGATAGAGACGAATTTGAAGCGAAAAAGAAACTGATAACAGCTGTTGCTGATAAGTTGAACACATCCTTTGATGAAGAGCGTATTTCACTCAAGCTAAAAGACCAGTACTACAATATGCGAGAAGTCATCGAAAAAGACATGCGTCCGGTAGAACTGGCTGATAAGGCAATGCGCCGCTTGTCTATCGAACCAGATATCAAACCGATTCGTGGCGGAACAGACGGATCAAAAATTTCATTTATGGGTCTCCCGACACCGAATATATTTGCTGGTGGAGAAAACTTCCACGGGCGCTATGAATTCGTGGCAGTTGAGAGCATGGAAAAAGCGACGGACGTACTGATAGAAATTGCAAAATTAGCTGCAGAATAATTACTGGAGAGGGAAGAGGGTCAGACAAACTTTCTTTCCTTTCTTTTACTCTTTTTTACTCATTCAAGAGAGGAGCATACCATGAGTTTACAATTTATACTGGGTCGCGTACATACCGATAAAAAGGCCAGACTGTATGAACAAATGATTGAACGAATCGAACAGGATGACCAGGATCAGATATTTTACATTGTACCGGATCATATGAAATTTGAATCTGAAATGTCTCTGTTAAATCATATCAAAAACCAGTCAGATGGTTCCCATTTGGCGGGTATGATGCAGCTGCAGGTATTCAGTTTCAGTCGTTTAGCCTGGTACTTTTTACAGGACACAGCCTTATTCAGTCGTTCCCAACTGACAGAAACAGGTTTATCCATGCTGATGAGACGAATACTCAGAGAAAATGAAGAAAAGCTGACCTTGTTCAGAGGTGAAAGTCAGCAGCAGGGGTTTGTAGAAAAAGTCACCGAGCTCTTCATGGAACTGCGGACAGGACGTGTATTGCCAAATGATCTTGAGGATGCCTCAGTAGAAGCATTAAATCTCAAGGAAACGGGCAGAGACTTATCTTTAAAATTAAACGACATCCGACTGCTCTATAATGCTTTTTTGACAGATCTTGAAGGGAAATATATCGAAAAAGAAGATGTCATTGAAGCGTTGATTCAGGAAGTCGGCAGACGGAACCTGACTCGAACGACTATAGTTATTGATCATTTTCACCAGTTCTCAGCTCAGGAACAGGAACTGATTCTTCAGATGGCTCAGTTCGCCAGAGATGTAAAAGTGTCCCTGGTCCTTGATGCAAAACAGGCTGATGAACCACCTGAACTAACTGATTTCTTTTATCAGACCGCATTGACTTACCACCGTTTATACAAGGAAGCAGTCAATCGCAGAATACCTGTTTTATATGATGATGTATACAACAATGCAAGTGATGAACGCTGTGAACAATTGAACGCCTTCGAAACTTACTGGTCAGACAGTTTTGAGCTGACCCCAAAATCAAAAGATAATTACCCTAAAAATGCCTCGGAATGCATTGAAGTAAGGGAAGCGGAAAGCAAACAGGCAGAAGTGTTGCATACTGCAACATCCATAAACAAAATGATTGCATTGGGAAACTACCGGTACAAGGATATCTTAGTCGTTTCCCGTCATTTAGAGGATTATAAGCTTTTGATGGAGTCCACTTTTGCAGAAAATGACATACCGCTCTTTATTGACCAGGCTGACAAAATGGCTAACCATGCATTAGTAGAAATGATTCAAAGTTTACTGCTGATGAACAAGCGTTACTTCCGCTATGAAGATGTGATGCGCTTTCTCAGAACGGAACTGTTTGTACCTCTTGCTGATGACAGTCAGATTCCCAAGCGACAGGAAGACCGGCTTTATTTTTGGCATAATTTAACATTAGACTGGCGTTCATCCATTGACACCCTGGAAAATGTCATGCTGGCATACGGTTATGAAGGGTCTGACTGGGTTAAAGATGATGAGTGGATTTATGCGCGCTTTCATCTGGAAGAGATGGATGATCAGTTGGACGCAGACAAGCGGATTCAGCAGCAGGCAAACGAAACGAAGACAGCTGTGCAGTCTGCCATCCTGCCTTTTTTTAAACAGTTAAATAATGCCGAGACGAATCGGGATGCAGCTCGCTTGCTGTATCAGTTCCTTGAAAAACACCATGTTAATGATCAGTTGCTGAACTGGCGTGACTGGGCACTTGAAACAGGGGAACTGGAAGAAGCGCGAAAACATGAACAAGTTTGGCAGACGTTTATGCAGCTTCTAGATGAATTTGTGGATGTGCTGGGAGATGAAGAGTGGGACAGTGAGTCTTTTCTATCAATTCTTGAGACCGGCTTTGATCAGGCCACATACAGTATTGTGCCACCAAGCATTGACCAGATTCACTTTACAACTTTTGACAAGACGCGACCGAACTGCAAGAAAGTCGTCTTTATATTAGGATTGACAGATACTCAGCTGCCTATGCCGGCAGAAAACGACTCGATTCTAACCGACGAGGATAGAGATTTGCTTCAAAATCTCCTGCCCGAAGAAAAGTATTTGCGTCCAGCAACTTCCGGACGACTGGCTTCAGAGCCTTTTGCTGCTTACCTGGCCTTTATGAATGCATCGGAAAAACTCGTTTTGAGTTACCCTGTAGCAAATGACGGCTCCGGGGACAATCGTATCAGTCCTTATGTTGACAGACTGCTGAAAGATCTAGATATTCCTCTGCTGAAGAAGAAAACGGATGCTGCTTCTCTTACAAATGCAGACAAGGATGAGCTGCTTGATTTCATTGGTTCCAGAAGGCAGACTTCCGGACAGCTGGTTACCATCTTGAGAGATCGGCTGGATAACAAATTACAGCCTGGCATCTTCTGGCTTAAGCTTTATCAGTATCTCAAAGGTTCTGCTTCTGCAGAAGAAAAAACAATCTTAAAATCTCTGGAATACAGTAACATCCCAAAACGTATTCCAGAGGCCTTAGCCGAAGAGCTTTATGGCAAAGACCTGTACTTGTCTGTATCACAGCTTGAAAGCTTTTATCTCGATCCATACAGCCATTTTCTACAGTACGGTCTGAAACTAAGGGAGCGGACGATTCAGGAACTGACTCCGGCAGAAACAGGAACCTTTTTCCATGACGCTCTGGATACTGTATTCAGAACAATCGTTGCCAGAAATACTTCCGTCGATAAGCTGTCTAATGACGATCTTAAGGAAGTGACAGACGAGGTTCTTCAGACTTTATATGGACAAAGCAAGTTTAAACTGCTGTCGATGTCGAATCGCATGCGGTTTATCAGAAAACAGTTGAGTGATACAATCGAACAGATGGTTAAAGCTCTTTCCATTCAGGCTAAACGAACCAATATGCAGGCTAAAAAATCAGAAGTACTGTTCGGACGTTTAGGTTCCAAGCAGGGGGTACCGGGCTTGTCTTTACCTCTGAATACTGGGGGAACACTCCATGTCAGAGGTAAGATTGACCGGCTGGATACAGTAAAAACGGATAAGGGACTGTACCTGAGTGTTGTCGATTACAAATCCAGCAGTAAAAAGCTGGAATTCGATGATATTTACCATGGGCTCATGATGCAGATGCTCACTTATCTGGATACTGCCGTTGAACATTCGGAAGAATTACTCGGAGAAAAAGCCAAGCCGGCAGGTGCTTTCTATGCTCATATCAACAACCCTGTCTTGAAAGCCAAAGATTTGACGAAAAAAGACTGGCTGGATGTCTGGCTCAGTGCATTTAAATTGAATGGTCTGGTTCTTAAAGAAGACGATTTGATTGAGCAGATGGACTTACTGCTCCCGGATAAGTCACCGTCACTCGTTTACCCTTTAAAATATGTCAAAACGCGCAAACAGATTGAAGGCAAACTCATCACCCTGGACGATCTCGATTTACTGCTGAAGCATAACCGTGAGAAAATTCAGGAAGCCGGTAACCGTATTGTATCGGGAGAGAACACCTTATCACCGATCTATGACAAGAAGCGGTTTACCCCGTCTGTTGGGGGAGCCTATCATCCTATTTCTCAGTTCGATGTGCTGCTGCCGGACAACCAGAACAATTACCGCAATCTGGGAGACATCAAGTCACAGGACGATTTAATCGCGAAATTGAAAGCCAAATACACTGATTTAAGTGATAAAGGAGCAGAAGACTGATATGACCATTAAAAAAAGCAAACCTTTAGACTCCCATTTTACAGACCATCAGTGGCAGGCAGTTGTTGATGAAGGTAAAAACATACTGGTTTCTGCTTCAGCCGGCTCCGGGAAAACAACTGTTCTGGTTCAGCGTGTAATTGAAAAAATCAAAGACTACACGGACATAAATGAACTGCTGGTTGTGACCTATACAAATGCTGCCGCCAGAGAAATGAAGGAACGCATTCAAAAAGCCGTTCAAGATCAGATAAACCGTGAAACAGATCCGCACAGAAAGCAGCACCTGATTCGTCAGCTGCCGTTACTCGGTCACGCTGACATTTCCACTTTGCACTCCTTTTGTCTGAAAGTTATTAAGCGCTACTACTACTTAATAGATTTCGATCCGGTATTTCGCTTACTGACCGATGATACCGAAATTTCCCTGATGAAAGAAGATGTATGGGAAGATTTAAGGGAAGAGTTGTACGGAGAAGAAGACAGTCTCTTTCAAACCGCAGCTGCTGCTTATTCCAATGACCGAAATGATGATGGGTTGACGAATCTGATTTTCAAGCTCTATGACTTCTCGCGTTCGAAAACGAATTCCAAAGAATGGCTGGCTAACTTATCCAACCGCTACACCGTTGAAAATAACGATCTGTCCACCACGCCGACCTATCAGCAGCTGGCCAAGCCGGCAATGCTGGATACGTTAGAGTCTGCGAAGGATATGCTGGAAGATGCGATGACAATCGGTGAAGGGGAACCGGAACTTGAAAATAGTATGGAGTTTCTAGGGGAAGAGTATGGCCGCTATGAAACACTTGAAAAGGCCATATCAGAAGATCGCCTGGAAGATGCCTTTATAGATTTTAACCAGCGTTTAGGCACGTGGAAAGGCGCCAAGCGAAATGCAGAACCTGAAATAAAGGAAGCTGCCGCTGAAATGAAGAGTTTCAGAGATAAGGCTAAAAAGTATTTTGAAGAGATTAGAGATAATTATTTCCTCCTGTCTCCTGAAGAACAAGTTGAAACAATGGCTGAGACGAAAAAACTGATCGACGAACTGGCCCGCGTGTCTGTCTTGTTTTTCGAACGGTACCAGGCGCACAAAGCTGAACGGAAAGTATTGGACTTTAATGATCTTGAACACTTGACTCTGGCTATCTTGACTGAAGAAGATAATGGCAATGTGATTGCTTCGGAAGCATCCAGACATTACCGCAGTCAGTTCAAGGAAGTGATGGTGGATGAATATCAGGATATCAATTTAATTCAGGAAACTATTTTGAATTGGCTGACAAAGGAAGAAGAAGCAACAGGCAACCAGTTTATGGTCGGAGATGTCAAGCAGTCCATCTATTCCTTCCGACTGGCGGATCCAAGCCTGTTTATCGATAAATATGAGCGGTACAGTGGGCCGGGTGCAGGCCAGCGCATTATTCTGGCAGAAAATTTCCGTTCGCGTCCAGAGGTTCTCCAGTTCACCAACTTTATTTTCGAACAGCTGATGGATAAACAGGTAGGCGAACTGACCTATGATGACTCCGCAAAACTCGTCAACGGTTTCACTGCTTTTCCGGAATCCACAGACTTTTCGACAGAAATTTTAATCTACGAAACAAGCGAAGACGAAGAAGCGGAAACAGAAGAAGACTCGCCAGAAGAGTTTTCCGGCACCTTTGACATGAACACCAAGACTAAAGGTGAACTCTATATGGTGGCAGATAAGATTCTTGAGCTCGTAATGGGCGGTTATCAGGTCTATGATAAAAAGCTGCAGGCCAACCGACCTCTGAGCTTCAAAGACATCGTCCTGCTGACACCGACTAAGAAAAACAATATCGATATACAGGATATTTTCAAACAGATGAAAATACCGACAGCAGTTAATGATACACAGAATTATTTTCAGACAACGGAAATCGCCATAATGATGTCCGTTTTAAAGATAATCGATAACCCGAAACAAGACATCCCCTTGGCTGCCGTTTTGCGTTCGCCGATTGTGGGACTGGACGAAGTGGAACTGTCACGCATTCGCATTCAGGATAAACAAGGCAGCTTTCATGATGCGCTGATGGCCTTTGTATCTAAAACGAACTGGGAAGATGAACGCAACCGACAGCTCCATCAAAAACTGGCTGCCTTTACGGATAAGCTGGAAGAGTGGCGTACGGAATCCAAGCGCCGTCCGCTGGTTGATTTAATCTGGACTATCTATGAAGATACCGGCTTTCTGCATTATGTGGGGGGCATGAGTTCTGGAAGACAGCGCAAAGCCAATCTACATGCTTTGTATGACCGGGCTGCAGCTTATGAAAAGACAGCCTTCAAAGGTCTCTTTCAATTTATCCGCTTCATTGAAAAGATGCAGAAAAAAGACAAAGATCTGGCAGAGCCATCCGCTTTATCTGATGCGGAAGATGCTGTGCGTGTCATGACTATTCACGCCAGTAAAGGTCTGGAATTCCCCGTTGTATTTGTAATGGATATGTCCAAGCAGTTCAATCTGCAGGATATAAAAGGAAAGACCATACTGGATGAAGAATTTGGGGTCGGTTCTCAGTATATGGATACCGAAAAGCGCATTCTCAAACCGACCTTGCCGGAAACTGTATTGAAACTGGAGAAGAAAAAAAGAGTCCTCTCCGAACAGATGCGCGTGCTTTATGTAGCCTTGACCCGTGCAGAACAAAAACTGTTTCTAGTTGGTTCATACAAGGACAAAAAATCGGCAATTGACAAGTGGGACAAGGTCAGCGGTCATCCCGATAGTGTGCTGCCGGTTCCGCTGCGTCTTGATTCAGCTTCTTTCATGGACTGGATTGGCAGAGGCGTTATCCGACATCAACTCCTTGAAGATGAGCGTTCTGTTAAGTCAACAAACACACATGTAGCTGGCTATAATGTTTCGTTTTCTGTTCAGTTCAATTCTACTCGTGAACTTGAAAACCGCTTAACCGATCTCCAGAGTGAAACGCAAATCAGCTGGTTTGATGACTTGAAAAACGGTATGAGTCTGGAAGAGGCAGATAAGTCAGTGAAGGAAACAATACAGCAGGCTTATGAACTGATGTCTCATTCTTATGACTATGCCTTGGCAACTCAGACAACAAGCTACCAGTCTGTTTCCGAAATCAAGCGTCTATTCGAAGAACCCGATGATGGCCAGATGGTTAAAATCGATGTGTCGAAACCGAGACGCGCACACCGCTATGTTGAAGATGAACTGGCGAAACCGAGTTTTATGGCTGAAGTGCTTAAACCGAGTCCTGCTGAAATTGGTAAAGCGACTCATCTGATTCTTCAAGCTTTGGATTTAAGGGAAGAGCCTTCTCAGGAAAGCATAGAGGATAAGATAAGGCAGCTGGTTGATGATGAAGTCATCAGCAGAGACATCGCCGAACGCATACCGGTAGAAAAACTTGTTCATTTCTTTACTACTGACTTTGGGGCGTATGTTCTTGATCATGCCGCTAGTGTGAAACGTGAAGTCCCATTCTCATTGCTGCTGGAAGCGCGCGATATCTTTAAAGACATGCAGTCGGTAGATGATCACGTTCTTATTCACGGAATTATCGATGGATACATCGTACGTGAAGACGGAATCGTGCTGTTTGACTACAAAACAGACCGCATTGAACATTACGGTGAGCGGGCAACAGACGAAATGCTGAAAAAATACAAAGGTCAGCTGCTCCTCTACAAAAAAGCACTTGAATCGATATTAGGTCAGAAAGTAATTGAAACGAGACTTGTTTTACTCGATTCTGGCGAAAGTGTAAGGGTGGACTAATTGTGACGAGTGATTAGAATGAAGAAAAAGCGGTGACCGCTTTTTCGCTGCAACTGACTGATTTCTTTTCGCTGAGTTGTATCGAATAACTGCCTTTAGAGACTGCTCAAAGCCTTTAAAGAGTCGAGTAGCTGTCAGAAAGAGTTTCTAACACCTACTCGATTCTTTAAATAGCCATCAGTTGTACTCAGAAACCGTCACTAAATACAACTCACTGAATTGCTTGAAGGGCAGTTGTATTTAGAAGTTTCATCAAGAGACCACTCAAGAATACTGATTCTTGCAGTTGTATCTTAAGTCCAATTTTTGATACAACTGAGTTCGATTTTGCAAAACAGCTGTACCTTGATAATGCTAAAACAACACAAAAAAACCACTTGTCTCAGCTCTTCATCCGAGCTTACGGCAAGTGGTTCTTTCGTTTATTTGAGACTCTATTTAGTCAAAGCTGTATTGTGCGCCTTCAGAGTAGCGGTTTCCTGCATTCCACAATAGGAATTCATCTACACCATACTCATTTAGTGCACGAACCTGCTCGCTGACTTCTTCAGCACCGTAATTCATATACCAGCCGGCACCCAGATAAGAAGCAGTGAAATCCTGAATCCATGGACGAGAGATAGGGGCATCGTCACCTAAATTGTCTAAGATTTCATTTTCCAGTTCCATATAATTGGCAATTACGTTATAGGGCTCCAAGTCGGGACGTTCGATTCCAAGAGAACCGGCTCCCCAGTGACTCGGGTAAATCATTGATGAGATAACATCTACATTTTCAGAAATACGTGAGAAGTTCTGGCCGATACCCGGCGTTTCTTCTCGCGTTGCAGCGTAACCGAAGATATCGACTGAAACGTCAACGTCATAAGGCTGAAGTTCCCTGCGCGCATAAGCCACAAATTCCGTTACAGCGTCCACACGCTGCTGGACATTATCCAAATCGCTTTCCTGATAATCGCCACGTGAATAGTTCAATTCCTCATCTCTGTATTCAAAACCTTCAGGGAAGCGGACATAGTCGAACTGGATATCTTTAAATCCTAGCTTGGCCGCCTGGCGGGCAACTTCCACATTGTATTCCCAAACTTCACGTTCGTAAGGATTCACAAAGCTTTCGCCACGTCTGTTTGCCCAGACTGATCCGTCTTCGTTTGTAAAGGACAAGTCGGGACGAGCGTGGGCAAGTTCTGAGTCTTTAAAGACAACAATTCGGGCAATCGGATAGATATCGTTCTCTTCCAGATGCTCCATTAAAGGTTCGGGTTCAACAATCGTTCTGGAGAACTGATTGACCAGTTCGTGATCGGATTCAATTGACATGACGATATCGCCGTAGTCATCTTTGACATCAATGACCATAGAGTTCAGCTCAGTTGTGTTGAGCAGTTCCGTCAATGTTTCCATACGTGAGCCGCCAGCAGAGTGGGCAGTTACAAAAATGCCTTTTACACCGTCTTCGGGATAGTCAATATCCACAAGCGTCTGGTATTTAAACTGACTAGGGAAATCGTCTGGAACTGATAAAAGGGGTTCCTGCGAATAAGTCAAAAAAGATGTTTCAACTGTGTCCGGCTGGTCGCCTTCCACATCATCAGAATCATCAGCTGAAACAGAAAGAGGGAAGAGCACAAGTGCTGTCAGCACAGCAGTGGATGACAGCAATCGTTTTTTTAGTGTTTTTTCCATTATTCAGTTTCCTCTCTTTCGTTCTCTACAAATCGTATCGCATCAGGATTGACCAGTTCGTAATCTTTTTCACGCAGCCCTTCTATAATAGCCGGTGTGGCTTCCAGGGTCCATTCGCGGTCGTGCATGAGCAGGTTAGCTCCTGGTCTAAGCAGGTAAGTATTGACCATAATATCCGCCAAGGCTTCAGCTTCCATATAGTCAGCTTCCCAGTCATAACCATAAGTCCAGTTCATCAGAATCATGCCGTCTTCTTCAACAACTTCACGGGCGTGATCAGTATTCTGACCAAAGGGTGCACGGAAGAAGCGAGGGCGCTCGCCGGTAATCTCTTCAACTAAATCACTTGTTTTCATGATTTCCTCAGTCTGCTCTTCTTCAGAAAGGGAAGGGAGACTCGGATGCGTATGGGTATGATTCCCAATCGCAAATCCCATGTCGTATATTTCTTTCAGCATTTCACGGCCTTCTTCATTTTCAGCATACATGCCGTTGACGAAGAAAATAGCCGGCGCGTCATGTTCAGCCAATACTTCTGCAATATCCAGAGCATATTTGTCTGGTGCATCATCATAGGTGAGAAGGGCAACTTGTTCGTTGGCTTCTTCTCCGTCTATCACCTGTACAGTGGCGTAGTCGTTCTGGTTAACTTCATATAAGTAAGTTGTTTCTTCTTCATCAGACTCTTCCTCAGTGTCATCTTCTGTGTCTTCTGAATTATCCTCAGATGCTGTTTCAGAATTTTCATCTGATGTTTCTGTTGCATCTTCGGTGGAGTCGTCTGGTCCTTCAGTTTCATATGTTAATTCTTCATCTGTATCGCTATCGACAGATTCATTACCACAAGCGGTTAAAGTCAAGGCAGTCACTAAAAACAAGCTGGCTAGTGTACGTTTCATATTTTATTCTCCTTATTCTTCATCGGATAATTCGGTTTCAATTGAAGACTGTAACTGTTCCAGGTTGCTGCTGAACTCCGCAATAAATTCATCAAGCTCAAGCAAATGCTCTCTTAGTTCAGCTTGTTCATCATTAATACTTTGAATACCATCAACAAAATCGTCGTAAGTTGCATCTTCACCTGATATGCTGTCGAAATACTCAGACTGTGAGGACAGCGTCGCTTCATAATGGCTGCGGTACTCTGCTAAATGGTCGGTAAAGGCATCGACATCGGCAATAACCTGATCCACTTCGCTCTGATCCAGCTGTTCACCTTCGTATTCTTCCAGAGTTGACTGGTGTTCTTCCATTTCTGCTTCTTTTTCTTCAATAGAAGAAAGGGCAGATTCTCTCGCTTCAATATTTTCGAATACAGGGGATGAGCCGTCTGATAAAGTAGATAAGTCATCATCTGTTTCAAGAGTATCGCTGAAATGTGTCTGTAATTCAGCTTCCATCCCAGTCAATTCGTTTAATTCATCAACTGTTTCGGTTTTTAGACGGTCAATTTCTTCTGTTGCTTCCTGCATGCTTTCCAAATTTTCACCGTCATCACAAGCGGTAAGAAAAACTGCCAATGTACTAACTGAGGCAAAAATCAGTTTTTTATGAGTCATTTAATAATCTCCCTTATAGTTTAAAAAATTTTGTTTAAAGGAACTTAAACAATGTACCTTTTTGAGTATATCAAAATTGCATCTCAAGTTAAACTATAATAGACATGATGAGTTATTTTCGTAACCTTTTAATTCTGTTACAAAAGAGAAACTTATCAGAAAGGTAGGTTTTAAGCCCAAAATATTGTACAATATGAGAGAGTTTAATTTAGAAAAGAGGATATTATGCTACTATATTATTTAACAGCGCTGATTGTTATTGGACTGGATCAGCTGACTAAGTATATGACTGTACAGTCTATACCTTATAGAGAAGTGGTGGAATGGATACCTGGCTTTATATCCTTCACACATCACCGAAATACAGGGGCCGCCTGGAGTATTCTTGAAGGACAGATGATGTTTTTTTATATTGTCACTCTTATAGTTGTAGGAGTAATCATCTATTATCTGCATGTATACGGGAGAAAAGACCGCCTGTTTGGACTGGCGCTTAGCTTGATACTCGGAGGGGCTATCGGGAATTTCATCGACCGACTCTTGTTTCAGTACGTGGTCGATATGGTAAGACTCGAATTCATTAACTTTCCGATTTTCAATGTTGCCGATATGGCTTTGACGGTAGGGGTCGGATTAATGATTGTATATTTGATACTTGACGAAATTAAGAACTACAAACAGAAGAAAGTTGGATAAAGAAATGACAGAAAAGTACACCTATACAATACAGAACGAAAATGGCAGACTGGATAAATATTTAAATGACCAGCTTCCCGATTATTCACGCTCACAAATTCAGCAGTGGATCAAAGAAGAGCAGGTTCAGGTAAATGAGGAATCTGCAAAATCTAATTATAAGGTACAAACTGGTGATAAAATCACCGTCACTGTGCCTGAGCCGGTAGAAATTGATGCACAGCCTGAAGATATAGATATCGATATTGTTTATGAAGATGAAGATGTCGTTGTCATTAATAAAGCGCAAGGGATGGTCGTTCATCCGTCCATCGGCCACCACAGCGATACGCTGGTTAACGCGCTGCTCTATCACGTAAAAGATTTATCCGGAATCAACGGTAAAATCCGACCGGGAATTGTTCACCGCATAGATAAGGACACATCCGGTCTTCTTATGGTTGCTAAAAACGACAAGGCCCATGAAAGTCTAGCAAGTCAGCTTCAGGACAAAACAGCCCGACGTGAGTATATTGCCCTTGTCCACAAAGTGATTCCAAATGACAAAGGAACAATTGATGCTCCCATCGGTCGCGATCCTAAAAACCGCAAGAAATTTGCTGTTGTGGAAAACGGCAAGCCGTCTATAACCCATTTTGAAGTCATTGAGCGTTTCAAAGAATACACGTTGCTGAGACTTCAGCTCGAAACAGGCCGGACGCATCAGATTCGTGTACACCTTGACTACATCGGTCACCGCATGGCAGGAGACCCATTGTATGGTCCCCGCAAAACACTTGACGGGAACGGTCAGTACCTGCACGCCGCAGCTTTGAGCTTTGTACACCCGACAACAGGTGAGAGGCTGAGTTTTGAAGCACCTCTGCCGGAAATATTTAAAGAAACACTGGAGTATGTAAAACAAAGGTAACGGAAGGAGTTTAACATGACAACGACAGTTTCTATTTTAGATGAAGTATCAATGAACCGCGCACTGACTCGTATATCTTATGAAATCATCGAGCGCAATAAAGGGATTGACCAGCTTGTATTAGCGGGTATTAAAACAAGAGGGGTCTTTATTGCCCGACGTATTGCTGAAAAGATAGAGGAAATTGAAGGTGAAAAAGTTCCTGTAGGCGAACTGGATATTACACTTTACAGAGATGACCGCCATTTCCCGGAAGAAGTAGATGATCCCGAAGTCAAAGGGCAGGAATTTCCTGTTCCTGTCAAAGGGAAAGTCGTTATTCTTATTGACGACGTGATTTACACTGGACGCACAATTCGAGCAGCAATGGATGCGGTTATCGATTTAGGACGTCCTGAAAAAATCATGGTAGCCTCTCTAATCGATAGAGGGCACAGAGAAATTCCAATTAAAGCGGATTATATCGGTAAAAACATCCCCACTTCAAAAATCGAACAGGTTAAGGTGTCTATGAAAGAAAAAGACGGCAGAGATGCTGTCGAAATAATTAAACCGGATTAACTCGGTTTAATTATTTCAAGTTTAATCCAGTTAAATAGTTTAAACTTAAAATTAATAAGTAAAATGTTCAGTTTAGACCTCGTATTCGAGCCTAAACTGAACATTTTTTTCTTTCCGTAAAGTTTGAGCAGTAAAGAGTGTTCTAGACTTTAAATTTTATAGTCTTTTTTGAAGTTTGAGATTACAAACAAATTTAAACTCCATTCTGAAACAGCACTGTCATAAGTAGTCTATAAAATTTTGCCTCACTATAAAGGGATTGTTGAAAAAATTTAGACGGCAAAAAAACTGATTACAGAAGGGAGTCCTTAACAAAATCTCCACTTGTGTAATCAGTTTTTTTATTCGTCTATTTCAATGGCATGAAGGTAAATTCGTCCGTCATCAACTGTATAATTACAGGATATTAAAGTCAGAAGCCGCGTATCATCGTTGAATTCAGCGTCTGTCTGATGGACTGACCGATCTTGCAAATCGGTCATGTAGTCAGTCATGTCAGGATTTCGAAAAGATTCGTTTATGAAATAAGGATCTGCCGGAGCAATATGAACAGAAAAGATTTCATATGTGCGTTCAGCAAACATATCATGAAGAGTAATCGTATTATTATCTAGAAAGAAGTCTTCCGACAAATAGTTTTCCAGATCAGCAAACATATGTCCGTTTGGCGTATAGTGTCCATAAATGATGGTATGGTTGTCCTGGCCGTTTCCGATGTTGCGGTAATCCATAAAAATCGAGCCGAATGGATGGGCTTCTTTGTAGAAATCGTGTTCCAGATAAAATTCGTTGTCCCGACCTTTAACAACAGGATAGTCAATGGCGGTATTGTCAATAGACAGCCAGCCGGTAAAATCCGGATTGATTGAGAGATAACTGGAAAAGGTGTTGGGACTGAACTCAAAGAGCAGCGAGGATTCATCGATCTCATCTTCACTAAGGTCATCCGAAAAAGAAACCTCATCATCAAGATCCAATTCGCCATCCATAATCGTTTCATCAGAATCACTTGACGGAATGCCTGAGCCATTCTCAACTGCACCATCAGCAGGCTGATCTAGCTCCTGTCCATTTTCAGTCTGATTAAATGACGGGACTTCGGCAGGATTGGACTGAACATAATGTGTCCGTAGAACGAAAAAGAGTTGGGTAAAGAATGCTAAAGCAAGCACAGTAAGGCCGATTTTTCTTTTCATAAAGAAGCGCCTCCAGAAAGTTTCAAATTCGAGGTTTTAATAATTGACACCGTTATTTAATATGCTTATTATATAGGAGTAGAGTTGATAAATCAACACTTTGGGGTTACTCCTAAAAAAACTTTGAATTCGAGGTTTTAATAATTGACACCGTTATTTAATAGGTTTATTATAAAGGAGTAAAGTTGATAATATCTTAATCGATTATCTCCAAAAAACTTTTAATTCGAAGTGTTATTAATTGACTTCGTTACATTATAAGGTTACTCTTTAGGAGTAAAGTTGAGGTATCAATTTTACCATCTTGCACTAAAAGGAGAGATATACCATGTCAAAAGCAATAAAGGCTTTACTGTCACTTGTCACTGCTCTTTTCCTTACAGTCGCACTGTCACCCACCGCATTCGCAGACAATCACGGAGATGATGATCCGGGAACAATCGTAGATATCGCAGTAGGAAACGATGATTTCAGCATTCTTGTATCAGCATTGCAAAGAGCTGAATTAGTCGAAACCCTTCAAGGAGACGGACCATTTACAGTATTTGCTCCAACAAATGAAGCGTTTGCTGACTTGCTTGAAGCACTTGATATTACTGCAGAAGAGCTTTTAGCTCAACCAGACTTAGCTAACGTACTATTATACCACGTAGTAGCTGGCGAAGTATTTGCAGAAAATCTTGAAGATGGTATGGAAGCCGAAACAGTCAATGGAGAAATGGTTACTTTTGACTTGAGTGGTGATCCGATGGTAAATGATTCCAACATTATCCAAACAGACATTGAAGCATCTAATGGTGTTATTCACGTCATTGATTCAGTACTTGTTCCTTCCAACTTCACATTACAGGATGTAGAAATGGAAGAAGAAGAAGTTCCTCAAACTGGTATTGAGTCCAACACATTAATTCTTGTAGGCTTAATGGCAACTGCAGGTGCATTCGTATTCATCTTCACCAAAAAACCTGTTCAAGTAAAAAAATAATTTAATCAAAA
>RECC01000046.1 GCA_007692455.1 Alkalibacterium sp. | reverse complement strand
GTAAAGGATGAGGTTGTATGAAAATTTTAGTTACAGGTTTTGACCCCTTTGGCGGCGAAAAGGTTAACCCGGCTTATGAAGCGGTCAAGCTTCTGGATGATACTATTGCAGGTGCTGAAATTGTGAAACTGGAAATCCCGACAGTGTTTCATAAATCCTATTCGGTAGTAAAGGAACAGATTATAGAAAACAATCCGGATGTCATTTTATGTATTGGACAGGCCGGTGGTCGCTTTGGCATAACACCTGAACGTGTGGCGATTAATGTGGATGATGCCCGCATTCCGGACAACGAAAAGAATCAGCCGATTGATGAAAAAATTCAGATAGACGGAAAAGAAGCCTACTTCAGTTCGCTTCCAATTAAAGCGATGGTAGAAAAGATGCATGCGGCAGGTGTGCCGTCAAGTGTATCCAATTCTGCAGGAACCTTTGTCTGCAATCACATCATGTATCAGGTGCTGTACCACATTGATAAAAAGTTTCCAGGAAAAACGGGCGGCTTTGTTCATGTTCCCTTCATTCCTGAACAGGTTGTCGACAAACCGAATCAGCCGTCAATGAACCTAGAAGATATCAAAAGAGGGCTTCATGCTGGCATTGAAGCTATTGTTGCTTATCATGGAAAAGAAGACATCAAAGAAGTCGGCGGTGCCATACACTAGTAAAAATCGGCTGGAAGTATGTTCTCCAGCTGCTTACATATAGAAGGAGTTATTAAACAATGTTGACAGGAATAGGTTTAGTTTTACTGGTGGGGTATATAGGAGGGAAGCTGGTTTCCCGGCTGAAATTACCCCCATTAATTGGTATGCTCTTTGCGGGTGTGCTGCTGGGCCCTTATGTGCTGGACTGGCTTGATGGCGATCTGCTGCTGGTGTCTCAAGGTATCCGAACATTTGCACTGATTATCATCTTGCTGCGGGCTGGTTTAGGTATCAAAAAAGATCAGATCAAACAGGTCGGAACCATTGCGCTGAAAATCAGCAGTCTGCCTTGTATTCTTGAAGGTTTGACGATTACAGCTCTGGCTTACTATTTAATGAACTTTTCATTTGCAGAGGCCGGTATGCTGGGATTCATTATTGCTGCGGTTTCTCCTGCAGTTGTTGTACCGAGTATGCTCGATTTGAAAGAAAAGCGTTTCGGTGAAGATAAGCAGGTCCCTACACTTCTTCTGGCAGGAACCTCCATTGATGATGTCTTTGCCATTACACTCTTCACCTTTTTCCTGGGCTTAGGGACCAGTGGTGGAGACTCTTCTTTAGTGCTTGACTTGGCTTTTATCCCATTCAGTATTATTGTTGGCGTATTGGGTGGTGCAGTCATTGCTTATGCTGCGGTTTTCGTCTTCAAGGAAATTAAGAATAAATACGTGGAGAAACTCCTTCTGCTGATATCGGTCTCTATCTTGTTTGTAGAGTGGGGAGAACATGTCGGTATAGCAGCCTTGCTTGGAGTGATGACGATTGGTTTTCTGCTGCTCGAGAAAATTCCGGAGCACACCAGTCATTTCAATCAGTCACTAGCCGGCTTATGGGTATTTCTTCAAATCCTCCTGTTTGCTCTTGTAGGTGCAGAAGTAAATATCGAAGTGGCACTGGAAGCAGGAGCGATTGGACTGCTTATCATCATCCTCGGACTGGTTGGCAGAAGTATTGGTGTTTGGATTGCGACAATGGGGACACCTCTAAATACAAAAGAAAGAATATTTTGTATGATTGCTTACACACCTAAAGCAACTGTTCAAGCTGCAATAGGGGCGATGCCACTAGCTATGGGAGCTGAACAGGGTGCGACCATCCTTGCACTGGCTGTATTGTCCATTATTGTCACAGCCCCACTTGGAGCGGCGGCTATCTATGCGTCGGCACCGAAGTTACTGACACAACTCGAACTTTAGGTAAAATTACAGAAGTATAGGACTCTAAGATGTTCGTTCTAATTTCTCTAAAAAAATCCAAAATATTAAATTAGGGTTTGACAAATAGTAGTGAAGCCATTATAGTGATAAACAAGCTCAAAAAAATAAATTAATTAGTAAAAACAATGTGAAAAGAAAAGTACATTTAGGAAGTCTTCTCAGAGAGCCTGCGTAGGTGAGAGCAGGTAAGAATGAATAAGTGGAAAATGATCTTGGAATGGAGTAGACAAACCGACGCGGGTTAGTTTACTACGGGTTCACCCGTTACAGTGACGCAGTCTACAGGAGAAATCCTGTGCACTGGCAGAGACAGCACTAGAGATGGTGTTGTAAATTAAGGTGGTAACACGACAAATTTAGTCGTCCTTAGAAAGTCTTCTAATTAAAGGAGATTTTTTAAGGACGTTTTTTTATTGGAAAAATATTTAAATAGTACATACTGCTAGGAAGAGTAGAGTACACTTGCAAGACAGCAATGACAGAGAGCCTGAGGTGGTGAAAACAGGTTTGCTTGCGCAAGTGGAAAATGGGCTCGAAGCAGGATACCGAGTGTCACTGGACATAAGGCTATCATGGGTGCGCCCACTACAGCGCCAGAACCTAGGAGGAAACTTCTGCGTTCGTTGAGGAACCGGTCGAGAAGCGGTTCGAATAAAGGTGGTAACACGGACTAATCGTTCGTCCTTTTAATCAGACGTGATCTGGTTATGAGGATGGACGATTTTTTTATTTTAAAAGAGAAATTAATAATAGGGGGATACACATGATTGAACTGAAAAATGTTGGCGTAACATTTGAAGATGAGAAGCAGACAGTGAAGGCAGTGCAGGATGTCACACTTTCTGTAGATGAGGGAGATATTTTCGGGATTGTCGGCTACAGTGGAGCCGGGAAAAGCACACTGGTCCGCACAATCAATTTTCTCCAAAGGCCGACTTCAGGTCAGGTGGTAGTAGACGGACAAGACTTATCTGCTCTGCCACCCAAGTCACTGCGGACGGCTCGGAAAAAAATCGGTATGATATTTCAGCATTTTAACCTGATGCGTGCGCGGACGGTGGCGGGAAATGTCGCCTATCCTTTAAAGCATTCAGGACTCACTAAAAAAGAAACGGATCAGAAAATAGATGAACTGCTGGAACTGGTGGGCTTGGCGGATAAAAAGAATACCTACCCGTCTCAATTATCAGGGGGGCAAAAGCAGCGTGTAGCGATTGCCCGGGCACTGGCTAATGATCCGGAAGTGCTGTTGTGTGATGAAGCAACAAGTGCACTGGATCCGAAAACCACGTCATCGATTCTGAAACTATTGAAAAAGCTCAACAGGAAATTGTCCTTGACTATTGTTATCATTACGCACGAAATGCAGGTAGTGAAAGAAATCTGCAACAAAGTAGCGGTTATGGATGATGGGAAAGTCGTTGAAAAGGGTGATTTAGTTTCACTGTTCACTGAGCCAAAAGAAGCCTTGACACATGAATTTATCGATACGGCGACTCATATTGACAAGGCGCTTGAAAAAATCAGACAACACCCGACGCTGCTGGACCTGACAGAGGAAGACGTTGTCGCCAGCATCACATATGTGGGAGAAAGCACCAGCACGCCGTTAATAGCCAGTCTGTACGCCAAGTTTGGGGTCACGACCAATATCCTATACGGCAATGTAGAAATACTGCAGCAGACACCTGTCGGCAACCTGATTGTTGTGTTATCTGGAGAAAAAGGGCAGAGAGACAAGGCGGTGGCTTTTCTTGAATCGAATCATGTTAAAGTCAATCTGCTTGAAAATCAGGAGACAGTCATACCGCTAAACAGAAGGAAAATTGGATAAGGAGGAATCACTGTGATCAATTGGTTTGAAACAACTTTTGAAAATGCACTGCGAATTCAACCGGAAATAGTCAACAGCATATGGGAAACCTTATACATGGTAGGAGTGACAGCGGTGATTGCCGGTACTTTAGGTGTCGTTCTGGGCATCACACTGGTTGTAACGGAAAGAAACGGGATTCTAGAAAATCAGAAGCTCTATGATGTGCTTGAAAAGGGAGTCAACGCCTTTCGATCAGTACCGTTCATCATCATGTTGGCACTCATTGCCCCAATCACTCGTCTGATTGTCGGCACATCAATCGGCACGACAGCGGCCATTGTACCCTTAGTTGTCGGAACGGTGCCCTTTTACTCAAGGCAGGTTCAAAATGCCCTGCTGGAAGTAGACCGGGGCGTGATTGAAGCGGCAGAGGCGATGGGGTCATCGCCATTTGAAATAATTGTTCGTGTCTATTTAAAAGAAGGATTGCCGTCCATCATCAGGGTGTCTTCGGTCACCATCATTAATTTAATAGGACTGACAGCCATGGCTGGAGCAGTTGGCGCAGGCGGTCTTGGGAATCTGGCGATTGCCAGAGGCTATAATCG
>RECC01000059.1 GCA_007692455.1 Alkalibacterium sp. | reverse complement strand
CAATCATAAAAGAAGTCGGGAACTGGCTATTCAGGCTTTTGAGAACAGCAAGAAGGCCGCTGGAAAAAGTGAGTAGGAAGGACGGATACTTCAAACTAACCCTTTGACCTTCTTTGACCTTTAATGTATAATCATTTTAGATTCATTAAAAAAGACAAATATGCTACACTAATTAAGAATGAAGTTATAGGAGGAAATAAATATGAATTTAGTACCTACAGTTATTGAACAATCACCACGTGGCGAGCGTGCATATGACATCTATTCTCGTCTTCTGAAAGACCGCATTATTATGCTGGGTGGCGGAATTGATGATCAGGTTGCCAACTCAGTCATTGCTCAGTTGTTGTTCCTGGATGCTCAGGATCCTGAAAAAGATATTTATCTCTACATTAATTCACCAGGCGGAAGTGTTACTGCTGGTTTAGCCATTTACGACACCATGAACTTCATCAAAGCCGATGTTCAGACAATCGCTATTGGTCTGGCTGCTTCAATGGGAAGCTTCCTGTTAGCTGCCGGAGAAAAAGGCAAGCGTTTTGCGCTGCCAAACTCTGAAATCATGATTCACCAGCCACTCGGTGGAGCGCAAGGTCAGGCAACTGAAATCGAAATTGCTGCCAAACATATTTTGAAAACACGTGACCGCTTGAATAAAATACTGGTTGAACGTACTGGGCAGGAAATGGAAGTTATTGAACGGGATACAGACCGTGACTTCTTCATGACAGCTGACGAAGCCAAAGATTACGGCCTGGTTGACCAGATTATGGACAGCTCAGAAGATTTGACTAAATAATTAAATACCTTTAAAAGTCAGTTGACCAAATCCATTGAGATTTAGTCAGCTGGCTTTTTTTGTACTTATCAATAGGTAAAACGGTCAGTTCTGACCGTTTCCAAATAGCTTATAAATTAGTGAACAGTCATGCGAAAGCTATTTTAGTGAAAATAAAGAGTTTTCTATGACACGGTTTGTCTGACTATGCTCTCTTCGGCAAACTAAAAAAGAATAAGGTGGTCAGTCTGCTAAAGGTTGATGCTGTTCGGCAAACTGCAGCGAACAAATATGTTCACTTTACCGAAACAGAGACTTCTTAGGTTCACTCAATTATTCAGATGGCTGAGTCTGCTAAAGATGGACAGGCTTTGGCAAACTCAAATCAAATCTGTTTTGAGTTTGCCTAATAAGTGCTCATTTCAGCATGCTCACAGCAAAAATCGCCGGAGTTTACCGAAGGAGTCCCCACTTCGGCAGACTCAGTTAAAAACTGACTATCAGTTTACCTAAATCTGCGGAAGTTAAGCAGGCTCGTCCAATTGAAATTGCCCACTTAACCGAAGCACAAAAAAGTCTCTTATATTTAAACTAGTCCTATGAAAAGCCAGTCATCGTGAAGAGTAATTCTATAGTGCTTATGATTGGCCAATGAATTTTCACAAGAGTATAATGGGATAAGTAGAGTAAAAGAGAAAGGAGTGCGTACGTGAATATGACAGGTATAAATACGGATGCCATCACTACAGAAGGGGGACTGCATTTAGGTAATAAAGATGCACCAGTTAAAGTAGTAGAATTTCTCAATTTAAGGTGTCCTTTTTCCAGAGAATGGTGGGAAAATGGAGGTCCGGTACTGGACAAGTATGTAGAAGATAATAAAGTTGAGCGCATTATCAAGTTATATGACAAAGAAAAAACGGGGTTGAGCAAAGGAAATGTTCTCCATGCCCACTTAAATTATGATAATGTCGATCAGGCCAGAAGAGACATGGACTACTACACGGCTCACTTAGACGATTGGGGTGACCTGCCGGAAGAAGAAGTCGCAGCATATGCAAAGGAAAAACGAGGAGCTGAGCGTCAGGAAAACTCCAGAGAGGCAGAAGCGATTGTGGCTGAAGCCAAGGAGGCCAATGTTGCCACGGTACCGACAGTTGTGATTGAAGACTATATTTTTGACCAGCATATCACTGAAGAGGAACTCAAAAGCATTATAGAAACCAAACTTAATAGAGATGAAGAGAGAGAACCGAACACCTTTTAACAGGACCGTAAATGTCCCGCCGATTTAAGTTGATGGGTTGATTTCCGACCCGCTTGCTGATACACTGTAATAGAACGTGCAAGAGAGAGTTTTCTTGTATTCGGTCAGCTTAAATTGAATAAAGTGTCAGGAAAGGTGCCAAGTAATATGCTGTCAGTGATTGAAAAAGTTGCACCGGGCACACTTCACATCTTAAAAAGACGATTTTACATTTTGAGTCATATCAAGAAGTCAGCACCAATAGGCAGACGGACATTAGCTGAACGTCTGGGATTTACAGAACGTGTACTTCGTAAAGAAGTTGAAGTTCTGAGGAATCAGGGTCTGATTAAATCGTCCAGTCAAGGTATGGAATGTACGCCAACTGGAGTAACTGTATTTTATCAATTAGAGGAACTTATGGGGCAGCATGTCCAGTCTCAGGAAAAAGAAACACGACTGGCAAATGCACTTGGTATTCAGCACTGTACTATCGTGATAGGCAACTCAGATAAGGAACAGACAACTCTGGTTGATATGGCACGAGCCACGACAGAGGTAATGGACTTTCTACTGCCGGAAGGAAAGAGCACGGTAGCGGTGATGGGTGGCACAACAATGTTTCAAGTGGCGGAAGTCATCAGTCAGCAGATGGGCCTGAACAGAGAACTGCTTTTTGTTCCCGCACGAGGTGGACTAGGCGAATCTGTCGATTTACAGGCTAATGTCATTGCAGAAATGATGGCGAAAAAAACTGCCGGAACGAGCCGGGCGCTATATGCCCCAGAACATGTTCGTTCAGAGACGTATTCACTTTTGCTTGAAGAACCGGAAATCAAAGAAACTCTAGATATACTTGAAAACGCCAGGCTGGTTCTCTACAGCATCGGCAATGCGCTTGAAATGGCTAAAAGACGAGGAATGGACGAAGAAACACTGGCACAGCTTATTCAAAAAGAAGCGGTGGCAGAAGCGTTCGGTGAATTTATCAACCCTCAAGGGGATATCGTACACAAGTTGTCCCGCATTGGCCTGCAGTCTTCCGAACTACCGAGTATAGCGAATGTGGTCGCTGTGGCCGGCGGAAGAGAAAAAGCCCAAGCAATAAAAGCCCACATGAAAACTGTCCCTCCCCACACATGGTTAGTGACGGATGAGGCAGCCGCTAATGAGATTTTAAACGGGGGAAACCCTTTAAAATAAAAAAATTATTTATTTCCTAAGGAGGAAATTAGATTATGTCAGTAAAAGTAGCAATTAATGGTTTTGGTCGTATCGGTCGTTTAGCACTTCGTCGTATCTTAGAAATAGATACAGAATTAGAAGTAGTTGCAATCAACGACTTAACAGGTAACGAAGATTTAGCGTATCTATTAAAATATGATACAGCTCAAGGTCGTTTCCCGCACGAAGTAGAAGTTAAAGATGATGCTCTAGTCGTTGCAGGAAAAGAAATCAAATCTTTCGCTGAAAAAGATGCAAGCAAATTACCTTGGGGAGATCTAGGAATCGACATCGTACTAGAATGTACTGGTTTCTATGTTTCTAAAGAAGCTTCTCAAGCACACGTAGATGCAGGCGCTAAACGCGTATTGATTTCTGCACCAGCTAAAGGCGACCTTAAAACAATCGTTTACGGCGTAAACCATGAAGAGCTTTCATCTGATGACAAAATCGTATCAGCAGCTTCATGTACTACAAACTGTTTAGCACCAATGGTTAACGTATTGAACAATGAATACGGCGTAAACCGTGGTCTAATGAGCACAATCCACGCATATACTGCAACTCAAGCTATGCAGGATGCACCAGGCGGACGTAAAAACCGTGCCGGAGCTGCTAACGCAATCCCAGCATCAACAGGTGCTGCTAAAGCTGTAGGTAAAGTAATCCCAGCTGTTAACGGTAAAATCGACGGTACTGCAGTACGTATCCCAACAATTACTGGTTCAATGGTAGAATTATATTCTGTATTGAACAAAGAAGTAACTGTTGAAGAAGTAAATGCAGCTATGGAAAAAGCATCATCAAGTGCTTACCTGTACACTGAAGATGAAATTGTATCATCTGACGTTATCGGCGTACCAGCTGGATCAATTTTTGATGCAACTCAAACAAAAATTATGGACAGCGACGAAGGTCAATTAGTTAAGACTGTAGCTTGGTACGATAACGAGTACGGCTTTACTGGAAACATGGTTTCAACTTTAGAGTACTTCTCAAGCTTATAAGCTAAGAGAATCAATAAAGTTAAAACAAATTTAATGGAACAATAAAAATAAGCGGGGGAGCAAATACTCTATTATTTGAGAGGACACAACGATTGTTGCGCAAGCAAGTTAATCAGAAGCGTTCATATTCAATATAGAGAATCGCGCTTCCCCCTTTTTTTGACTAAAAATAATTTTTTTATTTTTCGATTTACTCACTTTTATATAAGAATGAGTATGATCGAGTTTTAGCAACACTAGAATGGAGGACGCTTTTAATGGCAAAGAAGACAGTTAAAGATCTAGAATTGAACGGCAAGAAAGTGTTAGTACGTGCAGATTTCAACGTACCAATGAAAGACGGCAAGATTTCAAATGACAACCGTATTCAGGCAGCTCTACCAACTATTGAGTACATCTTGGATCAGGGAGGAAAAGCGATTGTATTTTCTCACCTTGGACGTGTAAAAACTGAAGAAGACAAAGCCGGTTTATCAATGAAACCTGTTTCTGAACGATTAGGCGAACTGCTCGGCAAAGAAGTGAAATTCGTTGCGCAGACACGCGGAGAAGAACTGGAATCAGCTGTTTCAGAACTCAAAGACGGCGAAATTCTAATGTTTGAAAACACTCGTTTTGAAGACGTAGACGGCAAGAAAGAAAGCAAGAACGACCCTGAATTAGGTAAGTACTGGGCTAGCTTAGGCGACGTTTACGTTAACGACGCATTTGGTACAGCACACCGTGCCCACGCATCAAACGTAGGCATTGCTTCTAACCTTGAATCAGCTGCCGGTTTCCTTGTTGAAAAAGAAATCAACTTCATCGGTGGAGCAGTTGACGAACCAAAACGTCCATTTGTAGCTATCTTAGGTGGAGCGAAAGTATCTGACAAAATTGGTGTTATCGAAAACCTAATCGCTAAAGCAGACAAAGTACTTGTCGGTGGAGGAATGACTTACACATTCTACAAGGCATTAGGAAAAGATATCGGAAACTCATTAGTTGAAGAAGATAAAGTATCTTTAGCTAAAGAACTAATTGAGAAAGCTGGCGACAAGCTGGTTCTTCCAACGGATTCCGTTGTTGCTGCAGAGTTTTCAAATGATGTAGAAACTGAAATCGTCGGAGACAACATTCCAGAAGGCAAAATGGGTCTGGATATTGGACCGAAGACAGTTGAACTGTTTGAAAATGAACTGAAAGACGCTAAAACAGTCGTATGGAACGGTCCTATGGGCGTGTTTGAAATGTCAAACTTTGCTCAAGGAACGGTTAAAGTCTGTGAAGCGTTAGCTAAACTGGAAGATGCAACAACTATCATTGGTGGAGGAGACTCTGCTACAGCTGCACAGGAGTTAGGATTCGAAGAAGACTTCAGCCACATCTCAACAGGTGGCGGCGCATCACTGGAATACCTTGAAGGTAAAGAATTGCCAGGAATCGCAGCAATCTCAGACAAGTAATTTAAAATAAAAGCAATTCAAGACGCTTTGGCCTTCACAAAAATGGGGAATTACGCCCTGAATGAGCATACTGCGCAATGGGCTAATTTCATCTTTTTTGTGCGAGGGCAGTCTTGAATTGCTGGATAAATAAAAGCAATTCAAGACGTTATGATCGAGCTGAGTGAACGTATGACTCGGCTGGTTCTAACTGCTTGTTGAATAATAAGGTAATGGAACACTCACTGAATTAAACTATAGAAAGTAGGATGATAGAATGCGTAAACCAATCATTGCAGGAAACTGGAAAATGAACAAGACATCCACTGAAGCAGCAACATTTATCGATGGAGTGAAAGGCAATATTCCTTCTCCTGATAAAGTGGATGCAGTTATTGGCGCACCAAGCCTGTTTTTACAGAGCTTAATTGATCTGACTGTCGACACTGACCTTAAGATTGCGGCACAGAACTGCTACTATGAAGACGAAGGAGCATTTACCGGAGAAATAAGCCCACTGGCATTAAAAGATATCGGTGCAGCTTACGTTATCATCGGACACTCTGAACGTCGTGAGATTTTCCATGAAACAGATGAAGACGTCAATAAAAAAGCACATGCAGTTATCAAGCATGGCATGACACCAATTATCTGTGTGGGAGAAACACTTGAACAGAAAGAAGCTGGACAGACTAATCAGTTAGTTGCTGATCAGGTAAAAGCAGCACTAGCGGGCTTATCTGCTGACCAGGTTAAAACTTCTGTTATTGCTTATGAGCCAATCTGGGCTATAGGAACAGGAAAAACAGCTACTGCTGAAGATGCTAATGATACAATTTCAGTTGTTCGTCGCACAGTTGCTGATGTGTATTCTCAAGATGTTGCAGATGCTGTCCGTATTCAATACGGTGGTTCAGTTAAACCTGCCAACATTAAAGAATTAATGGCTCAACCGGATATTGACGGCGCATTAGTTGGAGGCGCAAGTCTGGAAGCTGATTCGTTCTTACAACTACTGGAGGCGGCTGAATAAAATGAGCAAAGCACCTGTTGCCATCATTATCCTAGACGGATTCGGATGGCGCGAAGAAGAATACGGTAATGCCGTAGCACAAGCGAATAAACCGAACTTTGACCGTTACTGGAACGACTACCCGCATAACACAATGCAGGCATCAGGACTGGCTGTAGGCTTGCCTGAAGGTCAAATGGGTAACTCTGAAGTAGGGCATACCAATATTGGTGCAGGCCGTGTCGTTTATCAAAGCATCACACGTATAGACAAAGCTATTGCTGATGGTGAATTTGCGACTAACGAAGCACTGAACAACGCTATAGGTCATGTGAAACAGCATGATTCAGCTCTACACTTATTCGGACTGGTTTCCGATGGTGGTGTGCACAGTCATCAGCGTCACTTAACTGCTTTAGTTGAAGCAGCAAAAGACAAAGGCGTTGATAAAGTATACATCCATGCCTTTACGGATGGACGTGACGTGGCTCCTAATTCAGGTGCCCGCTTCATCGAAGAACTGCAGACTATTGTAACTGACTTAGGTGTTGGAGAAATTGCAACAATCTCAGGTCGATTCTACGCAATGGACAGAGACACACGCTGGCCGAGAGTTAAACGTGCCTACGATGCTATCTTCCACGGCGAAGGCATCAAAGCAACTGATCCTGTTCAGGCTATGAAAGACAGTTATGCAAACGAGAAGATGGATGAATTTGTTGAGCCGGTTGTTATCGAAAAAGATGGCAAAGCTATCGGTACGGTTAAAGACAACGACGCTGTGTTGTTCTTTAACTTCCGTCCGGACCGTGCGATTGAATTATCACGCGCACTGACTGAACCGGACTTTGACGAGTTTGACAGAGGACAAACACCAGAAAACGTTAAGCTCGTAACCTTTACTCAATACACGGCAGATATGGTTGCGGATATTATGTTCCCACCTGTCTTCCTTAAAAATGTCATCGGACAAGTTCTGGCTGACAATGGATTAAACCAGCTGCGTATTGCTGAAACTGAAAAGTATCCACACGTCACCTTCTTCATGAACGGAGGAACCAATGACGAATTCCCTGGAGAAAAGCGTATATTAATTCCTTCACCTCAAGTGGAGACCTACGACTTGAAACCAGAAATGAGTGCTTATGAAGTAACGGATGCCTTGCTTGAAGACATCGAAAATGATGAACACGATGCAATCATCCTGAACTATGCCAACCCGGATATGGTTGGACACTCAGGAATGCTGGACAAGACAATCGAAGCGATTGAAGCGGTAGACGAAAACCTTGGCCGTGTAGTGGATGCTATTCATGAAAAAGGTGGCTCAGTGATTATCTTTGCTGACCACGGAAATGCTGACACTGAACTGACACCTGAAGGCAACCCGCATACTGCGCACACAACAGTGCCTGTACCGGTTATCGTCACTAAAAAAGGTGTAACACTGAGAGGCGACGGTAAACTAGCCGACGTGGCACCAACCATGCTGGATCTCTTAGGGATTGAACAACCTGAGGAAATGACCGGCGAAAGCTTAATCGAGAAATAAACAATTGATTTTAAACTGTTTTCGAACCGAAGACAGATAAAATAAACTATCACACCCTTTTTCCAAAAATTGGGAAAAGTAAACTAAAGGAGAGAAAAAATTTATGCCATTTATTACAGACGTATTAGCACGCGAAGTTCTTGATTCACGTGGTAACCCAACAATCGAAGTCGAAGTTATTACAGAAAGCGGTGCTTTCGGACGCGGTATGGTTCCTTCTGGAGCTTCTACTGGTGAACACGAAGCCGTTGAATTACGTGACGGAGACAAAGACCGTTACCTTGGTAAAGGTGTTTCTAAAGCTGTAGAAAACGTAAACGGAACAATTGCTGATGCTATCATCGGTATGGATGTTCGTGACCAGATGGGTATCGACAAAGCGTTGATCGAACTTGATGGAACAGATAACAAAGGTAAATTAGGTGCGAATGCAATTTTAGGCGTGTCTATCGCAGCTGCTCGTGCAGCTGCTGATTACCTTGATCTGCCACTTTACCGTTACCTTGGCGGAACAAACACTAAAGTATTGCCAACACCAATGATGAACATCGTTAATGGTGGATCTCACTCAGACGCACCAATTGCGTTCCAGGAGTTCATGGTATTACCAGTTGGAGCTCCAACATTTAAAGAAGCTTTACGTTGGGGAGCAGAAATCTTCCACGCATTGAAAGCACTTCTTAAAGACCGTGGTCTAGAAACTTCAGTTGGTGACGAAGGTGGATTTGCACCTAAATTCGACGGAACTGAAGATGGTGTTGAAACTATTCTTGAAGCTATCAAAAAAGTTGGACTTGAGCCTGGTAAAGATGTCTATCTAGGATTTGACTGTGCAGCAGCTGAATTCTACGAAGACGGCGTATACAACTATGCTAAATTCGAAGGTGAGAACGGTGCGAAACGTACTGCTGCTGAACAAGTAGATTACCTTGAAGAATTAGTAAACAAATACCCAATCATTTCTATTGAAGATGGAATGGACGAAAACGACTGGGACGGTTGGAAACTATTAACTGAGCGTTTAGGCGACAAGATTCAGTTAGTTGGTGACGACTTGTTTGTTACAAACACTAAGATTCTAGAACGTGGAATTAAAAACGACACAGCTAACTCAATCTTGATTAAAGTTAACCAAATCGGTACATTGACTGAAACTTTCAATGCTATCGAAATGGCTAAAAAAGCTGGCTACACTGCAGTAATCTCTCACCGTTCTGGTGAAACTGAAGATGCTACTATTTCAGATATCGCTGTAGCAACAAACGCTGGTCAAATCAAGACAGGTTCACTGTCACGTACTGACCGTATTGCAAAATACAACCAGTTACTAAGAATTGAAGATCAACTAGGAGATCAGGCTGTATACGAAGGTCTGACTGCATTCTACAACTTAGCTGACAAGTAATTCACTTATAATTAAAACCGTGACGCACTGCTTTTAAAGTAGTGCGTCACGGTTTTTTGAGTACCGGAGTTTTATTTTAATGTGAAAAAATTTAAGTGTTGTAATAATGATAAGCCTATGTAGCTCCCCAAATAAAATCAATTATAGAGACCAGCTGCCGAAGGATATAGCGTTTAACTCGTCTTTATAGGGGCTTTTGAAACAAGTTCCTCAAAAAGCGCGCATCGAAGTTGCTTCAAATCGAGTTTAGCGACCACTTTATTTAATATTTGGAATAGAAGTGGTCTCAAAGAGCCTTTTGGGGCAACTTAATTATTGACTTTAAAACGAAATGGTCTCAAAATCGTTATAGCGACGAGTTCTGCTGAGAATTGGATCTGAAGTATCCTCAATACCAGTTTAGAGACCAGTTCTGCTAAAAGATGAAATTCAAAATGGTCACTAAAAAACTGAACAGTCAATTTTACACTTAAAGGGTTGTGAGACAATATTTATCGATATTAATCTGCTTAATAAGAAAATAGGACGGTTGAAGGGATTTTTTACCACCTCTCCAATCGTCCTATTTATTTTTCTTAATGGTTTTATTCATCAAGACGGCCGAATGCGTTCTCGCCTTTAGCCTCCAGGTTACGGTTAGCAATATCTTTCAGATTATCTCTTTCACTCTCACTGATCTCTCCATTTTGTCTTAAAAATTCAATTTGATTAATCAGGTCCTTGAGCTGACGGGCATTTGCATTGACCAGTCGTTCCTTAAACACTTCATATTTTGCATTCATCGTGAATCGCTCCTTATAAAGATGTTGGTTACATATTAAGCCTAAAAGAAACTTTTGACTATTTCAAATGAAAGGGGTTAGAATAGAACCTTTGTAGCATGATGCCATAAAGCAGTCACTGAAATAACGCAATAGGGACTGGAATCTGCCGCTTGAATATGGTATATTATAAAATAGGAGATTTGTAATAAGGAGGTCAGTTTTCATGTATGAGATTCTGTTAACGTTTATGCTTATTTTATCTGTATTCATTATTATTGTAATTGCTATGCAACCTACAAAAACGCAAAGTGCATCAAATGCCTTTATGGGCGGAGCAAGCCAGTTATTTGGGAAAACAAAAGCTAGAGGATTCGAAGCTGTCTTAATCAAGACGACAGTTGTCAGTCTGATTCTGTTCTTTATTCTATCCTTAGTGATGACTCGCTTATTCTAATTAATATTGAAACGAGAATATGCCTACTCCTGTTGACTTATTTTCAGTACGCTACTGTGTGCTGACTGGTTGATGGGAGTTTTTTTATATCCGGACACTGAGTTGTGTTTTGGTACAAAAAAAGACTCAATTAAGGTAAAATGAAGAAGAGAATGAAGGAGGCTACTATGAAAAAGAAGGATTTATTTTATGAAAAAGGTAAGCGTGCCGTACTGTTGTTCCACGCATTTACCAGTACATCCAAAGATATGCTGAGTCTCGGACGAGCTTTGGAACGGGCGGATTACACCGTCTATGCACCCGTTTTTTCCGGACATGGAACGAAGAATCCAGATGATCTGTTCGATTACTCGATTGAGGACTGGGTCAAAGACGGACAAGAGGCTCTGCGCTTTTTAAAAGAAAAGGGTTATGAAGAAGTGGCCGTTTTTGGCTTGTCCTTAGGCGGCATTGTGGCCACGCATCTTCTATTAAATGAAGACGTCATCGGTGGCGGGACTTTTTCCTCACCAGTCATTTCAACCCACCGTACGAATGTCCCTGAGAATTTTATGGTCTGGTATCAAGACATGAAAGAGAAAGCTGGCTATTCGAGAGAAGAGATTGCAGGCCTGAAGACTTCTGCGGAAGCCAAGCTGGAAGCAACCCTGGACGGAGTCAACAGCCATGTCGCTGAAATGGAAAAAGAATACAGTACACTGAATAAAAAGCTGTTCGTTGCTCAAGGTGGCAAAGATACCATGATTGAAGCGAAGTCAGCTGCTGAGTTTAGAGATGCTCTGACTCAGGCTGAAGTTGAGTTCAAGTGGTATGAAGACGGCCCGCATGTAATAACGACAGGAAAAATTGGAAAAGAATTACAGGTAGATGTGTTAACGTACCTCTCTACCTTGGAATGGAGTGATTAAATGAAACCAGAACACAATCAGACAAGAAAAGAACTAAAAAAACAGATTATCGCATTTATGCAGGAACAGGAAGCTGATGCCATAGAAGTGGGTGAGATTAGCGAAGGACTTCACCGTTCCGGCTCAGGCGCCTTCAAGGAACTAGTGCAGGCGATAGCCGAGCTGGAACGGGAAGACAAGATCGTCCTGCTTCAGAGCGGTAAGTTCAAGCTGAAAGAAGCGTCTACTGCTATGCAGGGTCGTTTCAGCGGAACAGACCGTGGTTTTGGCTTTGTAACAATTGAGGAATATGAACAGGATATCTTTATCCCGCCAACCGAGACAAATTCTGCCCTTAACGGCGATATTGTTAAAGTGGAAGTCACGCAGGAAGCTATGCCTTGGAAAGACAAGGGACCTGCCGGAGTCATCACCGAAATTATAGAACGCGGCACAACGAAAGTATTCGGGGAATTTCATCCTTATTCAGATGATGAAGTGGAAGAGTTAGGCTTATATGGCTTCGTTACTCCTCATAATCAAAAGCTTCCTAAACCTCTGGTTAAAATAGAAGCCAAGGGAATTCGTCCAGTAGAAGGCAGCATCGTTCAAGTTGAACTAACTGACTATGCGGACTCACCGGAAGGAACTGACTTAAAGGGAATTGTCACGAATACCATCGGACATAAAGATGAACCGGGTGTTGAAATTCTGACCATCGTTCATAAATACGATATTCCATCAGAATTCCCTGAAACTGTTTTGAAAGAAGCGGAAGAAGTACCGGACACGATTTCCGACAAAGATATTGAAGGCCGTAAAGACTTGCGAAACGAGCCGATTATTACAATTGACGGTGCGGATGCGAAAGACTTGGATGACGCGATTCAAGTGAAGAAACTGGACAACGGCAACTACTATCTAGGTGTGCATATCGCCGATGTCAGCCATTATGTGACGGAAGACAGCGAAATGGACAGAGAAGCATATGAGCGCGGAACCAGTGTCTACCTGACCGACCGTGTCATTCCTATGTTGCCGCAGCGCTTGTCTAACGGCATCTGCTCGCTGCACCCTAACGTTGACCGACTGACTCTTTCCTGTGAAATGGAAATTGACCAGAACGGTGACGTAGTGAATTACTCGGTTTTTCCGAGTGTCATTAATTCCCATCACCGCATGACTTACATGGCGGTGAATGAGATACTAATGGAAGAAAATGAAGACAGAATTAAAGAATACGAAACCATTCTTCCGATGCTGAAAGATATGGAAAAACTTCATAATATTCTGGAACACAGCCGTGAACTTCGTGGTTCAATTGATTTTGACACCCGTGAAGCGAAAATCGAAGTAGATCCGGAAGGTTTCCCTGTGGACATCATATTGAGAAGTCGTGGTGTGGGTGAACGACTGATTGAATCATTCATGCTGGCAGCGAATGAAACAGTATCCGAGCACTTTGCCCAGCAGGATCTGCCGATTCTGTACCGTATCCATGACCGCCCGGATGAAGGGAAAATGCAGCGGTTCATCGAGTTTGTCACAGGTTTTGGAATTGACGTGAAGGCAACGAAAGACTCCATCAGTCCGAAACTTCTGCAGGATATTCTAGACAAAGTGAAAGGCAAGCCGGAAGAAGGCGTCATCGGCATGTTGCTCTTGCGTTCCATGCAGCAGGCGAAATACGATGTTCAGCCTATTGGTCACTACGGTCTGGCCGCTGATTTCTATTCACACTTTACGTCGCCAATTAGACGTTACCCGGATCTGATTCTCCACCGCTTGATACACTACTACCAGGAAGTGGACAAGTCACAGAAAGCCAAGCAGCTATGGAATGCAAAACTGCCGGACATTGCGGAGTTGAGTTCTGTTAATGAACGTCGGGCTGTCGATGCCGAGCGTGAAACGGATGACCTGAAAAAAGCCGAATACATGCTGAGCAAGGTCGGCGAAAACTTTGAAGGTGTCATCACATCGGTGACAAACTTCGGACTGTTTGTCCAGCTGGATAACTCAGTAGAAGGCCTTGTGCATATCTCGAATATGAAAGATGACTACTATGACTACAATGACCGCGACTTGATGATGGTGGGGTCCAGAAAAGGCAAGACTTACCGTATCGGTCAGAAAGTTGAAATTAAAGTCATCGGTTCGGATACTACGAACTACCAGATTGACTTTGAACTGGTGTCTGATGATTCTGAAGAGTCAGAACAGACCGACGCCGGAAGAAAAGGCAAGCAGAAAGGCCGATTCCGTAAACGAGCTAAAGAAACGAAAGAGTCTATTGCAAAACGCAAAGACAATTTTAAAGGAAAAGCCAAAGGGAAAGACCAAGGTAAGGGAAAAAACAAGAGTAAAGGTAAAGGCAAGAACAAGAATAAAGGTAGAAGAAAGAAAAAAGATTAAACGCACGACCAAAGCGTAAATTTGTAAGGGGGGAGTTATATGCCCAAAGGAGAAGGCAAGCTTATTGCCCAAAACAGAAAAGCCCGTTATGAATATACTATCCTCGATACGATTGAGGCGGGGATAGTCCTGCAGGGGACTGAAATCAAGTCTATTCGGGCTGGACGCATCAATTTGAAAGACGGCTATGCCAGTATACGAAATGGTGAAATCTGGCTGGTCAATGTGCATATTTCCCCGTTCGAACAGGGAAATCAGTTCAACCATGATCCCGTTAGACCGCGTAAACTGCTGATGAAGAAAAAGCAGATTGACCGGCTGATAGGGGAAGTCAAGCAAGGCGGAATCACACTCGTTCCCTTGAAGGTCTATATCAAGAACGGCTTTGCAAAAGTTCTCATTGGCCTGGCAAAAGGGAAGAAACAATACGACAAGCGTGAGACTATCAAGCGCCGCGATCAGGATAGACAACTGAGACGTGCCATTAAAGATAACTACTAACAGCAATGCACCCGGAGACGCTCTCTTTCGGGTGCTTTTTCAGATTATCCTTATCGATTCTGGCGGGTCAATCTGTTAGAATGAGAATAGAAGAGATGAACAGGGAGGAAGAACAATGGATAAAAAAGGGGTAACGATTTATTTTGTCAGACACGGCGAAACGTACTTTAATTACTACGGTCGCATGCAAGGCTGGAGTAATACACCGCTGACTGACCATGGAAAAGAAGACGTGAGACGCTGCGGTAGAGGACTAAAAGATGTACAGTTTGATGCAGTGTATACCAGTGATTTGTCACGAACTCAGGAAACAGCTTCCTTGATTCTACAAGAGAACGGACAGCTGGAAGAAATGAATATGGTTCAAATGCCTGAATTCAGAGAAGTGTTTTTCGGGTCTATGGAAGGTATGTATGGGGCTGATGCCTATGATAAAGTCAGAGACTACCTTGGTTACGACACCAGTAAAGAGATGTTTAGAAATACCGATGTACCGGAGAGAATGAATGCCTTTAGAGCAGTCGATCCGGACCACTACGCAGAAGACTTTATGATGTTCTGGTCACGTGTGGAACAGGGACTTTTAAAGCTGATTGATAAACACCGCGATACCGGGGAGACCATTTTACTTGTCGCCCACGGCGGAACCATTCGTTACATTCTACAGAATCTTATTCCAGAATTACCCAGTTCAAAGTCACTGCTGAATGCCAGTGTCTCAGTCGCCCGTTATCAGGACGGCCTCTATCACCTGGAAAAATACAATGATGTATCTCACTTCACTGACAAATAGATAAAATAAAGAAATTATGGACTCTTGCATTAGTAAGTTTTCAAATACGCTCAGCAAACTATAATGTTACTGAGCATGTTGAAAACCTTAATGCAGGAGTTTTTTGCGTACCCATGTAAATAAATAGATTGTTTTCTAATTTTTACTGAGAAACTACTAGTATAGATTAAAAATACTTTATCCCATTTTCATGGAATTTTCTGAAAACAAACTATTTCATGTGATATAATGAGCATGTAATAAAATAAACGAGCGTTAAATGCTTAGGTAAGGGGATAAAACATGTTAAATTCAGAACAATATTCAATCAGGGATTATGTCAATAAAGTATTAGCCGGAACAGCTAGCGGTATTGTGATCGGGTTAATCGCAAATGCCATTTTAGGAGGTATCTTTAAAGCGCTGATACCTTACGGAAATATTTTTCAAACATTAGCCACAGTTGTGGGAACAATGCAATTTCTAACACCTGCTTTAATTGGGGTGTTGGTAGGAATGCAATTCAAATTAAATCCAATGCAGAGTGTCATTATCGGAGCGGGTACATTTTTAGGCTCTGGTGCATACGTGGTAACTGAGGCCGGTATTACTTTAGTAGGTATCGGAGATTTGGTCAACGTTATGCTGATGGCAGGACTTGCAGTCTTTATTACTCGTTTTCTAGAAGGTAAATTAGGGTCGCTAACACTCATATTACTCCCAATCATAGTAGGTGGAGGAGTAGGGACAATAGGTCTTCTCACCCTGCCGTATGTTAGTCTAGTTACTACTACAATTGGAAACATAATTAACACGTTCACGACATTACAACCATTACTGATGGCTATTTTAATCGCTGTTGCATTTTCAGTTTTGATTATATCACCTATTTCAACTGTAGCAATCGGTATTGCAATCGGTATTTCCGGTCTTGGAGCAGGAGCGGCGGCTGTCGGCGTTACAGCCTGTACAGCTGTATTAGTTATCGGCTCTAAGAGAGTAAATGAAAAAGGAACCACATTAGCTATTCTGTTGGGTGCTATGAAGATGATGATGCCTAACCTCGTGAGACACCCAAGAATCGTAGTGCCCATTATAATCAATGCCTTTCTTTCAGGTATAGGAGTGTATCTCTTTAATATTCAAGGTCTGCCTCAAACAGCTGGGTTTGGTATCGTAGGGTTAGTTGGTCCAATTCAGGCTGTTGAGATGGGAGCCCCTTTGTGGACAGTAATTATGGCCTATTTCGTAATTCCATTTGGTGGAGCACTACTAATTGATGTATTATTAAACAAGGTGTTTAAAATCTATGAACATGAAATTTTCAGATTTGCACCTGCAACAAACTAAGATAAGCAACGTATTTAGAAAAAGGGGATAGATTTATGAAAATTGCTATAGCAGGATCGGGTGCACTTGGATGTGGATTTGGTCACTTACTGAAGAAGAACGGGCAGGAAGTTACCCTTCTGGATAATTGGGATGATCATATTGAGGCAATCCGCCTAAACGGTTTAAAAGTTACGGTTAACGGAACTGAAGAAACTCAACGTATGGCTATCTATAAGCCACATGAAGTCAAAGAAGAGATGGATGTCATATTCGTCTTTACAAAAGCAATGGGACTAAAATCAATGATGGAAAGTATTGCCCATATCATTGGTGACCAGACAAAAGTGATTTGCCTATTGAACGGCTTAGGCCACTTAAGAACTCTGGAAGCCTATGTGGATAAGAAAAACATTATCATGGGGACAACAGTGTGGACAGCAGGCATTGATGCACCGGGAGTTACTCATTTAAATGGTCAAGGCCCTGTTGAGTTACAGAACAGCGATCCAGAAGAAACCGCTGCAGCATTAAAGATTGTCGAAATTCTTAAAAATAGTGGACTAAATGGTGTATACAGCTCCAATGTAAACTATACAACTTGGCGTAAAGCATGTGTAAATGGAACAATGAATGCCTTATGTGCCTTACTAGATACAACCATTGAGAAAGTATTCGCATCTTCAACTATCGATTCCATGTTGACGGGAATTGTATCTGAATTTGCTACACTAGCAGAGGTACAGGATAATATAAAACTGGATGTAGAAGAAACAATAACTTATTTGAAAAATCTGGCGGACAAAGTAGGTGCTCATTATCCATCTATGCATCAGGACCTGGCTAATATGAGACCCACAGAAATTGATTTTTTGAATGGTGCGGTCGCAGAAGCGTCTAAAAGATTTGGGTTACAGGCTCCATATTGTCAGAAAGTAACGGATTTAATTCATGCCAAAGAAGAAATTCTGGGCATTGAATCACCCATAAAATAAATTAGAAACTAATAACAGAGTACCTGGATAAATGCAGGTACTCTTTTTAGTAATTAAAAAAGCAAATGACCTCACAGATTTGCTTACTTTTAGAAAGAGCGGGGGCTTTGAAAATAGCGGATATTATG
Source organism: Alkalibacterium sp. (assembly GCA_007692455.1). GTDB lineage: Bacteria > Bacillota > Bacilli > Lactobacillales > Carnobacteriaceae_A > Alkalibacterium. The sequence goes on along the minus strand of RECC01000059.1, from coordinate 1,068 downwards.
GTATACTATCTATAGAGTAAAAGAAAGAAACTCACTATCATATCGGGGTTGTTACGGATTCGACAGGCATAGATTGAGCTGGGGTTGCGTTCTGCAGGTGACGGCTGCATACCAACGTCACAGTTAATTTAACTGCAAACAATAATAATAACACATACGCTTTAGCTGCGTAATAACAGCTTAGCGTGATCCGACCGGCATCGCCCATGTGCTCGGCACCGGGTCCTATAATAAGTGGGATACGTCTAATTCTTCCGTCTGCAGAATTAGAAAGAGATTAACAGACTAGCGGCGCATGATGCCTGTTTTACGGCTAGTGCTTAGCGAAATCCAAGTAGTAAGACTATGAACGTAGATACTCGAGTGGCAATGTGTCTGGACAGGGGTTCGACTCCCCTCAACTCCATAATACAATATGTAACATTATGTGAAAGCCTGCAAACGTTGAATTAACAACATTTGCAGGCTTTTTATATTATCTATCGTTATCTATTGCCTTATACGAAGGACAGCAAAAAGGACAGCAAGAAAATTAAAAGTCGATATGATTGGAAAAACGTTCAGCGAAATCGTCTCTTTGCGCTTTAGTGAGGTGGGTGTAGGTGTTTTGTGTGGTGGAGATATCAAAGTGTCCCAGGCGTCGTTGAATCTCTTCCATGGAGGCGCCAGCTTCATGAAGAAGAGTTGCATGAGTATGTCTCAATTTATGAACTGGTATAGAATCTAAGCCCGCTTTTTCTGCAGTACTGATTAACCATTTTCTAGGCTTAGAAGGAGAGAGCCACTTTCCATACTCACTAACGAACACCCACTCGTGAGGATTGTGTTCTCTCCATTCAAGTAACAGTTCGAGAGTCTTATTATCAATGGTTGTCATTCGCTTGCTCGTAAAGTTTTTAGGTTCTTTTAAATAGAGTTCTGTTTTATTTTTTTTTCCTGGTACTTTACGTCTGCTAATAGTTTTATCTACGTTAATCATGTAATTTAAAGGGTCAATATCTTCCCAAGTTAACGCTATGGCTTCTCCTTTTCTTAATCCAGTAAAAGCAAGTAATCTTAGCATAGCTT
>RECC01000056.1 GCA_007692455.1 Alkalibacterium sp. | reverse complement strand
GCTGACCGTTTTACGTTGAAAAATCTAAGCCTTCCCAATCGAAATATAGACAAAAAGTGATTCTCTTTTTAAAGAGAATCACTTTTTTAAAATATTTTAAAGTATTAAACGGCAGCTTTGACGGCTTTTGTCAGTATCTCTTCGACTTCAAGGGCAGCATCTTTCAAGGAATCATTTTCCACCATATCAATCAGAATAGTCGGTTTTAAAAGACCCGCAAATACGGCGTTTTCTTTTTCGTAAACGACTACTTTGCAGGGCAGGAAATAGCCGACTTCAATCTGCTCGTCGAGTACGTCTTTCGCCAGTTTAGGGTTACAGACATCAAGTACAGTGAAATTCGGTTTGAAATCCATGCCTTTTCCTTCTATTTTTTCTTTCAGGTTCACTTCATAAAGAACACCAAAAGCATTCTCCTGTATTTCCTTCTTCAGACGATCGAGCGTTTCCTCATAAGAATAAGCACTTTTTTCTTCATAAGCGTAGTTCATGTTTAGCCTCCTAATTTTTATCTTTACTGCTCTATTGTGACTCAGACAACCAGAATAATCAATTAGAATGCTTACATTAAGTAAGGTCTGCTAAAAGTGTAAGAAAAGTATAAATGGCATCAAAATCGGTCTCAAGTCTCTGGTGTTTTTTCACGAAAAATGCTTTACTTATAGTAACTAAACACTATAAAAGGAGGAAAAAATAATGATGCAGACTATAAGTGATTATCTACCGATTCTCATACCTTTATTCATACTACAGCTGGTGCTGCTGGTTACAGCAATAATTCATTTATCGAAGAACGACCGCCTTACGCAGCAGAACAAGATCATATGGGCACTGGTTATTGTCTTTATTAATATTATCGGTCCAATTATTTATCTGGTTTTTGGAAGGAAAGAAGACTGATGGCCATTCTGGAAATAAGCAACTTATCAAAAGCCTTTGGGAATCAGACGGTACTTAAAGATGTCACCTTTTCGGTTGAAGAAGGTTCTGTATTCGGCTTTATTGGAAGAAACGGGGCAGGAAAAACAACCACTATGACAATTGCTCTCGGTCTGCTGAAAGCCGACGATGGCAGCATTAAAATCAACGGTAAAACAGTACAGTATGGAGATACGGAAACCAATAATTATGTCGGATATCTGCCGGACGTTCCTGAGTTTTACCCCTTCCTGACAGCTCGAGAGTATATGGAATTGAGTGCGGAAATAAGCGGGATTGAAAAGAAAGAAGCCGCTGAAAAGATAACTGAGCTGCTCGTGATGGTTGGACTGGAAGACAATAAAAAACGGATTAAGAACTATTCACGCGGCATGAAACAAAGGCTGGGGATTGCCCAGGCGTTAATCAATGACCCGCTTCTGCTGATTTGTGACGAACCGACATCAGCTCTGGACCCGATTGGACGTCAGCAGCTGCTGTCCATTTTAAAAAAAGTCAAAGAGAAGACTACCGTCATTTTTTCAACGCACATATTAAGTGATGTGGAGTCTGTCTGTGATGAAGTGGCTATCTTGAATGATGGAAGAATTGTCAAACAGGGAACGGTCAAACAACTGAAAGCTGGTCTTGCCTCGGAAAAGTGGATGGTGGTCTGTGAGGAAGAAGAACACGGCCGCTTGCTCCTGGAAGCAATCAGTACAGATGACGCTTTTCACGACGTTACCCTGAATGGTCCTGTAGTTAACGGAGAATCCACTGACGGCAGAGACGCAATGGGAAAACTGCTGGCTCATTTAAATGCCTTGTCGATTACGCCGGTCCGCATTGAGCGGAAAGAGGCAACCATGGAAGAAGTATTTGTGGAGGCGATAAAATGAGAGGATTCAAGGCGTTTATAATAAAAGAAATTAAAGAGAATACGCGCAACTACCGATTCTTTATTTTGGGGATTGTGTTTGCCGTAGTTGGCCTATTGAGTCCCTTGAGTGCACGCTTTCTGCCGGAACTTCTGAGTAATATGATTGATGAGAACATTACAATCATATTGTCGGATCCCACATATATCGATTCATGGATGCAGTTTTTTTCCAATATGAATCAGATGGCGCTGGTCGCTTTTGTACTTGTGTTCAGCTCTATCTTATCAAAGGAATATGACAAAGGCACGCTCGTTCATATGGTGACCAAGGGTCTGCCGCGCCTGACAATTTATTATGCTAAGTTTACTGTCATGCTGGTGTCCTGGACATTCTTTTTCTGGATGAGTTTTGCTATTACTCTAGGCTATACCTTCTACTATTTCCCTGAAGGCACGACAGATGGTCTGTTTCTCTCCGTCGGCAGCCTGTATCTATTCGGGATTTTGCTGATAGCCCTTCTAATGAGCTCGGCAGCGTTTTTCAGTACGGTATTTGCACCGCTTCTGACTGTCGGAGGTTTTCTGGCTGTCTTATTTATATTGAATCTATTCCCGTTTATCGAGGAATGGAGCCCTCTTCAGTTAGCTTCACGCAATACAGAACTGCTGATCAGAACGAATGCGGATACGGCCTTGAATCAGAGTCTGTTCGTCTCGGCTCTACTGATACTATTCTTTTTAGTGATCGGATCCATCAAGTTCAGAAAGAAAGCCTTAAACTAAAAACAAAAATAAAAAACGCTGCCTGTCTTCTAATTTCGTTAAGAAGTAGGCAGCGTTTTTATCTATCATGGAGTCAGATTAGGTAAATTGAACAAAAATATCCAGTCCAAGTGGCGAGCTGTCTTCAACTGCTTTTTCCTGTTCCTTATTATACTCAATATAAGGGCCTCCGGTTACATACACAAAAGCAGTCAACAGGTATTTTTTCTGATGTTCTTGAATGGCGTTGGCTTTTTCCTCAGGTACATATCCCAAAGGTGTTCCTTCGACTACGACAAGTATTCGATTTTTTTCCTGACTATCAAAGTCGACGTTCACAGTCGTTATTGCTTCATATTTATAGAGGCGGCTGGTTAGTGGTGTCATATCTTCGAGAGATTTTCCCTTGTAGTACTGTTTGAAGGGGTCTTCCTCGACCATTGTTTGAACCACCTGATCAATTGTGTCCTGGCCTGCTTTTAGCTCATGAGCAGTCAGTTTTGTTTCATATTGAATTGATGCTTGTTCTGAGTTAGATGTTTCTTCTGTCTGATTTTGAGGTCGTTCTTTGTCTTTTCCTTTAAAAAAATCAAATATGCCCATTGCCTGACTCCTTTCGATTTAGCTTATGCATTGCTATAAATTAAGAATACTTAAAGTGGCGTAAAGAGTCAATTAAAGAGAGAGGTGCCGGTCAGTGGTATCAGTTGCAGTAATCAGATTACAATGTCAAAATAGAAAGGTAGAACGATTAGGAGGCGAATTGTATGGCAGAAGTATTCTGGTTGAAAGAGAACCCCCCTTTTCCCAACCATCCTTTGCCGGTAATTTATTATCCCCAGGCCTTGAAGGAATTGCTTGAAAATAGCAGTAATGGGGGAGAGGATGTCAAAGCTTTTTTCAAAGAAAACGGCTATTCGAATGGCTGGATTAATGGTATTCATGACTACCACCATTACCATTCCAATACTCATGAAGTACTCGGGTGTGTTTCCGGTACAGCTGTCGTCCAACTCGGTGGGCCTCACTCAGATGAAGTGACGGTAACTAAAGGAGATGTCATTCTTCTGCCGGCTGGGGTGGCTCACAAGCGAATCAGCGCATCAGAAGACTTCAGTGTCGTAGGAGCGTATCCTAATGATCTGTCACCCGATATGCAACTGGGTGACGCTGTGGATTATGAACGTGTCCAGAAAAGAAGTTACGATGTTCCCGTACCTGATACAGATCCTGTATCCAAAAAAAGCGGGGCGGTGAAAGAATACTGGGCAATGGAGTAAAAAGTGCTATACTATTTGATAGAAGAAGGCTTATGAGGACTCACTTCTTATAAGTCTTTTTGCATGTCTGTTAAAGGATAAACGATCCAAAAGCAAGTAAGCGCTATATCTATAAGTTAAGGTTATAGAGTATATAATTTTTAACAGTTAGACTTTGCTTGTTTTAACCGGTATTATCTACTTGTAAGCGATTGCGTGATAATTACATTTTTAGTAAGCAATCTTACGAATCAGACGAAAAAGTATATATAAACTTATAGGAGGAAAACAATGAGAGATGTAGTAATCGTAGAAGCTGCCCGCACACCTGTTGGTTCACATGGAGGATCTTTGAAAGATGTGTCCGCAGTAGATTTGGGCGTAACAGTTGTAAAAGGAGCTATGGAAAGAGCCAAGCTTGATCCAAGTCAAGTGGACGAGCTAATTTTCGGGAATGTTTTAAGTGCAGGCCTAGGTCAAAATGTAGCCCGACAGATTGCCATCAATTCTGGTATTCCTAAAGAAGTGCCATCATTTGCCTTAAATAAACTGTGTGGATCAGGACTGAAATCAGTTGCTCTTGCTGCTCAGGCTATCATGGTAGGCGATGCAGATGTTGTTATAGCCGGTGGAACTGAGAGCATGAGCAATGCCGCACACGTCATGGAAAATGCACGCTGGGGCAAACGTATGGGAGACATGAAAGTTGTCGACACGATGCTGAAAGATGGTCTGGTGGATGCCTTTAATGATTACCACATGGGTATCACAGCTGAAAATATCAATGAAAAATACGGCTTCACTCGTGAAGAGCAGGATAAATTTGCTGTCACAAGTCAGAACCGTGCTGAAGAAGCAGTCAAGTCGGGACGTTTCAAGGATGAAATCATTCCGGTCGAGGTTCCTCAAAGACGCGGCGATGCTGTTGTCGTTGACACTGACGAGTATCCTAAGTTCGGAATGACTTATGAAAAGCTTCAGAAACTGCGTCCGGCATTTAAAAAAGACGGCTCAGTAACAGCAGGTAACGCATCGGGAATTAACGATGGAGCTGCTGCCTTAATCATGATGAGCAAGGAAAAAGCGGAAGAATTAGGCATGAACGTACTCGTTACATTAAAAGCTTATGCAAGTGCCGGTGTCAGTCCTGAAATTATGGGTTGCGGTCCGATTCCTGCTTCACAGAAAGTGCTGGAAAAAGCCGGTATGTCTATTGAAGATATCGAGCTGATTGAAGCAAACGAAGCCTTTGCGGCACAGTCACTCAGTGTTGTTAAAGACCTGAACCTGAACACTGACATAGTCAATGTTAACGGGGGAGCTATTGCTTTAGGCCACCCGATTGGCGCAAGTGGCGCACGTATATTAGTCACATTAGTTCATGAAATGTTGAAACGCGATTCTAAAAACGGGTTAGCTACTTTATGTATTGGCGGCGGTATGGGAATCGCTGTTGTAGTTGAACGCTAGGAGGATATAAATGGATAAAGTAGTCGGAATTAAAGAGGCTGTAAAGGATATTAGAGACGGCGATACATTGATGATTGGTGGTTTTATGGCCAATGGTGCGCCTGAAAAACTAATTGATGCACTGATTGAACAGGGTATTAAAGACATCACGCTTATCAGCACGGATACCGGTTTAGTTACAACTGGATCAGGTAAGCTGATTTCACGCAAACTGGTCAAGAAGTTATATGCTTCCCACATCGGAACAAATAAAGAAACAGGGCGTCAGATGAACGAAGGCGAAACGGATGTTGAACTGGTTCCTCAGGGAACATTGGCTGAACGCATTCGTGCTGGCGGATATGGATTAGGTGGATTCCTGACAGAGACTGGGGTAGGGACTTTAGTTGAAGAAGGAAAACAGAAGATTACAGTTGACGGCGTAGAGTATCTACTTGAGACACCGTTAACAGCAGATTATGCTCTAATACATGCAGCAAAAGCAGACCGCAATGGTAATTTGGTTTACGAAGGCTCTACAAACAATTTCAGTAACGTTATGGCTTCAGCAGCTAAAGTTACTATTGTAGAAGCAGACGAAGTAGTAGAGAACGGTGAAATCAACCCTAACTTTGTGCATACTCCTGGAGTATTTGTCAATCGAGTGGTAGATGGAGGTGCAGTAAATGGATAAGCACGAATTACAGGAATTCATTGCAAAACGAGTAGCAAAAGAACTGGAAGACGGTTCAATCGTCAACTTGGGAATTGGTTTGCCGACTAAGGTAGCCAACTATATTCCAGACGATGTGGAAGTACTTTTCCAGTCCGAAAATGGCTTTGTCGGTTTGGGACCTTCTCAGACAGAAGAAACTTACGATCCGAATATTGTTAATGCAGGTGGACAGCCGGTGACAATCAAACCCGGTGGAGCTTTCTTCGATTCATCAGTATCATTCGGTATCATTCGCGGCGGACACGTCGACTTGACAGTATTAGGTGCCTTGCAGGTTGATGAAAAAGGAAACATCGCCAACTACATGATTCCGGGCAAACTGGTTCCGGGAATGGGCGGAGCTATGGATCTGCTGAACGGTGCGAAAAAAGTAATCGTGGCGATGCAGCACACGGCCAAAGGAAATCATAAGATTCTTAAAGAGTGCAACTTACCACTGACAGCTCAGGGTGCAGTCGATACGATTATCACGGAAATGGGTGTCATCAAAGTAACAGCTGAAGGTCTGCTTCTGACGGAAATCAATCCGGAATTTACGGTTGAAGAGGTTCAGGAAGCAACTGAAGCGAAATTGTATGTAGATAAAGACTTAAAGAAAATGAAAGCTTAAACCCAAATTAGGAGGAAAAGACAAATGGTAGAGGGACAAGTTGTATTTATAACAGGAGCAGCAAGCGGGATCGGGCATTCAATCGGAATGGAATTTTTAAATGCCGGAGCTAAAGTTGTCTTCACAGACATCAACCAGGAAAAACTGGACGAAGTAACAAAAGAATTACAGGACAGCGGTAAAGACTGCCTGGGTATCAAAGTGGATGTCACTAACGAAGAAGACATCAAGTCAGCGATAGAACAGACTGTAGAAAAATACGGACGTCTGGATGTTCTTTTAAACAATGCCGGCTTACAGCACGTTTCACCAATTGAAGACTTCCCGACAGCTAAATATGAATTCATGATTAAGGTTATGTTGACTGCACCATTCATGGCTATCAAGCACGCTATGCCTATTATGAAGAAACAAGGATTCGGCCGTATAATGAACATGGCGTCAATTAATGGGCTGATTGGATTCTCAGGTAAATCAGCTTACAACAGTGCCAAGCATGGCGTTATCGGCTTGACTAAAGTTGCTGCTCTTGAAGCTGCTGAATACGGAGTGACTGTCAACGCTATCTGTCCTGGATACGTAGATACACCACTTGTTAGAGGCCAGCTGCAGGATCTGGCCAATACACGCAATGTTCCTTTGGAAAGTGTACTGGAAGATGTTATTTATCCATTAGTTCCTCAAAAACGTTTACTGGATGTTTCTGAAATTGCGCATTATGCAATGTTCTTAAGCAGTGAAAAAGCTGGTGGAATCACTGGACAGGCAGTTGTTCTTGATGGTGGATACACAGCTCAATAATTTAATTAATCAGGGAAACGGTGGGGGCAGATACAGTCTGCTTCTACCGACATTTCCATGAACAGAAAAGGTAAAAGGTATGGGAATGCCTATCAGAAATCAAAATAGAGCAACTATTCGGAAAGAGGAGTGAAAGAACGTGGAAGTATTAGGTATTATAATAGGGTTATTTATATTAATGGGACTGGCTTACCTTGGGTATTCAATTATCTGGGTAGCACCATTGGCAGCAGGATTTGTAGCATGGACAGGCGGACTGGATTTATTGGAAGCGTACACAGGGATTTATATGTCCGGTCTGGTAGGATTCCTTCAGACTTGGTTCCCGGTATTCATGCTGAGTTCCATCTTCGGTAAATTAATGGAGGATTCTGGGATGGCCAGATCCGTCGCGCTGAAACTTTCAGCATTATTAGGTGAAAAGAGAGCCATCTTAGGTGTATTCCTTTCAGCTGCTGTATTGACATATGGCGGAATCAGCCTATTCGTTGTGGTATTTGCAGTTTATCCTTTAGCATTATCATTATTCAGACAGGCAAATCTGCCTAGACGTCTGATACCTGCAACCATCGCTTTAGGTGCTTTCACCTTTACGATGACAGCAATACCCGGCACACCACAGATTCAGAATCTGATTCCAATGCCATATTTCAATACGACACCAACTGCAGCCCCAATTATGGGTGTCGCTGCGGCATTAGTCATGGCAATTGGCGGATATTTTTACTTAATGTGGAGACAGAAACAACTATTGAAAAAAGGCGAAGTGTTTGACGAGCCTAAAGATAACACAATTATTGAAGTAACGTCAGAGCCACCAAATGTCTTCTTGTCATTGATCCCTCTTGTGTCGGTACTCGTCACATTGAACCTCTTTAACTGGAACATTGTTGTTGCAATTCTAGTCGGTATTATTTTAATTCTTTTATTAAGCCTTCCAAGAATTAAAAGTATGGGTGTTACAAGCTCAATCAATGATGGAGCAAAAGGGTCCGTTACAGCTATTTTGAATACATCAGCAGCTGTAGGTTTCGGTACGATTGTTCAAGCTGTACCTGGATTTGCAATGCTGACTTCAGCACTAATGTCTATCCCTGGTAACCCGCTGGTATCACTGGCCGTTGCTGTTAACCTGCTTGCCGGTGCAACCGGATCCGCATCAGGTGGTATGGGAATTGCACTGGAAGCGTTAGGCGAACAGTACTATGCATTATCCCAGACTTCAGGAATTTCTCCGGAAGCCTTCCACAGAGTAGCGTCTATCTCATCAGGAGGACTAGATGTTCTTCCTCATAATGGAGCTGTGTTGACTCTACTGACTATCACTACTCTTTCACACAAAGAAAGTTATATGGATATTGCAGTAGTCGGAATTATCATTCCAGTTTTATCTGCAGTAGTGGCTATTGCTCTTGCTTCAATCGGATTAGTATAAAAACATTTTGAACAGTAAAAAGCGAAGGAAGTAGACATTCTACTTTCCTTCGCTTTTTTCTATGCCGTAATATTCTTTCATATAATTAAAGACGTAGTCTTCTACTCGTGGGTAACGTTTCTGCTTGCGTCGGCAGAGGGCGACTTCCCAGTGAATGGGGTTCTCAAAATCAATCCGTACCACTTCGTCCATTGAATAATAATCAGCCACGGGAGAAGGCAATACTGTTATCAGGTTAGAGTTTCTTGTCGAATTAAGCAGGAGGTCCCAAGAGGCTGACTGAAGGGACAGGAGCGGTTTAACCTGCTCAGCTGAGAATTTTTTAAGCAGCTGATGGTGAATCATGTAGCTTGAATCAAATATGGCCATTGGCTGATTATGCAAGTCCGACCAATTCAGTTTCTCTCTAGTTGCTAAAGGATGATGTCTGCTCATAAAGGCTGACAATTCATCCTTGGATAAAGCTACTTCCTCAACAGTATTGCTGTCCAGTCCTGTAGGCGTCAGCAGCACAGCTATGGGAATTTCTTGCAGCAGCAAATCTTTTCTCAGTTCAACAGCACCGGCTTCTTTTATTTCAAAACCAATTTTAGGGTTTTCTGAGAGCAGTTTAGGCAGTATTTCCGGGAAAATAATGGAAATTACCACAGGAGGAATGCCGATTTTTATATTGCCTTTAAGTTGGGTGGATTCTTCCTGCAGGTCGTCCATCATCTCGGAAAATTTTTCCACGATTTCTTTTGCATGAGCGTATAGGACTTCGCCGGAAGCCGTGAGATTCTGAAGGCGGCCATGAGACCGTTCAAAAAGCTGGATATTTTCCATTTTTTCAAGATTACTGATGGTCTGACTGAGTGCAGGCTGGGACAGATGGAGGTTTTTCGATGCCTTGGACATATTGAAGTCCGCTTCAACAATGGCAATGAAATAATAGAGCTGTTTAATATCCATAATGTTTCCTTTCCTGTTTCGGGATTAATTGCTTTAACATTACTCAGTATACCAAAGATACGCAAACTGACTAGCTGAAAATTCAGAAGACAACACAGCGTTTTCTTAAATTATTTAATAATTGAGCTTTTATGTATGGACTCATCAGACTTTACCAGCTGAGTTACCGATTAAACCCGCTTGACCTGTCACTCAATCAAAAATGCAGAACCAGTCTCGGGTTAAACTTTAGTTTACCTGTAACTCAACTGAATTTCTTCTGCCGGTAACTGGTCAACATGTAGTTGCCCCCGAACTCATTGTCTAGTATCGCTTCAGTACAGGATCAAAGTAAAGTTAACCCTGAACCCGTTAGTTTCAATTTCTCCACTCAGGGGTCAAACTACTCTTTACCCCTGACTCATATTTTTAGGTATCGTCAGTTGCCGGCTAAATAAGTTACTTGGTTCAGATTGTCTGTTTATACCTCTCAGGAAGTACATTGAGAAAAAAGATAGAAGAGCAAACTTAAAGCGATAGAAAACTCAGCCTTCCCTGTATGTAAACTGGAGAAAGCTGAGCTCTTAATAATTCTATAAAGCTAGTTACCTGTCTTTATTTTGGTGCCACGAGAACTAGAGCTTCTCTTGGATTGATTAACAGGCTGTTGCCCAGAACGGTACCTAAAGAGGACAGTCCGGCTGCATGCCGGTTAGCTAGTATCATCCATTCTTTCGGTAATGGATAGCTGCTTTTCAGTTCAACGCGTTCGGTATGCTGACTGGTGTTGACAATGACAGCCATCATGGACCAGTCTGAATCGCCCGATGTATCAGGGATAGTATAAGCCAGGACATTTTCTCTCAGTTGTGAGAAGTAAATGGCATCTCCTGTTTCGTTAGTATTATCTCTGAGAGGGGCATAGGCGTGTCTTATAGCCATCATACCTCTATAGTAGTTGACCAGGTCCTTATTTTCGTAGGCACGGCCCCAATCAAGCTGGTTGACATCTATCGATGACTTAAAGCTGTTGTCATCACCAAATTTTGTCCGACCCCATTCTTCGCCAGCCATGAAAAATAGCCCGCCCAAGGAAGTAAAGAGTATAGCCGCATTGATTTTATTCATTTGAATCAGTTCTATATCACGCTCGTAATTATCACCTTTATTACTGGAGGCGACTAATTTGTCGTATAATGTCAGGTTGTCGTGAGCCGAAGAATAAGTGATGACCTGGCCAGGATGTCGGGCCCACTTCTTTTCATCGGGAAGATGAAAGCGTCCGGCGTCGATTTGCGTATTGGCCAATATGCTGGCAATCAGATCATTATTTGAATAGGGGCTATGGTCCTGACCATTTGCACCTTGAAGGAAACCGCCGGCGTCCTTTTCAAAAACGGAGCCTTTAATGGCGTCCCGAAATTCATCGTTAAATATGGCGATGCCATCTGTCAAATCGCCTATATGAAATTTATCTGCAGGCTTGTTTGGCTCGAAAATGGCTACACTGCCTGCGTTCCAAGGTTCACCGTAAAGAATGACGTGTTCGTATCCTTTTTCGTTTAACGTTTCTCTCAAAAGATTCATTGTATTTACATCGTGCAGCCCCATAAGGTCAAAGCGGAAGCCGTCAATATGATACTCTTCTACCCAATAAAGTATAGATTCAATAATATACTTGCGCATCATTTTACGCTCGCTGGCAGTCTCGTTTCCACATCCCGATCCATTTGTCCATGAACCGTCGCTATTCTGACGGTAATAGTAGTCAGGCACACTCAACTGAAAATGAGAGGTTTCAGAAAAGAAAGTATGATTGTAAACAACATCCATGACAACTCCAATATTTTTTCTATGGAGAGCGGCTATCATTTCCTTGAATTCCTTTATACGGCTGACGGGGTCTTCCGGTTTAGAAGCGTACTTCCCTTCAGGTACCATATAATTTTTCGGATCGTATCCCCAGTTGTAAGCCGGTGACAATTCATTGTTTTCAAAATCAAAAACAGGTATGAGATGCACATAATTGATACCAGATTCTGCAAGATAATCCAATCCGGCAGGCTGGTCTGTTTCATCGTTGACGATGACTCCTTCTTCAGCGAAGGCCAGATATTTTCCTCTGTTGTCACCGGAAAACGATGCTTGAGGATCACTGGAAAAATCTTCGACATGAACTTCCCAGATAACGGCATCAGTAATCTTTTCGGCAGGTGTAAAGAAATCATCTGACCAGTTCGAAGGATTGGTCTTGGCTAAATCGACAATAGCCGAGCGGTTACCGTTCAAACCAACTGCCTTGCTGTAAATGTCCGCGCTTTCTGTTTTGGTACTGTCATGTAAAAAAGAGTAGGTGTAAAAGAAGCCTTCCAGATTCTCATCCACTGTAAGACTCCAAACATTTTCATCTAGAGTCATCTCCATTTTTTTTAGCGGTTTATCTGATTCATTTGTGTCGTAAAGGTTTACCCAGGCTTTCTTTGCAAGGGGGGACCAGACCTTAAAAAGAGAATTCTGCGTAGAATAGGTCAAACCTAAATCTGTTCCCGTGTACATATGGTCTTCTAGGTATGGGATGCGTTTTTCTAGTGGTTCATTGGCTTTCATTAGTATTGTTCCTTTCCTGTTCTATTAAAGTATACCATGAGCGAGGGGTCTGGATGAATGGCTTATTTAAAGGAAGTTCTTAGTGGAAGAACAGTTCAGTTAAATTATGCCAATCAGTTCGAGAAGGGTGGTCCACCCCAGGCTGTATAAAGCTATGGAAAGGGGCTTACCCAAGAGGATGATTATTACAACTTTCTTTATGGTCATATCAGACAGGCCCGCTAAATAGCAGACCACATTATCCGGAGCAAAGGGTGTGAAGATTACCGTTGCAAAGAAACGTTCAAACATCTTGCCGTGTGTCAGTTTATCCTCATATTTTTTGACTTTTTTCTCGGAAACGAGTTTTTCAAGGGCCGGTTCGCCGTATTTTCTGACAATTAAAAAAGCAAGAATGGAGCCGATGCTGATACCGATGTAATTATAAAAGACACCGAGGACAGGACCATATAATACGACTCCCGCTGTTACGGTGATGGCAGACGGCAGCAGGGGCAGAAAGATTTGCAGCGACTGCAGCAGCAGAAAAATGATGACTGAATACCTGCCGAATCCATGGACATAGGCGACAAAGTCTTCACGTGATTCAAATACGCCCCCCTGCCAGGCAAAGTAGATAATCATTAAGGATAATGAAAAACCAAGAATACTTAACAGGTCAATCCATTTGAGTTTGTGATGGGCAATATCCATATTTATCAGTCCTCCCACAATGTTCCTGCTTCTATTTTATCAGTGAAATAAAAAAACGCTCATTTGAGCGCTTCTTAGGCGGAAACGGAATGGATTTTATACGTTCTTGTCTACAAGTATTTTAAAAGCGGCTTTGTGACCGATAATGGTCCGTTCTCCGTCAACTGCTTCCAGAGTGAGCGGGCCGTCATAAGGCTCAACATCTACTAATGTATATTTTTTTCCGAGCTGGACATTTTTATAGAGCAAGTATTCCAGGAATTCTTCCTGATCATCGACTTCTTGAATCTTAAACTGGTCGTCAACAGTGCATTCGATTAAAGGAGTGGAGTCTATTTCAGTTATGGTACCGTCCTTGTTGGGTATCACGCCTCCATGCGGATCGAAGGTCGGTTCGCCCAAAAAGACATTCAGGCGTTCGATGAGAAAGTCGGATGAGACATGCTCCAAGAGGTCAGCATCCTTATGCACTTCATTCCAGTCGTAGCCTAATTTTTCAGCCAGAAAGACTTCCCAGATCCGGTGCTTTCGAATAAGCTGGTTGGCGATGCGCAGTCCTTTATCTGTTAGCTGAACACCCTGGTAAGGCAAGTGCGTAATAAGACCTTCTTTTAACAAGCGCGTGTTCATTTCAGTCACGGAAGCTGCGGAAATCGACAAAGCTTTTACGAGTGCTTTGTTTGAAACGACCTGTTCGTGTCCGCCAAGTTCATAAATTGCTTTGATAAAATCTTCTTTATTGGGAGTCATGTCAGTACCTCTTCACATTTAGTCTTCTTCTAAAGTTTTACCATATTAAGTAGTAAATTGTCAAAGTAACTCTAACAGGTTATTGGGTTGACTGCAAAATATTTTTAGGGTAGACTAAAAAATAGATAAGCTAAAATAAAATGAAAGTAGTGTAGAATAATGAAAAAATTTAAAACAATGTTGATTATGGCAGGAGCAGTTCTGACAACAGCATGTGGAGCAGTAGAAGAAGCCGGCACGGAAGAAATATCTGAAGATAACCAGCTGAATGTTGTGGCCACAACTTCCATGATGGCGGATTTAATGGAAATCGTAGGCGGGGAAAACGTAGATGTGACAGGCCTTATGGGACCGGGAATCGATCCGCATGACTACCAGCCGTCATCATCTGACGTAAATGCAATGACAGAAGCAGACATTGTAGCGTATAATGGATTAATGTTGGAAGAGCGATTTGTAGAAGTGTTCGAACAGCTTGAACAGCAAGGAATTTTTACAATTATTGCAGAAAATGCATTGGATGAATCAGTACTCTTGGATCCTGAAGAAGATGAAGAGGACCTGGAATACGATCCGCACATCTGGTTCAGCATAACCCATTGGGGAACTGTGACTGAGTACGTCGCTAATCAGTTAAGCGAAAAGGATCCGGATAATGAAGAGTACTACCAGGACAATGCTCAAGATTATTTGGCTGAACTGGACGAGTTGAGAGCATATGTTGAAGACAGAGTTGAAGAAGTACCTGAACAGTCCCGTTACCTTGTGACTGCTCACGATGCCTTCCAGTATTTTGGAGAAGAGTTCGGTTTTGAGGTTGTGGGACTGCAGGGTCTGAACACTCAAACAGAAGCAGGAACTGGAGACATTAGTCAGCTTGCCGACTTTTTAGGCGATAACGAAATTAATGCTGTTTTTGTGGAAAGTTCTGTATCACCAAGAAATATTGAGGCGCTGATTGAAGCGGCAAGAAGCAGAGGCCATGAAGTTGAAAATGCCGGAGAACTGTATTCCGATGCCCTTGGAAGCGAAGAAGATGGAACAGGTACGTACCTTGAAATGTACCGTTCAAACGTTGACACCATTGTTGACGGCTTGGCAGACTAAACGTGCCATACTAATAAAGATATACTATTAATAGAAAGAAGGAATAAGCGTGGATGAGTCTATAGCTATTAAGATCGATCATCTGACCGTTGCGTATGATGCTAAACCCGTCCTATGGGATATATCAATTGAATTTAAGAAGCAGCGTCTGACGGCTGTCATCGGTCCGAACGGAGCAGGTAAGTCCACTCTGATCAAGACGATGCTGAGTTTTATTCAGCCTATCAACGGATCGATAAGCTTTTTCCTTGAGAACGAGACAGCTTCACCATACAAAGCAGTTAAAAATAAAATTGCCTATGTACCTCAGAATACAACAGTCGACTGGGACTTTCCTGCGACTGTTCTGGACGTTGTCCTTATGGGAAGATATGGTCACCTGGGCTGGATGAAGCGCCCGGGAAAAAAAGACAAAGAAATTGCCAAACAGATGCTGCTGAAAGTAGGCTTGCCTACATTTGCTTCGAGGCAAATTAGCCAGCTGTCAGGTGGTCAGCGCCAGCGTGTCTTTCTGGCACGTGCCCTGGCTCAGGAAGCTGATGTGTATATCATGGATGAGCCCTTGGCGGGTGTGGACATGAAAACGGAACGAATTATCATGAAACTTCTAAAAGGTCTGGTTGAGAAAGGCAAAACAGTTATTGTTGTTCACCATGATTTGCAGACAGTCGGAGATTATTTTGATGATGTGGTGCTCATAAACCAGGAAGTTATTGCACAGGGAACAGTAGCCGATGCCTTCACGAAAAAAGCAATCGACCAGACGTATCACCAGGATAGAAACCTGGGAGAAGGAGAAGGGTAAGCATGCTAAATCAAATCATTCTGCTGTTAAATGATTATACCTTTCAGGTTGTTGCTCTAGGCACTGGCTTTTTGGGACTCTTGAGCGGTGTCGTCGGGACCTTTGCAACCCTTCGAAAAGAAAGTCTCCTAGGAGATGCACTAAGTCATGCGGCTCTGCCGGGGATTGGTATTGGCTTTCTTATAGTGCAGCGAAAAGAAATGTCCGTTCTTCTATTGGGCGCCTTGATTGCCGGGTTAATTGCGACCCTTATCATTCAAACAATGAGCAAGCGTACTGTTGTTAAGCTGGACAGTGCGCTGTCATTAATTTTGTCAAGTTTCTTTGGCTTGGGACTAGTAATTTTGACCGCTATTCAGAATAATCCAAATGCTAGACAGGCGGGTCTGAGTAATTTCATCTTCGGGCAGGCCAGTGCCATGCTTTTGAGAGACGTTCAACTGATAGCTATTGTCGGGCTGGTGCTGTTAGCACTTGTCGGCATTTTCTGGAAGGAATTCAAAGTGTTCACCTTTGATCCGATGTTTGGTCGTACCCTAGGTTTTTCGGGAAAAATCGTCGAAACACTTTTATCGACCATGATTGTCATGACCATTATTTTGGGTCTGGAATCAGTGGGTGTAATTCTTATCAGTTCCTTGTTGATTGGGCCCTCAGTCGCTGCGAGACAGTGGACTAATCGGCTGAGTAGGGTGGTTATGCTTGCAGGACTGATAGGATTTGTATCGGGTGTCATCGGTACGTTTATCAGTTCAATAGCGGTTCGAATCCCGACAGGCCCTTCCATAGTAGTTGTGGTCAGCGCCTTTGTGTTTATCAGTCTTTTCTTTTCTCCAAAAAGAGGAATTATTGCCAATCATTTTGCCTACAAAAAAAGACAAAGTGTCTTTATGAATCAGATTAAAAGCCTGGAGGGGGATAAAAAGTGAGTATGATTACCCAAATTACCCTCGTTTCCGTTGTGGTGGCAGTTGCCTGTGCACTTCCAGGTGTCTTTCTGGTTTTACGTGGAACGACAATGGTATCTGATGCTATCACGCATACCGTTCTTTTAGGAATTGTCCTGGCATTTTTTGTAACTCAAGATCTTCGCTCGCCACTTCTCGTGGTAGGAGCTACTTTAGTTGGGGTAGCGACGGTATGGGCAATTGAAGCCCTTCAGCAAACAAAACTGCTGTCTAATGATGCTGCAATTGGGATTGTTTTTCCGCTGTTTTTCAGCATAGCGATTATTCTTATTACTCGCCATGCCGGCAATGTTCACCTTGATGTGGATGCGGTTCTGATGGGAGAGGTCGCTTTCGCGCCGTTTAGACGGTTTGTCTTTATGGGAATGGACCTGGGTCCGCGGGCTTTATGGTCAATGCTTGGTATACTGGTCGTGAACGCAACATTTATCTTTCTTTTCTATAAAGAACTTAAAATCACGACATTCGATGCCGGTTTTGCCGCTGCTATCGGTTTTTCACCGGCCCTCATCCATTATGGTCTGATGACGCTGGTGTCTCTGACAGCAGTCGGAGCATATGACTCAGTCGGATCCATACTGGTAGTTGGTTTTATGGTAGGTCCGCCTTTGGCAGCCTTCTTGCTTACCGACCGATTACATGTGATGATTATCATTGCGGTAGCAATGGCTATAGTCAACAGTGTTTTAGGTGTCCAATTCGCTTTCTTTTTCAATACAACTATTGCTGGAATGATTGCAGTTATCACAGGAGTTACCACTCTCTCCATCTTTGTCCTCTCACCTAAAAAAGGACTGATCAAAGCGACATTGAACAGGAAAAGAGAGCAGAGAAAATTGAATCAGCGGATACGACAGGAAACGGGTGCTTAAAGTACCTTAGAAGTAAATAAACTAAATAAAAAGGCGGTGCTTCTCCATTTTGGATGAGGCACCGTATTTTTTTATATTATGAAAGGCCCAAGTATATTAGGAAAAGATTGAAATAAATCTTGATTCGCAAATGAGTTGGCTAGCCAACTCAAGAGAGAACAACCAAGTGAATCGACCTTTAAAATTCAAAGGGAAAACCTTAAGGTATTCATAGCTTAAGGTTTTCGATTGGCGTTACTACCTAATTTTAAGTATTGAAATATATTTTAAAAGACTATCAGGTCGTTTTCCGCTCAATCAGTTTAAAGGATAGAGGCACAAGTGGTTCTGTAGGCTGGTCTAACTTTTTGAGCAGCAGTCGGCAGGCATTTTTCCCTTGCTCTCCAATACCGTAATCAACGGTCGTCATATCCATAACATCACTGATAGCAAGATTATCAAAGCCGACGACGGCTATTTCCTCTGGAATGTTTACACCTCTGCGTTTTAAGCGGGAGACAACGAGAGCAGCAATTGAATCGGAATGGGTTACAATAGCGTCCGGGCCCGATTCCTGCTGGAGAATCCAATCAACAATATCTTCGACCTTTTCTCTAGAAACTGTATGGATAAAGGGCTCCGAAGAATAGGGGACTAAATTCTTGTCTGCACAGAAATCAGAATAGGCTTGAATGCGTCGCTGAGTATTCAAGCCGGAAGCAGTGCCGTAAAGGTTGAGAATCTTCTTGCGGCCGCTTTTCCAGAGGAACTCCAGGGCAAGTTTCTGTCCCTCATAGTGATCAATAAAGACTGAGGGAATCTGTTCTGAATAGACATTATGGAGCGTTACTATCGGACCAAATGCCGCGTATTTTTCAAGTAAAGACCATTCATTAGCCCGGTAAATCAGAAAGATGCCATCCAGTTGCTTTGACTTCAGCATTTCGAAGGCTTCAATTTCCCGTTTCTTATCATTGTTTGTCACAAACATTGTTGTGGTGTAACCTGCTGAATAGGCTCTCGATATAAACGAGTTGATTCGAGCGACGGCCGTATCGTTGAACTGTGTGCTGATAATACCGAAATTCATGGTGCTGCCGCGTCTTAGATGCTGAGCATTTTTATTAGGACTGTAATTTAGCTCATCAATTGCCGCTTCCACTTTGGCACGGGTCTCTTCTCCTACATAACCGCTGTTGTTAATGACGCGTGAAACAGTAGCTGAAGACACTCCGGCGTGCTGGGCAATGTCCTGAATCGTTGACATGAAATAACCTCCTCGTAACGTTAGTATATCAGATAGAAGTCATCACATGCGGAAAAAAAGCCGCATGCTCAGGATCAACGTAATGAACAAAATCTCCATTAAGTTAATTCTGAAATATGCAGCTTTTATCTAAACAGCTTTATCAGCCTGGACCACTTGCCTTTATTTTCACTATTTTCTAAAGCAGCTTTACGACTCAGTTCCATCAGTTCTTTTTGAGCATGAACCGGGTTTTCTCTAGTCTGGATTTTTTGGTAGAGGCCCTGTTCATTTAAAACCCAAGCTTTGGTGTTGTCATAAAGATACAGCTTGAGAATAGACAGGATATGAGCCTTCTGTTGCTTATCTAAAATAGGAAAGGCAATTTCCACCCGTTTGATCATATTTCGAGTCATCATGTCTGCAGAAGACAGATAGAGATTGTCTTCGCCATTATGATGGAAGTAGTAAATTCGGCTGTGCTCCAGAAAACGACCGATGATACTGCGAACGGTGATGTTTTCACTTACTCCAGGAATACCTGGAATCAGGCAGCAGATACCTCTGACAATCAGTTCAATCTTCACTCCAGCCTGACTGGCCTCATAGAGTTTTATCAGCATTTTTTTATCGGTAAGTGAATTCATCTTAGCGATAACGTGTCCGTTACCATAACGTTTATGCAGCTGTACTTCCTTTTCGATATTCTCGATAAAGGCATCCCGGATGTCAAAAGGTGAGACGTGCAGATAGTGATAGTGAGGCTGATTCGAATAACCGCTCAGATAATTAAAGAAACTGAAGACATCCTGAGTAATTTTTGGATTAGATGTTATCAGCCCCATATCCGTGTAGAGGCGAGCAGTTTGTTCATTATAGTTACCAGTGCCTAGATGAACATAGCGTCTGAAACCATCGCGCTCTCTTTTAACAACAAGGGAAGCCTTGCTGTGTGTCTTCAGTTCCTTCACCCCATAAAGGATATGAGCGCCCGATTCTTCGAGCTCTTTAGCCCAGTGAACATTATTGGCTTCATCAAAGCGGGCTTTCAGTTCAACGAGAACAGTTACTTGAATGCCTTTTTTTGCAGCTGCTTTCAGTGCTTCAATCAGCGGTGAATCCTCGCTGACACGGTATAAGGTCTGCTTGATGGAAACTGTACGCTCATCTTCAACAGCTTCTCTGATGAACTGTATAACCGGCTCAAAAGAGTCATAGGGGTGATGGAAAAACAAGTCTCTCCGTCGAGCCAGTGAATAAATCGGTTCTTTAGTATAAATGGCAGGGTAGAAAGGAGAGAAAGGCTCAAAGGATTCATTAGGTAATTTTTTTCTCAATATATCTTTCATTTCAAAAAGAAAGGTTAAATCAATCGGCCCATCCAGTACATATATATCACGCTGCTTGATGGACAAGGCCTTCTTAATGTATTCAATATCATCTTCAATGGAAATGTCCGTTTCCCGCTGGTCAATCTCCAGCCTGACAGCCATGCCGTTTTTCCTTTTTTCGAGATAATCTTCAATTGCAGAAAGTAAATCTTCGGCGCCTTCTTCCTGGATCTCGAGATCAGCATTTCTGGTTATTCTGAAAGTAAAGGAATAGGTGACCGAGTAACCCTTAAATAAATCGGATAAATAAGCATACATCAAGTCCTCTATCAGCAGCAGATAAGTAGCTTCTGATGTGTGAATCGGGTGTACACGCGGTAGACGCTGTGGTACGGGGACAATGGCCACAAAGGGATTCCCGGATTTTTCCAGTCGAACGAAAAGATGGAGCACCCCATCAGCTAGATGGGGAAACGGACGGTAGGCATCAATCCCATATGGGGTTATAGCCGGCTCAATATCTTTCAGAAAAAGGCTGCGTGCTTTGGTTTTGTTTTCTTCGCTCAGTTCGCTGACAGATCTGAGTAGAATTCCTCGACTGATTAGTTCGGCTTTCTTTTTTTCAAACAGTTCATACTGTCGTGTGACAATTATTCTGTTTTTTCTAGTGACTTCCTGTAGCTGCTTTTTAGGTGACCACTGTTTTTTTGTGTCCGGTTCTTCCACACCCATCTTCAGCTGGTCCTGAAGTCCAGCGACGCGAATCTTATAGAATTCATCTAAATTGGAACTGCCGATTGCAAGAAATTTCAGCTGCTCAAGGAGGGGGTTGGTTGAGTCGTTAGCTTCTTCAATGACACGAGCATTAAAATCCAGCCAGGAAAGCTCCCGGTTCTGATAAAAGTCAGGATCTTCAATATTCAGCTGCTTTTTAACCATCTTTATCCCTCCGTCTTGGACGCCTGGTGTGCTTCGCTCTGGAAGATAATCGTGAGGGGCTTTCCAAGTACACGTTCCAGATGATTTTTATGTTTGTTTGCCCGGTATTCCTCTGCAATGGCATCGCCCGAATAGGTAACTGTCAGTTCAAAGGTGTCATCGTCTTTTTCAATGATGTCCATGTCTTTAACAAAGTTGACATGTGAATCGCTCAATGCCTCTGCGAATTTTATGATGCAGCCGAGATAGAGTAGTCTGTCTTTCTCGTCGTCATTGAACCAGTCGCTCACTGTTTTCACGTACTGCTTGTATAGCGAACGGTTTTTATAGCTGGAAATCAGAGCAAGGCGTACCCGGTCCTTGTGATTGAAACCATGCAGATTCGTATTCGAAACAATATAAAACGTATGCTGGGATTTTGAATCATCTTCTATATAACTGCCCAGATAGTACAGAGTGGCACCATAATGCAGCAGGTACAGGTGTTCATCTTCTACTGACAGGAGTCCTTTATCCTTCAGCATAGTAATCAGCTGATCAGCCAGCAATATGCGCTGATGTGCACTGATGGGACGAATCTTGTATTGCTTGAATAAGCGCTGGACGGTCTGTCTTTTAACGCCGTATAAGTCATAGGGCTCTTTGTACTCTTTATTCAGACGCTCAAGAATTATGCCTTCACGAAGGCCACGGTTACTGATTGAAAAGTCAGGAGCCTTCATGATGTCCATAAGTTCTGTGAATACTATGCCGGCAGGGATAATGATATCTCTACGATCTGAACTTAAGCCGTCAAGACTGCTTAAATCTTTCATAGAACTATCAACAAGTAAATCAAAAGTATCGGTCAATTCATCGGGTGTCATGGTATATTCGTGAATCCCAGCGATAGGGTAATCAATCTGACGCTGGTTGATTTCTGCATAGTTACGTGCAGAACCGCCTATTCCGACCAAAGGAACAGAAGCGTCAATTACCCATTGGTATTCTTTAAACTGTTCCTTGACCCAATTTCTGGCTTCTTTTATAGCTTTTTTGTCATTATGTTTTTTATTGTTAAAGAACTTTTGCTGTAAAGACACGGCTCCGAATGGAAAACTGTGCATTTCAAGTACTTCCTTATCTTTATAGAGAGTCAGTTCTGTACTGCCGCCCCCGATATCGATACTGATGCCATCTTTTATATCCATAGTATGCCGCACTGCATAGTTACCGTAGTATGCTTCTTTTTCTTCCGGAAGCAACTCTAGTTCAAGACCGACTTCTTCCTTTACTTTTTCAATAATAGCACTATGATTTGTCGATTGTCTGACTGCAGCAGTTGCTATAGCCTTGGAATCTTTTATGGAATAGCGCTCGGCAATCTCAGTAAAGCTTTTCAGTACAGTTACGAGCACGTCAATTCCTTTTTGTGACATTTCTTTTTCATCATTTAAGTACTGCACGAGTCTCGCAGGCGTTTTAATATTTTGGAGTTCTGTTACACCCTGAAACTCATCCATTTCAAAAATAACCAATCGGATTGTATTGGATCCTACATCGATTAAGCCGAACCGTTCGTTTGTCATATCAGCACTCTCCCACTTGCATGTGTATGTTTTCTCATCACTAATACGTTAATCATACTAAAGTTGCCCTGATAATGTCTAAAATACCGCATTATATTACAGAAAAATTACAATAATGGAGAAAGCGCTATCTAAACTGCCCTGCATTACAATTGTGGCGGCTTACTCTCTGCACACCCCCTAATTTATATGTGCTTTGTAATAAAATGTAAAGGAATAGAAATGTACTTCATGCCTTTTATCGGTATAATAGCGTGGCATTGAACATTTAATTTTAAGATAGTTTTAATTCAAAATAAAATAAAGAAGGGTGTTCTTTTACGCGATGAAAAAGAATATAGTGGGTATGGTTGTTGCGGTAGCAGCTTTTCTAACTTTAGGAAATGCGACAACTGCTTCGGCAAATACGCTGGAAGCTATTCAAGAGCAGCAAGAACAGAAACACCAGGAAATATCTTCATTACAGAAAGAAGTAAATACAGTTTTGGAGGAAGTCAGCGAACTTAGCTTGAAGCTGGCTGAACTGGACAAAGATATTAGTGAAAAAGAAGAAGGTATAGTTCAGACTGAGATAGAAGTGTTGGACCAGGAAGAAGTTGTAGCGGCTCGTTTGGAACAAGCCCGCACGCGTCTACAGTCTCTTCAGCTTAACGAAACAAATCAGAATATGGTTCTAACCATAATGGAAGCAGAAAGTCTAGCTGATTTCTTTAACCGTGCACTTGTCATTATTCGCTTAACTGATGCAAACAATCAACAGATTGTTCAGGCAGAAGAAGAAGTGCAACAATTAGTTGACTTGCAGAACCAGCTTGAAGAGAGTCAGCAGAATCTGGAAGAAAGCCGCATAGAAGCTGTTGCTCAAAAAGAAGCCTTTGACGAAAAAATCTCTTCTTTACAAGCACTTATTAAAGATAACGAGTCAGAATTGACAGCCTTAGTCGAAAAAGAAGCAGCAGAAGTTGCCCGAATTGAAGAAGCACGTCGAGAAGCAAGAGAAGCAGTAGCTCGTGCAGAAGCTGAAAGAGAAGCCGAAGAAAGAGCCGCTGAAGAAAGAGCAACTGCTCAGAGAGCTGCAGCCAGATCGACAGCTGAACGAAATGCTGCATCCAATGAAGGAACGACATCTTCATCCAGCTCTTCATCAAGCAGCAGTGCAGCAGCTAGCCCGGCTAATAATCAGACAGCCACTGCATCTGCATCTTCAAACAACTCATCAAGCAGCCAGTCATCAAGCAGCCAGTCATCACAGCCGGCAGCTAATCCTGCACCTGCTAAACCTGATCCTGCACCTGCAAAATCAGAACCGGCGAACAATCAGAGTTCTGGAAGAACCATGCGGGTACAAGCAACAGGCTATTCAACAAGACAGCCAAGCTTAAGCACTCATACTGCAACTGGTATTGATTTACGAGTCAATCCACGAGTCATCGCAGTTGATCCGTCTATTATTCCATTAGGTACAATGGTTGAAGTAGAAGGAATGGGCGTTTACATTGCCGGCGATACCGGTGGTGCCATTAAAGGAAATATCATTGATATTCATTTCCAAACGGTAGCCGAAGCTCTGCAATGGGGCAGACGTAATGTCACTATTCGCATTCTGGATTAATAATATAACTATAAGTTGGACCACATGAGACGATTTCTCGTGTGGTTTTTTTCTGTATAAATCCTTCCTAATATGATATGAGCCACTTCTTAAGATTGTAATTATTGGAGCACAGCTGTTTGATTATTGAAAGGATGATGAATAACCAGCTGGAGTTGCATTCTAAAGGAGAATAAGGTTTAATCAATTTAAGACTTAGCAAATAGACTACTGAAAAATTATGAAGTAAGACTGAAAAGGCAAAAGGAGACTAATATGTATTCAAAAAAAGATTTACTGAACCAGCTGGAGGCTTTGAATATCGACAGGGAAGGGACTCTTCTAGTGCATTCATCCTACAAAAGCATGGGAGACATAGAAGGAGGGCCGGCGACTGTTCTGGATGCGTTAAGCGAGTTTATGAAGAACGGGCTGCTGGTTTTGCCAACTCACACCTGGGAATATATCAATAAGGATAACCCGGTGTTTGACGTGAAGGAATCACCTTCAAATGTCGGCGTACTGACTGAACTGTTCAGAAAGCGTGAAGGAGTTGTCAGATCTGAACATCCGACGCATTCAGTGGCTGCTCTTGGTAAAGAAGCAAAGTCTTTTACTGAAGGCGAATACCAATTCAGTACAGCATGTGCAAGAGAATCTGTATGGGGGAAGCTGGTCGACAGGCAGGCGCAGATACTTATGCTGGGTGTTGATTTGACGAAATGTACATTTATCCACGGCATTGAAGAATGGATGGAGGTGCCCAACCGACTGTCAGAAACACCCGAAACCTTATACAGTATTCTGCACACGGGTAAAAAAGTGGAGATTCCTACCTATCGTCACAGCGGGCCGGACTGGTCCGAACGATTCTGGAAAGTGGATGAAATTTTAGATGAAGAAGGAGCACAGATTAAAGGACAATTAGGCGATGCCATGGTCCGATTAGTGGATGCGGCGCAGACTAATGACGTGCTGTCTGAACTGCTGCAAAAAAATCCGGAACTGTTTACAGAAGACAAACCACTCGAAGACAAATGGCGCTATTATTTCCGCAATAAAAAAAGTAATGAGGGAAATCAACATGAAACTGACGATTAGACAACGTTCGCTTGGATCGATTCCATTGCTTGAAGTGGTTCCCCGTTCAGAAAGAAATCAGCTGCTGCCGCTCATTGTTTACTATCACGGTTGGCAGTCGGCCAAAGAACTCGTTCTGACTCAGGGGCGAAAATTGGCAGAAAAAGGATTTAGAGTGATTTTGCCGGACGCAGCCAATCATGGTGATCGGAGGCAGGATATCACACGTATTCCTTCTCTCACATTCTGGCAGAGTATTCATACTAACTTATTCGAATTCGGTTTTATTGTAAACCATTTTAAAAAACTGGGGCTGGCAGATGACCGGATAGCTGTCGGGGGTGTTTCCATGGGAGGCATTACGACGTGTGCTCTGCTGACGCATCATCCTGAAATTAAAGTGGCAGCCTGTGTCATGGGATCTCCAAAGCCTCACCACTACGGTGAGCGCATCATGCAGCACGCAGAAGAAGCCGGAAGGTTCTATCCTCACGATTATAAAGAACTGCTGTCCTGGGTACCGAAATATGACCTGTCACTGCACCCGGACACTTTAAAGGATCGGCCCTTGCTATTCTGGCATGGAACCGAAGATCGAGTCGTTCCGTTTACGGATGTGGTGGAATTTGTGAAGGCTAATCCATCTCCTAATATCACTTTTATCCAGGAAGAAGAAGAGCACCTGGTTAGAGCTACGACAATGGATAAAATAACCGACTATTTTGACAGGGAAATGAATCGATTAACTTATGGGAATTAATCACTGAATGCCCGATGAGAATAAGGAATCCGCAAAAACGCCTATAGCCGTTCTTGCGGATTTTTTAATTGTAAGTGAAATGAAGAAAGCTAAAGCTATTCTTATGGTTATGTGATTTGCAGTGGAGAGTAAGTGAGAAATGCCTTATTAAAGATAATTGAGACAACTTAAGATGGTGATTACGAAAGAAGTAGTCACTAAACTGCTATTGAGACTAGTTTATGAAGCAATCTCGCGAGAAGTAGTCACTGAACTATTATTGAGACCAGTTCATGAAGCAATCTCGCGAGAAGTAGTCACAACAACGCTAGAGATTCTCGGATGTCATAAAAAATAGAGCCTGTCTTTTATGAAAATAAAAGCAGGCTCTACCGATTTGGTGTGTTTTTCTGTTTAGAAGGAGATTAATTCCCAGGTGATTATATCATCTTCTTGGGGAATGAAGTCTTCTGCACTTTCATTGACCATTTCTTCATTTACTTCAAATATCCAGAAGAGGCTTTCTTCGGGATTCTGATCGACTCCCTCGATTGATTCGATAAAGCCGTCATCTGTGATGACTGTGTCGTAGTTCTGCTGCATTAAATCAAGTAAGTTTGTATCTGAAGCAACTGTGACAGTTTCATTGACCAGTTCTTCATCGTGTGCCAGGATGACAACCTGAACTTCCTGATCCTGATCAGTGGTACCTGGATTATTGGAGGCCAGCCCTGTTGAAACGAGCAGGAAGACAATGAAAACGACAACTATAGCTACAGCAAATAAATATTTTTCTTTTTTATTCATAAGTTTCTCCTTTGATTTTCTTTCCGCTGTGTTGACGGATGGAAGACTTATCTGTTAAACGAAATACACGCATGCAGACTGGGTATAAAAGTGGCATAAAAGCCAGATTTCCGAAAGCATGGAGAAAGTCGTATCCAATGCCAGAAAGGTAATAGGGTATAAATATGTTCCAGCCAAAAATTGGAGCTTGAACAAGGGAAACAATGAGTCCGTAAAGTATTCCCAGAAAGGCTGCATAAACCTGCAGAACAGGCAGCGGTATGGACTCATGTGACTCTTCGAGCAGGGCAGTCAGTAATATCAGAACACTGTAGCCTGCCATCTGAGCAAAAGTCCAGGGACCCATCCCGAGAGTCATATTGGTTATGAGTACAGAAAGCAGTGAGACTACCAATCCGTGTCTCCAGCCATAATAAAGTGTAATACAAACAAGTAGAACAGTCATCGGCTGAACATTTGGTAAAAAAGAAAAAGAAAGTCGACCTACCGATACGAGAGCAGTCAATAAAGCAATCCGAGTCAATACCAAAGTCTGCCCTATATGAATGTTATACCGGCGGCTACTTGAATCAGGCTTCATTATAGCATCTCCTTTCTGAGGGGGAAATCCTTATTTTAGAGTAATCAATTGTTCAATCTGGACATAAGCACTTCAACATACTATAGTCAATCCTATCAATTTATTGGACGGTATACAATACAAAAACAAGCATCCCGAGAAATACTCGAGACGCTTGTCACAAAAGGCTAAAATTAAATTTTAGTAAGGTCCACGGATGTGATCGTGCACTTCTTTCCAGTAAAAATCACTGATTCTGTCCAATTCCTGCTTGCTGAAATCAGGCACATCAATTGATTTCAAATTATCCAGGACCTGCTTTTCATTTTTAAAGCCGGGGATGACACTGGTCACCGCTTCCTGCTGCATAACCCATTTCAGAGCTGCACGCGTCATGCTGCCGCGGTTGTCTCCAATCCATTTGAGTTGCTCACTCAACTCGACCCCTTTTTCAAAAGGAAGACCGCCAAAAGTTTCGCCGACGTTGAAGGCTGCACCGTCTTTATTGAAATTACGGTGATCGCTGTCTTCAAAACTGTGGTTTTTTGAAAACTTCCCGGTCAATAGACCACTAGCCAGGGGAACACGTGCAAGAATGCCGACACCTTTTTCCTGAGCTTTCGGGAAAAGTTCTTCCAGCGGTTTCTGTCGGAGCATGTTGAAAATGACCTGCAGCGAGCTGGCATTCGTATTTTCCAAAACATAGAGGCCTTCTTCGTCTGTTTCGACACTGACACCATAGCTTCTGATTTTACCTTCCTGTTTCAGTGTATCCAGAATGGGAAAGATGTCTGTATTTTTCAGCATGTCCAAAGGTGCACAGTGAATCTGGTACAAGTCGATGGTGTCTCTATTCAAACGACGCAGACTGTTTTCCAGATACTCTCTGACAACCTTCTCGGAGTAGTTAGCCGGGTCGTCAATGTCACCATAACGAATAAATTTAGTAGCGACATGAATACGGTCTTCTTTCCCTTTTGTTGCTTTAGCCAGCAGTTCTTCACTGTGGCCGCCACCATATACATCTGCAGTATCAAAGAAATTCACGCCAGCGTCCATTGCCCGGTCAAGACCCTTTAATGCTTCTTCATCACTGTGAGTCCCCCAGTCGCCACCGATGGCCCAGGTACCGAAGCCCAGTTCACTTACTGTAATTCCGGAATCACCTAATTGATTGTATTTCATCCTATCCACTCCTTATAAATAGTCTCTATTGCATAACAAATCCAGTATAGCACAATTAGAAGAAAGCGGTTAAATGATTCAGATGTAATCTACAGCTCAGCAGTTTAGGGTGAATCGCTTCTAAAGCTGACAAATGTTCCCATTTTTGATAAACTATTAAGGACAAAGAGAGGATAGAAAGGAGTATTTTTAGATATGGAAGAACTGTTAATAGACTTCTACCGGGATAAAGATGAACAGGCATTTCTAGATGCATGGGAAGCAGCACACGGAGAACTGAGTGATGAAGAACTGGATCAGCTATATGCTGATATTGCTGAAGACATAAAGAAGGCTGTCGAAGCCGGCACGCATGAACTGGGAAAACCGTTTATCTACAAAGATGTGACAGTTGGAAAGTCGGATTACAATACGTTTCATGCTGTCTACCTGTTCGAACAGGTTTAGTATAGAAGAGTTGAAGGAGGTGTTTTTTTGTCCAGAGAAATAATAGAGCACAAGCTTGCTTTACTGCCGGATTTACCGGGCTGCTACATTATGAAAAATAAAGCGGATGACATTATCTATATAGGAAAAGCGAAAAAATTAAAGAATCGTGTGCGCTCTTATTTTCGAGGAGAACATGTGGGGAAGACGAAACGTCTTGTTGAAGACATCGTCGATTTCGAAACAATCGTCACAGGTTCAGACAAAGAAGCACTACTTCTTGAAGTCACACTGATTCAGAAACATCAGCCTAAATATAATATTCGTTTAAAAAGAGGAACGAGTTACCCTTATCTTAAAATCACTAATGAAAAAGACCCGCAGCTGGTAATAACATCAGATGTCGAAAAGGACGGGGCGTATTATTTCGGTCCTTATCCTGATGTTTGGGCTGCTTCTGAGACAAAGCAGCTGATACAGAAAATTTATCCATTAAGAAAATGCAATGGCCACCAAAATCGAGCCTGTCTTTATTACCACCTGGGTCAGTGTATTGGGCCATGCGATCATGAAGTCAGTAAGGAAGAATACGATGCTCAAATCAGACGTATCAAGTCTTTCTTGAATGGGAATGTCACAGACATCAAGCGTGATTTGAGGGAGAAGATGCAGGAAGCCGCTGAAGACATGAATTACGAACGGGCAGCTGAATTTCGTGATCAGGTATCTTATATTGAACGTACAGTTGAGAAGCAGTCGATTATTTCAAATGATTTTACACCGAGAGACTTCTTCAATTATTACATGGATAAAGGCTGGATATCGATTCAGGTGTTCTTCGTGCGACAAGCTACCCTCATTAAACGCGAAGCGACCATGTTTCCTATTATCGACACGCCTGAGGAAGAACTGATGAGTTTTATCCTTCAGTATTATCAGGACAGTAATAATCAGATACCAAAAGAAGTGTACGTGCCCGAGACGGTGGATACTGCTTTGATGGAAGAAACGCTTGAGACCAAAGTGCATGTCCCGAAACAAGGGCGAAAAAAAGAGCTGCTTGATCTGACCGGTAAAAACAGTGAGCTGGCATTGAAAGAGAAGTTCCGTTTAATCGAGATGAAAGAGCAGAAAACAACGGGTGCAATCGAAGAACTGTCAGCGATACTTGACCTGCCCTATATTGAACGCATAGAAGCGTTTGACCACTCGAATATTCAGGGGACAAATCCGGTGTCGGCAATGGTTTCCTTCAAGGACGGCATACCGGATAAGACAAATTATCGTAAATATAAAATCAGGACAGTAGTGGGAAGCAATGAATACGCCACTACGCAGGAAGTTATTCGCCGGAGATACAGTCGGCTGCTTAAAGAAAAAAGAGAGCTTCCCGATCTCATCCTGATGGACGGCGGAAAAGCACAGGTGAATGCAGCGGTAGATGTTCTGGAAAATGAACTGTCACTGTCCATTCCGGTTGCAGGCATGGTAAAGGATCAGAAGCATAGAACGGCCGGTCTGCTTTTTGGAGATGACTTGGAGCCGGTTGTGTTGAATCCGAGAAGTCAGGCCTTCCATCTGGTGCAGAGAATCCAGGAAGAAGTGCACCGCTTTGCCATTACCTTTCATAGAAATGTCCGAAGTAAAAACAGCTTTACCAGTCAGTTGGATGATATTAGAGGTGTTGGTCCAAAGACCCGGACTAAAGTGCTCAGACACTTCAAGTCAATGAAACGTCTGAAAGAAGCAGAAATAGAAGAGATGACCGAGCTGGGGATTCCTGAAGAAGTTGCCCGACGAATCAAGGAAACCCTGCTGGAGAGTCCCTCGAAGTAGAACATAAGGAGAAGTGAAATGATTAGAGAAGCAAGGAAAGAAGATGCTGAACAGGTCGTTGAGCTATTTAGAATTATTTTAACGGATATGGAATTGCCGATTATGGACAAGGTGTCCTGGGAAGAACTGAAACCGGCATTAGTGGAAGCGGCTAAAATGGAAAACTACAGGCAGAGTTACAAAAATGCCTTGGTGAAAGACATCGACGGCCAGATAGCCGGCTTTTGCTTTGGCTACAAAGGTGGTTTAAGTGACACTGTCTATGAACCACTATCCACTATTTTGGATGCCCATAATCTGCCTCAGTTTGAAACGTTTATGGCTAATGAAACAGTTCCGGGAGAATGGTACATTGATTCCATCGTCACACATCCGGATTTCCGGGGGAGGGGCATCGGGAAAGAACTGATGGAAGCTGCTTACAAGCGCGCCCGCTCTGTAGGGATGCCGGTTGTCGGTTTAAATGTTGATCATGATAATCCCCGGGCGAAAGCTTTATATGAAGCTCAGGGGTTTGTGAAAACAGGCGAGATTACTTTAGCTGAACACCAGTATGACCACATGCAGAAAAAAATATAAAATAAAGACTTTCTCCACTTTTTGCTGCGGAAGAAAGTCTTTTTATCTGCTCTATCTTGAGAAAATGATTTTTTTTAATTTGATGAAAACCGGGCGCATAAAGCTCAGACTGTATCGCTGCTCTCTGATTTCCTTTAAGAGCGGGTCACTGTTCTTGTCATAGTGGTCAAGCAGAGGAGCCACGACGCAGGCAATTGGTGCCAGACGTTCATTTTGAAAAGTCAGCATATACTGCTCACCTGAGTAGGACATGGTTTTCTGGATAGTTACTATTTTCCGTCCGAACCGTCTAACCGTAAATATCTGCTTGTCATAGTCCGCACTGATAATCCAGTTTAATCGGGTCACAGTAAAAAACGGTTTTTTGACACCCGATAAGCCGGGACGTTTTTTAAGCGAACCAATTTTTTTCCCATCCTGATACAAGCGAAATTTAGGGAAAAATGAAAGGATAACCTGTTTTGCCTCAACAAGGCGTCTGCCGTCAATTGTATAAATGGAAAGTTTGTCTCCTAACCTTCCCCATTTTCCTACAATCAGGTAAACTTCCTGACCCGATTCATTTTTGACAATCATTCTATCTTGAAGAGACTTGTACTCTTTATGGATAAATAAACGAGTCATTATTCTCACCTCTCGATTTGCGAACAGCCACACTTGATTTCAGTATAATTATATCACCAAATCAGGATCTTATGATAGGCTGAGCCTTGTCTGATTGCAAAATATTTTCTAACAGGTACAGACTTTATTTCTGTGATCGAGCTGTCACCGTCGTGAGCTCATTGAGTGCACTGACGACTGCATCGAGTTTGTTTTCCATGCGGTGCAGAAGCACTACGGAAATGAAGATGGGAAATCCGACATTCGCAATGACTTCTACAAGGGCAGGAAAGAGTTGGCTTTCTGTCATTTTGGACACACCTCCTTTGTTTCGCTTATTTATATAAACGAAAGCAGAAGCAAAAGTGTATCCTAGTTAAAGACTGGAGTTAGCCTTTAAATGTCCGATTGCCTGTTAAGGCGATAGCCACTGTGGAAAACGGGTCCGACAAACTGATTGTACTTAAAGCCGGCTTCAATAGCTTCTGTTACAAAGTTTTTGGCCTTTTCGACAGCTTCAAGAGGAGGCAATCCTTTAGCGATTCCGGCAGTGATTGCAGCAGCAAAGGTACAACCGGCTCCATGATTGGTCGCTTGCTCAATTTTTCTCGTTTTAAGTGTAGTGAAATTCTCTCCATCGTAAACGAGGTCTATTGCTTCATCGCCTTTCAGAGCCTTGCCACCTTTAATCACGACAACATCCGCGCCTTTTTCATAAATGATGCGAGCGGCTTTCTGCATGTCTTCGAGAGTGAACAGAAGACCGGTTTCTGCAAGCTGACCGGCTTCAAATAGATTCGGTGTGATGACGGTAGCCAGTGGGACAAGCAGTTCTTTTATCGCTTCGACGTTTTCCGGGTTGAGCACTTCGGTTTCTCCTTTGCAGACCATTACAGGATCGACAATTAGGGGCATAGTTGGGTGCTTTCTAACTTCCTCAGCTATGACTTTGACAACTTCAGCATTAGGCAGCATGCCTGTTTTAGCTGCTGCGATGCTTGGTCCGGCAAAAGCAGTCACCAGCTGATCTCTGACAACAGATGCGTCAATCGGTGTGACACCATGACTCCAGTTATTGTTAGGGTCCATCGTGGCAATGACCGTCAAGGCTGCAATGCCGAAAGTACCGTATTCTGCAAATGTCTTTAAGTCAGCTGCAATACCAGCACCTCCGCTGGCGTCATTACCGGCAATAGTCAGAGTGAGTTTAGGTGTAGTCATGTATATAGCCTCCAGTTGATAGTATAGTGTAAGATAAATAAAAGAAAGTATTTGTTTTGACACGTTCAGTATAATTTAAATAAGTAAAAACAGCAAAAAAATCAGGAGGGAAAATGATGGATAGCATTAAACAATGTGCCCGCTGGCTTGAAGAAGCCGACAAGATAGTCGTATTGACAGGTGCGGGTATGTCGACCGAAAGTGGCATCCCTGATTTCAGGTCCTCGGGGGGCTTGTACAATCAGAAAAACCAAACGGAGACACCTCTGGAAGAGGTACTGAGCCGGTCATTTTTTGAGAAAAACCCAAGCCAGTTCTATCAATTTTACAAAGATAAACTTTTTTATCCTGGAGCTGAACCGAATGCGGGTCATCTCTTCCTTGGTGAACTTGAAGAAAGGGGACATGATGTGACCATCATAACCCAAAACATTGATGGGCTGCATCAAAAAGCGGGAAATCGGAAAGTTTTGGAACTTCATGGCAGCACGCGACGAGTAGTGGATCAATCTGGAAAAAGCTATCCTGTTGACTTAGTGACCGAGTTTGAAGATAAATGGCTGATTGGAGAGACGTGGGTCCGGCCGGATATCGTTCTGTACGGCGAAATGTTGAACATGTCGGTTATCTCAGAAAGCAGTGATGCTATTCGTCAGGCAGATTGTCTCCTAGTAATGGGAACGAGTCTGAATGTATACCCTGCTGCGGGCCTGATTTTTGACTATATGGGACAGAAGAGTATGCTGGTCAATAAAGAGCCGACTCAGTTAAATCATTTTTTTAGTCAGGTTTTTATTTCTTCTATTTCGCAGTGGGTAAATCAGATTGAAACGTGCTTAAATTAGGATAGAGACGGACTTTAGTCATATGGTATGATGTACAAAAGTGACTTTAAATGGAGAATGATTATGATTAATAAAATTAAAGGTAAACTAGCAGGATATACGCCCCAACCTCTTGGTATACAGAAGCATTTTTCGGTTCTCCTGCCCTTAATCGAGTTGGACGGTGAGTGGCATGTTTTGTATGAAAAAAGAAGCCGAAGCATTTCTCAGCCAGGAGAAACATCTTTTCCTGGGGGGACTGTTGAGGCGGGAGAGTCTTATGAGGCGGCTGCACTGAGAGAGACGCAGGAAGAACTGAATATCAAACGGGAAAATATTTCTCTTATTGGAGAAATTGATTACATTGCGGCTCCTTCACATATCATTCGCTGCTTTGTAGGCGAATTGGTCAATCTGACTGTTGAGTCACTTCAGCCCAATGAGGAAGTAGAAAAAGTGTTTACTATACCGGTAACCTACTTTGTGGAAAATGAGCCGGAATTTCACCCAGTTAATTTGAGAGTTGAACACGCAGACGATTTCCCTTTCGAACTCATATCTAATGGCAACGCACATAAGTGGAGCATGAGAGAACAGAGCATTCCCTTTTACAGACTGAGCGAAAATTTTCTGTGGGGCTATACGGCTCATCTGACTCACCGCTTCAGTGAGATTCTTCAGGACATAT
Source organism: Alkalibacterium sp. (assembly GCA_007692455.1). Lineage (GTDB taxonomy): Bacteria > Bacillota > Bacilli > Lactobacillales > Carnobacteriaceae_A > Alkalibacterium. The sequence continues at coordinate 72,002 of RECC01000056.1, read as the reverse complement.
CTGTAGAGGATAGAAAAAACGATTAAAAAAGAGAAGGACCAGAGGGCCCTTCTCTTTGTAAATGGATAAGCAGTTACTGTTTTTGTTCTTTATAGATGTTGCCGCTGAGTACGCGGGATATTGCCTCGGCAACGCCATTGTCCCTGTTGCTGGAAGTATAAAATTTCGCCGCTTCTTTAGCTTCAGGCACAGCATTTTTCATGGCGACAGAATAATCAGCCCATTCGAGCATGGACAAGTCGTTTATGTTATCACCAATAGTCATGACCTGACTCGCTTTTAATCCGAGCTGACGGGCCAGCTTTTTCACAGCTATGCCTTTCTGAGCGGCCTGATGATTGATTTCCAGATTGCGCTCACTGGAAGCTGTAATCGCCAAGGCTGGTATTTCATCGTACAGCTCTTTTTTCAATGGCTGGAGCACTTGAGGCCCTTTTTTCGAATGGACAGATACTTTCAAAATGACGATGCTGTCGTTATCAATGACTTCCGCATAGTCATCCACAAAGGTAATCGGCATGTCGTCAATGTGTTCCGCCGCGCGTTCATAAGCTTCCTCCATGGAAATGTCCGGGTTCATATCAGACAGCATACCTGCCACCATCTCTTCACGTACTTCCTTGTTGTCAGAATACATCCCGTCTGAAGTCATGAGTTCTTCGTGGAGGCCTTCGTGTCTGGAAAAAACCGACAGAATCTGTCTGACCATTTTCTTCTCGAGTCCAATATTATACAGATTTTCACCAGATCCGTCGAAAAACTGAGCACCGTTCTGAGCAATCAGCGGACAAAGAATAGTCTGCTTCTTAAGCAGCGGAGCAGCCATCGGATAGTCTCGGCCTGTGGCAATGGCAAAGTGAATACCCTGCTCCTGAACCCGTTTGATTGCTGATACATTGGCCTGTGAAATGTCCATATGCTCATTCAGTAGCGTTCCGTCCATATCCGACACTATTAATTTAATCATTTATTTCGTCTCCTTTTGTACATAATCATTCTCCACTACTAGTCTACCAAAAAACGGCTTAAAAGTAAGTCACCAAACACGAAAGAAAGGATGATAAGTTTGACCCTTCCTGTACAAAGTGACTGGAAACCAATATTGGAAAAAGCTCAGCAGCAGCCAAGCTACGAGCAATTAAGAGACTTCTTGAAAGAAGAGTATACCCAGCATACTATATATCCTGCAAAAGAACATATCTGGCAGGCATTTGAATGGACTCCCTACAAGAAGGTGAAAGTAGTTATATTAGGTCAGGACCCTTATCATGGAAAGGACCAGGCTCATGGACTCAGTTTTTCAGTCCGTCCAAAAATTGGACTGCCGCCCTCTCTTAAAAATATTTATAAAGAACTGGAACGGGATCTGAACATCACACCGGTTACTCACGGTTACTTGAAAAAATGGGCCAAAGAAGGGGTTCTGCTGCTGAACACCGTTTTGACAGTAAGAGAAGGACAGGCCCATTCTCACCGGAATAAGGGGTGGGAAGACTTGACGGATTATGTTATCGAGGCTTTGAATGCCCGTGAAGAACCGATGGTATTCATGTTATGGGGAAACGCAGCCAAGAAAAAAATGAAGCAAATTGACCTGGACCGACATGTAGTATTGAGTACGAGTCATCCGAGTCCATTATCAGCGCATCGCGGGTTTTTAGGTTCTGGTATTTTTTCAGATGCAAACAGGAAACTGGAACAATTGGGGTACCAGCCGATTGACTGGTCGCTTCCGGCAAAACCTGAGGAAAATTAGAATGAAGCAATCTAACTGTAAAAAGTAAGTAGAAAGTGGTATATTAATAGTGTTGAAAACAAACCTTGGAGGGAAACTATAGTGGATTTATTTGATAGTCTGAAACAAAAAATTGATGGAAAAAATCTGAAAATTGTTTTTCCAGAAGCTACAGACGAACGTGTATTAGGTGCTGCGCTTAGACTGCACTATGAAAAATTACTGGAACCTGTACTAATCGGAAAAGAAGAAGACATTAAAGCAGAAGCCAAAGCACATGGTTATACGCTAAAGGGAATCGAAATCATCGATCCGGAAAAGTATGATAAATTTGATGAAATGGTCAATGTCTTTCTTGAACGCCGTAAAGGAAAAGCTACTGAAGAACAAGCAAGAGAACAATTAAAAGAAGTAAACTATTTCGGAACTATGCTGGTCTATATGGATTATGCTGCCGGACTGGTAAGTGGAGCTGTTCACTCAACAGGTGAGACGGTTCGTCCAGCACTTCAAATTATTAAAACCCGTCCAGGTGTGAGCCGTACATCCGGAGCCTTTATTATGCTGCGCGGACGTGGGCAGGAAAAATATGTGTTCTCAGACTGTGCCATCAACCCGAATCCTGATGAGCAGGTATTAGCTGAAATCGCAGTAGAAAGTGCGCGCACAGCTGAAATGTTCGATATTGATCCTAAAGTTGCTCTCTTGAGCTTCTCTTCAAAAGGGTCAGCTAGTGGACCGGATGTAGATAAAGTGCGCAATGCGACTAAAATTGCTCAGGAAATGGCTCCTGAATATGAAATTGACGGAGAACTGCAATTTGATGCGGCTTTTGTATCAGCAGTTGCTCAACAGAAAGTACCTGATTCAAAAGTTGCAGGAGAAGCGACAGTATTCGTATTCCCTGAACTGCAATCCGGAAACATCGGATACAAAATTGCTCAGCGCTTAGGAAACTTTGAAGCTGTTGGACCAATCCTGCAGGGACTGAACAAACCTGTTTCTGACTTGTCTCGTGGATGTGTCGAAGAAGATGTTTACAAAACAGCCATCATCACAGCTAACCAGGCATTGATGAACGCTTAATAAAACTGAATTGTCAAAGCAGCCCCGCATTTATTAGGGGCTGCTTTTTTTGTCAGTTACAGGAGACTGTTGATGACAAATCATTTTTGTTTACACAATCACATGCTTACTGTTAGAAGAAGACAGTTATCCAATGATACAATTGTTATATGAGTAAGCCTTTACAATTAAAGGAAAAGGAGTCGAACATATATGGCAGACTACATCATGGCAATTGATCAGGGAACGACAAGTACGCGAGCAATTATTTTTGATAAAGAAGGGGAGCCGAAATGGAGCTCCCAGAAAGAAATCGAACAGTCTTTTCCGGAACCGGGATGGGTGGAGCACAATGCAAATGAAATCTGGCTGAAGACCCTTCAAGTTATGGCAAGTGTCATGATTGAGGCTGGTATCGAAGCGGATGAACTGGATAGTATCGGCATCACCAATCAGCGGGAAACGACAGTGATCTGGGACAAGGAAACAGGAGAGCCGATTTATCCTGCTGTCGTATGGCAGTCCAAGCAGACCTCTGATATTGCGCACCAGCTTGTAGAAGACGGTCACAAGGACATGATTCATAAGAAAACGGGTCTGATAGTTGATTCTTATTTCTCAGCTACAAAAATCAAATGGATTTTAGATAAAGTAGACGGGTCAAGAGAACGTGCTGAGAACGGCGAGTTGCTGTTTGGGACAATCGACACTTGGCTGCTGTGGAAACTGACCGGCGGAGAAGTACATGCCACGGACTATTCCAATGCAAGCCGGACGATGCTCTACAATATTTATGACTTGGAATGGGACAAAGAGATACTGGACTTACTGGATATTCCTGAGAAAATGCTGCCGGAAGTCAAACCGTCATCCGGGGTATTTGGCGAAACAATGGATGCCATATTTAAAGGAACGAATGTACCGATTGCTGGAATAGCCGGAGACCAGCAGGCTGCTTTATTCGGACAGACAGCCTTTGATAAAGGAATGGTCAAAAATACTTATGGTACAGGAGCCTTCATCATTATGAACACAGGGAAAGAAGCAATACAGTCAGAAAATGGGCTGCTGACGACGCTAGCTTACGGTCTGGATGGAGAAGTCTATTATGCTCTGGAAGGAGCCATTTTTGTTGCCGGCTCAGCTATTCAGTGGTTGAGAGACGGGATGCGACTGTTCAGGGACTCACCGCAGTCTGAAGAATATGCAGCCAAAGTCGATACCACAGACAATGTCTATGTAGTACCTGCCTTCACTGGCTTAGGCGCTCCTCACTGGGATCAGGACGCGCGCGGCGCAGTCTTCGGACTGACTCGAGGAACGGAGAAAGAGCACTTTATTCGAGCGACCCTTGAATCGCTGGCGTATCAGACTCGGGATGTAGTGGATGCGATGAATGAAGATGCCGGTTTGAAGACGGAAACGATGCGAGTGGACGGTGGAGCAAGCATGAATGACTTTCTCATGCAGTTTCAGGCAGATATTTTAGATGTTAAGATTGAGCGTTCGAAAATAATGGAAACAACCGCTTTAGGTGCAATCTACCTTGCAGGGCTGGCTACCGGATTCTTTAAGGATTTAGATGAGATACAAGCAAAATGGGATAAATCTGCAACCTTTGAATCCAAGATGGACGAAGACATTCGCGAGGACCTGTATGCAGGTTGGCAGGCAGCAGTCAAAGCGACACAGGCATTTAAGTTTAAGCCTAAGAAGATGAATAAAGAAGATAAGTAACGAGTCAGCTGATTTGATTATAAAAGAGAGGAGCTGAACGATTGATGACTTTTTCGGCTCAGACTAGAAAAGAGACTATAGAAACTTTAAAAAAGAAAAAGCTGGACCTGCTCATTATAGGTGGCGGGATAACCGGTGCCGGACTGGCTCTGCAGGGAGCTGCGAGAGATATGGATGTGGGACTGGTGGAAATGCAGGACTTTGCTGCGGGAACCAGTAGTCGGTCCTCAAAACTTGTTCACGGTGGCCTGCGCTACCTGAAGCAGTTTGATGTGGAGCTTGTAGCCGATGTCGCAAAGGAGCGTGAGGTGATTGGGGGGAATGCTCCACATATTGCTCAACCAAGTTATATGATGATGCCGGTATATGACGAACCGGGAGCCTCTTTCAATAAGTTTACAGCAGAGGTTGTCCTGCATTTATATGATTATCTGGCAGAGGTTGATGAAAAGTGGGCACATTACCTGGTGGAAAAAGAAGAGGTTCTGAAAGAAGAGCCATCTTTAAAAGAGGAGGGACTTCTTGCCGGAGGATTCTATCTGGACTACACGAATGACGATGCCCGCCTCACAATCGAGAACATAAAAAAAGCCCATGAATTGGGAGCACTGATAACAAATTATGTGAAAGCTGAAGACTTTCTTTATCATGAAGACAATACGGTTAAAGGAATTAAGGCAAAAGACACACTTTCCGGTGAGAGCTTTGAAATTGAGGCGAGACTGGTCGTTAATGCAGCTGGACCCTGGTCAGATGAGGTCAGAAAAAATAGAAAAGGAGAGGCTGAAGAAAAAATGTACCCGACCAAGGGCGTGCATTTTGTGGTAGAGCATTCGAAACTACCGGTTTCCCGTACTATATATACCGATTCAGGTCAGGAAGACAATCGCATGATTTTCATTATTCCACGAGGCGGTAAAACATATTTTGGCACCACAGATACACCTTATGAAGGAGTTAATGAAGAACCCAGCATAACGAGAGAAGATGTTGACTACCTCCTAAAGGCAGTCAACCACCGTTTTAAAGATATAGATATAAAAATTGAAGATATTGAATCCAGCTGGTCAGGTCTGCGTCCACTCATTCAGGATGAAAACAATGACGATCCATCTGGCATATCCAGAGGACACGAAATCTTTTCAGAAGAGGATGGATTGATAACTATTGCCGGAGGAAAGCTGACAGATTACCGGCGCATGGCTGAAGATGCCTTTGAGGTCATAGACGAGCGCTTTGCAGAGATGAATATGAATTTCCGACAAGTCGATACCAGTACTATTCGCCTATCGGGTGGAGATGTAGAAGACCCGCATTCATTTGATCAGTTTATTGCAGACCAGATTCAACCCGGTCTGGATATTGGACTGACAAAAGAAGATGCTCAATTTCTGGCTGATTGGTACGGAAGTAATATCACCAAGGTTTATTCTTTGAAAGACAAAGCAGAACAGTACAACCTTCCGTTGAAGGATGCCCTGCAATTGGCTTATGGCCTGGAGTATGAGATGGTCATGGCACCTGAAGATTTCCTGGGCAGGCGGACAGACACGCTCCTCTTTGCGATGGAGAAGCTGTCAGAATTAGAGAAGCCGGTCCTGGACGTCCTGGAAAAGGAACTGAACTGGACTGAACAAGAGCGGGCAGAGTGGCAGGAACACCTGACCAATCGAATAGCAGATGCCAGTTTAAGTAACTTGAAATCAGACTGATGGGAGTGAATACGCTTGGAAACCACACTTTTTCAGCAATTGCTGGGTGAGTATTTTGGTACGATGATTCTGATTCTGCTGGGTGACGGTGTAGTTGCTGCGAACGTCCTGAAAAAAACCAAATCATATGAAGGCGGCTGGGTCATGATTGGCCTTGGCTGGGGACTGGCAGTAGCGATGGCCGTTTATGCCGTTGGCTGGCTGTCTCCTGCTCATATTAATCCGGCGGTTACATTAGGTATGGCAGTGGCGGGAGAAATTGGCTGGGCCATGGTAATACCCTATTCACTGGCTCAGATTGCCGGGGGATTCACTGGAGCAGTTCTGGTCTGGCTCCATTATGTGCCGCACTTTAAGGCAACAGATGATCAGGAAGCAATACTGGCAGTCTTCTCAACCGGACCAGCGATCAAAGGGTCAAAATGGAACCTAATGTCCGAGACTATAGCTACATTTGTGTTAGTATTTGGCTTGCTCGCATTTACACAGGGAGACTTCACTGATGGACTGAACCCACTCGTTGTGGGTCTGCTGATTGTTGCGATTGGCTTGTCACTTGGTGGAACAACGGGTTACGCCATTAATCCGGCGCGCGATTTGGGCCCCAGAATTGCCCATCAGATACTGCCAATTGCCAATAAAGGCAGTTCCGACTGGGAGTATGCCTGGATTCCGATTGTCGGACCGTTTCTAGGGGGAGCAATCGGGGCATTTATATTCATATTGATGAGCTAGTCGGGAAGAGATAATGTAAAAACTAATCGGAAGTGAAACAGAAAAGACCACTTTCTCTCGATAAAATGAGTAGAAAGTGGTCCTTTTAATAAGTGTATGTTGATTAATAAGATATACTTGCAAACAAAATAGCTGCAACAGCCAGTCCAATAGCAGTAATGCTCATTCGAGTCGTATTGGCTTTTAAGAAAAACCCGATAGCAGCCAGTACAATACCAACCCCAGCACTAATCATTGCTGCAGGATCATTCCCCGTTCCAGCCATTACAAGACCGAAAATTCCGGCAGCCATGGCCAGCCATCCGATAATTACACCGATATTTTTCATTTTAATGTTCCTCCTTACCTCTGTTAGTGATAATATACACATGATTGCTTCGTCTCGATTTTACCATAAAACGCTTAGAGTGTGCTACACTAGATAAAAATATCAAAAAGAAAATAGAAAGCAGGACACAAACATGACACCTTGGCTTCACAAAGTTCAGTATTATGAGACGGATCAGATGCAGATTGTTCACCATTCCAATTATATTCGGTGGTTTGAGGAAGCACGGACTCATTTGATGGAAGAGTTGAATTACGGCTACCATCAGATGGAAAGTGAAGGCATTGTCATTCCGGTACTATCGGTTCAGGCAGCCTACAAGAGTATGGTCAGATATGGGGAATCAGTCTGGATCGATGCACAAATAAAAGAGTTTACTGGTGTAAAGATGGTCATCGGTTATTCCGTGAGAGACAAGGTAACTAGTGAACTGAGAACAATAGGAGAAACGAAACATGCCTTTCTGGATAAGGAATCATATCGGCCTTTGTCGCTTAAACGCAAGCATAAGGGATTATATGATTTATTTAAAAAGCTGCATGAAGAGTATCTTCAGAAAGAGGGAGTTTAAATGGATTTGATATTGCTTGTGGGCCCGCAGGCGGTAGGCAAGATGACTGTGGGAAAAGCTCTTGAAGAAAAAATCGAAGCCAGGCTGCTCTTTAATCATGAAACGATTGATTTGTTTGCACGCTTCCTAGGCTATACTGCGGAAACCTTTCGTCTGTCAGAAAGAATCCGGCTTGATCTTTTCAGAGCCTTTACCGAAAACGCGGAAACCAATGCGACTCAAGGAATCATATTTACTGTGGTTGCCGGTTTTGATATGGAAGCAGACTGGAACGTTCTTCGGGAGTGGACTTCAATCTTCCTGGATGCAGCGGGCAGTGTGTACTTTGTCGAACTGGAAGCCGACTTAAATGAACGCCTTGAGCGGAATAAAAGTGATTATCGGCTGTCAAAAAAACCATCCAAACGTGATCTTTCATTTTCGGAAATGGAACTGCTTGAAAGCATGAAAAAGCACCGTCTGAATTCCCTGGACGGAGAAGTAACAGAAAAGCTGCCCGGAGTTCATTATCTGAAAATAAATACCACTCAACTATCTGCAGAAGTTACGGCAGATAGGATTACGAGCTGGCTTGACAAGAAGGGGTTTGGAGAAATTAGTTCATTTTAAAGAAAATCATAGGTTCTTCTAAACACCGAAGCCGACCATTTTGCAGATGGTTTAATGCTGCTATTTGGTATACTTAGCATAGAAGCTTTTTAGAAAGGGGAAAGATGTTGAAAACATTAGTGATTGTCAGTCATCCGACTGTTGAAGAATCAGGTAGCCAGCAGTTTTTAATCCAGTCCATAACGAGCCCGCCATTGGAGCAGGTTACGCTCCATGTAATTGAACAGGCTTATCCGGATGGTCAAATTGATGTTAAAAAAGAGCAGCAGCTCTTAAAAGACCACGACCGAATTCTTTTTCAGTTTCCTTTCTACTGGTATTCCTCTCCGCCGCTTCTCAAACAGTGGCAGGATGAGGTATTGACCGAACATTTTGCTTTTGGCTATAGAGGAAACAAATTGAAGGGAAAGGAATTCGGACTGATACTGTCTGTCGGGATTGCGGAAAAAGAATACCAGTCAGGTGGACAGGAAGGCTACAGCATGAGTGAGCTGACTAAGCCCTACCAAGCGCTGGCCAGGAAAACGCAAATGACATATCTGAAACCGCTCGTTATTTATCAATTTGCCTATCTCAGTGAACAGGCAAAAATGGAAGTGCTGGTCAAGTACCAGCAGTATTTGACTCTGGCTAAACCGGATTCTTTAAAATCTAGAGAAGAGTGGATAAAAAAAGAATTAAATGCAATTGACTATGAGACTTTACCGGTTGAAAACGCATCGTTTGTTATCGAGCAGGTTATCGAACTACTTGAAGATAATCGGATGGAACTGGATGAATTACGCATGCATATCGATAATTTCCATGACTGATTGTTCGAGTTATGTAGAAAGAAGGGTATTTATGGAAGAGAAAGAATGGGCAACCCAGGAACTGAAGCGTTTATTTGAAAAGAGTCAAGACTACAAGCAGAAAGCACTGCTTCAAGCTGCAGTCACTCTTTTAGATGAGCAGGAAACACGCAAAGAACAGCTTCAGGGACAGCTGGATGGAACCTTGTGGAGTCCGGGAAATTGGAAAAGTTAATCACAATCAACGAATTAATCGGAAATATTTAACAAATCAGTCCTTTTAGAGAAAAAATCAGTCCTAAGACTGTGTTTTTTCTCTTTATTTTTGTATATACTATGAGCAAGTCTAAAAGGAGGAGCACATATGAAAAAGGGATGGGGTATTTTGTGGCTGATTAGTTTATTTTGTGGGAGTGTCGTTTTTGCCGCGCCCGCAGAAGCCCGTGGAAATACTTTGCATGAACTGAATGTGGAAGTCCGTTTATTAGAGAACGGCACAGGAATTATCACTGAATACCGGGACATGACGATGGAGGAAGGAACAGAACTGTTTATCAGCATAGAGGAAGTCGAGGGCCTTGAAGTCGTGGATTTTTCAGTGACAGACATGACTGAACAGTCAGACTGGGATTCAGATCAGTCTCGAGAAGAAAAGGCAGATACATACGGAATGATTGACACACCCTCAGGAAAGGAACTCGTTTGGGGAATAGGGGATTACGGACGCCAGCTCTATGAAGTGTCGTACACCATATCCAATGTAGTCCGTCAACTTGATGACGGGCAGTCGATGCATTGGAATTTTAATACTTTTGGTTCTATTCCCCCTGAGTCGATGACAATTGAAATAACCGGTCCGTTTCATTTTGCTGGGGACACTACCCGTATTTATGGTTTTGGCTATGACGGTCAGATTGAATTGTCGGATGGAAGGGTTGAATCCGCTACCCAGTCACCTTTATCACCCAATCAGCCTGTATCCGTTATAGTTCATTTTCTCGATAATCCATTTTTAGTATCTTACTATGAGAACCGGTCGCTGGATAGTGTCGTTGAAGAGGCTCGCGAAGTACCGGCCGATGGAAATGGAGAGGGTATCAATGGAACAATTGTTACGCTCATAGTCAGCAGTGTGGGGGCAGGAGTCTTCCTTATTGCCTGGTTATTGATTAAAGTAGAGCAATTGAAAAAAGATAAAGGAAAAATACCGAACAGTAATGAACAGCGTAAACGAAATAAAGGAATGGCCTTTACAGGTATTCCTTACGATGATGGCTCAATCACAGATATTGCCTTTTTACTGAGACTGCTTCAGAAAGGGTCCTTTGAACACTATTTCTTTGCCTTCTTAATGAAATGGGCAAAGGAGAAGAGTCTTATAATAGAGGAAGAAAAAAGCAGTAAGAAGCAGCAGGCAAAACTGACCTTCCTGCCGGATGCTTTTAGCCAGCACAGAAATAATGCGCTTAACAGTTCACAGGTTGAAGAAGAGTTATGGAAAACATTGGTGGATGCCTCAGACGAGAACAATCAGATGAGCAGTAAAGAAATGAAAAAGTGGGCAGAGAAGCAGGCAGAAAGCTTAGCCGACCTGGACAGAAAACTAATGGAAGAATCAAAGAATACGCTAATTAATGAAGGATTTATCAAGGAAGAAACGGCCTCATTCTTTACCTTACGCTTGCCCTTTATTGCCATTACAAAAAAAGGACAGAAACTCTACGATCAGTTGACACAATTCGAAAATCACCTGAGTGATCTAACTAAGGATAAGTCCCTCACCTACAGGCAACTTATTCCCGAAGAGTCGTTTTTAATCTGGGCCGGTCTTTATGGAAAAGAAGAGGAAGTTTTTGGGTTGATAGAGACCCTTCTTCCTGAATGGGAGGAAGAAAGCAGCGAGGTATTGCCAGTATTTTATACCCATTACTATGGCCTTCACGTCTTCTCCAGCAGTATGAACAAAGGCTACTCCAGCGGAAATAGTGCATCGTCAAGTGGTTTCGGCGGAGCAACATCCATTGGCGGAGGCGGCGGAACCATTGGTGGCAGTGGCGGAGGTGCCCGCTGAAAATCGAACTTTTAATAGAAATATAATAGATAGGTAAAAGCAGGCGCTTAGGGCCCCCAAAAAAGTTAGAGTAAATAATCTAACTTTTGGGGGTCTTTTTTATGGATGAGTGCCTATTAGTTAGCAAACCTACGTAGATTTGATTGTATATTTTAAGGTTAGCTATCAAATGTACTTTCTCAAGCGAATAATCATTATGTTTCTTAAAGTTGACGTATTGTTTTTTAAATCACTACAAATTTTATAATTACTATGGTATATTTTACATATTAGTATGCAAGTAACCAATTAACTATTAAAGGAAGGTTTAACTGATGCAGAATATTACTTTGCAGGATCAGACCTATGAAAAACTTCGTGAAATGATTATTAAGACAGAATTGTATCCTGGCCAAAAGATATCCGAGTCTCATTTGATGGAACTTCTCGATGTCGGGCGCACCCCTATTAGAGAATCACTGAAACAATTAAAGAAGCAGAGTCTTATTTTTACATTCCCTCAGTCGGGTACCTATGTCTCAAAAATTGATATGAATCAGGCAACTCACTCCCGCTTTGTCAGAGAATGTGTCGAAAAAGAAGTGATGGTAGAACTCTCAGCTAAGGTCAATAAAAAAGATGAAATATTTCTGCAGGCCATTCTAGACGAACAAAAAGCTGAATATGAACAAGGAAATATCTGTGCCTACAATAACTTGGACAATGCATTCCACCGTACATGTTACGAAATGGTTGGAAAGGAACAAATATGGGACTGGATTAAAGAAGTCAGTGTTCACCTCGACCGCTATAAATGGCTTCATTTGGAGGATCTCACGTTTGATTATAACCAAATATTGGAGGAACATGAAGAGTTGTTCTCCGCTATCAAACATAAGCAAATAGAGGAAATAAAAACGTTAGTAAGGACCCACATAAATTTTAAAGTGAATACTGAAGTTAATATTATTGAAAAGTATCCAGAATATTTCTTGGAAGATACTGTGAAGTCTTTATATTAAGATTACCAAGTTCCTGTTCGTATGGATTGCCTCTCTAATCGCTATGAAGTTTTATGGTAAGTACAATAAAAAGATTAAAAGCTGGGCCATTTTTTAAAAGTGGCTCAGCTTTTTCTGCTTTAGGTAAATTATACTGATTGATACGGAATAGAGAATAATGTAAATGTATTGAAGCTAATTACACAATAATTATCCAAGGAAGTAGTAACATTGTATATAAGTACGAGTGTAGAAAACTCAAATTGCACAAATTTTCTCAGTAATATAGAAGTGAATAGTTTTCATAAAACATAATTTGTTATGAGTTTAATTTAGCCACTTTTTTATAATAGAGTTAGCGGTTTCAAATACAAGGATGGCTTGACATGGGGGTTTGTGAATGGTATAACTTATGTGATAGTGATAATCATTCTCAATTGATAAAAAGAGGGATCAAATGGCTAACCAGAACGTGACAGATTGTACCATTATCGGGGGCGGACCAGCAGGGTTGTATGCGGCTTTTTATGCAGGCATGCGCGACTTGTCTGTACGGATAATCGAGGTTAAAGAGAAGTTAGGTGGAAAACTGCATTTTTATCCTGAAAAGAGGATATGGGATATAGGAGGCATGCCGCCGACTTTAGGTGCAGATGTCATGAGCTACCTAATGGACCAGGGGAAAACTTTCAGCCCTGAAATCAATTTGAATAAAAAAGTCACGCGTATTAATAAAATAAATGCTCAATTATTCAAAGTAACAAGTTTAAATGGTGAAGAGTTTTTCAGCCGATCAGTTATTATAGCCACAGGGGGAGGCATTGTCTCTCCCAAAAAACTTCAAGCAAATCAGGGCCAGTTATTTAATCAGCCCAATGTCCACTATACAATCAACCGTCTGAACGATTTCAAAGATAGAAATGTCGTCATCGTCGGCGGAGGGAACTCTGCTATTGACTGGGCCAATGAGCTGAAAGAATATGCCGGTTCGCTTCATCTGATTCACAGGAGCGATACCTTCCGTGCGCATGAATCTCAGCTTCGTCAATTAAAGGAGTCAAGCGTACATATCCATTCATATACATCGATTGAAGACATGGAGTTGGATGAGAAAAGAGAATCTGTTCAGTCTATAACTGTTAAAAACAGCCAGACTGACCAGACGTACAGGCTTGACTGTGATGACCTGATTGTCAATATCGGCTTTGAAGCAGAACCGAATTTCCATCAGGAAAAAGAAGCGAATCTTCTATTGAAAGATGATTACTATATTCAAGGTAACAGTCAAACTCAAACCTCAGTTGAAGGAATGTACGCAGTTGGAGACATTGTCGATTATGAAGGAAAAGTCAGACTAATAGCCGGTGCATTTAACGATGCGGTCAATGCGGTCAACCAGGTGAAGAACCATCTAAACCCTGAATCGGCTTTGCCGACAGTCATGTCTTCTTTTCATAAGGAACTTCAAAATAGAGTACACGACTCGAATTCAGACAATTAACAAGAAAAGGGTATGGACATGGAGCAGATACGGAAGAAAGAGCTAACTAAAAAGGAGACCCAAAAGCGCCTGCTGAAACGTCTGAGTGCACCGCATCCGACTGCGCTTATTCTCTTCTCCAGCCTGGCTGTTCTGATTATAGTGATGATAGTATCACTGTCAATCGGAGCGGCTTCAGTGACCTGGGAAACAATTGCGGATTCCTTTCTTTCATTTGATGAGACCAATACCAGCCATTTGATACTGAGAGACCTCAGGGTTCCCCGAGTACTGGCTGCGGCCTTAGTGGGGGCTTTTCTGGCTGTTTCCGGTGTCATTATGCAGGCATTGACCCTAAACCCGTTAGCCTCTCCTTCCATAATGGGAGTAACGTCCGGTTCAGCATTTATGCTGGCACTGGCCTTTGCGTTTTATCCTCAGTCTAACTATTACCAGCTGATTATGTGGTCATTTTCAGGAGCGGCCTTGGGAGCCGGCATGGTATTTCTGATCGGCTCATTTAGTAAAAGAGGACTGACCCCGGTCAAACTGGCACTCGCAGGAGCGGCGGTGAGCGCACTGCTTCAATCTCTGTCGACTATCATAGCCATTCATTTTAATGTGGCCCGGGACATTACCTTTTGGTATGCAGGCGGAGTGGCTGGTGTTCGGATGGAAACAGTCCGGATAGCCGGAATTATTGCGGTCGTGGTATTAGCTGCTGCATTTATGCTTTCCCGATCACTGACTATTATGGGTCTGGGAGAAGAAATGGCCCGAGGATTAGGTGTTAAGATTGGAAGGTTAAAAGTGATTTCCACACTAATCGTGCTGCTTCTAACTGGAGCAGCTGTTTCTATTGCGGGAACAGTTGGCTTTATCGGACTGGTGATTCCTCATATCTCGAAAAAAGTGATGGGATTGGATTACCGATGGGTATTGCCGAGTTCGGCAGTTTTCGGTGCGCTTTTATTAGTCATAGCAGATATTGCAGCCCGCACAATTAACATACCTTACGAGACACCTGTCGGGGCATTAACGGCTTTGATAGGTGTACCTTTCTTCCTCTTCCTGGCTCGAAAAGAAGGGAGAGGATGATACATGCATAAAGAACACGCAGAGAAAGACTGGTCTCCCTACAAGGATAAAGCCTTCAAACGGACAGTATACCTGCTCTTGTTTCTCTTAGTAATGATACTCTTATCGATTCTGGTTAGCCTCGGATCCGGCCACTTGACTTTGACTCTTCCTGATATCATTCGAACAGTTAGAGGTCAGGGGACGGATGCGCACAGACTTTTGTTGTATCAGTTTAGGTTACCCCGCACGCTTCTTGCTCTGCTTGTTGGCGCAGCGATGGCAAGTGCCGGAGCTGTTTTCCAGGGAGTGACTGAAAATGGTCTGGCCGATCCTGGTATAATAGGCATACATTCAGGCTCAGGATTTTTTGTTGTTCTGTTTCTTTACCTGACATCACTTAACGAAGGCTCCGTACCTGTCTGGGCTGACAGAGGCCTGCCTTTCATTGCTTTCTTAGGTGGACTGACAGCCGCCGGACTGATTTATCTGCTGGCATGGAAAAAAGGGGTCACCCCGGTTCGACTGGTACTCGTTGGAATCGGTATTAACTCAGGATTTGCGGCTGCTTTAATGCTCGTGCAGCTGAGAATGAGCGAAAGTGACTTTAATCGGGCCATAACCTGGCTGTCAGGCTCCATATGGAATGCGTCCTGGACAACAGTCTTGCGACTGCTTCCCTGGTTCCTTATCTTTTTCCCACTGGCTTTGTATAAGGCTAAAGTTTTGTCGATTATGCAGCTTGGAGAAGAAATGGCGGTGGGGCTGGGAAGCTCGATTCAGAAAGAAAGACTGATACTACTGGTCTTAGGAGTCGCTCTGGCGGCATCCAGTGTGGCGGCCGCAGGAGGCATAGCTTTTGTAGGACTAGTCGCCCCCCATCTGGCTCGAAGGCTGGTTGGAGGGAAATTTCAGCGACTGCTTCCAATCTCAGCCTGTATTGGTGCTCTGCTGATTATCTTGTCAGACAGTATCGCCAGAAGTGTACTGGCTCCTTCCGAAATTCCGGTGGGGCTCATTGTCGCGGTTATCGGTGCACCCTATTTTATATACTTACTGATTACAATCAAAGAATAATGGAGGAATAACGATGAAAAAAATGATGATTGGTGCAATGACGCTGTCTTTGACTTTAGCGGCGTGTGCAGCTGAAACTGATGAACAGGAAAACGGCATGTTAACAGAGGAAGAAACAGTTGAAACAGAAGAAGGTCCGCGAGTCATGACAGACGGAGCCGGAAATGAAGTAGAAATTCCTGAGGATCCTGAAGCGATTATCGCTTCTTATCTGGAGGATTATCTCGTCGCTCTGGATGTCATGCCGGCCGCTCAGTGGTCTATTGGCGACGGAGAAGGCGTCCAGTTTTATCTGCAGGATGAGCTAGCTGATGTACCCACGATTCCTTATGATTTACCTTATGAGTCCGTATTGGAATATGAACCGGATTTAATTATCATCCGTGACGAAGTAGAGCAGGATATGCTTGAACAGTATCAGTTGATTGCACCAACCTACGTTATGAATGCCAGCCCGACAGACTGGAGAGAGACGCTTCTTGAACTGGGAGAAATCTTGGATAAGGAAGATGAAGCAAATGAAGTCATTGAATCCTATGACGTTCGTGCTGAAGAAACAGCTGATGTCGTAGCGGAAAGGGCTGACGGGGAAACTGCCGCAGCTATTTGGATGATTGACACAACATTGTTTGTCGTGCATCCGGAACGTTCGAGCGGAGCGGTTCTGTATCAAGATGCCGGCTTTGAACTGCCGTCTGTCTTGAATGACTTGTCCGATGAAGCCGATTGGGCCTCTATCTCACTGGAAGAGCTGGCTGAGATGGATGTGGATCATTTGTTCCTTATATCGGACGATGAAGAACCTGCCTTGACAGAAGACCGTCTATGGCAGAATATTCCAGCTGTGGAAAACGAGAATGTCTATACATTTGACTCTCAGTCGGCCTGGTTATACTATGGTCCAATAGCAAACGAACAGGTTCTCGGATTTATTGAAGAAAGCCTCGAGGCAGCTGACTAATACTGAATTAAACGACAGATAAAAAAGGGGGGAGTACAGTGTCGCGTATCGTAACAGATGACCTGAAAGTAGGATATGGAAAAGAACTGATTATAGACGGGTTGAGTCTGACTATACCCGACTCGAAGATTACCTGCATTATCGGTCCGAATGGCTGCGGGAAATCAACCATTCTTAAGACGATTGCACGAATTCTAAAACCGGCCGGTGGCGCTGTACTTCTGGACGGTAAAGCTATTCACTCTCAGCCGACCAAAACGATTGCTCAGAAAGTAGCGATACTTGCTCAGTCGCCACATACCCCTGAAGAAATGACGGTGAAGGATCTGGTATCTTACGGGCGAGCACCTTATCAAAAAGGCTTTGGCCAGCTGACCAATAAAGATTGGGAAATGGTACACTGGGCATTGGAAGAAACAAACTTGCTGGAATTTGCTGACCGATATGTCCATTCTTTATCCGGCGGGCAAAGACAGCGTGTCTGGATAGCCATGGCACTGGCCCAGGATACCGACATTCTTCTGCTCGATGAACCGACCACTTATCTGGATCTGGCTCATCAGCTGGATGTCCTGCAGGTCCTTGAAAAACTGAACAAAAATCAGAATAAAACCATTGTCATGGTTCTTCATGATTTGAATCATGCGGCTCGTTTTTCAGACTATCTGATAGCTCTTAGAAACGGTCAGATAGTGAAAGCTGGAACACCTTCAGAGGTCATGACCAATGAGGTTCTAAGAGACGTTTTTGACATAGATGCAAAAATAGTTCAGGACCCTCATACAGACAAGCCGGCTTGTCTGACGTATCATTTATTGTAATCAATAGACACATTACCAAGTAAAGGCTTTTTCTTGGTAGTGGTGTCTTTTTTTTGATATTCTTTAAGAAGAAACACCACTATAAGGAGTGACTATAATGAACGTGTTAATTGTTGGAGCAAACGGTCAGATTGGACAACATTTAGTCAATGAACTGAAAGAAGGCGGACAGCATACGCCTGTTGCATTTGTGAGAAAAGAAGAACAGGTCAAAGCCTTTGAAGACAAGGGAGTGGAGGCTAGACTCGGTAATCTTGAAGACAGTATTGAAAAAATCAGTAAGACGATGACCGATATTGATGCTGTAGTGTTCACAGCCGGTTCAGGTGGAGGCACAGGCTACGACAAGACTGTCCTTATCGACTTGGACGGCGCCGTAAAAACCGTTGAAGCAGCTAAAAGCAGAGGAATCGATCGCTTTATCATGGTAGGGGCATTCAGATCCGATAACCGCAGACAGTGGGTCAAGGACATGAAGCCTTACTTTGCAGCCAAATACTACGCTGACATGTGGCTGGTTAATTCCGGCTTGAACTATACGATTGTGCGTCCGGGTAACCTCGAAAACGCAGAGTCGATTGGTACAATTGCTGCAGGCGAGGCCACTAAAAAGGCAAAAGTCTACACCATTCCTAGAGTGGATGTCGCAAAAGTTATTGCAGAAAGTCTGGAAAATGAAGCAACTCATAAAAAAGCATTTGACTTGCTAACAGGTGACGATAATATTAAAGATGGATTAGATAAGTTGTGATAGTTGATAAACTAAAGGAAAGAGCACCTGGCTGAGCCTGGTGCTCTTTTTTTGCGAATGATTAAAATTCACAAGCCTACTTGAAAGGCATTAAGAAAACGGTTACAATACAGTTAGTGAAATCTTTATTAAGGAGGATAGTCGACAACCTGAACAAAAAATTCTTTAAGGTGGGATGATATGACAAAACGTTTAGAAGGAAAAGTAGCATTGATTACCGGTGGAGCCGCCGGTATCGGAAAAGAGACAGCTAAGTTGTTCCTGAATGAAGGTGCGAAAGTATCCATAGTCGATATCAATAATGATGATTTAAAGAATGCAGAATCCGAGTTACGTGAATTTGGTGATGTATTAAGTGTTCAGGCAGATGTTTCCGATGAAGAAGCTGTGAAAAGTTATGTTGACAAGACAGTGGATAAATTTGGAACCATCGATATCTTCTTTAACAACGCGGGAATAGAAGGAAAAGTAGCGCCCATCATTAATCATGATGTGAAGGATTTAGACAAAGTTCTGGCCGTAAACGTGCGCGGTGTGTTCCTAGGGATGAAACACGTTTTGCCTATTATGATGGAACATAAAAAAGGCAGTATTATAAATATGTCTTCGGTAGCCGGCTTTATCGGTTCCCCTGGAGTATCGCCTTATGTAGCAAGCAAGCATGCTGTTATCGGATTGACAAAATCGGTGGCTCTGGAAACTGCCGCTGAAGACATACGTGTCAACTCAGTTCATCCTTCACCCGTTAACACACGTATGATGCGCTCGCTGGAACAGGGATTTGACCCAGACAACGCAGATGCAGTAAAAGAAGGTTTGGAAAAAGATATCCCAATGCAGAGATACGGCGAGTCGGATGACATTGCCAAACTGGTTCTCTTCCTGGCTTCTGATGATTCAACCTTTATCACTGGTGCACAATACCGTGTGGACGGTGGAATGGCTGCAAAATAATTAATAAAGCAATGAGTAAAAGAGTTAAAGGTCAGCTGAACAAATCAGCTGACCTTTTTGTTATGAGTAATGAGATACTCCGATGTTTTCCAAAGTAAAAGAGTCTGTGCCGTAACGTAGACTAATGCCGCAAACGCTAAAAATAGACTTAAAGGCCCAGGCAAAAAATTGTAGATGATGGTATACTATACTCGGAAGCAACGCTTGCTTTCTTTAGGAAACAGAAGGAGAGAAACTAAAATGAAAAATCTTATAAAACGAATTCTAACAGGCGGAATGGTCTTGTCAACACTCGCGATGGTCTCGGTTCAGGGAGTAGCAGCATCTGAAGGAATCGATACTAGTGTTGTAAATGAAGCCTGGGGTCTGCCCACTTATGTTTATGGAGGCGGATTAAATGACGCACAAATCGAAGAAACAGCTGACCTTTTGGGTATCGACAGCATGGATAATGTGGCAAGTGTGGGCGTAACAGGTGAAGACCTGCAGAACTACCTTGGAACAGGATCAGGAAACACGGCCAGTATGATTTCCTCTGTTTTGGTCCAACGTGAAAATGAAGGAAACGGAGTTGAGGTCATCAACGAAACACCGGATAACATCACTCAAATCACAGAAGAGCAGTATACCAATGCAGCCATCACAGCCGGTGTGGAAGATGTGACTATCATGGTTGCGAGTATCCGACCGGTAACGGGTGAAAGTGCGTTGACGGGTATCTATAAGGCGTTTGACGTAAATGGTGAAGACCTTGATCAGGACCGGATGGAAGTTGCTCAGGAAGAACTGGAAACAACGAATGAAATTGCTCAGGAAAATGCGGATGAAGACGATTTTGATACGAACCGTTTTGACCAGGCTATTGTAGAAATTAAACAGCAGCTGGCCGAACTCAGAGAACGTCAAGACGAGTTGGCAACGAGAGAAGAAATTGAAGAAATCATTAATGACGCACTTGCAAACAATAATCTCCAGAATGTCATTTCTCAGGACCAGATTGATCGACTGCTTGCCTTTTTCGAACGCTACCAGCAGACTGGTGCAATCGATTCAGATCAAGTGAGACAACAGCTGGATCAATTATCCGGTAATTTGCGTGACCGATTTGGAGACGCCTGGCAGCAGGCTGAAGACAGCGGTCTGCTTGACCAGATCGGCAACTTCTTCAGACAAATATGGGAAGCTATCACCGGCTTGTTTAACTGACAATTAAATAGCATACAAAAGGCCTTTGACTCAGCTATCTATTGAGATTTATCTCTCAATGAAGCCAGATCAGAGGCTTTTTTGATTGGAAGATTTGAGGAACTCAAATCTAAACCTAATAAAGAGCGTTATGAAAGAAGAAAGATGTTCCATCTTTCACCATTTTTAGGAGGTTTCGGCATACTCACTAATAGACGGTAGACGAGTAAGCCGAAGAACAGCAGGCTTGGGTAAACTGAGAAGCCATTGTAGACTGACTTTACCAAAGGCGGCCCCCCTTCGGCAAAGTGGAGAATCGTTGTAGACTGAGTCTGCCTAAGCAGGAATAAGTTCGGCAAAGTGAAAGGTGATTTCGATTGAGTCTGCCGAAGCATGCTTAAGTTAAGCAGACTGAAGAGTGGCTGGCCTTTGACTTTACCCAAGCAGGTCGGACTTCGGAATAGTCAAAGGGAATGGAGATTTGAGTTTACCTAATGAGTACTAACTTGGGTAGAGTGACGCATCTCATTATGTTGAGTCTGCCGAAGATTTTGAATCATCGCCAAAATCGCTTCATCACGACTCTTTGGCCTCATTGAACCAACAGTATTTCAAGAATAATGCAACATTTTTTAACTGATAAAAAAAGAGATGCCGGCCCGAAGCCAGCATCTCTTCTCATCTTTATCTTTAAACCTTAGTTAAACCAGGTTAATAAGGAAGTATTTCTTTTTGCCTTTTCGTACAATGATAAAGCGGTTGTCGAAGCTGTCTTTTTCGTCTACGACATAATCGACATCCTTAACCTGAATGCCTTTGAGGCGAATCGCGCCATTTTTAATGTCTTCGCGTGCCTGTCTACGTGACGGTTCGATTCCGGTAACGTCTACCAGCAGTTCCACCAAGTTGTGCTCACCTTTAGCGGCTTCAGAAGAAGGAACGTCCTTAAAGGTTGAACCAATCTGATCAGCCGTTAAATCCTGAATATCACCAGAGAACAGGGCTTGAGATATCTTTATTGCTTCATCAAGAGCCTCCTGGCTGTGAACGAAACGCGTCATTTCTTCAGCCAGTGCTTTTTGAGCAGCACGTTTATGCGGTTCTGTTTCCACCTTCTCGGCCAGTTCATCAATCTCTTCTTTGGAAAGGAAAGAGAAGTATTTCAGGTACTTGATGACATCACGGTCATCCTGGTTGAACCAGAACTGATAAAACTCGTAAGGAGTCGTCTTTTCAGGATCCAGCCAGATGGCACCTTCAGCTGATTTGCCGAATTTGGTTCCGTCAGCTTTCAGGAGCAGGGGAATAGTCAGACCGAATGCTTTCGCGTCAAAGCCTTCTTTTTTACGAATCAAGTCCAGCCCGGCAGTAATGTTTCCCCACTGGTCAGACCCACCGATTTGAAGCTGGACCTCTTCATTCTTGAAAAGGTGAAGAAAGTCGACAGACTGAATAATCTGGTAGCTGAATTCGGTAAAGGAAATCCCCGAATCAAGACGGCTGGACACGACTTCCTTGGCCAGCATGGTATTGATGTTGAACTCCTTACCGTAGTCACGCAGGAAATCCAGGAAGGACAGGCCGCTCAACCAGTCATAGTTATTGACCAGTTTGATGCCGGATTCTTCTGAACCAGCTTTGAACAGCTTGCGCATCTGTGCGCTCAGTTTATCGGCATTGTCCATGATTTTATCCATGGTCTGAAGTGTACGCTCAGAATTGCGTCCGCTCGGGTCTCCAATAGAACCCGTCCCGCCACCGATTAGGATGACAGGCTTGTGGCCGGCCAGTTGGAATCGTTTCAGAATCATGAAAGGAATCAGGTGGCCCACATGCATGCTGTCTCCTGAGGGATCAATTCCGCAGTATAGGGCAATACTTTTTTCGTCTGTCAGTTTGCGCAGACCTTCTTCGTCCGTCTGCTGATTGATGGCTCCGCGCCATTCGAGTTCGTTTATAATACTCATATTAAAATGCTCCTCTTTTTTATTTCGATATACCTATCTGGTAATCGAGATTCTCTAGCTAATACTATTATTGAATACAAAAAAAGCCCCGCAAAAAGCCTCTGCTTTCTGCCGGGACGAACATGCCGTGGTACCACCCTGATTGAAATGGCCTGTGCCACTTCCTCTCATTCCCATAACGCCGGGATGCGTCTAAGAAAGAAAGCTCCGAGGTGTAATTCATGTCATCAGCCCTTACGAGTTTTCACCAGCCACTCGTTCTCTAAAAAAGGTCAGACACACTACTTCGCCTGTTCATCGCTTGAATATTCTATGAATCAGTATAATTCAATGCAGACGAATAGTCAATTGAGAATTTGAATAATAAAGTAAAGGGAAGACGGCAGCATGATTCCTTATTTTTTTAAAATGCCGATGCCTTCACACTATACATTCTTTTTTGGTATGCTAAACTATACATAAGACAAGATTGTTAGTGAAAGGATGACTGCACTTGGTTAAAAAAAGAAAAGAGACATTTAAACTCGATACCAATCCAAAAGCACCTGAAGGATCAATTGTTTCCTGGGGAAATTACAGATTTAGTGTACTGACTTCTGCAATTATTCGCCTCGAGTACCATCCGGAAGGAAAGTTTGAAGATGGCTCGACTCAAACTGTTTTAAATAGAGATTTTGAAACACCTGAATTCGAACTAAAAGAAACCGATGAGTACATTGAAATTATAACTAGCCACTCTCATTTGATGTTTTACAAAGAAGAGGGTGGATTTACTAAACACAATCTGAATATTGAAGCCATAGGAAATTATAGCTTGTATCATAGTACGTGGTACTTTGGAGAAGAGCTCGACACATTAAAAGGGACAGCCCGTACGCTTGACTTTGCAGATGGTGCAATTGAACTTGAAGATGGTCTGATGAGCAAGAACGGTTTCTCTGTTATTGATGACAGCAAATCGATGCATTTGACTGAAGACGGCTGGGTAAAAAAACGCTCACCTAATCTAGTTGACATGTATTTCTTAGGCTATGGCCGAGACTATCTCGGTGCGCTTGAAGATTATCATTATTTGACGGGTAAAACACCACTGCTTCCACGTTATGCACTGGGGAACTGGTGGAGCCGATATTATGCCTATAGTCAGGAAGGCTACAAGGATTTAATGAAAGAATTTCAGGCACGGTCCATACCGTTCTCCGTTGCGGTTATCGATATGGACTGGCATGTGACGGATGTGCCATCGGAATACGGCTCAGGATGGACAGGCTATACGTGGAATACAGAGTTATTTCCGGACCCGGACGGTTTTTTATCCTGGCTGCACGAGAACGGTATGCGCACAACACTTAACCTTCACCCGGCAAATGGTGTACAACCTTATGAAGAAATGTATGAACCGATGGCTAAACAATTAGATGTGAACGTGGACCAGGAAGAACCGATTGAATTTGATATTGCAGACCCAGAATTTCTGGATGCCTATTTTGAATACCTGCACCATCCTCATGAAGAAAAGGGTGTGGATTTCTGGTGGATAGACTGGCAGCAGGGAAGTGTCACAAAAGTGGAAGGGCTGGATCCGTTATGGATG
Organism: Alkalibacterium sp.; assembly: GCA_007692455.1. Classification (GTDB taxonomy): domain Bacteria; phylum Bacillota; class Bacilli; order Lactobacillales; family Carnobacteriaceae_A; genus Alkalibacterium. Next base: position 47,801 of record RECC01000056.1, on the reverse strand, counting down.
CTCAACCATTATCATTTCCTTGATCATGCCCGTGATGACAACCGGGGACTAATTTTCTCCCGTTATGCCGGCTTGGGCTCCCACCGTTATCCGATTGGCTTTTCCGGTGATACAGCTGCTACATGGGACTCTCTGGCCTTTCAGCCTTACTTTACGGCTACCGCAGCTAACGTAGGCTACAGCTGGTGGAGTCACGATATCGGGGGACACATGGGCGGAGTTAAAGACAATGAACTGTTCGTCCGCTGGGTACAGTTTGGTGTCTTCTCTCCAATCAATAGACTTCACAGTCAAGACGGCGAGTTCAGCGGTAAAGAACCGTGGCGCTATGGTCAAAAGGCAGAACGAATTGTCACGGACTTCATGCAGCTGCGACACCGTCTGGTCCCTTACTTGTACACAATGAATGTCATTAATTATCAGGATGATTTCCCGCTCGTAAGACCGATGTACTATCATTACCCGTGGAAAGACGAAGCCTATGATGTGCCGAATCAGTATTACTTCGGAACACAAATGATTGTGGCTCCGATTACTGAACCGATGCGCAGTGACCTTCGTTTAGGGAAAGTTAAAGTCTGGCTGCCAGAAGGGAAATGGGTCGATTTCTTCAACAACCGTTCATATGAAGGTGACCGGATGATTGATGTGTACAGACCAATGTCAACCTTCCCTGTATTTGTAAAAGCCGGAGGAATTGTGCCGATGGATCAGTCTGTTGAGAATAGCACGGATAATCCGACTAACATGGATATTCGCATTTATGCCGGTGATCACGGTAACTTCTCGATGTATGAAGATGACGGCTTAGGAAAAGGGGTAGACGCAGTCACCACTAAGATGTCGCTGAAATGGAGAGAAGAAGAGGAAGAATCATCTATTTTCCGAATCCATAAACCGGAAGGGAATGTCGATGCTCTTCCTGAAAGACGCCAGTTCACTTTGTCACTTGTAGGCTTCAAATGCAAGCAGATGCCTGAAGTCTGGGTCGACGATGAACAAGTCGAGATAGAAATCTCTAAAGACGGAAAAGTCACTAGTGTGGTTATTCCTGAACAGGATACGGATGTCAGCTATACTGTATACTTCAGAGGCGTAGAATTACGAAAAAATGATATGCACGGTCAGTTATTCCGCTTCCTGGACAGAGCCCAGGTAGAAGCTCATGTAAAAGAAAAAATCTTCAGCACAATTGTTAAAGGACGGACAAGTGCACGTGTGATTAGTGCCTTGCTGGCTCTGGATATTGATCAGGACTTACTGGATGCAATAAGTGAAATTGTCTGGGCCAATCCCGATGATGTAGCTTAACGCACCACCATTTCAGGGAAAGAAAAGAGTTCGATTTTCCTTTACAGGATTTTAACAGTCCGGTAAGGAAAAAGGACTACTTTTCTTTCCTTTTTCATATGTAGTGAAGCGAATACATGATACAATTAAAAAAGAGTAAATAAAAGAAAGTGAGTATTCACATATGACTAAAATAGTGTTTTTTGATATTGACGGAACGCTGGTTAACAAACGAAATACCATCCCGGATTCGACTAAACGGGCTGTGAAAAAGCTGAAAGAGAATGGGGTTATTCCTGTTATCGCGACGGGGAGAGCGCCGCTTCTTATCGATGATATTCGCGAGGAGTTGGCTATCGACAGTTATATTGCCATGAATGGGCAACTGGTTATGCATAAAGGAAATGTGCTGTTCCATAACCCGATTCAGACGGAGACAGTTGACCGACTGACCGACAAGGCGGTCAATCAGAAGAATGGAATCATTTTGTGCGGAGCCAAAGACATCTACAGTAACTCAATTGTGTCGCTGGCCAAACGCAGTTCGGTCTGGTCAATTCTCAAAGGTTTGGGCAAAATTGTACCCGGACATCTGCAGTTGTCACTATTCAAGAAACTGATCAGAAAACCGCCCAATCCCAAACAATATGAAGGGAAGTCTATTTATCAGGTCATCCTGGAGACTTCTATGGAAGAAGAAACAGCATACAAGGATGCATTTCCCGAACTTCACTTTGCACGGTCAAACCATTATACGGTCGATATTATCAGTGCCGGCATTTCGAAAGCCACAGGTATTGAAGTCTTCCTGAAGGAACTAGGAATCAGCCAGGCTGAGACGTATGGCTTTGGAGACAGTCCAAATGATTTGGAGATGCTTGAATACGTGCAAACTGGAGTCGCTATGGATAACGGCTGGGATTCTGTCAAGGAAGTGGCTGACTATGTCACGGCCTCAGTAGATGAGGACGGAATCGAAAAAGGACTTAGACACTTTAACTTGATATAAGAACTTTTTGAACACTTAGACCTGTGGTATACTTTACAGGTTAATGTTTTCAACAGAACGCAGAATATTTTACCAAGCATTTACTAAAGGAGGACCATCAGTTGTCTGAAAATAAGACATTCTATATTACAACACCAATTTACTACCCGAGCGGGAACCTGCATATAGGTAATGCCTATACTACCATTGCCTGTGATGTGATGGCCCGGTATAAACGTCTCAAAGGTTTTGATACCTTTTATCTGACTGGAACCGATGAACACGGTCAGAAAATCGAAACAAAAGCGAATGAAATGAACCAGACACCACAGGAATACGTGGATACTATGGCAGAAAGTATTGAGTCTCTCTGGAAAACTCTGGATATTTCGCACGACTTTTTCATTCGTACCACTCAGCCCAAGCACAAGGAAGTAGTCGCTAAGATTTTTGAGAAATTACTAGAAAAAGGTGATATCTACCTTGGGGATTACGCCGGCTGGTACTCTGTTTCCGATGAGGAGTTTTTCACTGAAACGCAGCTGACGGAAGTTTACCGCGACGCTGACGGGAATGTGACAGGTGGATTGGCTCCGAGTGGGCACGAAGTGGAATGGGTTAAAGAAGAATCCTATTTCTTCAACATGAGCAAATATGCGGACCGCCTGCTTCAGCATTATGAAGAAAATGACGAGTTTATTCTACCGGAATCCCGCAAGAAGGAAATGGTTAATAACTTTATCAAGCCGGGACTAGAAGACTTGGCTGTATCGCGAACCACATTCGACTGGGGTGTACCCGTACCGTCAAATCCGAAGCACGTCGTATACGTATGGATTGATGCTTTAACAAATTATATTACGGCATTGGGCTACGATCCCGACCTGGGCGGCTTTGAAAATCAGCCTGAACAGTTCAGGAAATTCTGGCCGGCAGATGTTCATATGGTCGGAAAGGAAATCGTACGCTTCCACACGATTTACTGGCCAATTCTACTCATGGCACTCGATCTGCCACTCCCTAAGCAAATTTTCGGCCACGGCTGGCTCTTGATGAAAGACGGCAAGATGTCCAAGTCCAAAGGGAATGTGATTTATCCAGAAAAACTAGTGGACCGATTCGGCGTGGATGCTGTCCGTTATTATCTCATGCGCGAAGTAACTTTCGGCAGTGACGGAGTATTTACACCAGAAGATTTTGTGTCACGAATCAATTTTGATCTGGCGAACGATCTGGGTAACCTGCTCAACCGTACAGTAGCTATGATGAACAAGTACTTTGGCGGACAGATTCCTGCTTATCAAGGGGACCTGACTTCTTTTGACGAATCTCTGAGACTGCAGGCGCTTGAAACGGTGAATGAATACGAAATCAGCATGGAAAGCATGCAGTTCAGCTCTGCCCTTCAGTCTGTCTGGAAACTGATTTCCCGCACAAACAAATATATCGACGAAACAGAGCCGTGGGTTCTGGCGAAAGATGAAGACAAGAAAAAAGAACTGGGCAATGTCATGGTTCACCTGGCTGAAAGTCTGCGCATTACAGCTGTCCTGCTGCAGCCTATTCTTCTGCACACCTCTTTGGCTATTGCCGAACAGCTGGGATTGAAAGAAGGCGACATCTCATTTGACGGTGTAGAATTTGGTCAGTTTCCTGCAGATAAAACTGTTGTAGCCAAAGGTCAGCCAATTTTCCCGAGACTTGACGTTGAAACAGAAGTAGAGGAAATCAAGAGCTGGATGGCTTCCAACGAAGAAGCAGATGAAACTGAGAACGACTTTAATCCGGAAGACACGACGTTGACATCAGTAAAAGATAAAGAAATTAAGTACGACGCTTTTGATAAAGTCGAGCTGAAAGTGGCTGAAGTTATCGCAGTGGACAAGGTGGAAAACGCAGATAAACTACTGAAATTCAGACTGGATGCTGGAGATGAAGGTGGACACCGTCAGATTCTGTCCGGAGTTGCTGAGTTTTACCCTGATCCATCTGTTCTTATCGGCAAGAAAGTTATTGTCGTGGCTAATTTGAAACCGAGAAAAATGCGGGGACAAATCAGTCAGGGAATGATTTTATCAGCAGAAGACACAGAAGGCAATCTGTCTATTATTGAAGCCCCTGTTCTGATGCCAAACGGCTCAGTTGTAGCTTAACAGAACAAAGTGTTTAAAGGTTAATTCCAATAGAGCCGGAGAAGCAAGGAGTCTCTGCTTTATTGGAATTTTTCTGTCTAATGGTGTATTCTAGACAAGATGAAGACAAGGCAATGGAAAGGACAATGAACAGATGCTATTTGATACACATACTCATATTAATGTCGAACAGTTTAAAGGGGAAGAAGCCGAGGTTATCAGGCGTGCAAATGAAGAAGGCGTCGACAGAATGGCTGTAGTGGGATTTGACTATCCGACCATAGATAAAGCGCTCGAATTGGCTCATGCTTATGACGGAATCTATACCATTCTTGGCTGGCATCCGACTGAATCTGCGACTTACTCGGATGAAGTCGAAGAAAAACTGTTCAGATTTCTGTCGGACAAAAGTGTCGTAGCGATGGGTGAAATGGGCTTGGATTACTACTGGGATACGGCACCGAAAGCTGTCCAGCATGATGCCTTCAGAAGACAATTGCGGGTAGCAAAAGAGCTTAATTTACCTGTCAGTATTCATAACCGGGAAGCGACTGAAGACACCTATAAAATTTTAAAAGAAGAGCATGCAGGTGATACTGGTGGTATCATGCATAGCTTTAACCTGGATCCTTACTGGATGGAAAAGTTTCTGGATATAGGCATGCATATATCATTAAATGGCATAGTGACATTCAAAAATGCTCCGGAAGTAAAAGAGTCAGCGGTACAGGTGCCCTTTGACAAGCTGCTCGTTGAAACAGATGCCCCTTATTTGGCTCCTATGCCTAACCGCGGCAAGCGCAATGAACCGGGTTATGTGAGATATGTTGCTGAAGAGATTGCTCGTTTAAGAGGACTGTCATTGGAAGAAGTGGCTGAGCAGACCACGCAAAACGCGCTGAAACTGTTCAAATTGAAGGAGTAAGCCTGTGGATAAAATCAAAGAAATTATTGTAGTTGAAGGAAGAGACGACACGAAAAAGCTGGCACTGGCTGTCGACTGCGATACAATCGAAACAAGAGGTTCTGCGATTAATCGGGATATACTGAACCAGATTGAGCTGGCCCACCAGACCAGAGGTGTAATTGTATTCACTGATCCCGATGGACCCGGCGAAGCCATTCGGAAGATTATATCTGAAGCTGTTCCAGGTGTTAAGCATGCCTTTCTGACAAAAGACGAGGCTCGCAGAAAAAGTGAGACTAAAGAGAGTATAGGAATCGAACACGCGTCAGTCGATGCTATACGGCGAGCGCTCAGTCAGGTTGTTGAGGAGAAAGTTCAGGCTGAACCGACTGTAAGCAAACAATTCCTTATTAAGCATGACCTGATTGGCTCACCTCAGTCCAGAGCTTTGAGAGGAGCACTGGGAGAAGAGTTGAGAATAGGCTACACCAACGGCAAGCAATTGGAAAAACGGCTGAATATGTTTGGTATTACGGAAAATGAAGTGAGTGAAGCACTGAGCAAGATGAAGGAGGAAAGAGACGATGACAAGCTATAAAGAGATTGCAACACCGATTCGTACGAAAGAAATTCTGGAAAAATACGGATTGTCTGCCAAGAAAAGTCTAGGCCAAAATTTTATTATCGATACGAACATATTAAGTAAGATTGTAACGTCTGGTGAAATAACGAATGAAACGACTGTAATAGAAGTAGGTCCTGGAATAGGTGCGCTGACGGAACAGCTGGCTAAGCGCGCTAAGAAGGTAGTGGCTTTTGAAATTGACGATCGTCTGCTTCCAGTCCTCGCTGACACGCTGTCTCCGTATCCCAATGTCGAAATCATTCACTCGGATGTTCTGAAAGTTGACTTGCACGCTTTCGCAGACCAGTATCTGGACGATGCCTCTGAAGTCGTCCTGGTAGCTAATTTGCCATACTATATTACCACACCGATTATCATGCGTTTTCTGGAGTCCGGTATCAAAATGGACCGAATGGTGCTGATGATGCAGAAGGAAGTAGCCAGTAGAATATCAGCTTCACCGCGAACCAAAGCATATGGCTCACTGTCTATAGCTGTTCAGTACTATATGAATGCTGAAGTGGCATTTACCGTGCCTAAAACTGTATTTGTTCCACAGCCTAATGTTGAATCAGCTATTATCAAGTTAACTAAGAAGACCGAACCTGACTATGACCTAAAAGATGAACAGCTGTTTTTCAGGCTGGTACGCTCAGCTTTTGTTCAGAGACGAAAAACACTGTGGAATAATCTTCTAGTGGCCTTTGGAAAAGATGAGGCAGTCAAAGGTAAACTGGCGTCTGCCCTGGAAGAAGCTGAAATCGATCCGAAAAGGAGAGGGGAAACCTTGTCCATAGAAGAGTTCGCGAGGCTGGCTAATGCATTGAATCAGCAAGGTATGGATATAAAAAAGGCAAACTAGGCCTGATAGACTGTAGAAAACTATAAGAAATTGATTGAATTTTTTCTTCATAAAGATAGTGTAGAAATGGAATAACCAGTAAGGGAATAAACAACTGTATAGTGGGTCAGCACTTCACTCCGGACTGTTTAGTCGGATGAAGTGTTTTTTCTATTGTTTTCAGAATAAAAGCCGAACGATAGCTGCTGATTAAATGAGGGGACTGTAAGGGATTATGAAGAAACAGTGAAGTTTTGACTATGATATAAGCTATCATCAGACTCACTTTATTTTAATCTTTACAGAAAAGCCTATCTTTCTTTACAATTCGACTTTTAATTTTCGTCTTTTCGTGTTATAGTATAGTTAATACTTTGTGAGGTGAATCGAACATGCCAACTACTTTAGCGAGCATCAAGAATACCTTGGACAGTCAAATTGGAAGAGAAATTAAATTGATTGCACAAGCGGGACGTAAGAAAACGACAGAACGCAAAGGAATCTTAACCGAGACCTATCCGGCAATTTTTGTCGTAGAACTCGATCAGGAAGAGAACGCAGTGGAACGAGTATCGTACAGTTACACCGATGTACTAACTCATTCAGTTACACTTGAGTTTGAAGAAGAAAGTGCAGTAGTTTCATAAAAATATAATTTTGCTAGTAGTATAATAACTTATTATACTACTATTTTTATGCCTTTTTTTCGATTGTAAAGGCTATTTTTTTATTTACAGCGTAAACTGTTCTACAATAGAAACAACTACCGTTTCTTGAGGAGGGAAGATATGGAGGAGATTGAAAAAGCGCCTGCTAAAATTAACTTGTGCCTCAATGTTTTAAATAAAAGAGCAGATGGCTATCATGATATGGAAATGATTATGACCCCCATTGACTTAAATGATCGCTTGACTTTCTCACTGTTGGACAGAGAGATTAGGGTAGATTCCAACAGTTCATTTATGCCGTTGAATGAAAAAAATATCGTTTATAAAACAGCAGATTTGCTTCGGAAAAAGTACGGCGTTAAAAAAGGCGTCTCCATTTATATAGATAAAGCGATACCGATTGCAGCAGGCTTAGGTGGTGGAAGCAGTGATGCTGCGGCTACCCTGAGAGCATTGAACCGATTGTGGAATTTGGATTTGTCACTCAATGAACTGTCAGAAACCGGAGAAGAAATTGGTGCTGATGTTCCTTTTTGTGTATACAATCAGACTGCGTATGTGACAGGTAAAGGAGAGAACGTTCTGCCGATTCGTCCGTTTCCATTTGCCTGGGTGATCATAGCCAAACCGCCCAAGGGCATATCAAGCTGGACAGTATTCAAAGATTTGAATATATCGGCCCTTCCGGTTTACCCCATTGATAAACTGAGAAGTGCAGTTGAGGACAATGACTTCAATGAATGTGTGAAACACACTGGGAACGCCCTGGAGTCAGAGGCAATTAAGCAGAATCCGTTAACTGGGGAATTAAAGGATAAGATGCTGGAATTCGGAGCAGAAACGGCTCTAATGAGCGGGACAGGGCCTACAGTTTACGGCCTTACCCAAAATTATAATAAAGCGAATAGAATAGTGAATGGTTTAAAAGGTTTCTGCAAAGATGTTTTTCTGGTACGAACAATAAATTGAAAAGAAAAAGAGACAGATCAGAAAAATGTCTCTTTTTTGTTGACAGAGTCTAAATAAGATGGTTTAATGTAAAACGTAACGTTTACGATTTACGTATACTACTTAGGAGGACGAGATGATGAATAACAAATGGATTAAACTTTCAAGTGTGGCTTTACTGAGTTTGTACTTAGCTGCTTGTGATAATGACGAAGAAGTACTGGAAGATGACAGTGCGGAAGTAGTTGAAGAAGAAGCTGAAACGGAAGATGAAACAGCTGAAGAGGTAGAAGAGGAAGAAAGCGATTTGGATTCGGAAGAAGATTCTGAGGAAGAAGAAGATTCAGAATTAGATACCGAAGAGGACGCAGACAGCGCAGATTCTGAAGAAATGGGAAGTATTTACACGCTGGATATTGAAGGAATGGACCATCACTATCATACTGGGGAACTCGTTGAATTGACAGCTGTTCTGGAAGAAGACAGTGACTACAACGACTGGCACTGGTACATGAGAGAAGATGAGGACTCTGAATGGGAAATCATTTCAGGTCAAGGAACAAGTGAACTGATGATTGAAGCACCAGAATCAACAGTAGACATACGTGCGGCATTGTATGACGACAGTCACGACCTTTACGCTGAATCAGATCCGATTGAGTTGGAAGTAGACAATCATTAATACAGTTTCTTAAGTAAAGCGGCATATCATGTGCCGCTTTTTCTGCGAAAAGACTTGCTTAGCTTTTCTTTAGCAGATAGTCTTATTCAGCTCAAATAGAAAGATTTTTAAGCTTTGTATTTAAAGGAGTCAAAGTGGTCATGCTTCGAGTTTCTCATTAGAATGAACTTGACTTTAACGGGTTGAACGTGCTACTTTATATACCGTAATGATTACGATTTAAAACGAGGAGTTTCCTATGAATTTTAAGAAAAAACATCTACTTATGCCTATACTGCTGGTGATGCTGGTTTTAAGTGCCTGTACAGATGAAAGCAGTGATGAGGCTTCAGATAATCAATTAAGCATTATTACTTCTTTTTTCCCAGTCTATGAGTTTACTCAAAAAGTGGCCGGGGACAAAGCGGATATTTCGATGATGATTGGGAGCGGCGTAGATCCCCACGGTTATGAACCCAGTGCTCAGAATATAGCAGAAGTGTCAAATGCGGATATGCTGGTATACAGCAGCGAAGACATGGAATTCTGGATATCTAGTTTGTTAAATACAATTGAGAGCGATGATTTGAAGGTTGTCCGAACAGCAGATGGTCTGGAAAGTGATCAGCACTATGAGGTGGCTACTACAGAAGTTCTGGCAGATAACGACGCTGTCGAATCTGTCAGCGATGCTCCCTATGATGTGACGGTCCTCGGAGTGGCTGGACATTATCACAGCGGTGATAATGTAACACTGGCTGCTCAGTATGATGAGGCGGATGAGTGGCAGTGGTTTACGAAGCATATCGGACAGGATTGGGAACTAATGACCGATCAGACTGATGGCCGATTTGAATACGAACTCGAATCCGATGATTTCTATGTTCAGGCAGTAGCTTTGAATGCTGAAGGAGAAGAGTTGGCTCAATCAGAAGTTGAACGTATCCACATTGACGATCATGAAGGTGAAGACCCGCATATATGGCTGGACCCTATATTAGCACAAGATCAGGTCCGTCAAATTGAAGAGGCCCTGATTGAAATAGATCCTGACAATGAAGCTTACTATTCGGAAAATGCCCAGCAGTTCATTGATGAACTTCAGGAACTTCATGAAGACTATGAAGAAGCATTTGAACAGGCTGAAAACCGTACCTTTGTTGTTCAGCACCAGGCTTTTGGCTATATTGCTGCACGTTATAATCTTGAGCAGGTAGCAATAGGTGGTTTATCGACTGAAGTCGAACCAAGCCCTTCACGCATTGCGGAAATTAACAGTCTGGTAAATGAAGTCAATGTACCAGTGATTTATTATCAGCAGGGTGCCGATTCCTCTATTGCCCAGACTGTTGCAGACGAGACTGGCACTGAAACGGCAGTTCTTCATGATCTGGAAACTTTATCTGATGAACTAAGAGAAAATGACTTGGGCTATATTGAAGCCATGAGAGAGAATCTGGAAGCATTAAAGATAAGTATCAACTGATAGTAATGAAAGAAGTGCCTGCAGACAGGCACTTCTTTGTGCGTTAAATATATCACCAGGTCTGACATTAAGCTAATTAAAAAAACGTAAAGAGAAAGAAAGGAGCGGTCTGCAATGCGGTACATTAATGTGAACGAACTCGCTTTTCACTATGAGGATGAACCTGTACTGGAAAATATATCATTCGAAGTCAATTCAGGAGACTTTGTGATGTTGACAGGGGAAAATGGAGCAGCAAAGACAACATTACTGAGAAACATATTAGGCTTATTGAAACCTTCAAGAGGAAATGTGGAACTGTCGACTAAGAACCGACGGGGTGAAAAATTGGTAGTGGGTTATGTACCACAGCAGGTCGCGTCTTTCAATGCCGGTTTTCCCAGCACAGTTCTGGAACTTGTTCAATCTGGACGATACCCTAGAGGCAAATGGTTTAAACGTCTGGATAAAGAAGACAAGGAACATGTCAGACGGTCACTCGAGTCAGTAGGGATGTGGGACATGCGCCACAAGAAGATTGGCGAACTGTCGGGCGGACAGAAGCAGCGTATTTCAATTGCCCGCGTGTTTGCAACTGACCCGGACCTGTTTGTTCTGGATGAGCCGACGACAGGGATGGACAGCCAGTCCAGAGAAGAATTCTACCGACTACTTAAGCATAATAGTAGAGTACATGGCAAAGGCATTCTAATGGTTACACATGATCATGAAGAACTGCGCCAGTTTGCTAACAAGCATATTGAACTGATTAGAAAGGAGGATTCCCCATGGAGATGTTTTTCTATGGATTCATGCAAAGAGCCTTCCAGGCATCATTCCTCATCTCATTGACAGCACCCATACTTGGTCTGTTTCTGATTTTAAGAAGACAGTCACTAATGGCAGATACCTTGTCGCACGTCTCCTTAGCGGGTGTGGCTCTTGGACTGCTGCTGGGTATCAGTCCGACCTGGACCAACATTTTTGTTGTCATGGTAGTTGCAGTAGCCCTTGAATATCTGCGCCTGGTCTACCGGACGTATTCTGAAATATCCGTTGCGATGCTGATGTCGGGCGGGATGGCGGTAGCGCTGGTCCTGATGGGTCTAAATGAAAGTGGAACATCAGTCAGTATCAATCAGTTTCTATTTGGTTCTATCGTAACGATTAGCCAGGAGCAAGTCATTCTACTAGCTGTCTTAACGGTTATTATCATAATCTTGTATATTGTATTTAGAAAACCGATGTATATTCTGACTTTTGATGAGGATACAGCCTTTACAGCTGGTCTGCCCGTTCGAGCGATGTCAATTCTCTTTAATGTTCTGACAGGAGTGACGATTGCGGTGATCATGCCTATAGTAGGTGCTTTATTGGTTTCAGCAATTATTGTGCTGCCTGCAGCTATTTCCATGCGGCTCAGCAAGAGCTTCAACGGTGTAATCCTTATCGGAATCGTTGTGGCGTTAATCGGCATGCTGAGTGGTCTAGTGGCATCCTATCAGTACGGCACGCCACCGGGTGCATCCATTACACTTATCTTTATAGTACTCTTCGGGCTGACATCTTTAATTAAAAAAACACTGTCCAGTTCAAGAAGAGAACGTCTCAACAAACGTCGTGACTTAGCCGGCGATCAGTAAACCAAATAACCACTCCGGTATGTCGAACTATCGACGAAAATACCGGAGTGTTTTTTTTGTTTAATTATTTTAAACATACTGACGAGGTAAATCACCGTGTTAGTTAAGCGCTTAACTTTGTGGGTTTTTTATGGTAAATTAAAGACTGCGGATTGTGAAAAGATTTTATCGTGAAAAAAAACAATAGTAATGATATGATAACTTTGTTGCTTGTAACATAACTGTAATGAATTTACCTACATAAACAGCATTAAACCGAAAGGAGAAATGAATGGTAGCTGACTTGTTTATTAATATCTGTATCGTAATTGCCCTTATTTTTATTTATATGAAGTTACGCTGGTCACGCTTCAGTGATACTGTTTACACATTGACTGATTTAATTGTGGATGGGACGGCAGGGGGATTTATGGGATACATTCTCATGATTTTTTCCATACAGGTGACTGAAGAAACCATTATGGATTTACGCTTTATTCCTATTTTGCTGCTCGTCATTTTTGTGAGAAAGCGGTCTGCTTTTTTAGCAAGCGTACTGATTGTCTCCGGTCGTTTTTTTATTGGCATCAACAGATCTGCGGTGTACTCCATCTATATGGTGGGTATTCTCCTTATTGGCTTTATCCTTTTGGAAAAGTTGGTGAAGAAGCGGTTGAACTTGTTCATGAAAACTCTTGTACTGTCTTTATACGCTAACACGGTTGTCTCTTATTTTCTCGTTATTATGGTAGGAGAAACGGATTTACTGGCTCCACTTTTTTTAGTGTACTGGCTGTTTTCAGTACTGGGCAGCATGTCCGCTGTCTTCATGGTTAACTACATAAGAAAATCAGAATATCTCTTTGCAAAATATGAAAATGAGTCGTCTAAGGATTTTTTAACTGACTTGTATAACGTCAGACGATTTGATGAAGACTGGAACAGTCTGGCAAAAAAAGCGGTCAATTCCCATTCATCTCTTACGCTGATTCTGCTCGATATTGATCACTTTAAAGCGATTAATGACACCTATGGTCATTCAGTAGGTGATTATGTGCTGAAAGAGTTGGCACAGGTAATCGTTACTTTTGTTGGCAGTAGAGGCAGTGTTTACCGAAAGGGTGGAGAAGAATTTGCAGTTATACTGCCATACAGTTCAAAAGCTGAAACAGAGCTACTGGCTGAAGAACTGCGCCATAAAGTAGAAACGCATCAGTTTATTCCTTCTGAAGAGGCTGTAGTTGAAGTGACGGTATCGCTTGGCGCAGCTGTATACCCGGAAACGACTGACGCATTAAAAACTATGATTGAAGCAGCGGATAATGCCTTGTATCATTCCAAAAATTCTGGAAGAAATCAACTGAGTTTTAACGGTTAAAACACTATAGTGATATATAGACACCAGTCAAGAAATAATATAATGATGTCAACTGTAAATAAAAACTCGCTTAGATTAAATCCTGAGCAGTGGTGTGATTGTTTAAAAGTGAAAGGATAGTTACATGTATGGTCTTATGGAAGACTTGCTGATAAATGTCAGTTTAGTTATTACGTTAATATTTTTATTTATGAAAGCCAGATGGGGAAACAGGCAGGAAATAAGTTCCGGCCATTCAGCCTGGATTATGGATGGAGTAGCTGGTGGCTTAATGGGTATGCTGCTCATGCATTTCTCGATTGCTGTAGCTCAAGGGACAATAGCGGATTTCCGTTATCTGCCGGTAGTCCTGCTGATCCTCTTTGTCGGCAGAAAATCTGCATTAATCAGTACGGTTATTATTGCTATAGGACGCTTTTTCATTAGTGTCAGTTTATCAAGTTATATCGCCCTGATAGTCAGTATTTTTCTGTATATCGGCCTGCTGGTCATAGACCAGTGGAAAATGGATGCCAAACTAATGGATAAAGCCCTTATGATGATTGGCTATTCTTCTTTCCTCTATACTGCAGTACTCATTAACAGGGTAACGGACACGTCCATACTTTATCCCCTGGTTATTCTTTACTGGATTATTTCAGTAGCAGGGGGGATGTTTGCCGTTTTCTTCATGAATTATGTAAGAACAACCGAATATCTCCTCAGAAAGTATGAAATTGAATCGACAATTGACTTTTTGACCGGCTTAAAGAATGTTAGAAAATATAATCAGATTTTTAACCACTACAAGAAACAGTCTTTGGCATCAGAGGATGTGCTGACAGTTGCAATGATAGATATCGATCATTTCAAAAAACTTAATGACAGGCACGGCCATGCGGCAGGTGATTTTGTTCTGATGGAAATGGCTAAAATTTTTGAAGAAATTCTGGAAAAAGAGGCTTATGTATTCAGAAAAGGTGGAGAAGAATTTATTGCCTTATTTCCTTCAACTCCTTTCGGACGAGTGATTACCCTAATGGAACAGTGCCGGAAACGAGTTGAACATTATTCCTTCGAGGTGAATGACTATAATAAAGCCTTCAGCACAATTTCTGTTGGAATCAGTCAGTACCCCACTACCGTCTCAGAGATTAATCAATTAACTGAAAAAGCGGATGAGAAACTTTACAGGGCCAAGGAAAAAGGAAGAAATATTATCATCTATTGATTTACTGTAATATAGAACCTGCATAATCGTTTGTCTTACTGAATAGACTGAGAAGGCTGGAACGATTTTGCTTTAGGTTCTTTTTTTTATAAAATAATTTTTTGTTCTCGGTCAAACTCTGTTAAAATAGAGGATAAGGTTAAGAGAACATTATAATATAGTAAGTAAATAAGGTTGAGGTGAAAGAGACATGAAAAAAGTACTAGTAGCTAACAGAGGCGAAATTGCCATTCGAATTTTCAGAGCACTTCATGAACTTGAAATCGCTACGGTAGGAATTTATGCTGCCGAAGATGAAGCCAGTGTACACCGATTTAAAGCAGATGAAGCTTATCTGGTCGGTAAAGGCAAGAAACCGATTGATGCTTATCTGGATATTGAAGGTATAATTACCATTGCTAAAGAAGCAGGAGCTGAAGCAATTCACCCGGGTTATGGGTTTCTTTCAGAGAACTTGCAGTTTGCTGAACGCTGTGCTGAAGAAGGCATTCAGTTTATCGGTCCGGAAGCGAGACATCTGGATGTTTTCGGAGATAAATTAAAAGCTAAAGAAGTGGCAAAAGAAGCGGGCATACCGACGATTCCGGGAACAGACGGACCGGTAGCCTCAGCTGAAGACGTCGTCGCTTTCGGAAAAAAATTCGGCTATCCTCTCATGATGAAAGCAGCATTAGGAGGAGGCGGACGCGGCATGCGTGTCGCCCACAACGAGGAAGAAGCAATTGAAGGATTTGCGCGTGCCAGCAGTGAAGCTAAAGCGGCATTTGGCCGGGATGATATCTATGTAGAACGCTATATTTCCAATCCTAAGCATATTGAAGTACAAATTTTAGGCGATACCCATGGCAATATTGTTCATTTATATGAACGGGACTGTTCGGTTCAAAGACGTCACCAGAAAGTTGTCGAGGTAGCTCCTTGTGTGGATTTGTCACCTGATATAAGGCAAGACCTATGCGATACGGCCGTCAAGCTGATGAAGCATGTAGACTATGTCAATGCGGGAACGGTTGAGTTCCTACTGGAAAACGACGAGTTTTTCTTTATTGAAGTCAATCCACGAGTTCAGGTGGAACACACAGTGACTGAAATGATTACGGGTATTGATATCGTACAAAGTCAGATTATGATTGCTCAAGGATATAATTTATTTGAAGAGGTTGGCATACCTCAGCAGGATGATATCCCGTTGACTGGAGCAGCTATCCAGTGCCGTATTACAACGGAAGATCCAATTAACAATTTCCTGCCGGATACAGGAAAAATCAATACTTACCGCTCACCAGGCGGCTTTGGTATCCGTCTGGATGCCGGAAATGGCTTCCAAGGGTCTGTTGTTACGCCCTTCTTCGATTCACTGCTGGTAAAACTATCAGTTCAGGCTATCAGCTATGAAAAGGCCGTACAGAAAATGACGCGCTCCCTTATTGAATTCAGAATTCGTGGAGTTAAAACGAATATTCCATTCCTTATCAATGTTCTGAAGCACCCTGTTTTCTCTTCAGGAAAAGCAACCACGCGATTCATTGATGAGACA
The DNA here is from genome assembly GCA_007692455.1 of Alkalibacterium sp. Taxonomy (GTDB): domain Bacteria; phylum Bacillota; class Bacilli; order Lactobacillales; family Carnobacteriaceae_A; genus Alkalibacterium. Next base: position 31,529 of record RECC01000056.1, on the reverse strand, counting down.
CCGGAATTGTTTGAATACCCTAAACTGCGCGACAGAGGGAATAAATCCTTAAAATATATTGGTAACGTAACTGTAAATGGGTTCCCTGGTATCGGTAAAGTTGAAAAAAGGGCGTTCAAAGAACCGCGACGACCGGAAAACCTGATTCTGCCGGATAAAGATTTAGTTTATCCTAAACATATTTTAGACAAAGAAGGCCCGGAGGCTGTTTCTCAGTGGCTGAAAGAGCAGAATTCTGTATTAATGACAGATACAACCTTCAGGGATGCGCATCAAAGTCTGTTGGCTACACGCATGCGTACACATGATATGCTTGCTATAGCCGAAGAAACAGAAACAGCACTTCCCGAACTTTTCTCGTTGGAAATGTGGGGAGGAGCAACATTTGATGTGTCTTACCGTTTCTTAACCGAAGATCCGTGGGAAAGATTAAGAAAGCTGCGTAAAAAAATGCCGAATACCCTTTTCCAGATGCTTTTCAGAGGATCAAACGGGGTAGGGTACGAAAACCTTCCGGATAATGTACTTGAAGAATTCATCCGACTCGCAGCCAAAAACGGTATTGATGTTTTCAGAATCTTTGACAGTCTGAACTGGCTGCCTCAGATGGAAAAAAGCATTCAGTATGTTCGCGACCAGAATAAGATTGCCGAAGCAGCAATTTGCTATACCGGCGACTTGAATGACCCTTCTCAGACTAAATATACTATGGACTACTACAAGCGTATGGCGAAAGAACTTGAAGGCATGGGCGCGCATATTCTGGCAATCAAGGACATGGCGGGTCTCTTAAAACCACATGCTGCATATCGCCTGATTGGGGAACTGAAAAACACTGTCTCCATTCCGATTCACCTGCATATGCATGATACAAGCGGAAACGGCGTTTATACCTATGGTGCCGCAATCCGTGCGGGAGTAGACGTTGTGGATGTCGCTCAGAGTGCCTTAAGTGGTAAAACAAGTCAACCGAGCATAAGCAGTCTGTTTTATGCACTCGAAGGAACGTCCCACGCACCGAAGTTCAATATCAAAAATGTTGAACAGCTAAACCGCTACTGGGAAGATACACGCAAATACTATGCCGACTTTGAAGAAGGCATGCCGGCCGCATCAACTGAGGTCTATACTCACCAGATGCCGGGCGGGCAGTACACTAACCTCAAGCAGCAGGCGAAAGGTGTAGGTCTGGAAGACCGTTGGGATGATATCAAAGAAGCGTACACGCTTGTGAATAAGATGTTTGGAGATATTGTCAAAGTTACTCCGTCGTCAAAAGTAGTCGGAGATATGGCTTTGTTCATGATTCAAAATGAATTAACCGAAGAAGATATTTATGAAAAAGGTGAAGACATTGATTTCCCTAAATCAGTTGTCAGCTTTTTCCGAGGAGACTTGGGTATACCTGAAGGCGGGTTCCCAGAAGAACTGCAGAGACTTGTGCTAAATGGTGATAAGCCTCTAGATAAGCGCCCAGGTGAATATAAAGAGCCGATTGACTTCGAACAGGTTAAACTGGAACTGTCCGAACATCTGGACCGGGAACCAACGATGGAAGAAATTGTGAGTTACATCATGTATCCTCAAGTCTATCTTGACTATACTTTCTTTTATAACCTCTATGGCGAGGTGCATAAATTTGATACACCTACATTCTTCTACGGCATGCGTATGGGTGAACAAGTTGAAGTAACACTGGAAAAAGGGAAGACCCTGATTATCAAACTGAACCAGATAGGTGACCCTGATCTTGAAGGAAACCGTACGCTCTACTTTGAATTGAATGGTCAAGGACGTCAGATTGAAGTTCTGGATAAGAGTGTGACAACTACAACGGCAATTCGCAAGAAAGCAGAGCCGTCCAATAAAGGTCACATTGGTGCAACTATGCCAGGCTCGGTTCTACAAGTTCTTGTCAGTCGCGGAGACAAAGTTCAAAAAGGCGATCCAATTGTCATTACAGAGGCAATGAAAATGGAAACCACTATCCGCTCCTCTATTGCCGGAAAAGTGGAACGCTTATTTGTTAAAGAAGGCGACCAGATTCAATCAAATGATTTATTGGTTGAAATTGAAACAAAATAATAATGAAAAAGTGCGTCTAGGGCGCACTTTTTTTCTTTATACGAACATTATTTATCAAATCGAGAAAAATAACTGTTAAATAACGAATAAAAAAGGTAGAATGAGTAAGATAATGATATAAATGTACGTTACTCAGAGAGGTGAAAGAAATTGAAAGTAAAACGAAGCGAACGGTTAATTGATATGACTCACTATTTAATGGAACATCCTCATACCTTAATTCCCTTGACGGTTTTTGCCGAACGGTATGAATCAGCCAAGTCCAGTATCAGTGAAGATTTGACTATCGTTAAAAATACATTTGCCAAAAGAGGACTGGGTTTTCTGGAGACACTCCCCGGTGCAGCTGGAGGAGTCAAGTATATACCCAAGATGAGAGCGGAAGATGTTGACCAGTTTATCAGTGACTTATGTGAAGAACTGAATCACTCCAAACGACTCCTTCCAGGAGGGTATGTTTATCTGTCTGATATGCTGGGCGATCCGAAATGGCTCAGACGAATCGGCAGAGCCATCGCATCGAAGTATATGGATAAAGAAGTGGACAGTGTCATGACTGTAGCAACAAAAGGCGTGCCAATTGCCCAGTCTGTTGCTTTCTACCTCAATGTGCCCTTCGTCATAGTCCGTCGTGACTCAAAAGTCACTGAAGGATCAACCGTCAGCATTAACTACGTCTCAGGATCCGCATCCGACCGCGTAGAGAAAATGGAGCTATCCAGAAGAAGTCTGGATATGGGCTCAAAAGTACTGATAGTTGATGATTTCCTTAAAGGTGGCGGAACGGTTAACGGCATGATTAGTCTGATTGAGGAATTTAATTCCGAAGTGGTCGGATCAACCGTCATCGCTGAAAACTTATTTAACGGTGAGCGTTCTGTCAAAGACTATACGTCATTAGTCAAAATTGACAAAGTTGATGCTCAGGAACGGACAATCGAAGTATCACCAGGTAACTTTTCAGTTGAAACGAGCGAAAAGGAAGAGACTCAGCAGCTGAATGCTGACTGAGTCTACAGTTAGATCGAAATAATGGTAACTCATCAGCGTCTTCCTGCGCGAGTCTTAACTATACGGAAAGATAGTTAAGACCCAAAGCGGATGACTCTGCCGAGTTTCCACTAAAGTAGTTCAACACAAGCAGAAAAAAATCATTCCAATCTGAACCGCAGAAACGGTGACAGTGGAATGATTTTTTAGATTAATCGTCTAGTTTTTCCTTACGAGTCTGACGCATTCTGCTGTCAGTTGAATCTTCCGGATTGGCTTCACCGTGAGTATCTTCCAGCTCTGGCGGGGTACCGTCAGTGGTTTTGGGTTCTGATGGAACTTGTCCGCCGTCACCCATGCCCTGAACACTTCCTTCATCAGGGAAACCGGCTGTTGTACCAAGCGTATCCAGTTCCGGATCGTCTGATCTTACCTGATCGGATGAAGACCGTTCTCTTCCATCAGCTCTGTCATTGTCATCTGAGGGTTTATTGATGCCTACAACGACATAACCCTTTTTCAAATCATCGCGGTACATGTGCAGGGTGTCATCTTCAACTAGGTAATTTGGATCGTCATAATAGTCGTCGTCACGCACTGTAAAGGCATCCTTGAGTGATTCCCAGAAGCTCTTATCGTTATCGCCGTCCTCATCGGTTCCGTTGACATCGGGATTAGCGACCTCTACATCTTTGGGATTACGGAGTTGAGTGCTCTTTTCTTTATTAGTGAAAATCGTAATCTCCTCTTTATCGTGTCCCTCGCTAATCAGTCTTTTAACCACTGATTCTGCTTCTTTTTCTGTTGGATAGCTACCTATTATGGTTTGATCTTTCTTCATCGAACATCCTCCTTCAAATTATAGGACTGAATTGGTCTACAGATAAAGCCGTAGCCAGTTAGTCTATTTAAATTAATTATAGGAAAGTGTGCGAAATAGGACAAACAATACACCTTATCCAGCTTGAAAAGCCCCGCTTCATCAAGTATCATGTAAGAAGGTTTTTATGCGTTCTGCATAAAAGGTTGTAATAATGCTAAAGTGGTATAACTAAAAAAGGATAAGGAGAAAATCATGTCTAACAGATTTGCAGTTGTTCTTGCAGCAGGCCAGGGTACACGTATGAAGTCCAAGCTATATAAGGTCATGCACCCTGTCATGGGAAAACCAATGGTCGGTCACGTTGTTGATCAGGCTCTGGAAGCTAAAATGGATAAGGTTGTTACAGTAACCGGTGTGGGAGCTGAAACGGTTAAAGATTACTTAGGAGAGAAGAGCGAGTATGTTCTTCAGGAAGAGCAGTTAGGAACCGCACATGCCGTTGAACAGGCTGCTGACCTGCTGAAAGGCGAAGACGGCACGACGCTGGTTATTTGCGGAGACACGCCTCTACTAACTACCGACACCTTAGAAAAATTAATGGCGCATCACGAGGAATCAGGTGCTAAAGCAACGGTACTGACTGCACATGCAGAAAATCCTTTTGGGTACGGACGCGTCATCCGATCTGAAGAGGGTGCGGTATCTAAAATTGTTGAACAGAAAGATGCTTCCGAAGAAGAGCAGGCAGTTCAGGAAATCAATACCGGAACCTACTGTTTTGACAACCGCGCATTATTTGATGCACTTGAAAAAGTAGACAACAATAATTCTCAGGGAGAATACTACCTGCCGGATGTTATGGAAATTTTAAAAGATCAAAGCGAACTGATTTCAGCCTATCAGCTTGAAGACAAGTCAGAAGCTTTGGGCGTCAATGACCGAGTGGCACTTGCTGAAGCCAGCAGGCTGATGAAAAAGCGAATCAACGAAAAACACATGCGCAATGGTGTGACCCTTGTTGATCCCGATCAGACTTATATCGAAAGTGATGTCGTTATCGGCCAGGATACAGTAGTTGAACCGGGTGTTTACCTCAAGGGGCAAACAGTTATTGGCGAAGACAGCTTCATTGGAGCGCATTCCATCATTGAAGACAGCGAAATAGGCAGTCAAGTCAAAGTGAGAAGTTCACTGATTGAATCATCCAAAATGGGTGATAACAGTGATGTCGGACCAAACAGCCACTTGCGACCAGATACAGTTCTGGAAGAAAAAGTACACGTCGGAAACTTTGTTGAAATCAAAAAATCAACATTAGGCAAGAACACAAAAGTCGGTCACTTGACGTACGTAGGAGATGCGACATTAGGCGAGAACATTAACCTCGGCTGTGGAACAGTATTCGTCAATTATGACGGTAAGCAAAAGCATCATATCGAAGTAGGAGATAATTCCTTCATCGGCTGCAATACTAATTTAATCGCTCCGGTTTCAGTTGAGTCGAACACATATATCGCAGCGGGCTCTACTATTACCGATACCGTTCCGTCAGAAGCATTAGCCATTGCACGAGTGCGCCAGGTCAATAAAGAAGGCTATTTTAAAAATATGCCTCACAAAAATTAGAAATCTCTTTAAAATAGGGCTTTCATTAACTTGTACAGTTGATTTATTCAAGACTTAAGCATAAACTAATAGTAGGTAAAATATAGAGTGAAAATAGATGGAGGCCGACATGTCTGAACATTATTCTGATCCAAAATTGAAGATTTTTGCACTAAGTTCCAATAAGTCATTAGCTGAGAAAATAGCTAAGGATGTAGGGGTTGAACTGGGGGAAGTTTCAGTCAACAAATTTAGTGACGGTGAGATTCGCATCAATATTGAGGAAAGTATTCGAGGAGACCACGTTTATGTGGTACAGTCAACTTCTGCTCCCACAAATGACCATTTGATGGAAGTACTGATTATGATTGACGCATTAAAACGAGCGAGTGCAAAAACGATTAATATTGTCATGCCTTACTACGGCTATGCCAGACAGGACAGAAAAGCACGCTCACGCGAACCGATTACAGCTAAACTTGTAGCGAATATGATTACACAAGCCGGAGCTGATCGTATGCTGACTCTTGATTTGCATGCTTCTCAGATCCAGGGATTCTTTGATATCCCAGTTGATCACCTACTGGGTGCATCACTACTGGCAAACTGGTTCCTTGATGAAGGACTCGGTGGAGAAGATACAGTTGTCGTTTCTCCAGATCACGGCGGAGTGACACGTGCCCGTAAATTGGCTGAATTCCTGAAGTCTCCACTTGCTATTATAGACAAACGTCGTCCAAAAGCTAATGTTGCGGAAGTTATGAACATCGTTGGTAACGTTGAAGGCAAGACCGCTGTTTTAATCGATGATCTGATTGATACAGCCGGTACGATTACACTTGCGGCCAATGCTCTGATTGAAAAAGGGGCAAAGGAAGTCTACGCATGTGGAACACACCCGGTCTTTTCCGGTCCTGCAATTGAGCGTCTGGAAGAGTCACCAATTAAGAAGATGATTGTTACAGATTCCATCATGCTGCCTGAAGACAAGAAAATCGACAAAGTGGTTCAAGTCAGTGTCGGCGAACTGATGGGACATGCCATCAAGCGAATTCACGAGAACCGTTCAGTTTCTCCATTATTTGAAAAACAGTTTAAGGGTTAATAGTTAAAGCAGCCGGTCAATATGCTGAGGATGAAAGACAAAGGAGTACAAAGCCATGAGTCTGACATTGCTGCAGATTGACCGGTGTTTCGTATAAAGAATGAAAGGAGCACAGCCAGATGATTGAAAAAATTAAATTCCATTTAAGAAACATGAAACCGCTGGATGTCGTCATAATCGTCTGTCTGTTTATTGCTTCTTTTATTCCGCATATAGTTTACGGTATTCAGCTTGGAAATATTGATGAGGATGCCCGGATAGTTGCGACGGTAAAAGTATCCGGTGAGGAAGTCTACCGAGTTGAACTGAGCGAGGAAACACCTCAGGAAGAATTCCGGCTGGAGCCGGCTGAAGGCCAGTACAACATCATTGAAGTAGACGGTACCCGCATTCGAAACCGTGAAGATAACAGTCCGGATCAGCTGGGAGTCAGAAGGGGCTGGATCAGCCAGCCTGGAGAAACAGCAGTTGTTCTTCCGCATCAGCTGATTATCGAAATCCATGCTGAAAATCAGGATGGTGACGAAATCTACGAAGAAGAAGACATCATTATACCAATGTAAAAAAAGCAGCTCAGTGATCAGTCACTGGCTGCTTTTTCGTTTTGAAATTAGTTTATTAATCTGAAATGGTAAATCCTAAATCCGGATTCTTTTCGAGCACTTCTTTAAGGTGGGTACGAATCACATCTGCAGAATGCTTCATTTTTTCTTTTTCGGAATCATTCAGAGGAATTTCAACAATTCTCTCAATACCGTTACGGTTCACTATTGCCGGTGAGCCGATATAAATATCATTTTCACCGTATTCCCCTTCAAGGTAAACCGAGAGGGGTAGGACAGCATTTTCATTGCTGAGGATAGCACGCGTTATACGGGCGAGGGATACGCCGATACCATAGAAGGTAGCGCCTTTTCGTTGAATAATCTCATAAGCCGCATCGCGTACAGAGAAGAAGATATTTACTAAAGCCTGTTCATCTGTATCCGGATTGTTTTTCAGCCATTCATTAATCTGAAGACCGGCAACGTTGGCATGAGACCAGACTGGGAACTCGGTATCACCGTGCTCTCCAATAATGTAGCCGTGAACGTTACGGACATCAACATCCAGAAGGTTGGCTACAGCCTGTCTGAATCGCGCACTGTCCAGAGAAGTGCCGGATCCAACAACCTGATTCGCAGGCAGACCGGATAACTTATAGACAGCATAGGTCAATATATCAACAGGGTTCGTAGCCACGAGAAAAATCCCATTAAAACCACTTGCCATGACTTTTTCAACTACATCTTTAGTAATACGCAGATTCTTTTCAGTCAGATCCAGTCTCGTTTCGCCAGGTTTCTGAGAAGCTCCGGCTGTAAAAACAACCAAGTCTGCATCATGGCAGTCTTCATAGTCAGCAACATATAACTTTTTAGGTGCTGTGAAAGCCAAGGCACTTTCTAAGTCCATTACGTCGCCTTCAGCTTTTTCTCTGTTGACGTCGATGATGCCGAGTTCCTGCCCGATATTCTGATTAACCAGGGCATAGGCATAGCTGGATCCCACAGCTCCGTCCCCGATTAGAATAATCTTCTGCTGTTTTTTCATTTCAGTCATCTTTACCATTCCTTTCTATAATCACTAATAGTATAACACAGGTTACCTCAAGAAATTGAGGGACAAGTATTGGACAGTTTAAAAAATTTGTACATTGACGTGAAGTTTTTTAAATGAGAAAATAATTATAGTTTTAATAGTAGTTTAACAAATTAATGTGAAAAGGAAGTTATTAATGAATACACTTACGGCAGACACATTGTTCGACTTAAAAAACGTCTCACAGCCCTTGGTTGTTTCTGACAAATATTTTTACCTGGAAACACGAACAGACAAGAAAGAAAACCAGTATGTTTCTTCTTTGCATAGTATGCATACAGGTTCCGGTGAGCGAGTATTGTGGGTCGATGAAGAAATGAATCCCTCTTCGGTAAAATCTTCACCCAACGAAAAGTGGATCAGCTTTATTGCTAAGAATAAAGATAAAAAACCTCAGGTATTCCTGATGCCTGTCAAAGGCGGAACGGCTTTTGCTCTGACTGAAGAAAAAGAAGGCGTCAGTTCGTATGAGTGGGTCAGCAACAGCAGTTCAGTCTACTATCAGACGACTCAAAAGCCTGAAGAAGAACAAGATACTAGTGAAGAGGAAGGCAAAAAGGATGCAGTAAAACCTGTACCTATTACTAAACTGCAGTATAAAATGGATGGTCAGGGTATTACTGAAGCGGACCGTAGCTATCAGATTAAAAAAATAAGTGTTGCAGCTAAAGAATCATCTGTAGTGCTGGAAAAAGACCGTCCGATTCGCCTGCAGTATGTCAGCAGAGATGAAAGTTATCTATTGTATGTGGACAAGCTCAATCCAGAAGATGAGTGGGTTTATGGAGCGAGTGTCTACGAGTATGATATAGCGAAAAAATCATCCCAGTTAATAACCAAGGACATCCCGGACGGCAGTTTCTCTTTCGAAACAGTGAATGAGTCAGAAACTCACTTCCTGTTTACCGGAAATGATTTTTCACACGCTTTTGTCACACTGAACAGTGTCTTCCTGTGGAATAGAGAAAAGCGGACTTTCAAAGAAGTCTCTGTGGAAGATAAATATGCAGGTGATTTGATTATTGGAGATTTCCAGCAGAAAGTGAAAGGATTTCCAGTAAAATGGCTCACGGATGACTCGTTCATTTATCCCGTCACGGAGTATGGAAAATTACTCCTGTATAAAGGGGATATTGAAGGCAATCAATCTCTTCTGGTCGACAAGGAATGGCACATTACAGACGGGGATGTTATTGATGCAACGTCTGTAGTCGTAACGTATTCTGATTTAACAATACCTTCCCGCCTGGCCCGCTTGAATCTTGAATCGGGTAAAGTCACAGATCTGTATAATCCTAACGAAGCTGCTGAAAAAGAACTGACTTTCTCCAAACCTGAGCGTTTCTGGTACAAGGGAGCAGATGACTGGGATATTCAAGGCTGGTACGTGCCGCCTATTGAATCAAAAGAAAAGCATCCGGCCGTTTTATATATTCATGGCGGACCACAAGTCTGTTACGGCGAAAGCTTTTTCCATGAAATGCAGCAGCTAGCCGCTAAAGGTTACGGTGTAATCATGCTGAATCCTAGAGGTGGAAACGGCTATGGTCAGGAATTTGTCGCTTCCATTATAGGCGATTACGGGAATAAGGACTATGAAGATTTAATGTTGGGGACAGATGCTGTGTTGGACAATCACCCGGAAATCGATACGGAATCAGTATTTGTAGCAGGTGGAAGTTACGGTGGCTTCATGACGAACTGGATAGTGGGACAGACGGACCGCTTTAAAGCAGCCATTACACAGCGATGCATCTCCAACTGGGTCAGCTTTTACGGGACAAGTGATGTCGGGGCGTTCTTTGTTGAATTCCAGCTGAAAAGAGACGTCACTCAGATGGAAGATTTATGGAAAATGTCTCCTCTGGCACATGCTCAGAATTGCAAGACGCCCTTGCTGATAATTCATGGACAGGAAGACTTAAGGTGTCCGCAGGAACAAGGGGAACAGATGTATACGGCAATGAAGAAACATGGTGTTGATACGAAAATGGTTCTTTATCCGAAGTCTAGTCATGGACTGTCTCGCGCAGGCCTGCCTAACTTGAGAGTTGCCCGGCTTAACGAAATAAGCAGCTGGCTGGATAAGTATCAGTAAATTGGACTAAAAGACTTCCTTAGCGGGAAGTCTTTTTTTCTATAAAGGAAGTAAATAGTCAGGACGGTTTATTTGAGGTTTATGGCAGTAAATAAGGGAAATAACTCCTATAGCCGTTAATATAACCCTGATTATAAAAGCAACAGGGAAACAGGTCCTTTTGTGATTAAATTAACAAACTTTGAAGGTATTTTATTAATGTACTTATGATAATAAACAAATGAGAATAGTCTAAAAATGAACTAAGACTTGGGCAATATCACGGGGGATGGTCAGGGGGTCTGTTATACTCATTAACAAATAAGAGCCGCACTTACAGGCCTTAAAAAATGAAGGAGTGGAACCTTGAAGCAAGAATTAGAGAGTTTAAGTCCATTTGAGTTGTCACTATATTTGGAACGTCGCATGGGGACGCAGAAAAAAGCCAAAGAATGGCTAAATGCAGGAAGAGGAAATCCGAACTGGACAGCACCCATACCGAGAGAAGCGTATTTTCTGCTCGGCGAGTTTGCCACCAAAGAGACAGTCATTAAAGAAAAGGAATCTTTAGGTACAAAAATTAAGGACAAGAGTGGACGCTCTGAACGATTTGAATCTTTTCTGGAGCAGAGAGACTCCGACGGATCTAATCTTTTAAAAGAAATTTGGAATGAGGGCACCCATCTGATGGGAATGCCGAGAGAACAGTGGTTAAAAGAAATGCTGGATTACAGTATTGGAGACAATTACCCTTATCCAGAACGCGTACTTACAGCATGTGAACAGCCGATTAAACAGTATCTGCACCATGAACTGTTTTCGAAAGACTCTGTGCCATTTGATATTTTTGCAGTCGAAGGTGGTACTGCTGGAATAGTGTATACGTTCAAGTCACTGGTAAATAACCATCTGCTTGAGCCGGGAGACAAGATTGCACTGATGATTCCGACTTTTGCACCTTATATGGAAATACCTGAACTGCCTGAGTATGGTTTTGATGTGGAGTACATCCGATCAGAAATGATGACGATAAACGGACAGTCCAGCTATCAGTTCACTGAAAAAGAGTTGGACCGCTTGAGAAACCCGGACATCAAAGCAGTGTTTGTGGTTAATCCGAGTAATCCGACGGCAAATTCCATTTATGACGATTCCATCGATCAGATGAAGGATATTGTCGCTACAGATAATCCGGATCTCATGATTTTGTCGGACGATGTGTATGGGACGTTCTTGAAGAAATTTACCTCTCTGTTTACGGCACTTCCGTATAATACAGCCTGCATTTATTCTTACTCTAAATATTTTGGAGCAACAGGTTGGCGAATTGGAACCATTGCCTTAGCTAAAGATAATGTATTTGACCGCCTGCTTAAAGAACTGCCGGAAAATAAAAAAGAAGAGCTGGATGAACGTTACGGGACGCTGACGTCGGAACCGAGAGATATTTCCTTCATAGACCGAATGGTGGCTGACAGCCGTTCGGTTGCCCTGAATCATGCGGCTGGTCTATCCGCTCCCCAGCAGGTTATGATGACGCTGTTCAGTCTATATGCTCTTCTTGATGAAACGGATCAGTATAAAGACGAAGTGATGCAGGTCTGTCAGAAACGCGGGCAGCTTCTCTATGAGTCCATCGGGCTGACGATGCCTATCGAAGAGTACAACACCGCTTATTACTGTGAAATTGATTTTGACTGGTGGCTGACTAAACGCTACGGAACAGAATTCAAGACCTTTATTCAGGAAAACTGGACCATGACCGATATTGTCGCCAGACTGGCTGAAGAAGAACGGTTAATGCTGTTGAAGTCAGAAGCATTCGGTTCAAGCAAGTGGACGGTGCGGGTATCCCTGGCCAACCTCGAAACCAAAGCTTATAAAGAAATAGGTACTCGAATTAATGCCATGATGGATCGTATGTATGAACGCTTTCTACTAATTGAAGACTAAACGAGTTAAAAAAGGATGCTGACCCGGTGGGTCAGCATCCTTTTTCTACAAGTTATCCTTTATTCAACTGTTACTGATTTTGCCAAGTTACGTGGCTTGTCCACATCATTACCGCGGTGAAGACTGCAGTAGTATGACAGGAGCTGCGTTGGAATGACACTGACTAGTGGAGAGAGAATAGGGTTAACTTTCGGTATCACAATGTGATCATCAGGACGGTCCAACCCATCCATTGAAATAACCATTGTATGTGCTCCGCGAGCTTTCGTTTCCTGCAGGTTACCGCGTGTATGACCCGCAACGCTTTTCTCAGTTACAAGGGCAATAACCGGTGTTCCCTTTTCGATAAGGGCAATCGTACCGTGCTTAAGTTCACCGGCTGCAAAACCTTCTGTCTGTATATAAGAAATCTCTTTCAGTTTCAATGCCGCTTCAAGGGCTACATGGTAATCCATTCCGCGTCCAATGTAAAAGGCATTGCGAGTAATGCTCAAGTAGTCAGAAGCCAGTGATTCAATTGTATCTTTTTCATCTACCAGGCTCTGCATGGCATTGGCTACGATACCTAAATCCTGTATCATATTTGGTTCTTTAATCAGACCTTTCTCACTGCCGACAACTTCTGACAGAATAGCCAGTACTGCAATTTGAGCCGTATAGGCTTTAGTAGAGGCGACCGCTATCTCCGGTCCGGCATGCAGCAGCAGGGTATAAGTGGACTCTCTCGATAAAGTAGAACCCGCTACATTTGTTATGGTTAAAGAAGGGTAGTTCATTTCATTCATCTTCACGAGCACCTGACGGCTGTCAGCCGTTTCGCCGCTCTGAGAGATGAAAATGAAAAACGGATTTTCTGAAAGAAGTGGCGTATGGTAGCCGAATTCACTGGATATGTGTACTTCTGTCGGTATGTTAGTCATTTCTTCAATCAGTTCTTTTCCGACTAAACCAGCATGGTAACTCGTACCGGCTGCAATAATATAGATTCGATCAGACTTTGTCATAGCTGAAACGATTTCTGGATCAATTGTCAGATTATCGTCTTCATCCTGATATTTTAAAACCAGGCGGCGCATGACTGCAGGCTGTTCATCAATTTCTTTCAGCATGTAATAAGGATAAGTACCTTTTTCAAGATCGTTGGAATCCAGTTCCGCTGTATAAGATTGTCTTTCAATGCGTTCACCGGAGAAGTTTTCAATAATAAGCTCTTCTCTAGTAACAACGGCAATTTCTTTATCCATCAGTTCTACAAATTGATTGGTTTCTTTAATCATTGCCATAGCATCGGAACAGATGACGTTGAATCCGTCGCCTTTACCTAACAGCAGAGGACTCTTGTTCTTCGCAGCATAAACCACTTCAGGATCAGTATTGTCAACCAGTGCAATCGCGTAGGATCCTTCTAAAGCAACAATAGCTTTCTTGAATGCACTCACTGTATCCAAATCTTCAGTTTCAGCAAACCAGGCAATCAACTGAACAATTATTTCTGTATCCGTCTCGCTGACAAGGTCCACATGCTCAAGATAAGCATCTTTAACTTCCTGATAGTTTTCAATAACACCATTGTGCACGATGGTAAAGCGTCCATCAGCTGACTGATGGGGGTGAGCGTTTCGAACACTCGGTTCACCATGTGTGGCCCAGCGTGTGTGTCCAATTCCGGCATTTGCTTCAACAGCATTATCAACCTTGCTTCGTAAAGCTGCAATTCTGCCTTTTTCCTTAAATAGATGCCCGTTGTTTTCTTCATTAATGACAAAAATTCCCGCTGAGTCGTATCCGCGGTACTCCAGTTTTTCCAACCCGTGTAGTAAAATTTCCTTTGCATCTCTTGATCCGATATAGCCTACGATTCCGCACATATCTTTAACCCTACTTTCTGTTTTTGTAAATTCAAGCCCACTGTATAAAGTGGTATAGTCGTGTTAAGTGTCGTGTTTTCTTTAGTATACTTTGATAAGCAGTATAATAATATAAGCAATTGAAGAAAAAGTCAACGCTTTTGTTTTGCCTTTAGAAAAATTGGTATAGCTGAGAGTTTTTTAGCGGTTATTAGGAAGTCCACAGTCAGCTTTACACATAATAATGATGATAGGCTTGATAGTCAATATGAAGGCGTTATATTAGAGGATATTAACGGACTTATTACATGAAATGTAAATAAATTGTCATCATTTTTCATGTATGGTATGATTACCTCGAGCGAAACAGATAGTTTTATCTTGTTGTCTCTAAAATTTTAGAGACAGAAAATAGGAGGGGAAATGAACAAATGAATTATAAAAAATTAATAGGTTTACTTGCGGTTTCAACACTGGCACTAGCTGCGTGTGATACCGATGAAGATCTGGATATGGATGAAACTGGAGAAGAAGTGGATGATTCAGAAGAAACTACTGATGACACAGACACTGATACAGATACGGACGAAGATGCTGACACTGACACAGATACAGACGAAGATGCTGATGATGAAGATGGTGAATCATCTGGTCAAAGCGCCCACGACATTATTGACGGTATAGATGGTGACTTAGGCTATACTTCAAGTATTGAACTTGAAATTACTGGCGGAAGTTGGAGCCAGGATGGGTATATCTTTACTCTAGAAGACGGAGAAGCAACTGTTAACGGTTCAGCCGCGGCAGAAGACGATGTTTATGCATTTGTTCTTCAGGACGGCGAAGTAGTTGACAAGCCTGAAGTTGAAGAGGGAGCATTTACTTACACCACTTCTGAAGAAGGCGAATATCAAATCGGTGTATCTGATGAAGATGTATGGGAAGTCGGCGATGAAGGCGATGCTGAAGAGTTAGTCCGATATGAAAATGTCATTATTCAGGGATCTGAAGACGAATAAATAGTTATTAGACCAAAGAATTCTCTTGAGCGAGGAGATTCTTTGGTTTTTCATTTGTTACATTTTCTTCATGTTTTTATAATAATTTTGATGTATACTTTACTGAAACCACTTAAAGGACTGAATAACTTATGCAATGGCTTCAAAAAATGCTGTTTTATATGAACGGCCGATACGGTTACGATGAATTTTCAAAATTTCTAATTATTTTAGGGCTGATCTTCGGGATTATCTCGAACTTTGCGGGAGGCTTATGGGTTTCTGCTATAGGTATTGCAATAATTGCTTTTGGAGTATTAAGAATTGTTTCCAAAGAGAAGAACAACAGATACAAGGAACTGACCAAATACCTGGCGATTAAACACAAAATTCAGCATGTTTACCGAAAATACAACAACAGATGGGTTCAGAGAAAAGCATATAAATTTGTAAAATGCCCAAACTGTAAGCAGAAACTGCGTATTCCTAGAGGAAAAAAGAAACTGAAAGTAACTTGCCCTTCCTGTAAGCAGTCATTTATTAGAAAAAGCTAGGCTGCAAAGCAATTCGGAAGAGAAAAATATGCTATACTATATAAAATAAAAACTGGACGAGATCTCGTTCAGCTTTTTTGCATGTAAAAAGTAATAAGGAGTTATATAATGAAACTAATTGTCGGATTAGGAAACCCCGGAGCGAAATATGCACAGACTAAACACAATATCGGATTTATAACACTGGATGAAATTGCTTACCAGAAAGGCTGGACGTTCAACCGGAGTAATTTTGAATCGGTTTATTCAGAGGGCTTGGTGGGGACAGAAAAAGTCATTTTAATTAAACCTCAAACCTATATGAATGAATCTGGCCGCTCAGTCAGACAGTGGCTGGACTATTATGATTTGACGGAAGAGGATTTAACTGTTGTTTATGATGACATGGATTTGCCGGTCGGAAAGATACGCCTGAGACAAAAAGGCGGTGCCGGCGGACATAACGGCATTAAAAGTCTAATTGATCATCTGGGAACAAAGCACTTCAACCGTTTGAGAATTGGAGTCGGCAGGCCGTATGAGAATCAGTCGGTCGTTTCTCATGTACTAAGCCCCTTTCATAAATCTGTCCATGAAGACATTCTTTTTTCAGTAAAAAAAGCTGCTGATGCTGCACTTTACTGGGCTGAAGGGAACACATACGCCGATACAATGACACAATTCAATTAAGACTATTCAAAAAGGAGAGCAAATGTGGCTGATCTAAATGCATTATTAAGTGAGCAGCCTTCTGTCAGAGAAGTTTTTGAACAGATAAAACCCGGTCAGAAACAGCTGATTACGGGTCTGGCAGGGTCTGCACGGACACTTATTTTAAAAGCGTTATTTGAACAACAGAACGAACAGGTCGTGGTCGTGACACAAAACGTCTACCATGCCAATCAATTATTAAGTGATTTAACTGGTCTCATTCCTGATGACCAGCTTTTTCTGTTTGCAGTAGATGATATGATTCATGCTGAAATGTCTGTCTCTTCACCCGAATCGCGCGCTGAAAGAGTCAAAGCGCTTGACTTTCTGCTGTCCGGTCGCCCGGGCGTGATTATTACGCCGCTTGCAGGTGTAAGGAAGCTGCTTCCGGAACCGGACCTTTTTAAACAGTCGGAGCTGAACTTCCAATTGGGTGATGAGGTGAATAGAGATCATATTCAGCGCAAGCTGACTGAAATGGGATTCAGACGTGAACAGAAAGTATCCGCACCCGGAGAATTCAGTATCCGAGGAGGGATTATTGATGTCTATCCGCTTACCGAAGAGTTTCCTGTACGGATTGAACTCTTTGATGTCGAAGTGGATTCCCTACGTTATTTTGACGCGGATTCACAGCGTTCTCAGAAAACGATAGAAGAAGTTAAACTCATACCGGCAACCGATACGCTTTACTGTATCGATGAAAAAGATACGATTGTTAAACGGTTCACCGACTCGCTTACTTATTCACTCAAGAAGATGAAAGATGAAGAAACAAAGAAAAGCTTGTCTCAAACTGTCACGGCTTTAGTCGATGCACTTGAGAATGAAGAGTATTCGGAAGAGCTGGTTCGCTTTGCGGATTTACTCTATAAGAAACCGACTACCCTCTTTGATTATATGAAGGATGAAGCCATACTGGTTATGGATGAGTACCCGAGGATAATAGAAAATGAAGCACGACTGGATGAGGAAGAAGCGGACTGGGTGACGTCTCAGCTTGAGCTGGGTCATGTTGTCCAGAACCAGAATTTTTCTCATCAGTTGCGGGACAGCCTGAAAAAAGCGCAGCAGAGTCAGATCTATTTTTCACTCTTTCAGAAAGGAATGAAGGGTCTGCATCTGAACGCAATTCATCCTTTCCAGTACCGCACCATGCAGAAATTCTTCGGTCAGATGAATCTGGTTAAAACGGAAATGGATCGTTGGCAGAAGCAGCACTATACTGTCGTCGTCATGACGGAAGACGATGAACGAGCAGAAAAAGTCAACCAGACCTTGATGAATTTTGAAATCCCCAGCACATTGGCTGACAGCAGTAAACTGACACGGGAAGCGATTCAGGTAGTCAGTGGAACTGTTCAGAACGGTTTTGAACTCCCACATGAAAAGCTGGCTGTCTTGACGGAAAAGGAACTCTTTAACAGGATTCCAAAGAAAAAAGCCAGACGTCAGAATTTGTCCAATGCAGAAAGACTGAAAAGTTATTCCGAGCTGAACAAGGGCGATTACGTCGTTCACGTCAACCACGGAATCGGTCAGTTCACCGGAATGGAAACGATGGAAATCGGGGGCGTTCACCAGGACTACTTGAGTGTAATCTATAAGGACTCTTCCAAACTGTTCATACCAGTAACCCAACTGAACCTGCTTCAGAAATATGTTTCCTCTGAAGGGAAATCACCTAAGCTGAACAAACTGGGGGGCACATCCTGGGCGAAAACGAAGAAGAAAGTCGCTTCACAGGTAGAGGATATAGCAGATGAACTGGTTGAACTGTATGCTGAGCGTGAACGTAAAAAGGGGTATGCATTTTCTAAAGACAATGCTTACCAGAATGAATTTGATGAAGCTTTTCCATATACTGAAACACCGGATCAGCTGAGAACCATTAAAGAAGTCAAGAAAGATATGGAAATAGACAAACCGATGGATCGCTTGCTGGTAGGGGATGTGGGTTATGGTAAAACCGAAGTTGCGATGCGGGCAGCCTTCAAGGCCATACAGGACGGCAAGCAAGTCGCCTTTCTGGTTCCAACCACAGTTCTGGCCCAGCAGCATTACGAAACCATGCTGGAACGGTTTGGAGACTTTCCGGTTGAGATTGGTCTGTTGAGCCGATTCAGAACGGGGAGCCAGCTAAAAGAAACCGTTGATAAGTTGAAAAAAGGACGCGTCGATGTCGTCGTAGGCACACACCGTGTTTTATCCAAAGATATTACTTTTCAGGATTTGGGTCTGCTTATTGTGGATGAAGAACAGCGTTTCGGTGTTAAACACAAAGAGCGGCTGAAGCAGCTCAAAAACGAAGTTGATGTGCTGACTCTGACGGCTACACCAATCCCTCGTACCCTGCATATGTCCATGCTTGGGGTGAGAGATTTATCCGTCATTGAGACCCCACCGGCAAATCGTTATCCTGTTCAGACATATGTTATGGAAATGAACGGACTGGTGGTAACGGAATCTATCCAGAGAGAGATGGCGCGTGGCGGTCAGGTGTTTTACTTGCATAACCGCGTAAGCACCATTGAAAAACGGGTCGACGAACTTCAGCAGCTTGTGCCGGATGCCCGTATCGCCCATGCACATGGTCAGATGACTGAGGTGCAGCTTGAAAATGTGCTCTTCCAGTTTATTCAGGGGGAGTATGATGTGCTCGTCACCACAACGATTATTGAAACAGGTGTGGATATACCAAATGTAAACACGTTAATAGTAGAAGATGCGGACCATATGGGACTGTCCCAACTGTATCAGCTGAGAGGAAGAGTCGGACGAAGCAGTCGTATTGCCTATTCCTATTTCATGCACCAGCCAAATAAGGTGCTGACTGAAGTCAGTGAGAAGCGTCTGCAAGCCATTAAAGACTTTACCGAACTCGGTTCTGGTTTCAAAATAGCCATGCGGGATTTGGCTATCAGAGGAGCCGGAAATCTTCTGGGTCAACAGCAGCACGGCTTTATCGACAGTGTCGGTTTCGATTTGTATAGTCAGATGCTGGAAGAAGCAGTGGCCAGAAAACGAGGCGATAAAGCTGTCAAGAAAACGCTCGTTGAAATTGATTTGGCACTGGACGCCTATATTCCAGGAACTTATGTGTCGGATGAACGTCAGAAAATTGAACTCTACAAACGAATCAGACAGTTTGAAACAGATGAAGATTATGTCGAACTGCAGGATGAGTTAATTGATCGATTCGGTGAATACCCGCAGGAAGTATCGGACCTGCTGTCAGTCGGACTGCTGAAGATGTATAGTGAGCGTGCACTGATAGAATTAATCAAGCGTGAGGGTTCGAAATTGTCCGTCGTCTTTTCCAGTGCGGGTACATCACGACTACCGCTTCCGGAAGTGTTTAAAGCATTGAAGGGTATCCAACTGAAAACGGATATGCAGGCAGAAGAACGCCTCACCATTGAATTCAGGCTGACCAGACGGACAACGGAGAATGAATTCCTGGATGCGTTAACCCACTTCACACGAAATATTGCGGAACAGCTTGCAGCGAATGAGAAGGCAGAGGATGAGGAAAGCAGTACTGAAGCAGTCGAATGAAAAATTTAAAGATTGCTCACCGGTATATCGTTAAAAAATACTAATGCACTCATCACTGGAGGTCACATGAATAAAATAACAATCATCAGTTTATTGTCATCAGAATCTAAACAGTTTTCTAGTGTGTTTTTTGAAGTATTAAAAAAACATCAGAGAGTGGTATTGAGCTCACCTTCTTCTCCACTAGGCAGGAAGCTCACAGCAGAAAAGTATCCTTATGAGATATTGGGTGAAAAAACTCTACAGAAAAATCAGTCGTCAGACGAACTGGAGAAGGCTGCCCGGCAACTCATCTGTTCTTCTGCCTCAGGTAATGTTGTATATGCTGTCGCCGGACACCCTTTGATCAATGAAACCTTGGTCCAAAAAGTTGCAAAGCTGCACTCTCATGTCGAACTCAATCTTGAACAACCATTTGAAGATTCTGTTTTTTCATATTTGAAAAATGAGGAAGCAGAAGGGTTTCAGCTGCTGCCTGCTTGTCATCTGAATCCCGACACAGTCCAGACCAGTCAGCATGTGGTTATCAACCGGTTTTCTTCACCGGATAATGTCAGACGAGTAGTCCTGAAGTTAAAAGAAAAGTATTCAGCTGAGTACGAATTTGCGTTATTGGCAAAGAGGGAGGGCTGTACTTACCGGCTTTACTGGCTAAGCCTGCAGGAAGCGCTGGAACTGACCGAAGAAGAACTGGAACAAGCTGATTCAGTCTACCTTCCTCCTATGGATACAGATGAACAAGTTCGGTCACTTTCAACCCTGCAATTTTATATTGATGAGGTGACTGGTCCGGAGGGAGACGTCTGGATAAGGGAGCAGAATGCACACTCTCTGATACAATACCTCCGGGAAGAAACGGAAGAACTGGTTGAAGCTATTCAGAACAATGACAGAGAGAACTGGAAAGAAGAATTAGGCGATGTACTTGTTCAAATACTCTATCAGACAAGTATCGCCGAAAAAGAAAAGCACTTTTCGTTTGAAGATGTATTGGAAGAAGTGAACAGAAAAATTAGAAGGCGCCATCCGCATGTTTTCGATGGAGTTGAAGCTACTACACCTGAAGAGGTTGACGCCTTATGGCAGAAAATAAAACAAGAAGAAAAGAGGCAGAGAAAATGAGACTGGATAAATTTTTAAAAGTGTCCCGTATAATAAAGAGGCGGTCGGTTGCAAAGGAAATAGCAGATAAAGGTCGTATTTTAGTCAACGATAAACCGGCAAAATCATCTACCAATGTAGCAGTGGGAGATGAGCTGACCATTCATTTCGGGAACAAAACTCTGGTAGCGAAAGTTGAAGATATCAGAGATACCACCAAAAAAGATGAAGCAAAAGATTTGTATACTATCGTAGAAGAAACGACCAAATCAATTGACGAACAGTAAAATGCCGAGCAATAAATAATTAGTGAAACGTGTGTACTCCAGTTTTGTAGATGGAGTGCACACGTTTTAATATATTTTTTAACCAGTTTCCTGTAAGCCATACCCACCGCTGTTTCTTTGACCCTGAATGTGACAATATGTGAATAGCCACAGTTCAAGCTTTTAATGGGGAGTGTTTCTTGCTATACTTTACTCACCAGATTTCCGGAAAAGGAGCAGTTATCTATGGGTGATAAAGAGCAGCGTATTAAACGCCTGGACAATTCTTATACTGAGTCAAAGACACTGGAAACGTTCCGGGCTCATAAACATAAACGAAAGCTTAAGAGACGCATGCAGTTCATTATAGCTACCGGACTTCTGCTGGTATTACTTGTGGGGAGTTCGCTGATAAAAAGTTACATATCATTACAGGAACTTGATGAACAGCGCGCCATTGCTGAACAGGAACTGGAATCACTTGGTCTGCAGCAGGAGGAATTGGATTATTATATCAGCCTGCTTGAAGATGAGGAGTACGTCGCTAAACTGGCCAGAAGCGAGTACTACCTTACAAAAGACAATGAAATCGTCTTTAGTTTCCCGGATGACAGAAAACCCGATCACCTGGAAGCAGGGGAGGAAGGCGATTTATCTGAAGAATTTATAGAAGAGGATGACTGAAAGACGAACATTAAAGGCTTTTTTGCCAGGAATCTTTATGTTACACCTTTATTATGCATTTATTACATGGTATAATGAACTCAAATTATTTAGGAGGCAACTTAGAAAACATGTCAATTGAAGTGGGAAGCAAAGTAGAAGGTAAAGTTACGGGTATAGCGAATTTTGGTGCATTTATCGATTTAGGCAACAACAAAACCGGTTTAGTGCATATTAGTGAAGTGTCTGACAGTTATGTAGAAAACATCAACGAAGAGCTTGAAGTAGGGCAGACGGTGACTGTTAAAGTATTGTCTATTGCTCCTGATGGAAAGATTGGTTTATCCATCCGTAAAGCTCAAGATAAACCGGCTGAAGAGCCTACAAGATCGAAAGCACCAAGCCGTGAGCGCCAGAGTTCCTCTAACAAGCGCAGCTCAGCTCCTAAGAAACAGGATTTTGATTCATTAATGAGTTCTTTCCTTAAAGACAGCGAAGACCGTTTGACTTCAATTAAACGCAACACAGAAAGTAAGCGCGGCGGACGCGGTGGAAGAAAAGGTTAATAAATATTAAACTATAAGAAAGGGTTTGGGGAGAGTCCCTGAGCTCTTTTTAATTGCCTGATAATAGAAATGAGGGGTGAGGAGATGGCAGTACTCTCTGGTTTTACTAATCAGATCAGCGAAGCGGATTACTGGAAAGCACAGGAAACAGTTATAGTGGGCGTGTCGGGTGGTCTTGATTCCATTGTCCTGCTGGATCTGCTGGTCCATCTCCCTCAGGAAATGAAACCGGCAATCCATGTGGCTCATGTGAATCATCAGCTGAGACCAGAGTCCGATGAAGAAGAGGCGTTTGTCCGGAAATTGTGCGCTGACTATGAAGTGCCGTGCTCCGTTCATACTTGGAACCGAAGTCTTCAGCCCGATACAGGTATGGAGCAGGCAGCAAGGGAAGTCCGGTATGCTTTTTTTGAAAAAGTGGCCAAAAAGTTCAACAGTTCAGCGATTCTAACTGCCCACCACAAAGACGATCAGGTTGAAACCGTATTGATGCGTTTTGTCAGAGGCAATTCACTGGATGAGCTGACCGGAATCCGCCAGAAAAGGTACAGTGGAGGGCTAACCTATATTCGTCCGCTGTTATCTTTTTCAAAAGAAAATTTGCGCGATTATGCATTGGAAAAGAAACTGCACTGGTATGAAGATGAAACGAATCAATCTGATGACTACACGAGGAACAGATTCAGGCATACCGTGCTGCCACTCCTCAGAGAAGAAAACGCCGCAGTGGATGAGCACATTGTTTCATTTGCAGAAGAAATGTCGGACGTTTTGAGTTTGTTGAGTCCTATTATTGAAGAGAAACTCAGTCAGACCATGTTGCTGTCTGAGAAAGAAATACTGATTGACCGCTCTGCTTTTCTTGAATTGGATCCTATTCTTCAGAAAAGAGTTCTTGAGCAGGCGGTGAAAAAATGGTCGGCAAATGAAGCCTTTCTGATGAAAAGAATTCATTCCGAGCTGCTGCTGAAATGGTTGAAGACTTCTTCACCTAATTCGTCCTTGGATTTGCCGAACAACCTTGTCGCAGTGAGAGAATACAATACATGCCGTATTACTTATAAAAAAGAAAGGTGTTCAGACGAGTCTAAATGTCGTAAGGATCGTCAGCAATTTGAACTTTCACCAGACCAGTGGCTGCGACTTCCATCTAATGAAATGATAGGTTTGCTGACACGGGAAAAATACGAAAGCATAGTCGATAAGGAAGCAGCAGGGATTTTATACCTTGATTTACAAGCAGACCAACTGCCGCTAAAAATCAGACACAGAAAAAGCGGTGACCGGATGACGTTAAAAGGCATGCAGGGAACCAGGAAAATCAAAGATATCTTTATCGATCAGAAAGTTCCTTTAAAAACGAGGGATAAGGTCTGGGTCGTAACGGATAAGACGGAGGAAATTTTATGGCTCATTGGCCACAAAGAATCCGCATTGTCACTTGACCCTATAACTGATACAATAAGCTACGTACTTGTGTACAAAGATGACTAACAAACACTAAACGATTAAATAATAAAGGAGACAAACCGATGAAAAAAGATATGGAAAGTATTTTAATTTCCGAAGAAGAAATACAAGAGAAAGTTAAAGAGCTGGCTGGTGTTTTGAAAGAAGAGTATAACGGGAAAAATCCTTTGTTGGTTGGTGTACTGAAAGGCGGCCTGCCTTTTATGGCCGATCTGATTAAAGAAATGGATATGTACCTGGAAATTGATTTTATGGATGTGTCAAGTTATGGAAATGATACTGTCTCTTCCGGAGAAGTAAAAATACTAAAGGACCTCGACACAAATGTTGAGGGGCGTCACGTTCTCTTTGTAGAAGATATAATTGATACAGGTGGAACATTGGCTTACCTTAAAGACCTCTTCAAATACCGTAAAGCTGCATCTGTGAAAATTGTGACACTGCTGGACAAACCGACCGGTCGTAAAATTGACATTCATGCGGACTGGGTAGGCTTTACTGTGCCACACAAGTTTGTCGTTGGATATGGGCTGGATTATGCAGAACATTACCGCAATCTTCCGTTCATTGGTATATTAAAACCGGAAATTTATCAGTAAACTGAGTCATTCCCCTTCTAAAGAAGGCTCACTCCCTGACTTGCGCTATGAAATAAGTAAACGTCAAACAAAATTCATAGTCAAAAAAAGTCAAGTGTGGTAACATAGTGGGGTATATTATTTTAAGTAAGCAATCTTAAAGTTTAAAAAAAATTAAACTAAGTAGATAGATGGAGGATGACATGAAGAAAGGATTTTTCAAAAGTGGCCTCTTCTACGTCATCGTGTTTCTTGCAGTTATTGGTATTGCAAGTTGGGCGACTAGTGGCGGTCAGGATCAAGCATCAGAAGGAGTAAGTTCAACTGAATTTATTGAGTTTCTGGAAGAAGACCGAGTAGAGGAATTACAGATACAGCCAACTGCGGGTGTATATGAAATAAGAGGACAGTTTCGTGAAGGACAGGAAGTAGAAGTTGAAGAGGACCAGAATGTTACAATTTTCGGGGGACTTGATCAACAAGAAACGACCCGTTTCACGACTTATATTTTAGTTAACGATACTGTAGTAGAAGAAATGTATGGACTAGCTCGAGGAAACGATGTCAATATCGTGTCAGTAGAAGAGCCAACAACAGGTATCTGGACAAGTCTCTTGTTCTCGTTCCTGCCATTACTGTTATTTGTCGGATTCATTTACTTTATGATGGGTCAGGCCGGACAGGGCGGCGGAGCTGGTGGAGGCCGTGGTGTAATGAACTTCGGTAAATCCAAGGCGAAAGAAAGCGATGCTAAGACAAGTAAAGTACGCTTTTCAGACGTAGCCGGTGCAGATGAAGAAAAAGAAGAATTAGTTGAAGTTGTTGAGTTCCTTAAAGACCCAAGACGATTTGCAAATCTGGGTGCACGTATTCCTGCCGGAGTTCTCCTTGAAGGCCCTCCTGGTACAGGTAAGACCCTTCTTGCAAAAGCCGTAGCGGGTGAAGCCGGCGTGCCGTTCTTCTCTATATCAGGTTCAGAATTTGTAGAGATGTTTGTCGGTGTTGGTGCAAGTCGAGTGCGTGATCTATTCGAAAACGCCAAAAAGACAGCTCCTTCTATTATCTTTATTGATGAAATTGATGCCGTTGGACGTCAGCGTGGAGCAGGAATGGGTGGCGGTCACGACGAACGTGAACAGACACTGAATCAGCTGCTTGTTGAAATGGATGGCTTTACTGGTAATGAAGGTGTAATTGTCATTGCTGCTACTAACAGACAGGACGTACTGGATCCGGCGCTATTGAGACCTGGACGTTTTGACAGACGTATCATGGTTGGCAGACCGGATGTTAAAGGCCGTGAAGCAATCCTTAAAGTACACTCCAAGAACAAGCCGATTTCTCCGGATGTTGACTTGAAAATTATTGCGCGTCAGACACCTGGCTTTTCAGGTGCGGATTTGGAAAACTTACTGAACGAATCAGCATTAGTTGCTGCAAGACGTGACAGTAAACAAATTGAAGAAATGGATATTGACGAAGCTCACGACCGAGTTATAGCTGGTCCAGCTAAGAAAGATCGCGTCATATCTGAAACTGAACGTGGCATGGTAGCTTATCACGAAGCAGGTCACACAATTGTCGGCCTCGTCTTAAGTGACGCACGTATCGTTCATAAAGTTACAATCGTTCCTAGAGGACGAGCCGGTGGTTATGCAATCATGCTGCCGAAAGAAGACCGTTTCTTAATGACGAAAAAAGAATTGTTCGAACAAATTGTCGGCCTATTAGGTGGACGAGTGGCTGAAGAACTCATTTACAATTCTCAGTCAAGTGGTGCTTCACATGACTTCCAGCAGGCAACTCAAATTGCCAGAAGCATGGTTACCGAATACGGTATGAGTGATCTATTAGGTCCGGTACAGTACGAAGGTGGCGGTCAGGTATTCCTTGGACGTGATTATTCTCAGTCGAAGGCATATTCTGAACAGTTTGCTTATCAGATTGACCAGGAAGTGCTGCGTATTCTGAATGAAGCACATGCAGAAGCAAAACGCATATTGGAAGAGCACAAGGATGCACATGCACTGATTGCTGAGAAACTTCTAGAGGTAGAAACACTTGATGAGAAGCAAATCAAGTCTCTATTTGAAGAAGGCGAAATGCCTAAGAAGGACAAGAGCAAACCGTCTGAGTTTCCTCGCGAAAGTGAAGAAGCTGAACGTGACCCTGAAGAAGAGCCGATTGGATCCTCTTTTGAAGAGATCAAGGCGGCAAGAGAAGAAAAAGAAAAAGAACGCGAAGAACTCTATGAAGATGATGACGATGATTCTAATTCTGACAAAGAAAAAGAAGTCGATTCATCTGAGATAGCTGAAGACGAAGACGACGAACCAAAAGAGTAGCACATAAAGAAGAGGAGGCGATTTTCAGCCCTCCTCTTCTTTCAATGTAGAAAGCATTTTAAAAAGGACGTGACAGAATTGTCAGACAAATTGATTAAAGCCCTTGGCTATGATGATCAGATCAGGGTATATGTAGTGAATGCTACAGATATGGTAAAAGAAGCTCAGGAAAAGCACGATACATGGAGCGCAGCAACAGCGGCCCTAGGTCGGGCGATGGTTGGAACGACATTACTGGGAGCCACACTAAAAGGTGAAGAAAAACTGACTTGCCGTATTGATGGTGGCGGGCCGGTTGGCTATCTGCTGGTCGACAGCAACGGCAAAGGCGAAACGAAAGGCTACATTAAAAATCCGCAAGTCAGTCTGGATTTAAACGAACAGGGAAAACTGGACGTAAGGGGTGCAGTCGGTACAGAGGGAATGCTGACAGTCAGCAAGGACCTTGGAATGAAAGAAGCTTTTGTCGGTCAGGTTCCGTTAGTCAGTGGGGAACTGGGAGAAGACTTTACCTATTATATGGCGAACTCTGAACAGGTCCCGTCAGCTATCGGTCTGTCTGTTCTGGTTAATCCGGACGAGACCGTTAAAGCTGCAGGAGGCTTTATGATTCAGGTCCTGCCGGATGCTGAAGAAGAAACAATCGCCAGACTTGAAGACACCATCAATAGTCTTCCGATGGTCTCTCAACTAATGGATAAAGGGGAGTCCCCGGAAGAAATTCTGGATCGCCTGGTTTCTGATGGAACAGCGCGCGTGGTTGATACGATGCCAGTTTCCTTTAGGTGTGACTGTTCAAAAGACCGCTTTAAAGGTGCGTTAGTGACACTCGGAGAAAACGAGCTGCAGCAGATGATTGATGAAGACCACGGAGCAGAAGCAGTTTGTCATTTCTGCCGAAGTGAGTATCATTTCAATGAATCTGAGCTGAAAGAGCTCATTGCAGAAACAAAAAAGGAACAAGAGTAGACTGGAAACCCGCTGATTAGTCTTTAAGACTTTATTCAGGTATGGTAATATAATTCAGAATGAACAAGAGGCTTATTTGAAAGCATCGATTCAGGGGTGGCCATACCTGTAAGTTTTTTATAGTTAGCAGAAAGCACATAATCGAAATTGATAAGAATTAATTGAATGGAGTGACTTAGGTGTCTGAAGAAAACGTTAATCAAGAAACAGTTACGGATCAGATTTTAGTTCGACGTGAAAAAATGAATGAACTGAAAGAACGTGGCGTAGACCCTTTTGGCGGCCGTTATGAACGGAGCCATTTTTCAAGTGAACTGCATGATTCATATGAAAGTGAATCAAAAGAATCTCTTTCAGAAGCCGGAATTACAGTTAAAGTTGCCGGCCGTATGATGACTAAACGCGGAAAAGGAAAAGCCGGTTTTGCGCATTTAAAAGACAAGAAGGGTTCTATACAGCTGTATGTCAGAAAAGATGCCGTTGGGGATGAGCAGTATGAAAGTTTCAAAACTGCCGATTTAGGGGACTTTTTTGGTGTGGAAGGAACTGTGATGAAAACAAATACAGGAGAAGTTACGGTACGTGCGACCAATTTGACTTACCTGTCTAAAGCACTGAGACCTATGCCTGACAAGTATCATGGACTGACCAATGTTGAACAGAAGTACCGTCAGCGTTATTTGGACCTGATAGCGAACGAAGAAAGCTATGACCGCTTTACTAAACGCAGTCAGATTATTCAGGAAATTCGAAATTATCTAAATAACCTGGATTATCTTGAAGTGGAAACCCCGCTTCTTCATAACCTTGCGGGAGGTGCGGCAGCACGACCGTTCTCTACCCATCATAATGCGTTGGACATGCAGTTGTACTTGCGTATTGCGATAGAGCTTCACCTGAAACGTCTGATTGTCGGCGGTATGGAAAAGGTCTATGAAATTGGTCGAGTATTCAGAAATGAAGGCATCGATACGACACACAACCCGGAATTCACTATGCTTGAATTATATACTGCTTTCCATGATGTTGATGATGTGATGGATTTAACTGAGAATTTAATTCAGTCTGTAGCTGACAAAGTATTGGGAACATCCGACATTGCATACGGCGAATATACAATTAAGATTGGCGAAAAATGGGCGCGTCACCACATGGTTGATTTGATTAAAGAAGAAACTGGAATTGATTTCTTCGATCAGTACACAGATGAAGAAGCTCGTGCACTCGCTAAAAAGCACCATGTAGAAATTGATGACTACGCTACTTTTGGTCATGTCGTGAACGAATTCTTTGAAAAGTTTGTGGAACATACTCTGATTCAACCGACCTTTGTATACGGTCACCCTCTGGAGATATCTCCACTGGCTAAGAAAAATCAGGAAGACCCACGCTTCACCGATCGTTTTGAGCTCTTTATAGCGAAGCATGAATATGCTAATGCATTCAGTGAGCTGAATGATCCAATTGATCAGCGTGAGCGTTTTGAAGCGCAGATGAAAGAGAAAGCACAAGGGAACGATGAAGCGCAGGAAATTGACGAGGACTTTATTGAAGCACTCGAATACGGAATGCCTCCAACCGGCGGACTGGGTATTGGTATTGACCGTCTGGTAATGCTGCTGACCGATTCACATACCATCCGTGACGTTCTGCTCTTCCCGACGATGAAAAATTTGGATTAAGCATACTATCAAGTGGCATTCATTTTATGGATGCCACTTTTTTTATAGAAAAAGAGCTGATAATTCTTTCTAAACCATGCTTGCCTGCCTATTAGCATTAAATGTTTTATTAATGCAGTCACTTTTATAACGTTTTAAGTTAAAAAAACAAAACCTTATCAAAATAGTTCTTTTGTAACTTCAGGTGATTATTCTCGTAATTGAATGCAGACTACTATAAAATTAATATAAGGTCGTGTTATCAAGCTGAGGAAAGAGGGAAAATAAATGAAAAAAACTAGGTGGATAAATTTTCTGGGTGCAAGCAACCTTCTGTTTACATTAGTTGTGTTAATTTTACTTGGAATCATATTCTTTTTATATAATCAGGTAGAGTACTTATTTACACCCATTCTGGTAATCTTTTCAAACATACTCATGCCGTTTGTTATTGCGCTGCTTTTGTATTACCTTTTCGGACCGTTTGTGGATTATCTGGAGAGAAGAAAAGTTAAGCGAATATATGGTGTAGTGATACTCTACATGCTGCTAATTGGTCTGTTGGTTGTGGGGATTGGTTCACTTTATCCTTTACTTCGTGAGCAGGTAACCGGGTTTGTTGAAAGTGTTCCTGAATTTATCGATTCATTGATTGCATCTGTAACGAACTGGGTAGAGACGCTGCCATTTGGTGAGGAGATTGAATCCTTCATTGAGGAAGGGCAAAGTTTCATTGCTTCTATTCCTGACAATTTAGATCAGTATTTGACAGATGGTTTTAGTGGCCT
Source organism: Alkalibacterium sp. (assembly GCA_007692455.1). GTDB lineage: Bacteria > Bacillota > Bacilli > Lactobacillales > Carnobacteriaceae_A > Alkalibacterium. The sequence goes on along the minus strand of RECC01000056.1, from coordinate 1,196 downwards.
GTCTACTGTTATGACTGGACTGACAAATGTAGTAGTAACCATTATCACTTTTCCGATTATTCTGTTTTTCCTGCTGAAAGATGAAAAACGATTTTTCTATGCTGTGTTAGGCATCGTTCCTCCTAAGTGGAGAGAAGACCTGATTCGAGTATCATCTGAAATTAATATACAGGTCGGAGCCTATGTTAAAGGACAACTGATAATTGCTACTTCCATCGGAGTTATGATGTTTATTGGCTTCACCATAATTGGCTTGGAATACAATGGTGTTCTGGCTATTATAGCCGGGTTCACATCTATCATTCCTTATATAGGACCTACTCTGGCCTTTATTCCTGCACTGGTAATCGCCTTGATGGACTCCTGGTGGATGGTTGTCCAATTACTGCTCGTATGGGCTGCTGTCCAATTTATCGACGGTAATTTAATCGAGCCGAACGTAATGGGGAAACAGCTGAATGTACACCCACTTACTATCATCATCGTATTGCTGGTGATGGGAGATTTGCTTGGTCTATTCGGTCTAATATTTGGTGTACCGATCTATGCCATATTAAAAGTAATTGTTGTGCATATGTTCCAGCAGTTCAAGAAACGTTATAATAAATACTATGGTGATGTTGCCGGTGAATATGAAGTGAAGCCGATAGAGTTAGCAGTCAGCGGTCATAAAAAAACCGATACTCAACTTAGACGAAACATTCAAATTGCCAAATTAAAGAATAAAAAAGCACGTAAAAAAGTTGATCAAGAAGACGCCAGAAATGAAGATGGCACTGATGAGAATATGGAAGACTAGTATAAGAGATGACAGAATAAACCTCCCAGCCTTTTTAGATAAAGGCTGGGAGGAATTTTTTGAATTAAAATCAATTATATCTCATAAAGGTGTTGACGAAGATTTCAATAGATGGTATTATTAATCTCGTTGCTGCAAAACATAACTGTTTCCAGCCGATAAAAATTATAAAAACTAATTGTTGACTCTCAGTTAACAATGGGTTATAATTAAATAGCTGTCATACGAACGAAGGTAACGCTTACAAATTTAATGAAGTTGAAATTAAATTTCAAAAAAGTGTTGACGTCGAATCGAAACGATGGTATGATATAAAAGTTGCTGCTAAACACGGCGACGACAAAACGAACGAGATAGATCTTTGAAAACTGAACAAAGTAGAAACAACCAAATGTGC
>RECC01000072.1 GCA_007692455.1 Alkalibacterium sp. | reverse complement strand
ATTATCCCATTTCTTTTAATCACCTTTGGATTGACATGGGGGCTTGCTTTGCTGCTGATTTTCTTTAATGATCAGGTTGTTGCGCTATTTGGGGAAGTCAGTCCATCGAATCCGTTATACATTTTGGCTGTCTATGCTCCAGCCATTGCAGCATTTATTCTTATCTGGCGATACTATGGAATCAAAGGGATTGGCAGCTTTCTACGTCGACTGACACTGTGGCGCACGCATCTTTACTGGTGGTTGTTTCTAGTTCTGGGTGTTCCCATACTTTTTTATCTCGGTGCTGCAATAACCGGGTCAATCTCCGAACCTTTTCCGTTTGACCCTTGGCAGGCTGTAATTCCGGCATTAATTCTTATGCTGCTCCTTGGACCTGTAGAAGAATTTGGCTGGCGCGGTTTTGCTCTTCCACTACTTCAGAGACGGTATAATCCATTTATTTCTAGTGTCATCATAGGTATTATCTGGGGGATATGGCATCTACCGGCTTTCCTGATTGGCGGAACGCCACAATCTGAGTGGGTTTTTCTTCCTTTTTTCATAGCAGCTATCGCGCTTTCCATTATCATGACTGCACTGTTTAATGATTCAAAAGGCAGTATTCTAACCGTTGCCTTGCTGCATTTCCAGTTAAATAATCCCATTTGGCCGGACGCTCAACCTTGGGATACGATTTTGTTTAGTTTAGTTGCATTAGCAATATTAATCATCAATCGAGAAACATTTTTCTCACACACCAAGGCGCTGACCACAATTCTTTATCCTGGAGATGAGCCCTCAATTAGTCAATAAAGAGACTATTAATAAAAAAACGTCCGTTCAAGACCCTTTTTCTCTGCAGAAAGTCTTGAATGGACGTTTTTTCGGTATGAGCATCTCTTAATCAGGATGGTGTAAACTTTTTAGTCATATTCTACTTCAAACTGATTTAAAAAAGAGTCGTCTATTGCCTTGATTGACTCGACTGCCAACTTGACGGTCTGCTCGTAATCTTTAAAGGAAGCAAACAGGTGATGGGTATGAGCATATCGGCTCGGTACTCCAAGAACCAGAACCGGTACACCGGTCTTGTTCAAATGGATACGGCCTGCATTTGTTCCGCCGCCTTCGCGAACCGCATGCTGAATAGGAATAGCCTTGTCAGTGCTCACTTTTTTCACGAGTTTTATCCAGTCTTCATTGGCGATATAACTGCTGTCTTTGTGCCGCACTTGAGGGCCATAACCCATGCGTGCCTGAGACTGTTCAACTGGTTTCGCATAATCATCCGATGGTGTGCCTTCAAAGACAATCGCAAAAGTGGGATCCACCCGGTGAGCTGTAACGGTGGCTCCGCGGAGACCAACTTCTTCCTGAGAAGCCAGTGCACCGACTACATTGACGGGCAAGTCTTCCTTTTCAAGTGCCTTCAGCGTATCGATGACAGCTGCACAACCGAGTCGATTGTCAAAGGCTTTCCCCAGCATTGTGCTGTTTGTCTCATTGTATTCAAATTCCACGCAGGGAACAATCGGTGCACCCACTTCAATACCAAAGGATTCCATCACTTCTTCCCGTGAAGTAGCACCGACATCGACTTTCAAGTCAGCCATCTTCAGGCCATTTTCTCGTTCGTCCGGTGTAAGGAAATGCGGTGGTTTTGATCCGATGATGCCTTTAACATATTCGCCGTCTTTATTTCTGACCTTAAATAAGTGAGCAGAGACGTTATACCATTCCCAGCGGCCGAGCATTTCAATCCCCAGCAAGCCGTTGCTGTCAATATAACTCACGATAAAAGCCACTTCATCCAAGTGGGCGTCCAGCATAATCGTCGGTTTGGATGCATCATAATTTTCAGGATACAGGTACAGATTTTTCAGATTATCCCGAGTGGCTTTCAAGTTTCCTTTGTGCTTGATGACTACATCGATGACATCATCCTCAAACCCCGGCGCACCGTAAGCATTACTCAGTTCCTCAATTAACTTCACATCAGTCATGTGTACATTCCCCCTAAAAAGTCTTGTTTTTATGATACAACACCTCCTACTCACATTCTATAGACAGAGTAAGCGAACCTGTCATGTTATGAGATTCACATTGACAATACGGTAGAACTGATTATAATTAAGTTAATTTTTGTATACATAAAAGGAGTGGTGAGTTATGGAAATTGTACTGACAGAAACTATTCGGGTATTTTCAATTATATGAGTCCATCCTCACATCTGCATGCATACGCCTCCGAAAACAGCGTATCATTGATTAAAAGTGTGAAGCCAAGGACTCAAGTTAACTGACCGCTTTTTATTGACAACAATTCATTGGAGGGTATTAATCAATGCTGGAAAATTTGGGTTGGAACACACTGTTTCAAGAAAAATGGAACGAAAGTAAACAAGAGAACTGGGTAAGAGGACGAATTGTTACCCAATCGCGTGACTTTTCAAAAGTCATGACCGAACAGGGGGAATGGTTGTGCACTTTACCGGGATCATTCACTCATCATCCCACATTCGAATTCCCCGCTGTCGGTGACTGGGTTGCGGTGGAGCAGCTGCCTGGAGAAGAACGCGGCCTCATCCGTCATGTCCTTGAACGGCAATCAGAATTTGTGCGGCACGTTGCCGGGCTGGAAACGAAAGCTCAGGTGATAGCCGCAAATATAGATTATGCCTTTTTGGTCATGAGCTGTAACGAGGACTTTAATGTCAGACGCCTCGAAAGGTATCTGATTGCCACATGGGATTCAGGCGCACAGCCTATAATCGTTTTGACAAAATCTGATTTGACTGACGAATCCGGACGCATGGAAATGGAACTGAAAATTGATGAGGTAGCTTATGGGGTGCCTGTTTATTTTGTGAGTAATGAAACGGGTGAAAATATTGAAAACCTTAGCAAGGTGGTTCAGCCCAACTATACGGCTGCGCTTTTAGGCTCATCGGGCGTCGGGAAATCTACCCTTGTCAATTCTCTGCTGAAAACGGACAAAATGAAGACGAATACCATTCGGGAAGATGACAGCAAAGGGAAGCATACGACAACACACCGCGAACTTATTTTACTCCCAGACGGCGGTATTTTAGTCGATACACCGGGTATGCGTGAATTTCAGCTATGGAGTAAAGGAGAGAGCACAGGGCTATCCGAAAGTTTCACTGATGTGGAAGCACTGATTACCCAATGCAAATTCAACGACTGCCAACACGAAACCGAACCGGGCTGCGCAGTTAAAGAAGCTTTAGAAGAGGGCACATTGACTCAAGACAGGTATGACAGCTACGTCAAACTTCAGAAAGAACTGGCCTACGTCGAAAGAAAACAGGACGAGAAACTGATGCGCGCGGAAAAAGATAAGTGGAAAACTATTTCAAAAACAGTCAAAAAAATGTATAAAGACTAGAAATAATTGTCTGTATTTTAAACAGGCTGAAATGAGAACAATGCAAGAAATCACTCTTAATTGTTCATATTTTTACAAAAAAAGAGTGCCTAGAAAAAGGCGTTCTTTTTTTCTGCTTACTGAAGTATTTTGCACAGCTCGTGAAATATCGGCCATACAGACTATAAATAGTAAGCGTTTTATGATATAATTAAATTTGTGTGAGAGAAATGCACGACAAATGACTTTATTGGAGGATTTTAAACATGAGCACAATAACAGATAATTTTCAGCACCTAGCTGAAGAAAAGAAAATTCAATTCAAATCTAAAGAAATCGAAGCACCGGTTCGTAAAAAAGACGGTGAAGAAGTTAAACAACAGCAGATTGTTTTCCAGACTGCATTACGCATCAATAAAGACAAAGCCGTTGCCTGTGGCGTGATTATTCATGATACAGATGCTCAACGCGTAAACTATCAAATTACTTACAACAAAATTGGTTATGTAACAGACCGCAACAAATTGCCAGAAATCGTTACTCAGATGAACGAAATCAATGCAATGCGTTCAGGTTACTACCGCTTTGTTATTTCAGGAGACGGCGAAATCATTATGCGTCATTTAGGTATTACCGGTGACGACGTTAAACCAATGATGGACGTTTTTGTATTCGGTGGACGTATTTTAAACGCTCTACTTCCTGAACTTGAAAAAATTGAAGGTTTGGACTTAACTCAACGTAAAAACTAAGAAACGAGGGAACGGCATGGAGTCGTATTTGTTTGAAGCGACAGTGCATAATGCAGATGGTGTGGACGGCACTGCCTATGTAGAAGGTAAAGACAAGCTGTCGGTCACAGTCTCAAGCCCAACAAGTGGTGAACCGGGAACGAACCCGGAAGAACTGTTTGGACTGGCACTGACAACCTGCTTGAACGCCACTATACAGTCTCTGCTGAAAGCCCGTGGCCTCGACAACCGCAGTAAGGTAACAGCTAAGGTTCAGCTGAGACGTGAAGACAGTGGCATTGGCTACTATTTTCAAATCTATATCTATGCGTCCATTGAAGGACTGTCACTGGATCAGGCAGATTCAATTGTGCAGTCAGCTGACAAGCGTTGTCCAGTTGCGAAACTGACTCAACATGCGCCCACAATAGATTTAAAAACTGTACCCTATGAAGAGTAACCAAAGACACTGCAGATTTTAAACTGCGGTGT
>RECC01000003.1 GCA_007692455.1 Alkalibacterium sp. | reverse complement strand
ACGGCGCCGCCACTTAATAATGCGTCAATTTCTTCCTGAGTTAACTGTTCACTCATCGTCGCTCTCTCCTCCCGTAAATTTTAAAATTTCGACAGCCAGTTTATTATCTATCATACCTGGCTTCACTTTGAAATAAGGCTTGTCTTCAACGAACAACGTCAGCGGTTTAGACGTCTTCTCGTCCAGCTGAATAATATCGCCTTCGTCCATTTCCAGAAAATCGGAAATATCCATCTGAGATTCGCCCAGTTTCACTTCAACACTGACCGGTACTCTATCCAGATTAGTGGCTAGCTGACCGCGTTCAGAAGAATCAAATTCTTTTCCGGAATGGAACCAATTTTTAAAACTGAGTTTATCCAAAATATCTTCAAAAAATATGTAAGGTATGCACATATTGATAAACGTTCGCTGCTTTTCAAGCGTCACAGCAAATGTAACCAGAACAACCGGTTCATTTGGTGACATCGTCTGTAAAAGCTGGGGTTTTGTTTCTGTATCTTCTAAACTGACAGAAATATCCTTGATATCTTTCCAGGCTGCTTCAAATGAACGCAATAATGACTGCATTACATCCTCCAATATAGCCAGTTCGATATCTGTAAAGCTGGATTTTTCGGACAGTTCTTCGGATGACACTTCTGTATAGCCACATAACAGTTCGACAATCTGCAGACTGAATTGCGGATTAATCTCCAGAATCTGAAGACCATTAAGCGGGGCACTTTTAAAAACGCCCATTAATGTAAAGTTGGGCACTGAATGAACAAATTCATCAAATGAGACTTGCTCGATTGCTGCTATTTTTGCGTCTACTGGTTTTTTCAGTTGGGTCGACAGCAGATTTGAAATGAGTTTGGAGAAGTCCTCAAAGACCATTGTGATGGTCGATAAATATTCTTTGGAAAGGCGAACGGGTCGCTTAAAGTCATAGGTTTTAACTTTAGGCCCCTTCATCTCTTCCGTCATTTCTTCTGTATCGATTTCCCCACTGTCCATTGCTACCAGCAGCGCATCAATTTCTTGTTGGGATAAGACTTGTTGGCTCACGCTACTTCCTCTTTCTCTTTCAAAATAGAATCCAATTCAATAATTGTGATCATTTCATCGTAAGCAGAAATATAGCCAATAACACTCTCGTTCTCTTCGTCAATATCATTATGTATATCTTCTTCTAAAATATCAATGACGCCGAGAACCTTGCCCACCATGAGCGCAATCGGATTTTCTTCTGCATTTACAATGACGGTGTTATTGTACCACAATTTATCATTCGAGCTAGACCCATTTAAGAGAACTTCCATGTCAACCAGCGTCATTATCTGACCTCTCAGGTTCACTAGCCCCTGAGTCCAGGACGGACCTTGGGGGATAACTGTTTCCTCTAAAGGTCGTGTAATTTCTTCTATAGACTCTGTCGTGAAGCCATAAAAATGATTTTTCAGTTTAAAAACAATAACTTGCATACGCTTATTCCCCCTCGGTTGTACTGTCTGATTTTAAGTCTGTGACAACTTTTCGAAACTTGCATAATTATAGCAAAAGTAGAACTCGTTTTTTAATTCAGCGCTTTATCCAGTGCTTTAATGACACGTTCCGTATCAAAAGGTTTAACGATAAAGTCCATCGCTCCGGCACGAATGGCGTCCATAACCATTGTCTGCTGCCCCATAGCGGAACACATCAGTACGATAGCATTTTTATCCATTGCTTTGATTTCCTTCAATGCTTCTACACCGTCTTTTTCTGGCATAGTGATATCCATCGTTACAACGTCCGGCTCAACTTCTTTATATTTCTCAACAGCTTCGTTACCGTTTTGTGCTTCTCCAGCCACTTCATAGCCATTTTTTTCCAAAATATCTTTTAACTTGATACGCATGAATGCCGCATCGTCTACGATTAATACTCTTTTACTCATAACACATTCCTCCTGTTAAACTCCTAGTTGATGTAATAGTAATTCCAGTGCTTCAGGTTTTGGAACAAAATACAGGCTGCCTTCGATTTTATGACCGGCACTGTAAAAATTATTTTTGATAATAATCAGTTCATTACTGTACTGTTCCTGCTGCATGTAGACACTGGATAAGATAGATCCGAATAAATCAGTTGTTATCTGAGGCAAAGCCGCAATGAGCGGTTTGTTGATAAGGGACATGACCGCCTGTAAAAAGGACTGGACAAGAATATTACTCAGCTCTTTTATCGAGGAGTCTATCAACTCGTCTGAAAACTGGTCGTGCTCCGGCAGAAGAAGCTGCGCTAATTTCTCTGCTTCTTCCGGTTGAATAACGAACAAGAAGACGCCGTATTGACGACCAAGCAGCTCAGACAAGACAACCTTTACAATTGTATCATCTGACTGCACATTTGCATACACTTCTTCATATGTTAATAGTTCAACGAAGGGAACATCCATATCTATTGGACGCCCAATCAGCTTGGCCAAACTAGTTGCGGCATGGCCCCCACCAATATTGACAACTTCCTGCAGTGCATCGTACCGCAGAAGAGCATGGTCTTTACTCACGTTTTTTGCCCTTCTTTCGTGTACAGATTGACGTGACATCCAGTATCAGACTGATGCTTCCATCACCCAGGATAGTTGCGCCTAGAAAGTTCGAAACGGTATTTAGTTCACTGCCCAATTTTTTAATGACAATTTCTTTCTGGTGAACCAGCTCATCTACTATCAAGGCATAACGGTTTTGTCCAATCAAGACAACGATAACGTGTTTTTGAGAATCGTCAGAGTCATCCAGACTAAGTGCTTCGGACAGCCTGATAACCGGTATCGTTTGACCTTCAAAACTGTAGACTTCCTTCTGATGAACAGAACGCACATCAGCGTCGTCATATTTTCTAATTTTATCAATAACAGCCTGTGGTATGGCAAAGGTTTCCTTACTCACCTTAACCAGTAAGGACTGGATGATTGACAATGTCAACGGAAGTGTAATTGTAAAGGTTGTTCCTTTACCTACCTCACTGATGGTTTCTATCTTTCCATTCAGTGCTGCAATTTTTTCTTTCACGGCATCCATTCCAACTCCCCGGCCAGATATTCCTGTAACTTCCTGTGCGGTAGAAAAACCAGGATGGAAAATCAGCTGCTGTATCTCTTCATCAGACATGCCGGCTGTTGAAATGCCTTTTTTCTCAGCACTTTTTTCTATCATTCTCGGGTTCAAGCCTTTGCCGTCATCAGTCAATGTAACAATCACGCGGTTGCCTTCCGGATAGGCTGACAATTTAATGGTTCCGGTTCTTGACTTGCCAGCTTTTTCTCTTTCTTCCGGCATTTCAATTCCGTGATCGGCTGCATTTCTCAAAAGGTGAATCAGTGGTTCGCCGATTTCTGAAATAACTGTGCGGTCCAGTTCGGTATCTTCGCCCTCTGTAAGAAATTGAATATCTTTGCCCAATTCATTTGTTAAGTCACGCATCATACGAGGGAAACGCTGAACGACCACACTGAAGGGCTGCATGCGAAGCTGGAGTACCAGTTCCTGCAGTTCAGTTGTAATGCGGCCAACTTGAGTCAATGGTTCACCCAGTTCTGCCAGCTGATTTTTCTCGGAGACATCTTCCAGTCGAGTCCGGTGAATCACCAGCTCAGATACTAAATTCATAAACTGATCGAGACGGGATAAATCAACGCGAATCGTCTGTTTCGCTGCAGTTCGTTTTTTAGCAGTCTGATTGGTCACTTGAACAGCTTCAGCTTTCTCAGCAGTATCATTTTCACTATCTGCTAAATCTGCTTCAATTTCTTCTGCTGCTTCTTTTTTCAGTTCATCCAAGGTCAGCTGAGTCATATAGACGTCTTCTATTTCACTGATGCCTTCTACATGACTTTCAATAGTTTCTCCAGCTTCTTTTGACAACAGATACAAAGTAAAGGTTTCGTCCACCTCACCCTGTTCCATCGTCTGCGCGTCCGGATTCATCTGAAGAATATCACCCACCTGCTCAAGCTTGCTGATAAACATGAATGCACGGGCGGCTTTCATCATACTCTCTTTTTCAACACGCACACCAACTGAGTACAAAATGTAGCCACTTGCTTCAGCTGCCTCTATAACTGCATAATCTGCTTCTTCAAGTTGCGGGTAACTGAAAACAGACTCACTGTCAGCTGACTTTTCATCCGTTTCACCTGCTGACTGATTTGCTTTTCCAGCCTGTTCCAACTTCTTAATCAGACTGGTAATATCGAGGGATTCATCTTCCTCTTCACGCAGTCCTTCAACCAGCTGGGTTAGTGCATCGAGTGACTCGAAAAATAGAGACACAAGAGATGTCGTGACATTGAGCTGGCCATTTTTTACCAGTTCGAATATATTTTCCACTGCATGAGTCAGGGTTGCCATTTTTTCATAGCCCATAGTCGCTGCCATTCCTTTGAGCGTATGTGCTGCTCTAAAAATGGCATCAATTATCTGCTTGTCTTCCGGGTGCTGCTCAAGCTGCAGCACTTCCTGATTTAATATCGCTAAATTTTCATCGGTTTCTTCAAAAAACAGATCGCGGTAAACACTATTGTCCTCCACAATAGACCTCCTTTCGCATTAAACAAATTTCTCGTAAATAAATGAGGATACTTTCTT
>RECC01000055.1 GCA_007692455.1 Alkalibacterium sp. | reverse complement strand
GAAGCTGCTGTAGAAAGCGAACCAGCTGAAGAAGAAGCTGCTGTAGAAAGCGAACCAGCAGAAGAAGAAGCTGCTGCTCAAGCAGCTGAAGCACCTCAAGAAACTGAACAGGCTGAATCAGAAAGCAGATCTGGTCGTTGGATGACAGTTGAAGCCACTGCTTATTCTCGTAACCAAGAGGTTTTAAGTAACTTCACTTTCACTGGAATTGACTTGAGAGAAAATTCAAGAGTCATTGCCGTTGATCCGGATGTTATTCCACTGGGATCAACAGTCTATGTACCTGGGTATGGAGAATATCTTGCTGGTGATACTGGCGGAGCTATCATTGGTAATAGAGTTGACTTGCACATGGAAAGCGTAGCGGATGCTTTCGAATTTGGCAGACGTACACTTGATATTCAAATCATCGAATAGTAATAGTTAACCGAAACGGAAGGGGGAAACCTCTTCTGTTTTTTTATGCGCAGAAAATGAATAAATAACAATCTTAATAAAAGTGTTAAAAACGTAATTGTATGAGATGAAATTGTAAAAGCCTTTTCTTTGGAACTGAATCAAATTCATGGTAGGGTATTATTTATAAACAAACTCTATCATTTTAACTGACATCAAAAAGCATTTGTTTCTTTACTCATATTGCCTAGGAAGAATGAGAGTTCTCTTAAACTAAATGAACTCGAGGCATATTGCTTTAAATTAGAATGCAAATTTGGTAATGTTTCGTTAGATAGAGAATAAATTGTATAAAAGGAGAGAGTCTATGAGCAACTAGCTAAGTTCACTGCATTATAATTTACAGCAGATACTGCTGGCAGCTTGTAACAACGAGAAGATATATTAATAGTTTATCTCGGTGTTAAAAATCCGGTAACGGAGATTGAGTTGTAAAATAATGGAATGAACAACGGTCTAGAGGAAGATGGGCTGGAAGATGGTGCGTAGGAATTGTATCATCATATTTTATATAAAGACCACAAATAGGGAGAGATTTTATGAAAAGATTAGCTAAATTAGCAACATTATCACTTACAGCTGGAATGTTATTAGCAGCATGCGGAGACGCCACTGATAATGATGAAGGAGTAGAGGATCCTCAAGAAGAAGGTTTGGATGACGGCCGTGACGAAGAGGATGGTATCTACGGAGACGATGAGGTAGAAGATGAAGAACTTGATGATGACGGCATGGACGACGATCTAGATGACGATGGTATGGATGACGATCTAGACGACGAATAGAGTTAGTCAAAACTAAAAAAGCAACTAAAATTAAAGGAGAGATTATTTATGAAAAGATTAGCCAAATTAGCAACATTATCACTGACAGCCGGAATGTTATTAGCAGCGTGTGGAGATGCTGATGAGACAGATGACACAATGCCAGGAACTGAAGAAGGCTTAGAAGATGACGGCATGGATGACGGTCTCGAAGATGACGGCATGGAAGATGATGGCTTAGAAGACGACGGCATGGACGATGATTTAGACGACGACGCATAAGCTCATTACTTTGAATAAGTAGTTCCATTAAGTTTTAAATATAATATCAAAGCACGGAATTCCGTTAATGGAAATTCCGTGCTTTTTGATGTTTAAAATGCTAATCGAATTTAAAGCTCTCTCATCTAATACATTTACATTCTAATTAGTCCAGTAAAACATTTTGACTGGCTTCAATCTGATTGTCCTTCAGATAGACTCGAGGAACCCGTTTGCCGATACCGCACAAGATTTCGTAATGAAAACTGTCAGTCATTTCGGCCATCTTGTATATAGAAGGATGGCCTTTTTGGGGGTCACCTATGAATACAAGCTTATCAGAACTGGAGAAGTCTACTATGTCGGTTACGTTTACCATCAGCTGATCCATGCAAATACGTCCGACTATAGGTGCTTTTACATCGCCATGTGTTAAATGCCATCTGTTGGATAGTTCTCGAGGTATACCGTCTGCGTAACCCAGCAGTATAGTCGCAATGGTTTCTTCTTTATCCGTGATGTAAGTTCTACCGTAACCGATACTTTCTCCAGCAGGTACTTGCTTAATCAGTGCTGCATGGGTAGAGAGTGTCATAGCGGGTTTTAAATCGATTATATCTTCCAGTGATTTATCTGGATGGTAGCCGAAAATAGAAATACCTGTTCTAATCATATCCAGGTCAAATTCAGGATAAAGCAGTGAGGCTGCTGTGTTACTGCAATGGCGAAAGGTAAAGGTAAAGCTATTCTCTTCAAGGTAAGTCACAACATCCATGAAAAAAGCAAATTGGCTTTTTGTATAGGCAGGGTCTACTGTGTTTTCAGCTTCTGCAAAGTGTGTAAAAATCCCTTCTAAGCTAATTGACGAGGCTGACAATATATTACATAATTCCAACGCTTCTTCTTTCGAGCGGACACCAATTCGTCCCATACCGGAATCAATTTTAACATGCACACGTACTGGGTGATTCGTTTGTTGTGCATAATAGTTAACGGCTTGAGCACTCTTCAAAGAGAAGACCGTTATGGCAATATCATTGTCAATTGCTGTAGGTATAGTATCCGGCTCAATTGGGCTTAGGAGTAATATAGGAAGTTTGACTCCAGCTTCTCTCAATTCCATGGCCTCGTCCAGCACAGCTACAGCGAGATAGTCAGTATCAAGTGTTTCCAGGTGCCTGCCGATTTCAACAGCACCATGTCCGTAAGCATCCGCTTTGATGACGCCCATTATTTTAGTTCCTTCAGTGATATGTGTTTTCATTTTTCCATAGTTGTAAGTGACTTTATCTAGGTCAATTTCTGCCTTGGTATAGCGATAGCTTCCAAAATCCATATTCTCCAACTCCTTTGTAACCTATATATTACCATGAAAAAGGTGTGGTCTTGAAATGGAATATTTTAAGAATAAGATTTATTATGACAGCTTGTCATCTGCTGGCATTTTCGGTATGATACAGATATTAATGAGAAAAGGATGAGAGCAGATTGACTATTACTAATGAACAGTTAAACCAGTTTAGGCAGGCATTTGAATCAGACAAAGCAAACCATGCTGCCAAGCATGCAGTAGCAAAAGTAGGAATTTACAAATCGTCCACTGATAATAATTTAAAGAGACGCCATTCATTTGTCTTTTCAGATGAAACAAAAAAAGGTGACATTACCAATCAGAAATCAAGTGGCCGCTGTTGGATGTTTGCAGCACTGAATACCGCTCGAGTAGATACAATGAAGAAACTAAACATGAAGACCTTTGAGTTTTCTCAGAATTATACTCTATTCTGGGACAAATTGGAGAAGTCCAACTATTTCCTGGAAAGTATCTTGGAAACAATGGAAGAACCTTTGAACTCCAGATTAGTTCAGCACCTATTGAGCGATCCAGTCGAGGATGGTGGTCAATGGGATATGTTTTCCGGACTATTAGAGAAATATGGTGCTGTACCTAAATCAGTGATGCCGGAGACATACCATTCATCCAATACAAGAGAACTGAATCAGGTTCTGACAGCAAAATTAAGAGAATTTGCTGCAGATTTGCGAGATGGTCATAAAGCTGGTCAGTCGAAAGATGAACTTGAAAAAATTAAAGAACAGTCACTCTCTTTTGTATACAGCCTGTTGACGAAGGCACTGGGAGAAGTACCTGATTCATTTTCTTATGAATACCGAGATGAGGATGATGCCTTTCACCGCATTGAAGATATCACCCCTGTTGACTTCTTCAATGAGTATGTTGATTGGGATCTGGATGAAAGAGTCTCTCTTATAAATGCACCAACTGACGATAAACCATACGGTAAAGCTTACACAGTCAAGTACCTTGGAACTGTCAAAGAAGGCAAGCCCATTACTTACGTGAACGCACCTATTGAGGCACTAAAAGAGGCGGCTATCGCTTCTATCAAAGACGGGGAACCCGTATGGTTTGGCTGCGATGTCGGCAAAATGCTCGACCGTGAAGCAGGTATAATGGATGAGTCGACGTATGACTATGAAGCGACACTAGGGCAGGCTCTAAACCTGACTAAAGCACAACGTCTGGATTACGGAGAGAGTCTGCTGACGCATGCTATGGTATTTGTTGGTGTGGACTTGGATAATGACGGTGAGCCCATTAAATGGAAAGTTGAAAACAGCTGGGGAGACAAGAGCGGCGATAAAGGAATCTATTCCATGAGCAACAGCTGGTTTGATGAGTATAATTATCAGGTAGCTGTCAAAAAGAAATATATTGAAGAGAAATGGCTGGATGCTTTAAATAAACCGGTAGTTGAACTGGACCCATGGGATCCTATGGGATCGCTAGCTCGAGTGAAATAACAACCGAAAAACCCTTGGACACACCGACATAGTATGTCGTATGTGTCCAGGGGTTTAATTTGAGTAAATTTCCAATGCCAGTAAGAGTGATGAGCTGATTGCCCCGCCTATGATAAAGTACATTATCATTTGAAGGAGAGGGAACCAGGCAAGATCATCCAGACTTTTTTCTTTATCATCAGCAACACGAGAAGTAATGAAATAGCCGATACCAACAGTAATTCCAAGAGCTGGAAACATTTGTTGAATTTGCGTTGGATTGAAATAGCCAAATATCAGGCCGATAATGAACCCAAACAGCTGTAGTAAGCGTCGCTTCGTTTTCTTGGACATGTAATCTACCTCCTATACCTATGTGTATTATAATATAAAAAGGCACACTTCCTCGTCAGAAGCATGCCTTTTAAAATGAAAATAATTATAAAATAATCTCTGCTCCAGGTCCTAGTGGTAATCCAGTGAAGTACCATAAGACTAATAGCAGTGACCAGGTAATCAGGAAGGCAATACTGTATGACAGCATTGTTGATATGATTGTTCCCAGTCCACTTTCTTCATCATAACGCTTGGCAAAGACAAGAATCATTGCAAAATAGCTCATCAATGGGGAAATGATATTTGTTGAAGAGTCCGCAATACGGTAAGCCATCAATGTCATTTCCGGTGCAATATTAACCTCATACAGCATAGGGGCAAAAATTGGAGCCATAATAGCCCACTTTGCTGAAGCTGAGCCGATAAAGAGGTTCAAGAAGGCAGTCACCAAAATGAATGCAAGGATAAGAGGCAGGCCAACGAATCCAATAGATTCTAAGAAATTTGCTCCATTTACGGAAAGAATTAAACCTAAATTTGTAAAAGAGAAATAGTTAATGAATTGAGCGGCAAAGAAGGCAAGGACTAAGTATCCGCCCATTGATGCCATCGATTCAGACATACCTTGAACTAAATCGTGTGAGGTTTCAATTTTTCCTGTTGTTCTGCCGTAAAAGTATCCCGGTACAGCAAACAATAGCAAAATCATGAAGAGAAGACCATTACTCAAGAAGTTGTCTAGTGTCATTTCCCCAGTCGTTTCGTTAATTGATCTTAATACAGCATTTTCAGGAACCATTAAGTAGGCCATAATACCTAAGAACACTAGAAGTGCGATTAAAGCGTTTCGCATTCCTCTATTTTCTTCAGCAGTAATAGGCTCATTATTCGGCTTATAGCTGCCTGTGTACTCTCCAAGCCGGGGTTCGACAATTTTTTCAGTGACAATGGCTCCTACAATTGTCAGGACAAAAGTAGACACGATCATGAAGTACCAGTTTGCAGTTACAGCAACATCATATTCAATTCCACCCGAAAGCAAAGCTTCGTTTGTGATACCGACTAATAGTGCGTCGGTAGGACCAAAGATCAGGTTAGCTGAGAATCCGGCAGAGACACCAGCGAAAGCTGCAGCCAAACCGGCAATAGGGTGACGACCTGCACCGGCGAAAATAATAGCGCCTAATGGGATAACCACAACGTATCCTGCATCAGATGCTATATTAGAAATAATACCGGCAAATACTACTGTTGCAGTAAGTAATCCTGTCGGAACGTTTCCTAGCAATTTTTTCAGTGTGCTGTTAATCAGTCCACTCCACTCGGCAATTCCTACACCTAGCATCGCTACAAGAACAGTACCTAAAGGTGCAAATCCTGTGAAGTTTCCAACTGCGCTGTTGAAGATGTGAGCTATTCCCTCACCAGTCATCAGCGAAACCGCTTCAATGGTTACCATTTCACCTTCCGCTGCACTGAAATATTCTACAGGCGCTCCAAAACGAGCTGCGAATTCGGATATGACGATAAGAGCAAGCGACAATAGTATAAATATAATAACTGGATGAGGTAAACCATTACCTACACGCTCGATAAAACCGAGAAACCCTTTATTCGAGTTTTCTTGAGAATCACTCATAATATTTCTTTCCTCCTAAAAAAAATTAATGGGCAAATATATTCTTACTAATAACTAACATTTCCGGTTAATCATTAGTAAGATTAAAATTTAGCTCCATTTTTTATTGTACTATGAAATCTATTTTAATACAATTACCATCACAATTTCAATAGAATATAATTAATAATAATTTTTTTAGTATACAAATTATTTATAAGCCTATAAATTAAACATGTTGGCGCTTTACTTTTGTTTTTTTACATGAGTAAACGATTAAAAAAGAATTGAATGAATAAAATTGTAATTAATGAATGTCTCTTTTATAATTTAACTGACAGATAAAAAGGAGCAGACTACAGTGACGCAACTATATAAGGAAAGTAAAGAAATCAGTTATTACATGTGTGATCGTCATCAGAGAGTAACGTTATCGATGCTGGTGAACTTATTACTGGATGTTTCTGAAAAACATTCGGAAGGTTTGGGGCGCGGTGAAACATACGTAAAAGAAAAAGGATTAAGCTGGATTATATTGAGGTATGACTTTGATATACAACGGCTGCCAAAAGTGAATGAAACAGTTGAAATAGAAACAGTGGCCACGGAATACAACAAGCTCTTCACTTACCGGGACTTTTTTGTTAAGGATTTAGAAGGAAACGAGTTGATAAAGGTAACGGCAACCTTTGCACTGCTGAATCATTCCAACCGTAAGATGGCACGCATAACAGAAGAACTGGTTGAGCCCTACAAGGCTGTTTTCTCAAAACGCATCAGACGGCTCGCTAAGCCTCAGGAAATAGATAACAGTGTTTATAATGAAAAGCAGTATGAAGTTCGCTACTTTGACATAGACAGCAATCATCATGTCAACAATTCACATTATATTACATGGCTGCTTGACAGCTTGGGCAGTTCGTACTTGTCTAAATTTGAGATAACCGGTGGAACTATAACATTCGACAAAGAAGTGAATGAACATCAAATAATCACCAGTGTTTCAAGTGGGCGAAAAGCGGACGAGCTATGGACAGATCATGTTATTACATCAGATACAGTCAGACATTGTCAGGCAAGTTTTAAATGGAAAACAGTTGAAAAGGAGGGTTGATAGTGGTAAACATAAACGACATTGCTAAACAGGCCGGTGTGGCAAAGAGCACGGTTTCCCGTTATCTAAATAATGGATCAGTGAGTGAGGATACGCGTCGTAAAATCGAAAAAATTATTAAGGAAACAGGCTATAAGCCGAATGCTTTTGCACGAAGTTTGAAAGCCCAGAAAACCAATATGCTGGGTGTGATCATTCCCCGGTTAAATTCAGCCTCAACTAATGAGGTTCTTCAGGGCATTGATGAAACAGCACGAAAATTAGGTTATCAGCTGATTATTACTAATTCTGACCAGAATAACGAGCGCGAATTTGAAAATCTGCAGACATTAGCCAAGCAGAAAGTGGAAGGAATCATCATGTTTGCCCGTGAGATGACCGAAGACCATATCAACACAGTCAAATCAGTAGAGACTCCTGTCCTTTTTATCGGTCAAAAAGCAGAAGGCATCCACAGTATGGTCCATCAGGATTATGAAGCCGGTACTAAGATTGGCAAGTATGCACTGGAATTAGGGCACAGGCATTTTCTCTATGTAGGCGTACCGGAAACCGATCAGGCAGTGGGAGTAGAACGCCGACAAGGCTTTATAGATAGAGTGACGGCTGTAACGGGGACTACAATAGAAAGGGTTGAAACTGATTTCTCACGTACAGCGGCTTATACCAAAGGGCTGACGTTCCTTAAAGAAACAGAAGCAACCTATATCGTCTGCGCTACAGACAACATTGCAGTAGCAGTGTTGAAGGCAGCAAATGAACTAAATTACTCGATTCCAGGAGATTTTTCATTGTCCGGTTTTGGAGGATACGAAGCAACTGCTTATGTATCGCCAACGATTACAACTGTTAGTTACCCATACCGACAGATGGGGATTGAAGCGGTAAATAAACTGCGCCAGCTGATTGAAAAAGAGGAAGTTCCGCTAATCACTGATCTCCAGAATAACCTTGTGGTGAACGAATCAACCGCGCCGTTTAAGTGAAAAAAGAAAGTTTAAGAAAGTGCTTTCTTTTTCCTTGCAATTAGAACCGGTTCCTGTTATTCTTTAGGGGAACCGGTTCTAATAGCAGAACAGGACAAATATGAAAACGGTTAAATGAAAGGATGATAAAAATGAAGTATCAAAAATCTATAGATGCCTTATTCGATGCAGTCGGCGGTCAGGATAATATTAAGAATTTCGAACACTGTGCCACACGCCTTCGTGTAATCTTAAAAGATGACAGTAAACTAGACAAGGAAAAAGCAGAGGCTATTCCAGAATCACGCGGTTATTTCTTCAATACAGGTCAGCATCAGTTTATCTTTGGAACAGGTAAGGTCAATGCTGTATATGCTGAATTGCAGGAAGTAATGGGCGAAACAGAAGACAGCGATTCCAAAGGATTCAAAGATGATGTGTATAAAAACTTAAATCCAGCTCAACGAGTTGTACGCGTGCTTGCAGATATTCTCGTTCCATTAATTCCGGCTTTGGTTACAACGGGTCTATTGATGGGAGTTAGAGGCCTGTTGATTGAGCTTGGAGTAAACATGGACGAAAGTACTTTAACGTTATTCCAAATGTTGACTGATACGGCTTTTGCATTCTTACCTGTTCTTATTGCATACAGTGCGACGAAAAAGTTTGGAGGCAATCCAATACTAGGTATAGTCGTCGGATTGATGATGGTATCACCTCAACTACCTAACGCATGGGCAGTAGCAGGGGGAGATGCAGATCCATTAGTCATTTTCGGATTAAATATTGTTGGGTATCAGGGATCGATCTTCCCGGCTATCTTAGTTGGTTGGATGGTATCTAATCTTGAAAAATGGTTCAGAAAATTTGTACCGCAAATTATGGACTTGATTGTCACGCCTTTCTTGACGATTACCATTACCTTAGCAGTTATGCTGTTCGCATTAGGACCCGTGTTACAAGTGACTGAATCGACAGTTATCAACAGTCTAGTATACCTTCTTGAAGCACCACTAGGTATTGGTTATATTGTATTCGGAGCAGTTCAGCAAGTTATCGTTATCACTGGCCTGCATCACTCAATTGGTATCGTAGAAATTGGTTTATTAAACTCAACTGGCGAGAACGTAATTCAGACGTTGACGACAGTCAGTATGGCAGGGCAATTTGGAGCAGCCATTGGAGCGGCGTTCTTATTTAAAGATAAAATAAAGAAATCTAACGCTATCAGTTCGGCAGTACCGACACTGTTTGGCATTACCGAACCGCTATTATTTGGAGTAAACCTACGTGCCATGCGCGTATTTGGTTCAGGTATGGCTGCCGGTGCAATTGGTGGATTTGTTGTTTACCTGCTGAACTTAACATCTACAGGTATGGGAATAACCTTTATTCCTGGTTTGCTTCTTTATACAGGTGACTTCACTGCAATGTTACAGTATATCGGAGTCATCTTAGTTGCCTTTGCAATAGGGTTCTCATTAGTGAGAATTCAAGGCAGTGCCATCCGTGAAAGTTTCAAATAGGAGTGAATACTATGACCGAATTAGATCAGACTTACTGGAATCAGCTGGCTCAAGTTCAGTCAGAACTTTCTCAAAAAATAATAAACGACCCCTGGCGTCTGACTTACCATCAGATGCCAGTGACAGGGTGGATGAATGATCCGAATGGAGCTGTTCAGTTTGATGGCGTTTATCATCTCTATCACCAGTATGTACCGGATAACCCGGACGGCGGGCTGGTGCACTGGGGTCATAAAACGTCGACTGACATGGTTCACTTCAAGGAAGAAGAGTTGTTTTTGTCACCGGACAAACCCTACAATAAAGACGGTGTCTACTCAGGAAGCGCCTTTGTAAAAGACGACGAAATACATTTTTTCTATACAGGGAATGTCAAGAATCCCGGTGACCATGATTACACCTTCAGTGGACGTGAACAGAATACCGTACACGTTGTAAGTAAAGATGGCTTTACCATTGAACTGGAAGAGGTAGTGATTCCTCACGAAGACTATCCAGAAGGGTTCACTGATCATATACGGGATCCTAAAGTATTCGAAAAAAATGGTATGTATTATATGGTATTGGGTGCCAGAGCCTTGAATCATCGGGGTAAAATTCTGCTTTATTCTTCTTCAGATTTATATAAATGGGAGTATGAAGGGGTGTTTGCTGAAGGTGAAAAAGAGATGGGCTATATGTGGGAATGCCCGGATTTCTTTGAAACCGAAGAAGCGGATGTCCTGATTTTTTCACCGCAAGGTTTAAAAGCGACGGCTCATCAATATGAGAATACCCATAATGCCGGTTACTATTTAGGAAAAGCCGACTGGAAAAAACTGAAATTCAATTCTGAATCAAGCTTTAAAGAACTGGACAGCGGCTTTGATTTCTATGCACCGCAGACCTTTGAAGACGAATCAGGAAGGCGTATTTTATGGGGATGGATGGGACTTGGTGATACGACACCAGAGTACAGCAATCCTACAGTCGCTCGCGGCTGGCAGCATGCAATGACCCTGCCTCGGGAACTTTCAGTTGAAAACGGCAAACTAATGCAGCGTCCTTTAAAAGAATACGAGATGTTAAGGGACAATCATACTGATGTTCAAATTTCGCTTAATAATGAATCAGCTGCAATGGAGGCTCTCAATCAGAAAGCATTTGAGTTAAAAGTGACCATTGATTCGGTAGATTCAAATCTATCCATCAGCTTGAAGGAAGACACGGTTTTGTCATACGACAATAAGGTGTTTACTCTTTCTCATGGGCCGTCCGGTTACGGGCGTTCAGAACGTTCAGTTGAAATCAGCGACTTGCATACTATTCATGTGCTGGCTGATACATCATCACTGGAAATCTTTTTAAATGACGGAGAGCATGTGTTAAGCACACGCGTTTACCCTAAAGTTGAAAAAGACAGAATTCATTTTACTGGTTCGGCAACTTTATTTGCTGAGAAGTGGGATTTGAATCCATCTATATAACATAAAATAAACAGCCCCTATCTGGTTTTAATCATAACCGGATAGAGGCTGTTTTATTATTTATCTACTAATAAATCAAACTCATCAATATCTGTGACTCTTGTGCATTCAAAAGACTGTTGATTGCATAAGAATCTTTTACTGACGAAAAATCATATTCAACTGTTCACTGTCCAGTTTCTGTTCAAGAAGAATCAACAGTTTAATACGTGCTTTGATTCCTGACAAGCCAGGTGCAAAGATGACGCCGAGTTCTTTCAAGTGTTTGCCGCCACCAGTATAAGCGTAAATATCCTGGGCAATGCCATTAAATGCGCGGGAAGTGATGACCACAGGGATATCTCTTTTCAAAAGCTTCTTGAGTCCCGGCAAAGTAGCGGGAGGTAGATTGCCGGCTCCCAAGGCTTCAATGACCAGGCCGTCAATATCTTTGTCCAGTAGCGCTTCAAATAACGTGCTGTCCATTCCCGCATAACTCTTGAGTAAACAGACATTGCTGCTAATTTGATTGACAGGATAGTGCTCATAAAAAACTAACTTCTGGAAAAACCGTACTTCGTGCTTGGAGACAATCCCGATGGGCCCAAAAGTTGGTGTTCTGAAAGTCGCCACATTAGTTGTATGTGTTTTAGTGACATACCTGGCTGAATGAATTTCTTCATTCATGACCACTAGAACCCCTTTGTCAGTCGCTTCATTTGATAAGGCAGTCCAGATGGCATTCTGGAGATTGCTTATTCCATCTGATCCCAGTTCGTCTACCGGTCGCATGGCCCCAGTTAAGACCACTGGAAAGGAAGTGTTTACTGTTAAGTCAAGAAAATAAGCGGTTTCTTCAAGAGTATCTGTTCCATGCGTTATGACGGCGCCGTCTATTTGTCCGTCCTGTTCTGCTCTTTCCAGTCTTTTTTGAATGGTCAGCATATCTGCAGGTGTGACGTGCGGCGAAGGGAGCTGGAGAATATCTTCTTCTATAATCTGAAGATTCTCTTCAAAAAGATGACTGTATTTGTGCAGGGGGTGTTCACCGCTTGGTTTGACAGCTCCAGTTCGCTGATCAGTACTCATCGAAATCGTTCCACCAGTGTGAAGCAGTAAAATACGTTTCACTCTATCTCGCCTCTCTTTTAATTAAAATAAGGATTTGTATTTATTTCATGACCGATGCTTGTCTCATGGCCATGACCCGGATACACCAACGTATCTTCAGGAAGGCTGAATAATTTTTCTCTAATGGAAGGAAGTAATAGCTCAGGCTGACTTCCCGGTAAATCAGTTCGTCCAATACCACCTTTGAATAATGCATCACCGACTATAGCTATTTTGTCTTCTTCAAATAAAAAGCTGACTCCTCCGGGTGAATGGCCGGGTGTAGAGCTTACGGTAAAAGTAAAGGGACCAATGGTTACCTTTTCTTCCGGTTTAAACAAATACTCAGCAGGACGTGCAGTTATTTCATGCGTTGAAAAGACAGACAGATTTTTATGGGGGTCACTCAACCAGTCCTCTTCCTTTTCACTGATATATACTGGGCTAGAGTAGTCTGTGCGGATATCCTCAAGCGAACCGATGTGATCATAATGTGCATGAGTAAGAATGACCGCCAAAGGTCTGACATTTAACTCCTCTATTTCATTTTTAATCTTACTTGTCTCATCTCCAGGGTCTACAACCAGGGCATCCTGTCCCTCGTAAATGATATAGCAATTTTCTTCAATCATTCCAGTTACAATTTTCTTTACTTGAACCATGAAATTACCTCCTTATGTGTCATCTTTAAGTATAACCGATTAATCTGTTACTGTCGAAAAGCTTTGGTCAAAAGTACGTTTATAGTGTGTAGAAAAGTCGATACAGACGATAAATTAAGTAATCCAACTCAAAACATAACCGATTATAAAATAGTAAAAGGTGAACAGTTTTTTATATATTCGTTTAATTCTGTTGAAAACAGTTTGCTATCCAATTTAATGTATGCTAATCTTTAAATATTAATTTTAGATTAAAAAAAGGAGGATTAAATGAGAAAGCGCCCATAAAAAGACACCTAAGGAGATGGAAAAATGAAAAATAACCTAAAGAAATTTTTAACCGCTAGTCTTTCTGCATTAGTTGGGGTATCAGCAATTATTCCTGCATCGCTAGCCAGCGCAGAAGGAGAACAGACCGAACCTTCAGAACCGACACTTCATCTAGACGCTGATTTGCTTTCGGATGAGGTCGTGACAGTTATTGTTGAACTGCAGGAGGAAGCCGTAAGACAAGCTAGACAAAATGGGCGCCCTCAATCAGAAAGAGCTTTATCTCGAGAAAGAGACCGTGTGGTAAAAGAACTTGAATCGCTTGGAACAGAAATCACAGTAAATCACGAGTATGATCAACTTTTTTCCGGTTTCTCAGTTGATTTGGCTGAAAATGATTTGGGTAAGCTGCTCTCAGTTGAAGGTGTCAAGTCCGTCTATCCCAATCAGGAATATGAAGTGAATGAATCCGAACTGGTTTATATGCCTGATTTAACCGCAGAAATGTTTGACAGTGCTCCTTACATAGAATCACAGGAAGCATGGGACGCTGGTTTTACCGGTAAAGGAGTGACAGTAGCCGTCATTGATACGGGTGTTGATTATACTCATCCAGACCTCGAGCATGCTTTTGGAGACTATCTGGGTTGGGACTTCGTTGATAATGATGCTGATCCGCAGGAAACCTTGATAGGGGATGTGGATGACCCGGCAGATGCCACAAATCACGGAACCCACGTTGCCGGTACCATTGCAGCAAATGGTGCACTGAAAGGTGTAGCCCCTGATGCACAACTTCTGGCTTATCGTGTGCTTGGACCGGGTGGAAGCGGATCGACTGAAAATGTTCTGGCCGCTATTGAACGTGCCGTTGAAGATGGTGCAGATGTTATGAACTTGTCTTTAGGTGCTTCATTAAACGCACCTGATTATCCGACCTCAATTGCCTTGAATACGGCGATGGGTGAAGGTGTAGTAGCAGTTACCTCTAATGGTAATTCTGGACCGGACAACTGGACAGTTGGCTCACCAGGAACTTCGAGTGAAGCCATTTCAGTAGGGGCTTCTCAGCTGCCGTTTAATGTATTTTCTTCTTCTATTCAAACTCAGTCAGAGGAGTCCTATTCATCTACAGAAGTAATGGGCTTCCCTTCTGAAGAAGCATTATTGGGGTTAAACGATGAAACATTTGAGTACGTCTATGCCGGTCTGGGAAGTGCAGCTGAATTCAGTGAGATAGACGCTGAAGGTAAAATTGCACTGATACAAAGAGGCGCTTATCCTTTTGTTGAGAAGGCTCAAAATGCACTGCTCGCTGGTGCTGAGGGTGTCATTCTATTTAATAATGTAGAAGGCAGACAACCGGAAATACCGGGTATGGCAGTACCTACTCTCATGGTATCTCTGGAAGATGGCATCAAGCTCTATGAAAATCTTGAAAATGGAAATAATGAAGTCTCTTTTTCAATTGAGTTCAGTCATGTAGTTGACGAAACTGTGGCAGACTTCTCATCAAGAGGGCCAGTGATGAATAACTGGATGATCAAGCCGGATGTAGTTGCGCCTGGTGTCAACATAGTCAGTACAGTTCCTGGAGAAGCATATGCGAGCTTGCAGGGAACGAGCATGTCAGCACCACACGTGGCAGGTGCTGCGGCACTTGTTCTCGAGGCTCATCCGGAATGGTCCGTCGATTATGTCAAAGCAGCATTAATGAATACGGCAGAACGTTTAACTGACAGAGATGGTAATATCTACCCGCATAATGCTCAAGGTGCTGGAAGCATCCGTGTGCTTCAGGCAATAGAAGCTGAAACGCTCATCTTACCGGGTAGTCATTCATTTGGTATCTTTGAGAAGCAGCGAGGAAGAGAAACGAGACGTCAGAGCTTTGAAGTACACAACTTAACCAACAGTAGAAAAAGACATACAGTATCTTTCTCTGGTAATCAGGGGGTAAATGTTTCCAACAGTAATAATCTGAACATCCCATCTGGAAAAACACAATCATTTAATTTCAATGTTCAAGTGGATGCCTCTAATCTGGATGCAGGCTATAACGAAGGAACATTTGCATTAAATGATGGTAATAGAACGTATGAAATGCCTGCGATTCTGTTTATTCAGGAACCTGATTTCCCGTTATTGAACACTGTTCAATTCGGATTGATGGACGGTCTGTTAGTTGGCCTAGCAAGTGTAACAACTGACGTTGATGAATTTGCTCTCCGTGTAAGAAATGCCGATACGGGTGAATTGCTGACAGTTACAGCACAAGCTGAAAACATCGGCAGAGGAGAGCACTTCTTCTTCTGGGACATGCAAATTGATGGCCAGCCGCTTACTCCTGGACGCTACGCACTGAACCCAACCGCAAGACTGGGTGACCGCGTAACAGAACTTGAAGGTGGCGTTCTGACAATTGGTGAATAGATAAAGTAACTGAGATTCTTCTAAATGAAGAATCTCAGTTTTTTTATCAGTTATATTCAGGCAATTTAGTTGAGTTTGTGAGAAATGTATCATAGACTGTTAGTAGAAAGAAAATTTTTAGGAGGCGTTTTATTTATGGCAACAGAATCAGTCAAAGATTATTTGAACGAGCTGGTGGCAACGCAAGGACTCTTCTATATTAAACTTCACCAAGTACATTGGTACATTAAAGGCCATGGCTTTTTCGAACTGCATGAAAAAATGGAAGAATACTATGATGAACTGACCGAACACTTTGATGAAAGTGCTGAGCGTCTGCTTCAAATTGGCGGGATGCCTTATTCTACACTGCAGGAATACATTGATCACTCAGTGATTAAAGAATCTCCGGACAACAAGAATTTGTCTCAGGAAGAGATGCTTAAGTTAGTTGTAGGCGACTACGAAACCTTAAGAGATGAACTGTCAAAAGGTATCGACTTGTCAGATGAACAAAATGACGATGTAACAAATGATATGCTGATTGCACAGAAGGCTCATGTTGATCAGGTCATCTGGATGCTCTGGGCATTTCTGGGAACCAATCCGCCTAAAGTTTAATAACAGCTTTATTGGTGATTACAGACATAAAGTCGTTGAATGAATACTACCAAAGACGATTAGCCGGTAACATAAGGCTAATCGTCTTTTCGTTATTTACTGTACGCTGACAGATTATTATTCATGTGCTAAACACTGCCTAGTATGGTACTATAAAGTATATTTTTGATAAAGAGGGAATAACAATGAAGCGACACTCATCTAGTGAAGAAGAAACTAAAGGATTGGCAGGAAGTATTGCAGAACTGCTGAAGCCTGGCATGACAATTCTGCTGGAAGGCCAGCTTGGTGCAGGAAAAACTACGTTTACTAAAGGGATTGCAGAAAAACTAGGTATTAATCGTGCCATTAAAAGTCCAACTTATACCTTGATTAAAGAGTATTCAGATGGAAAGATTCCACTGTATCATATGGACTTGTATAGAATGGAAGAAGCGGAAGACGAAGATTTGGGTCTCGATGAATACTTCTATGGTGACGGCATATCGATTGTTGAATGGGGTTCTTTTATGGCAGAGGATTTGCCTGATAATTATCTGCTGGTTACGATGAAGGCACTCGATGATTTAAATGAAAGAGAAATTGTAATAGAGGCAGTTGGCAGACAATACGAAGAGTTACTGGAGCGATTAAATCATGACAAAGACTGAGCCGATAGATTGTATTATAAGAGAAGCAGTGCCGGCTGATGCTGAATCAGTTATTAACCTGCTGAATGAGACAGCCACTCAAACGGGATTTATGACTCAAGGAGAAGAAGGCCTGGGCATCACTGTTGAGGAAGAAGCAAAAGAATTGGATAAACTCTATTCTTCAGACAATAACTGTGTCCTGCTTGCCATAGTGGATGAGCGCGTCATAGGAATAGCTTCCATTCACGGCTCGTCAAAGCCTAAGATAAGGCATATAGGTGAGATTGGAATAGTCATCGATAAGGGATTCTGGGGACTGGGGCTTGGTCGCCTCATGATGGAAGAACTGTTGGATTGGGCAAGTACAGCCGATGTATTAAAACGCCTGGAGCTTCAGGTGCAGTATAGGAACAAACGGGCACGTTCACTTTATGAGTCATTGGGATTTGAATTGGAGGCTGTTTTAAAATACGGAGTGAAAGATAACGGCGAGTATCTGGATGTCTGCCAGATGAGCAAGCTGATTAATCTCACATAAAAACAGCTGGGGACCTCAAGGGTCAACCCAGCTGTTTTTAATTTTGTAACATTATTTAATAAATCGTTTCACTGTATCGGGTCCAAACTCTTTTTCCTGATTCAGCAGTATAGAAGCACAGGCTCTCGCATCATCCAAGGCGTGGTGATGGTTTAATGAAATGCCGTAATAAGCTGCCACTGTATTCAATTTATGATTAGGAAGTGTTTTAAGCAGGGCTCTGGATGACCGCACTGTACACAAGGTTTGAAACTGTGGGACCTGCAAGCCGTAATAGGACAGAGTTCCGGAGAGAATACGCTTATCGAAAGGCATATTATGCGCAATCACCAGCTGGTCACGGGTAAAATACTGATTCATTTCAGCCCATACATCGGGAAATTTTGGAGCATCGTATACATCATCTTCTTTAATGCCGTGAATTTGAGTATTGATGCGATCAAACCAGGTTTCCGGTTGAATGAGTGTATAGTATTCATCAACTATTTCACTGTTTTTAACTATTGTCAGCGCCACTGAACAGGCACTGTGCGTTTGACGATTGGCCGTTTCAAAATCTATGGCAGTAAAATTCATGTATGCTCCTCTTTGTCTGTAGTGTAAATTCTTTATCATTATTTACAAAGTATAGCATGTCCCATAGAACTTTCAAGGAAAGAATAACATGAAGAGGTAGGGACTTAGAGAGCGGAGAAGACTTATCGGTAAATAATTTTTTTCAATGAAATGTTACTTGTTTGAAAATAAAAAAGAAAGCGCTTGTCTGTAATCAATTACATACTCTAAGCTTGGTCTATAAGGAATGACTAAGAAGAAAACAGGAGGATGCAGACATGGCAAAAGATGGACTGAAAATTGTGACGATTGGCGGAGGATCCAGCTACACACCTGAACTGATAGAAGGGTATATCAAGCGACAGGATTTGTTGCCCATTAAAGAAATCGTTCTGGTCGACATTGAAGCGGGTAAAGAAAAACTGGAGATAGTCGGTGAGATGGCCAAACGAATGATTAAAGCCGCTGGACTTGACTGGACGGTTACTCTGACATTAGATAGAAAGAGCGCTCTGAAAGATGCGGATTTTGTAACGACTCAATTCAGAGTTGGTCTGCTTGATGCGCGTGTTAAGGATGAACGGATACCGCTGTCACACGGGGTGCTTGGACAGGAGACGAATGGGGCAGGGGGTATATTCAAAGCCTTCCGTACGATTCCGGTCATACTGGATATTATAGAAGACATGAAAACAGAATGTCCCGATGCCTGGTTGGTCAATTTCACCAATCCCGCCGGTATGGTAACTGAAGCGGCCATCAGACATGGAGGATGGAAAAAGACGGTCGGCTTATGCAATGTGCCGATTGGGCACCGAAAGATGGCTGCGGAAAAACTGGACTTGCCTGAAGAAGATCTGTTCTTTAAATTTGCCGGAATCAACCATTTCCACTGGCATCGTGTATGGGACAAAGAGGGTACGGAACGGACCCAAGAAGTCATCGATGCCATTTATAAGCCAACTGATGATGAACAGGAGAGCCATTTAAAAAATATCCATAACGCCAGTTTCCATTATGAACAGATTAAAGCGCTTGAAATGCTGCCATGTGGGTATCACAGGTATTATTATGCGGAAGAAGAGATGCTGCATCATTCGATAGATGAGTTTGAGAAGGGCGAAACACGTGCACAGGTCGTCAAGAAAACTGAGGCCCGTCTGTTCGAATTGTACAAGGACCCCGAACTGGATTATAAGCCGGAGGAACTGTCTCAGCGTGGTGGAACGCACTACAGTGATGCAGCCTGTGAGATTATTGCCTCTATTCAGAACGACTTGCGCAAAGAAATGGTTGTTTCAACTGAAAACAAGGGAACAATCAGCGAGCTGCCTTATGACGCTGTAGTGGAAGTCTCTGGAGTAGTGACTTCACACGGATTTGAACCGTATAACTGGGGAGCGTTTATTCCTGAAGCAAGAGGCCTGCTGCAGGGAATGAAAGGGATGGAAGAAACGGTTATCTCAGCAGCAATAGAAGGAAATTATAACCGAGCGCTCAGCGCCTTTATCGTTAATCCGCTTATACCGGGCGGAAACAAAGCTAAAGATATTTTGGATCAGCTTCTTTATGCACATAAAGAACACCTCCCTCAATTCTCTGAAAAAATTAATGAAATAGAAATGAATCAACCGAACACTGTTCAGTATGTAGATGAGTTAATGGAAAGTAATTAAGATTTAACAGATGTATTGATAAAGTGTAACTTTAAAAGA
>RECC01000094.1 GCA_007692455.1 Alkalibacterium sp. | reverse complement strand
AGACAAGCTGGAGTTGGTGCAATCTTGTGGCATAGGTATTACTGATGTACTAGTCTTACTCCAAAAAAGTTAAACCTAAAAAAATGTCGGATATTTTTTAGTTATATTATTCTAACGATGAGGAAAGATTATAGTTTGATAGGTTACAATTTATTAGAATGACGAAAATTAATAGATGAAAATATATTTAATGTCTGTTAATTAGAGCCTGAATCTGATATGCTAGTCATTAAAAATATAAAACGAATAGTATTTGCGAATAACTATTGTTTTTAAGGAGTATTCAGATGGATAGAAAAACGTTGAAAAAATTGCCTAAGGTGGAGCTGCACTGTCATCTGGATGGATCAGTTCCGATGGACGTTCTGATGGAGCTGGCGGAAGAAAAAGGCATCCCTAAAGACATAATGAAAAATGCTATTGCTCCTGAAGATTGTGAAGACTTAAAGGACTACTTGTCCTGTTTCGAAGTGATTCTCTCAGTTCTGCAAACGAAGGAGAGCCTGGAGAAAGCAACCTATGCGGTGATTCGAGAAGCACATGAAGAGAATGTTAAATACTTGGAGCTGAGATTTGGACCGCTTCTGCATCAAGCGGAAGGGCTGACGACCGAAGATACAATCAAGGCAGTCAGTAGAGGGATTAAAAAAGGAACTGACGATTTCCCTATAGCAGTTAACCTTCTCGTCTGTGCACTGAGACATCATTCTGAGGAAGAAAACAGCCAGCTATTTAGAGAAGTATCTGAGTCCTCAGCGGGTTTTGTTGCAGGAATTGATGTGGCTGGAGATGAGGCGCACTACCCCAATGAATGTGTGGCGTCTGCAGTGACAGAGGCAAAAAAGAACGGCTTTCAAATGACAATTCATTCAGGTGAATGTGGATGTGCCAACAACGTTTTGACCGCTATGCACTTGGGAGCTAAACGAATTGGTCATGGCGTTGCAGTAAAAGACGCCCCTGCTGCCATGCAGAAAGTAAAAGCCAACAATGTCCTTCTGGAGCTGTGTCCGACCAGTAACATACAAACACGTGCGGTAAGTGGCTGGGATGTTTATCCGCTGAGACAGTTTTTAAATGAGGGCGTCGCCGTAAGCATCAGTACGGATAACAGAACGGTATCCAATACAACTTTGACTGACGAATTCATGCATTGTGTCAATCACTGTGATGTTACGCATCAGGAAATAAAAGAGATGAATGTAGCCGCGATTACTCACTCCTTTGCAAATGACGTGACTAAGCAAGCGGTCATCAATGACATCGAGAAACAGTTTGAACTGTCCACAACTTATTGATAACTAAATTGGGGGAAATAAAGAAAACAGATCATACAAGCACAAATAATCTGATAGTAATCAAAAAAGATGTTCATCCCAGATATAGGGGGGAACATCTTTTTCCTTCTTTAAGCTGTTGAGGGCAGTATGAGCAATGATTATCTACGGGTTAATCATTGTTCCGTGGATGAAAAAAAGTTAAACAATGATTATATCGGTTTAATCATTATTCATAGACTCACAAGTGCCTGAGGAACGATTAAGTGGGAGATAATCATTCTTCACAGTGAATTAAACTGTTGTAATAACCGGTCCATCTTTTGTAATGATAATGGTGTGCTCGTACTGGGCGACAAAACTCTCGTCTGTCAAAAGCGTCCAGCCGTCATCTGACTCGAACACTTCTTTTTCCTTGGTCGAAATAAAGGGTTCAAAAGCGATAACCATGCCTTCTTTCATCTTTACATCATCCCACTTGGAAAAATAATTGAAGATATGGTCTGGCTTCTCATGGATGGAGCGACCGATACCGTGACCGGTCAAATTCTTAATAACCGTCAAGCCGTTTTCAGTTGCCGTATCATTGACAGCTTTTCCGAGTGCGCTGGTGTAGCTTCCAGGCCAGGCTTTTTCCAAGCCGGCTTCAAAGGCCTCTCTTGCCACATCACATAGCGTCTTCAATACGCCATGTCCTTTTCCGACCACAAATGACCTGCCAGTATCCGCGAAGTAGCCGTTCTTTGAACCTGATACATCGATATTAACGATATCGCCTTCTTGAATGACACGGTCTCCTGGGATGCCGTGGGCCACTTCTTCGTTCACGCTGATGCAGGTAAAACCGGGAAAATTATAAATACTTTTTGGCGCAGATTCAGCACCGGCCTCTTCAAATAATCGCTCTGCCAATTCATCGAGCTCTTTTGTTGTGACGCCGGCTTTAGTCTGAGAAACCAGTTCATCCCGAATGGCTCCGCAGATCCGACCAATCTCTTTTAGTCCGTCAAAATCTTCTACAGTTTGTGCAATCATCTTTATCCCTCTTTTTTACCAGTTTTGATGTCTATTCACACTAGAGTTTAGCATAAATTAATAAAAATAACACATATTGATTGTTTTTAAGTATAATATAATAAAGATATTTAAAGCAGGTTGTGATGTAGAAAAGGAGTCGGTGCGAAATGATGTACTATTACGGCACGCTTATATTTACCAGTGCTTTGACTGGGCTGATTCTTGCCGTTTTTTTAAGGCTTTTTTACAAACTATTAAGGCATAAGGAAAAACAAAGATGGTGGCTTTATATCGCATTGTCGACGCCTGTTTTGCTTTTTTCCTTTTATCACCTTACATATGTTTATTTTTTGGATCTACCGAATGCCATCAGAGGAGAAACATTAGTAGTGGAAGGAGTAGTAGAGACTGTCTATTTTCCTGGGGGAGATAATGCTTTCGTCATTGACGGTATTCAATATAGAAGAAATCCGTGGGCTTTTTCTCCTGAAGAAGGGAAGCGGTATCGACTGGATTATTTACCAAATAGTCGATATGTTGTGGAGTATGTAAACATGAATGAATGATTTCAATTAAAGAGTGAGATAAGTGATGGGTAACCAATCTATCCTTATTGATAAGCTAGACTTTTTTCAGAGAATTGATTTAGAAAGGAATAGAGACAATAGAAAAAAGCTATCAGCTAGTGACTGATAGCTTTTTCATTAGTATTAAAACTCTGGAGGCTTAATCTTTAAACCAACTTAAAACGTTGATAAGCCACTCCATTCCTGGAAGCGGTAGAGCCAGTTTTTCCAGCCGGTGGATTCTGCGTGTTCACTGTACTCAACGGTATAGGTCCCGTCCTGATTTTCCCAGATGCGATCAAAGTAGTCAAGCATGGCGTCTATTTCTGCCTGACCTTTCTGACCACTGATCAACACATTGGTTTCAAGGTTTAGGTCGTCCATATTTCGACGGGTAAAATTGGTTGAACCGCCTATGGTCGTCACTGTTTCTCCCGTTTCGTGTATAAAAAATTTAGCGTGAAACTGTTCGCCGTGGGAATGATACCAGCGGACAGCAATCGAGCTATCGCCTGATGTCAGTTCATCAGCAACCGGACGGTTCGGTATACCATTTTTCTCGTTTCCGAAGGCATCTTGGTTGATGTCTAAAACAAGCTGCACACTGACACCTCGTGAATCTGCATCGAGTAAAGCCTTTATCACATCGCGGTCGGATAAGTAAAACATACCGATTTTTATAGAATCTGTAGGGTCGGCTTCGTTAATCGAATTGAGAAGTGCTTCCTTAATCTTTCCTTCTGTCAGTAGCTGAACAGTATAATTGTCATCACCATCTTCAATATCACTCTTAACTTCGAAAGAATCAAAGATGTCCGTGTCATAGCCGGACATGTCTGCAACTGCCTTTTCAGAAGCCAACAAGTCATTCAGCAAGGGACCTTGAATGGCATAAGCCACATTTGAATGAAAGGCACTGGCATCGTGTGGGTTGGCTGATGTCACGAGTCCTTCTCGTTCGTTCATCACAACTTTCCGGTGATTGGCCTTAAAGTGGAGCAGGTGGGCAAAGGAGTTGATGTTAACTCCCGGACCGGTCGCTCTGAAAATATTGGGCAGGTAACTGGACTGCGATGTCCCCAGCCAACGCAAGAATGTACGGGCCGGACCTGAATAAACGGGATTGGAATCTCTTAAAGGAGACAAGTCTGTCAGAATGACATCTATTCCAGCTTCACTCATTTGGGCAAGAGGATCGGGCGTATAGGTGCCATAAAAGGTGTTGATGGGATCAGTGATAAAAATAATCGGCATATCCGGCTGAGTTGATTTTTTATGTACTAGGGCATCTGCAAGCTCAGAGGATAATGAGGGAAAGTCCAAATCCGGATCCGTGTGGTCATAGTCATCATTAAACAAGAACATATCAATGACTAAGAAATCCTCGGCCTCTTCAATCATCTGATAAATGTAATCAAAGATTTCCTGTTCGTGTTCAACTTCACCCTCCTCATTTGCATAAGTCAAATCGTATAAAAATTTTAAGCTGCTTGTCTCGTGCCTCTTCCCAGCAACAGAAATGCCGGCCGGAAGGGGTTTAAACGTATGGAAAAGGGCCTGGATTATGGGTATAAGAATAAGGGCAGAAATAAGGCCAAGAACTATTTTTTTACGTTTAGAGGATGAATTTTTTCTTTTTCCTGTTTTATGCTTTTTTAACTTGGACATAAAAAACCTACTTTCTCAAATTAATAATAAGTGTTATTCATCAGTAAGTTTATCATGAAAAGCATAAAAATTCTCCTTTGTTTAAATAAAATTAACGCGTATTAATCCGTAAAAAAAGAATCCGAAAG
>RECC01000085.1 GCA_007692455.1 Alkalibacterium sp. | reverse complement strand
TACTCATCTTCAAGCAAAGCGAGGAATTCACGTGTGCGGTCTTCCTTCGGATTTGCCAGGACTTGTTCAGCCGGTCCTTCTTCAACGATATAGCCGTCATCCATGAAAAACGCCTTGTTCGCAATACGACGGGCAAAGTTCATTTCATGCGTCACTATCACCATCGTCTGGCCTTCTTTAGCCAGACTTTCAATAACTTTCAGCACTTCTCTGACTAGTTGTGGATCCAGTGCAGATGTCGGTTCATCAAAGAGCATGACTTCAGGGTGCATCATCAGCGCACGGGCGATTGCTGCTCGCTGCTGCTGACCACCGGATAAGGCATCCGGGAATTTATCCTGATGCTCAGACAAGCCTACTTTTTCAAGCAGTACCTTTGCTTCTTCCATTATCGTGTCTTTGTCCTGAAGTTTAGCAGTCAGCGGAGCCTGCGTTATATTTTCAAGCAAAGTCATATGTGGGAACAAATGAAATCCCTGAAACACCATACCAGAGTATTGTCTGATCTCTTTGATGTCCTTTTTACTTAATGCCTTTTCTCCAAAAGATACTTCCTTGTCTCCAATTTTGATGGTCCCTTCATCAGGCGTTTCCAGCAGGTTCAGGCAGCGCAGCAGTGTTGTCTTCCCTGAACCGGATGCACCGACAAGACAAACCACTTCCCCTTTGTTTACCTGAAGATCGATTGATTTCAGGACTGGTGTATCGTCGAAACTTTTTTTCAATTCTTTAATTGTAATCATTCAGTAGTCCTCCCTAACTGGATAGGTATCGATTGTATCTGATTTCAAGTCGATCCTGGAAATAGCCGATGACGATACAGACCATCCAGTAAATCAGCGCAACCGTAATGTACATTGTCATACTGTCATAAGTTCTTCCGGCCACGAGTCTTCCGCTATACAAGAGTTCCTGTACCGTAATGACCGAGGCCAGTGACGTTCCTTTTACGACATCCATAAAAATATTAAATGTCGGCGGCAAGGCAATTCGGGTGGCCTGCGGGATGACAATCTTTCTAAGTGTCTGGAAATAATCCATCTGAAGAGTAGCCGCAGCTTCCCACTGCCCTCTCGGAACAGAGAGAATGGCTGAGCGGACGACCTCGGCATTATAGGCCGCAAAATTCAGACTGACTCCGACGATTGCGGCGACTATCGCATTGGTAAACTCCACTCCAATAACAGGCAGACCATAGTACAGGATAAACACGAATACCAGTAGGGGCGTTCCGCGCATAAAGGATATATACAAACGGGCCGGCAGATGAAAAACGGCATACTTTGACATCCGGGCAATACCGATAACGATGCCCAAGACTAAGGCAAAGAACATACTGAAAACCGAAATAATCATCGTATTCTGCAGTCCTTGCATTAAAAACGGCAGGGAGTCGACTGCCAGTTCAAAATCAAACAAATACTCCCATCTTATCTCTCTAAACGTGTCAAACATAAGTCTGTCCTTTCTCTTGCATTAATTAAGAAAACATACAAGAAAATGTGATTTCCTGTATGTTTCCAGTTCATTTTTTATTCACCGTCTAAACTGACAATTTCAGACTCGTCAACGGGCTCTGTGACATCTGCACCTAGGAATTCAAGTGACAGCTCGGAAACAACTCCTTCATCTTTCAGTTCAGCCAGCGCTTCACTTAAGCGGTCACGAAGTGTTTCATTTCCTAGCAGTACTGCCATGGCACTTTCGGTCGCGTGGAATTTAACGTCTTCCGCAATAGCTAGTCGGTCATCATCGAATTCATTCAGTGTATTGATTAAAACAAGGTAATCATTTAAATAGGCTTCCTGATTACCGTTAATCACATCTCTTAAAATGGCTTCAACCCCGCCATCATAAGCCGTTCCATTTGCCCCGATATTATCAGCAAATAGTGCATAATTACTGGTCAGTGAGCCGACAGCTACATCGACACCTTCCAGTTCATAGGCAGATTCAAAACGATCCTGGTCTTCTTCTCTTACAATGATAGAACCATAAGAAAATTTATGCGGATCAACAAAATCAAATGTTTCCTGACGCTCTTCCGTTATCGCAAAGTCATGGGCAGCAACATCAATCTGACCGTTTCTCAGAGAAGGAAGAATGCCGTCAAAGTCCATCGTCTCAAATTCGACTTCAAGGTCCAGTTTTTCTCCAATTTCTCTGACCAGTTCCACTTCAAAGCCTGTCAGTTCATTATTTTCATCAAAGAATGTAATTGGGGCATAAGTTCCAGATGTTCCAACTGTCAGTACGCCTTCTTCTTCCACATCTGCCCAAGATGAATCTTCCTGAACGTCCTCTTCAACCGTTTCTTCAGCCTGATCGTCCATGATTTCTGTCTCATCAGCTGTGTCTGTATCGTTTCCGCAGGCAATCAGCAGACCGCTTAGTGAAAGTATACTTGTAAAAAATAACCCTTTTTTCATAATGGTTCCCCTTTTCCATACATTTATAACTTTATTAGCATTTAAAAACACTGGCCGTTAAATATGACCAGTGTTTAATATAGCATGCTTTATTTTATTTGTCACGTAATATCCTGACTTTTAGTAAGTTTTAATATTTAGATGGGCTTCAACACCGAAGTGATCACTGATTACCGGTTCGGTGTTTCCATCAAACACGACGCGGCATGTGTGTACTTCAATCTGATCACCGACGAAAATATAGTCAATTCTTTTCTCGTCAAAATGCCCTTCCCAGCCATCTATTTCCTGTGTAATGGTTGCCTCTCCAATTCGTGTTTCAGCCGCTTCATACGCATCCTTCAGGAATGGAGCGGTTTTTTTAACCAGGTCATAGCCTTCTTCTCTCACAGAAGAATCATTATTGAAGTCTCCCATAATCAGCAAATGTGCATCAGCCGATGGATTCAGTTTTTCCAAAGTCCGTTCCCAGTCTCCCTTAAAGAGGTAACTTCCCTCAGCATCCTTCCACCAGGAAAAATGAACTGAAAACACATTAAAGGCAATACCGTCTAGCTCAATATGCGCATTCAGCACTTTACGCGTATAGTAATTGGAATAAACCTGGGTATCGGATACGAGATAACTTTCGGCAGTAAACGGTTCTTTGGATAAAATCGCAATGCCTTCATCATACTGACTGAAGCTTATATGAACAGCCGCCCAGCTCCAGTAGTATGTGACGCCCCTATTTTTAAGCTTTTGAACCAGCTGATGGGCAAAATTATCTTCTGTTATCGGGACAGGAAACCGTTCT
Source organism: Alkalibacterium sp. (assembly GCA_007692455.1). Lineage (GTDB taxonomy): Bacteria > Bacillota > Bacilli > Lactobacillales > Carnobacteriaceae_A > Alkalibacterium. The sequence goes on along the minus strand of RECC01000085.1, from coordinate 50,967 downwards.
TCTTTTGGAGGAATGAAGGTGTCTGTCTCAACAGCACCTCCTCCAATGGACTGGTTTACCTCCTGCAGAGCGATAATATCATACTTTTGCTTAGCCAGCTCATCAGCCAGCTGTTCCAGTTTTTCTTCAGGATGTTCTTCGACCCAGGAGTGCGTGTTCAGTGTTAATACCTTCATTTTATGGTCTCCTTTTACTTGACTAATCCAACAGCAGACGCTGCCTCTCCGTTCCCCGTTTTGGTCAGAGTGAATGACTGTGTGTCTAACAGGTTCGTGAAGACAACCAGAATAGATGTCTGCTTGCCAGCTTTTTTCACAGCCTTGCGGTCCATTTCAGCCAGCTTGTCTCCAGCTGCTACTGTCTGTCCTTCTGTCACAAATACTTCAAAGCCCTTACCTTTCAGTTCCACCGTATCAATGCCCATGTGCACGAGTACTTCAATACCTTCATCTGTTTCAATGCCTAAAGCATGTTTTGTTGGGAAGATTGATGTAATTTTACCGGCTACTGGAGAAAGAACTCTGTCCTCTTCCGGTGTAACGACAAAACCGTCACCCATCATTTTTTGAGAGAACACTGCATCCGGTGCTTCGGTAATGGGCTGCACATCCCCATCAGCTACTGAGTAGACTGATGTTTCTTTACCTGACTCTGTTTTGCCGGCTTTTTTATCTTCGACTGATGAATCGCCAGCCTCATCTGCATCCTTATCAATAGATGAAGACGGTATGGGGGCATTCGACTCCAGTACATCCAGAATATCTGATTTCAGCACATCCGCTTTCGGTCCATAGATGGCTTGAACACCTGTATTCTTATGAACAAGGCCCATTGCTCCAGCTTTCTTCCAATAGACTTCACTGCCGACTTTATCTGTGTCTTTAACAGTGATACGGAGTCGAGTCATGCAGGCGTCGACATCTTCAATATTTTCTTTTCCACCCAATAAGTGAATAATATCATAAACCTGCTGAGAGGCATCTACAGTTGCACTGCTCTCTGCGCCATTTGCTTCTCCTTCATAATTACCATTTCGACCCGGAGTGGCGTAATTGAATTTACTAATTAGAAAATCTGCCAGGAAATAAGTCCCTACACCAAATAATACTGTTACCCACAAAAAGTTGAGCAAATCCCAACCTAGTCCCGCTCTAAGAGCCAGAGGTGTACGGGTCAGGAGTTCAATATTACCAAACGCATGGATTCTGAGGTTCACGATATCCGCCATGGCAAAGGCAGCTCCTTGAATGACAGCATAGATAGCGTAAAGCGGCATAGCTGCAAACATGAACATAAACTCAAGGGGTTCTGTTACACCCGTTAGAAAGACCGCCAGTCCAGCAGAAAAATACATTGATTTATACTGTTTACGCTTGTCTTTGTCAACATTTTTATACATGGCATAGGCCAGTCCCATCAGGATTCCGGATGAGCCAATCATCTGACCGACTTTAAATCGAGCCGGAACAAAATTTTCCACCGCATACTGATATGTGCCCGTATCTCCTGCTGCATCCAGATTAACTAAGTCTCGTGCCCAGGCAAGCCATAGGGGATCCTGCCCAAATACCCGTGCACCTTCCTGAGCCCCACTGAGTACTTCATAGGTTCCACCCAGCGGTGTATAGTTGATGGGAATAGTCAGCATGTGATGCAGCCCAAATGGCAGCAACAGACGCTCTAGTGTCCCAAAGAGGAAGGGCGCGAGCACGGGTGCTGTATCTTGTGATTCTGCAATCCATACTCCGAAACTGTTGATGCCACCCTGAATGATTGGCCAGACAAATGACAGCACAACTGCCGCTATAAGAGACCAGAGAATGACCACAAAAGGCACGAAACGCTTGCCGTTAAAGAAAGACAGCGCATCCGGAAGTTTACGGAAATTATAGTACTTATTAAATGCCATCGCTCCCATAAAACCGGCGATAATACCAACGAATACACCCATATTAAGTGCTGGCGCTTCCAAAACTGAGATGAAGTAGCCGTCAACGGGAATTTCTGTACCAAATAACGTCTGGGTCACTGCCGTTTCATCTGCAAGCATATCCCCGGTAACACCAAACATCGCTCCGGTAATGCGGTTGATCAAGATAAAACCAATTCCGGCTGCAAATGCGCCACCGGCTTTATCTTTCGCCCAGCTTCCACCTATGGCCAACGCAAAGAGAATGTGGAGGTTGCCTATAATTGCCCAACCGATATTCTCAATGACACTGCCGAGCGCCACTAATGCATTCAAATCAGGATTAATCATCGGAATCGACCCGCCGATACTGATCATCAGACCCGCTGCCGGCATAACGGCAATCACACCCATCAGCGCTTTACCAAATTTCTGCCAGAATTCAAAATTCATTATCTTCTTCATCATCTATTCTCCTCGTTTACTTTATTATCAGTTGACTGTTATTCCTATTTTGATAAAGGTGTTTCTTTGAAAACCAGTGACGCCGCTCCGAGCACACCTGCTGTATTTTCCAGCGAGGCAATGCGAATGGCCGTGTCTGCTGCAATTGTCGGGAATGCAGTCTGTTCAAAAAACGGAACGATAAAGCGAAGCAGCTCATCTCCAGCTTTAGAAACACCGCCTCCAATCACTATCGTTGAAGGGTTCAGAATATTTGCAATATTGGCACAGGCTGTCCCCAAGTACTTGCCGACTCTGGTCAGCACTGCTTCCGCCAATGGATCCTTGAGTTTGATATTGTCAAAGACAAACTTGGCCGTAATCGTCTGGCCGTGCATGATACCCTGTGCTAGGGGTGAAATTTCTATATAGTCTTTCGCTTCCTGCCTGGCAACATTGACGATACCTGTTGCACTCGCTACCGTTTCTAGACAGCCCATTCGACCGCAGGTGCAGGCAAAGCCGTCTTCTTCAACCTTTATGTGTCCGATTTCTCCTGCTGTATCTTTGCTACCATGAACCAGCTGACCGTCAACGATTACACCGCCTCCGACACCTGTTCCGAGAGTCAGAAAGACGACATTCGGCTCATCTTTTGCTGCACCCATCCACTGTTCCCCCAGCGCCGCAACATTGGCATCATTATCAAAAAACAACGGAATACCTAAAGAGGATTCAATCTGTTCTCTCACCCGGACGGTTTCGCTCCAGTTCAAATTATATGCCCCCGTCACCGTCCCCTTTTCTCGGTTAACTGCTCCCGGAGAGCCCATGCCGACTCCTACAAAATCGCTTGTAGAGAGTCCATGTTCTCTCATTTTCATTTTAATAGACGAGCATATTTTAGGAAGGACGTGCTGCCCACCTTCGTGAGTAGGTGTCCGAGTCGACCAGTCCACAACTATTTCTCCCTTTTCATTAACAAAAGCAAATTTAATCGTTGTGCCGCCTAAGTCTATACCGATTGCTATTTTATCCATCCGTCTGCTCCTTTACGTGAGTGTATAGTAGTTCGGATCGTGCCATATCTTCTGCTTAGCTACTTTATAGACACGTGCTTCATAAGGTCTCAGTTTCATTACAGGGTTCAGTTCATCCGCCACTGTATAATTCGATAACTTCAGTTCGCCTAATTCTAATTCTTCCTCTAGATTAAGCAACGTAGTCTGATTAAACAGATTAACGATGATGACATACTCCACACCTTCAAAAGCTCTCAAGTAGGCATAGACCTGTTCATGCTCTTTTGCAATCAGTTCATAGTGACCGTAAATCAGTGCCGGCGTCGTCTTTCTCATTTGAATCATTTTTTTATAGTAGTAGTAAATAGAGTCAGGATCTCTCAGCGCCTGTTGGACATTGATGTCAGGGTAGTTCGGGTTTGCTCCCAACCATGGTGTCCCCGTCGTGAAGCCCGCTTCCGGTGCGTTTGACCACTGCATCGGTGTCCGTGAATTATCCCGTCCGTTTTTCCAAATATATGCCATCATTTCGTCATGGGATGTTCCGTTTTGTGTCTCATTGTGATAGAGATTGATCATGCCGATATCATCATAATCCTCAATGGAATCAAACTGTACATTGGTCATGCCGATTTCCTGCCCTTGATAGATGAATGGTGTTCCTTGCATAAAGAAATAGAAAGTCGCCAGCGCTTTACCGGACGTCTTTCTCAAGTCGGCATCATTACCCCAGGTAGAGACACTGCGAGCCAAATCATGATTCTCTATAAAGAGTGCATTCCATCCCCGTCCATCAAGACCTTTCTGCCAGCGCGTCATAACATCTTTCAGTTCTTTGATGTCCAGTTTATCGCCGTTTGCTCCCCACAGCCCAAGATGTTCAAATTGGAAAATCATATTGAAATAGCCATTGTCTTCGCCAACCCAACGGTCTGCGTCTCTGATTTTCACACCGTTCGCTTCACCTACCGTCATCACATCATAGTTACGAATGGTCTTATCAGCAAATTCGGATAAAAACAAGTCGATTCCCTGTTGATTCATGTGGCCGTCAAAAGAGGGGACCACTTCTTTATTCAGCGGATTAGGCATATTCGGATAGCCATGCTTTTTCTTGATATGGGAAATGGCATCAATTCTAAAACCGTCTATCCCCTTGTCCAGCCACCAGTTCACCATTTCATACAAGCGCTCACGGACTTCAGGGTTTTCCCAGTTCAAGTCGGGCTGTTTTTTTGAGAAAACATGCATGTAGTATTCATTCGTTTTTTCATCATGCTCCCATACTGAACCACCAAAAATAGACTCCCAGTTATTGATGGCCGAGCCGTCGGGTTTAGCAGGATGCCAAATGTAAAAATCACGATATGGATTATCTTTTGAAGACCGGGATTCTATAAACCACTCATGTTCATCTGAGGTGTGATTGATGACGAGATCCATGATGATTCTCATCCCTCGTTTATGTACTTCAGACAGCAGTTCATCAAAGTCTGCCATCGTTCCAAATTCCTGCATGACGCCATGGTAATCACTGATATCGTAACCGTTATCATCATTTGGAGATTCATAGATGGGACTGACCCAGATGACATCGATTCCTAAATCCTTCAAGTAATCCAGCTTCTGAATAATCCCCTGTAGGTCACCAATACCGTCTCCATTTGAATCATAAAAGCTCCGGGGGTAAATCTGATAGGCTACAGCTTTCTTCCACCACTGTTTTTTCATTGTATACGTCACTCCATATTCTAATCAGCTTTGTCATGTATATTTATGACAACAGAATTAATAGTATAGTGTGGAGACCGTCGATTCAATACTTTTAAAACTGTTATCGGTATCAGTTTGATTAAATGAAAACTGCATTAATTTTACCCTGAAGTGTTCTATTTAATTATTAAGGAAATGGTGTATCACACAATTTTTAAAGAAGTGTAGAGTTTGGTTTTTACGAGCTCGGAAAAAATAATCATAGTCAGTTTAAGACCCCTGAACTTAAACTAAAGAAGGTTCCCGCTCTAGGCAGGAACCTTCTTTAAATTACTATCTCAGCTTTTTTTCGGCCGTTTCTGTAATGCTTAGTGTTTCGAAACCTTGTACACACGTGCTTCAAATGGCTGCAGCTCCATGACGGGATTCAGTTCATCCACAGAAGAGTAATTAGACAACAGCAGTTCTTCACATTCTAAGCCGTCATCCAATTTAAAATCAGCAGCTTCATCGAACATATTTACTATTACAACATAGCGCTCACCTTTGTACAGGCGCAGATACGCAAAAACTTGAGTGTGCTCTTCAGCAAGCATTTCATACGTGCCATAAACAAGGGCTGGTATACTTTTTCTCATTTCAATCATTCGTTTATAGTAGTTATATATTGAGTCAGGATTATTTACCGCTTCTTCCACATTAATATCCGGATAATTTGGATTCACACTAAACCAAGGGGTTCCAGTAGTAAAGCCGGCTTGAGGTTCACTTGACCATTGCATCGGTGTACGTGAATTATCTCGACCATTTTTCCAGATATAGGTCATTACTTCCTCGTGTGGGGTTCCATTCATAGTTTCCAGGGCATAAAGGTTTATTATGCCGGTATCGTTATACTCGTCAATGGAGTTGAACCGCACATTCGTCATGCCTATTTCCTGACCCTGATAAATAAACGGCGTCCCCTGCATAAAGAAGTAGAAAGTCGCCAGGGACTTTGCGGACGTTTTTCTTAAATCAGTATCATCTCCCCAGCTCGATACACTTCTGGGCTGATCATGATTTTCGATAAACAGCGCATTCCAGCCTTGTCCCTCCAGACCTTTCTGCCATTTAGTCATCACATTTTTTAAATCTTCCAAATCCAGCTTGCCATCTTTTGCTTTCCACAACCCAAGATGGTCGAATTGGAAAATCATATTAAAATATCCGCCTTCTTCTCCAATCCAATGTTTTGCCTCTTCAAACTTAGCGCCGCCGGCTTCTCCGACGGTCATGACATCATAGTTTTTAATCGTTCGATCAACAAATTCGGACAAGAATTCATCGATTCCCGGCTGATTGGCATGTCCAGGATTCGAAGGAACGTATTTTCTGTTTCGAGGGTTAGGCAAGTCTGGAAAGCCTTTTTTCTTTTTAATATGGGTAATGGCATCCACTCGAAAGCCGTCAATTCCCTTATCCAGCCACCAATTGACCATTTCGTACAGGCTCTCGCGCACTTTAGGGTTTTCCCAGTTTAAATCAGGTTGTTTTCTCGAAAAGATGTGCATGTAGTACTCTTTCGTCTGTTCATCATACTCCCAAACGGAGCCACCAAAAAACGATTCCCAGTTGTTGATGTCAGAACCGTCCGGATTTCCAGGGTGCCAGATGTAAAAATCGCGGTAAGGGTTATCTTTAGATGAACGGGACTCAATAAACCATTCGTGTTCGTCTGATGTATGGTTAATCACTAGATCCATTATGATTTTCATTCCGCGATTATGTACTTCTCTAAGCAGCTCATCAAAATCTGCCATCGTCCCGAATTCATCCATAATGTCGTAAAAATCACTGATGTCATAGCCATTATCGTCGTTAGGAGACTGATAAATTGGGTTTACCCAGATAATGTCTATTCCTAATTCTTGTAAATAATCCAATTTTTGAATAATACCCTGCAGGTCTCCAATTCCATCCCCATTGGAATCATAGAAGCTGCGCGGGTAAATCTGATAAGCGACTGCTTCTTTCCACCATTTGTTTTTCATTCTCAAACCACTCCACATTCTTAGTCATTCTGTACACAATTAGCATTACTGTTGTTATATATAGTATAGCGCACTCAGCTTAGATACTACACTATTTGGTTGTCACCAGCTTGAATATTTTACTGCTTACTCTTCTCCAAACACTTTCCTTTTATACAGCAGTAACCCACTGTGCTTTTCTTTTTGAGCCACTACTATATCAGGTAATAGTACTAACTGGTTTCTTTTCCTGCTTCTCAGTCTCCACTATGTCCAACTATAGTGAGGACTCACTTTATTTTTGTCTCTCGAGTCTACTCTATTAATCCACACAGCTGCACATATCTTTCATGAGGAAAATTCTGGCCAGCCAGAATTGACCGCACTGGATATTTCTGACACTTAATTAAGGTCTCACTCAACGGTTTGAGCAGTCAGATGTGATTCATGCTCTTAATCCAAGCTTTTTTGAATGGAAAAAGTTCCTGCGTTAATCGCAGGAACCCTCCGTCTAACACTGTTTGAATCCCTTGAAGTTGCGTCTACCTATTTACCTCTAATAACTAGCACAGCGGCAGTTAAAGGTGCCAATGTCACTGTTCTGTCGGTCACTGACACGCCAATCGGCTGACTGATTTCTTCAGTCCCGGCAGTTTCTGAGTCAACTATTACGTAGCCGTCGGTCAAATCCTTGTCCAATGTCAGTACACGTTCTGTCTCGTCTGCATTCACAAAGACATAATAGCTGTCTCCGTTCGAATCGTCAGCCCGGTAAGCAATGACCAGATCTTCTTCACTAATTTCGGGTATATCAAGCAAGGATACAGAAGCTGCAATTTCTTCCATTGTTCCTTTACGGAAGGCATCCGTACTGCGTCTCAATGCAATCAACCCTTTAGTATAGCTCTGAGTCAATGTATTGATCGGGTAAGCCTCTTTATCCAGTGCTTTTTTCCAGTCAAATTTATTGACTGCATCAGTCGCATAGACAGAGTCATCTATAAAATAAGGGTAGATAAAAGGTTCACCGCCAGCATCTGTGACAAAAATTGATCGGTCCGGGGTCTGCTCATCCGGTACCCGTTCAGTAAATGAATCGTCTCTAAACTGTTTTGTGCGGCCATACTCCTGACCGGCATGTAGAAAAGCAGTTCCCTGTGCAGTCAGTAACAGCAGGTTTCCGAGTCGAAGCCGTCTGTGAATCTCCTCCTGGTTGGAGTCCGGATCTTTCTGAAGTGCTACGGCAATGACATCGTGCGTTGTTAAATTATCGTGTGCTTCGATGTACGGTACCACATCTCCCGGGTTAGTCGCCTTGAAGTTATGCGGATTCGCTGTGAGATTGTCGAAGATACGCTGGATTGAACGTGCGCCCCCGGTCAAGAAGCTCGGTTCCCCTTCATTCAGGAAGCCGGACTTCAGTTCGTTTCGGAAGTCGTCAGAAAAAGAAGCGACACCTTCTGTGTGCTGAATCCAGTCCTGATCTGCAGCCATAATATCTTCATAACCCTCGTCACCTGCATAGGTGCGCCAGCCTTCCCCAATCATCAATACAGACGGGTTCAATTCGCTGGCAGCATCATAGGCAAGTTGAATGGATTCTGCATCGTGGTCTCCCATCATGTCAAAACGGAAACCGTCAACTTTATATTCTTTGACCCAGTGGGTAATCGAATCCACTAGTATCCGTCGGGCCATCGCATGAGTGGTCCCCATTCGTCCGCCACCAAAACTTTCTCTTGCCGTCCCGTCTCTGTCCATGAAGTGGTAATAATGAGGTTCCAAATCTTCGAAAATATGCGTCTTGTTCGTATGGTTATAGACTACATCCAGCGTGACCCCCATTCCCTTATCATGAATGGCCTTGACCAGCTGCTTGAATTCTTCGATTCGTTTGGCTGGGTCAGTCGGATCTTCTGAATACATGCCCGTCAGTGCAAAATAACTCTGCGGGTCATAGCCCCAATTATAGTTCGTGTCATTTGAGGCAAAGTGCAGCAGTCGCTCATGATTCTTGAACTCATTGATGACATAGTAGCTCATCACCGGCAGAAGCTGGATATGCGTGACACCCAGACTCTTGATATAGTCAAGCTTGTCAATGAAGGCGGTAAAGGTTCCAAACTGACTGGTCAGCTCATCCGAAATGGACGGATCAGACGTGAAATCCCGGACATGTACTTCGTAAATTACTGCATCTTCCCTTTTCTCATAGCCTTCAATTTGAGCGTAGTCCAGCTCTGGTCCAATAATTTCTATATTAACCAGTGCAGCTTTAGCTATTCTGTTGTCCGGGTTAGTATTATCCCAGGCAGCCAGTGATTTGGCATACGGGTCAAGAGTCAGCACAGTACTGCCGTTTCTTTGGATGACAAAGTGATAGAAATAGCCGGTCAAGTCTGAAAGACCTGTATTTTCTTCATCCAACTTTATATGCCAGACTCCCGACTCAAGTGGCTCCATTTCGAGAGCTTCAGCTATGACATTATTCTGGTCTGTTTTGTCATACAGTCGGACGGAAACCAGCTCTGCACTTGGCGACCAGACTTTTAAATCTGCCGTTCCATCTGAATGAAGCTGAGCGCCCAATTCGCCGTCATAAGAAAATAACTTGTCTTTCAACTGCCAGCTCATAATGGTCTGAACCGACTCACCTTCGGCAGAAACTGAAAAGGGTCCTTTTTCAGGAAGGAAATCGCCTGTCAGCTGAATGCTTCTTCTTTCGACATTACTGTCAAGTGCTTCAACTGCTGCCTCATTCCCCTGATTATCTTCTAACAGTAAAGCGGTTTTCAATCCGTTCACTGCCATGCTTTCGGATTTGAAAAACAATTCAATTTCACTTTCAGATTTATGCATTGCACTCGTCAAATTCTGATTTTGTTTCCTACTCATGCTATCCTCTCCTTAATTATTACTATCTTAGATTTCCACTTTTTTTCTAATATCAACACATTGTCTATTATACATGATCTCGTCACGCAAAAGGCACTCTCCTCAGGTGGTTAAACACCAGACAGGGGAGTGCCGATTAATTGCTGCTTAATATCTTCGAATTAATTTAACCTTTCAAAGATTATCGGTTGGATCTGTTTCTTCCAGGTGCATTATCTCTCGGGTGACCGTCCTGCTTACCGGGAGCATTATCTCTCGGATGGCCATCTTGTCGTCCAGGAGCTTTGTCACTTGGGTGAGTCACTTCTTCATCTTCTTCATCTGGTTCGTCATTCATATCTCTGTCGGTCAGGACAATGACTGAAGCAGTTAAGGGTGCCAGAGTGACACTTGTTTCGGAAACATCGACGCCTTCAGGTTCGCTGATAGCTCGTGTTCCGGCACTTGATCCGTCAACCAGAACGTAGCCATCTGTCAGGTCAGTAGCCATAGTCAGTGTTCGCTCTGAATCATCTGCATTGACAAAGACATAATAAATATCGCCATTTGAATCTTCTGCGCGGTATACGATTGCCAGGTCATTAGACTCAATTTCCGGTACATCTACCAGAGAGACCATTTCCGCAATTTCTTCCATTGTTCCCTTGCGGAAAGCATCGGTACTTCTGCGCAGTTCAATCATTCCTGTAGTAAAGCTTTGTGTTGTCGTATTGATTGGATACTCATCTGTATTCGTTGCTTTATTCCAGTCAAACATATTGATTGCATCAGTTGAATCATATGAATCATGGATAAAGTACGGGTACTTGAATGGTGTTCCATCCGCATTGGTCATGAATGTAGATTTATATGGTACTAAATCATTAGCGACCGGTTCAATAAAGTCCGGATCACGGAACTGCTTGGTACGTCCGAATTCCTGACCTGCGTGAATGAACGGTGTACCTTGAGCAGTCAGTACCATCAAGTTCCCTAAACGAATGCGCTGATGGATTTCCTGCTGATGATACTCAGGGTCTTTTTGGATTGACTGAGCGATTACATCGTGCAGGGTCAAGTTATCATGCGCAGCAATGTAAGGAACAACATCGCCAGGGTTAGTAGCTGTAAAGTTATGCGGATTTGCTGTTAAGTTGTCATAAATCTGCTGAATGGAACGTGCACCGCCTGTAATAAAGCGAGGCTCCCCTTCACTGCCGAAGCCGGATTTTAGTTCATTTCTGAAATCATCTGAGAATGAACCGACCGCTTCAGTATGCTGCATCCAGTCCTGATCTGCAGGCATAACATCTTCATAACCTTCGTCTCCAACAAATGTACGCCAGCCTTCACCAATCATTAAAATGTTCGGATTCAGTTCTTTGGCTTCGTCGAAAGCAATCTGGATACTTTCTGCATCATGGTCACCCATCATGTCGAAGCGGAATCCGTCAACTTTATACTCTTCAACCCAGTAGGTGATTGAGTCGACTAGAATGCGGCGTGCCATTTCATGAGTGGTTCCTAGACGTCCGCCACCGAAACTTGTTCGTGAGGTGCCGTCTGCATCCATGAAGTGGTAGTAATTTGGTTCTAGATCTTCGAAAATGTGTACTCTAGCTGTGTGATTATAGACCACATCTAATATGACACCCATGCCACGGTTGTGGATTTCGTCAATTAGTAATTTGAATTCTTCTATTCGTTTAGCTGGATCTTCAGGATTTTCTGAATACATTCCAGTTAACGAGAAGTAACTATGTGGGTCATAGCCCCAGTTATAGTTTACATTGGTTGATGCATAGTTCATCATTCTTTCGTCATTCTCAAATTCATTTGCGAAGAAGTAACTCATGACTGGAAGCATCTGAACGTGAGTCACACCCAGACTTTCAATGTAATCCAGTTTTTCAACAAATGCACTGAATGTTCCAAATTGACTATCGAGCTCTTCTTCTATCGAAGGATCTGATGTGAAGTCTCTGACATGAATTTCATAGATAATCGCATCTTCACGTTTTTCATAGCCTTCAATTTCTGCATAATCCAGTTCCGGTCCGATATGGCTTGGGTTGACGATTGCTGCTTTTCCGATGTAATTATCCGGATCGCTGCTGTTCCAAGCTGCCATTGAACGCGCGTAAGGATCTAGAGCCATAACAGATTCTCCATCCCGTTCGATTTCGAAGTGATAGAAGTAGCCTGTAACATCGCTTAAACCAGTTGTGTCTTCATTTAATACGATTTCCCAAACTCCGGAATCTTTGGCTTCCATTTCAATGTCATCTCTGACAATGTCAGCCTGATTGTCTTTGTCGTATAATACGACACGGACTGCATCTGCACTTGGAGACCACAGTTTCAGGTCAGCTGTACCGTCTTCATGTAAGTCTAAACCAAGTTCGCCATCGTAGGCATATAGGGCATCTTTCAAGCGCCAGCCCATACGCGCTTCAGCTTCAGTTTCGTCAAATATGACTGTATACGGACCGTTTTCAACTGCAAAGTCACCTTCTAAGATAACCACATTGCGTTCGTGATCAATAGTAACCGTAAACTCTACACTATTTCCTTCTGAATCAGTAACTTCAATTAAATCTCGGATGCCTTCTTCAGACAACCCTTCTGTCGAATGGAAAAACACTTCTATTTGAGTCTCTGAAATCAATTCTGCTCTGCTCATGCCGGCTTCGCTGGCATAATAAGGATTGGTATAGACAGTATCATCTCCTTCACGAATAAACAACTGACTGTGTTCTGATAAACCTGAGAACTCGTAATCAGTGGTCTGGTCGCTTCCTGCTTTATCCAGGAATAAAAAGCCGATTTCTTCTGCATCTGGAGCTAAGTCCAGGTTAAAGAATGTTCCATACTGTCCGATGCCATCACTGTCGTGAGCGCCATCTGGCCAGTTTGTTGTCTCTTCAGCTACGTCTCCCCAAGTCCACAGACCCCAGTTATCGTAGTCTTCATTGTTTCTTCTGTAGTTGATGCGAATCATATCTTCTTCGAACAGTGGCTCATAAGGATAGATAGCGTAATCGGCGTCCATCCAAGCCTGATTCATTTCTGGTGAAATCAGACGAACAATATAGTCATCCGATAAGTTAGCTCCTGATCGCGTATTGAACAAGAACCCAATCTTCTCAGCATTATCTGCCAATTCGATATCCATATAGTAGCCATAATCTGTTTCAACGGCCTGTTCAAAGGATAATGCTCCTGTTGGCCAGTTTTCGGATGGAGATTTCACATCTTCCCAGATCCAAAGTCCCAGATTTTCGATATCATCTGACGGAAGCGCTGCAAAATGTAAACGAAAGAATCCTTCTTCAATATCAGTTTCTTCTACTGGCTCATCTGGTGTATCCACTTCTTCAGAAATGAAGCTGCCATTTGCGATGGAAAGCAATGCTGTTCCTCCATCAGCCATAGCCGGAACTGTGAACGTCAGTACATGACTGTCATCAACTGAAACAGCTGAGTATTCAGCATCAGAGTAGTGATCCATCACGATAACATCTTCGCCGGTCACTTCTACTGAAATTGTCTGTTCTTCTTCGGATACATTAAATGCCATATAGACGGAATCGTCATTCAATGCCCGTTCAACCATTATCCATTCATCATCTTCTGAAGTCAGAAACTCTGAACGGTTCCCTCTGGAAAGCAGTTCGCTAAAGTCATTTCTAAAGCCAATCACTCTCTGGTAGTGGTCAAGAATTGAGTTGCCTTCAATCATATCCCAACCGAAATCATAGCGGTTGTCATATTCTGGCCAGTTGTCATCACCGGATTGACCTAATTCTTCACCGTAGTAGATGACAGGCTGTCCTTTAGCGGTCATTTGTAGAGAAGCAGCCAGTTTCAGCTGACCTTCATTATCGTTATGATTGTATAGGAATCCTTCCTCATCATGACTGCCCAGAAACTGTCCTAAGGTTGCATCACTTGTCAGAACCTGGTTTCGCTCAATCAATGTATTATTTACAGAAGTCAGGTTTCCTCTCACAAAATTAGAAGCATAGTCTTTGAATGAGAAGTCAAGTAAGCTGTCCATAGTACCAGTATTCAAGTAACCATGGTCATTTCTATAGTTTGCGCCCCATGATTCACCAATCATTTTGAATGCCGGGTCTTTTTCAACTAATTCATTTTTGAAATGCTGCCAAGTTGGATCGTCTACGTGTTTAACTGTATCGACACGGTAGCTTGCAATGGCATTCCCGTTAGGTGTAGTTGACTTAGTAATCCAGTCAGCTTGCCAATCAACCAATTGCTCTCTGACTGCATGATCTTCTGTGATAAAGTCAGGCAAGCCTGCCAATTCCATTGTCAGATCATTACTGCCACCAGTTTCTCTGATCATACCATCAAAACGGGCACGATCCTCATCAGTTGGGTATCCTGCCGGCGGGTTATCTACACCATCATTAGGATGTAATCCGTATCCAGTGTGGTTCAATACGACGTCAACCATGATATTAATTCCGCGATCGGCTGCAGAATCAATCAGTTCATGGAAGTCTGCCAAAGTTCCCAAGTGAGGATTTAATTCTTCAAAATCCTTAGCCCAGTAGCCGTGGTAGCCGTAATAGCTGCCATCTTCAGGGTTCGCGTAAGATACATCATACCCGACATTTTCAACAATCGGTGTAATCCAGATAGTTGAAACACCTAAATCATCAAGGTAAGCAAGATTTTGAGTAACCCCTTTAAAATCTCCCCCTTGATAGGTTCCACGAGGGTTATCAGCATTTTCATAATTCAAGCCGTAAGGGTCATTGTTTGACGGATCTCCGTCAGCGAAACGATCTGTCAGCATGAAGTAGATAATTTCTTCATCCCAGTCACGTTCGCCTTCAGCTTTGTTTCTTGCTTCAATCGTTACTTCTGTCTGAGCGTTATAGCGTCCATTGTTCTCATCCCAGACTGAAACAGTAATCGGATAAGTACCGGGTGCTACCGTATGATCAGCTGACAAAGTCACACGGTTTAATTCTGGTGAAACTGTTAAACTCTCTGGTCCGCCGATGGATGACACATCAGCTCTGATGCGGTCAATTGAAAGGTCAGAATTGTTCTCAATGTTTACATCTAAAATTCCATGTTCGTTGTAATTGAAAGAACGATTGACGGAAGCAGTAACTGAAATGTCTCCCTCACCGTCTGTTTCATCTGGACCTTCTTCTACTGCATCTGCTCTATAAAACGGGTTGGTAAAGACTTCTTCAACGCCCGCCTTCAGAAAAATCTGCTGGTGATTGGCAAGGTCTTCGAAAACAAGGTCCCCTGTCTGCTCAGCTGTCTCAACATTAAGAATTAAAAATGAGAAACCTTCAGCACCTTCATTAACAGGAATATCAACGTAAGCACCGTATGGTCCTACCTGTTCTGATGAAAAAGTAGTAGCACCGGTAGGCCATCCATCTGATGGATTGGGAACGGCTCCCCAGTACCATACGCCGTAATCTGAATAATTTGCTTCTTCATCATAGTAATGAACTCGAATAGTTGGTGAATCAAAATCGATTGGCTCATAGTAGTAAACAGAGCCGTCTTCTCTAATCCAGACTTCTTCGACTTCTGAGAATAACTCTATTTCTACATTGTCTTCAATATATTTAGATCCGTCAGAAAATACGGGAATTAATCCAATTTCTTCAGCATCTTCTGTAATCTGAATGTCCTGATAAAAGCCAAATTCTGTCTGGTTCTCTTCGACAAAAGGTGAACCATTTGGCCAATCGGCTACTGAATCAGAAGGGGTGATGACATCTCCCCACATCCATAAAGATAAGTCATTATCGATAGAGTCGGTTTCCAAATGCACACGCAGTGACCGCTCCGTTTCAGCTCTAACTGTCTGAAAAACGGGGAAAAGCTGAGCCAGTGACTGCATAACTAATAAAGCAACTAAAAAAGCAGAAAATAAAGGTTGAAATTTTTCTTTCATGTGTTCTCTCCTTTTGTGTTTTAAGCGCTTCCATGTCGTCGGTAAATACTCTCCTCACTAAACAGTAAGGAGAGCAGTGTTCTTATTATCCTTTTGTCGCACCTGAGGCAAGGCCTGAGATGAGGTATTTCTGTAAAATCAAGTAAACTGTTGCTATCGGAACAGCAATCAATACTGCACCGGCAGCAAATCGGCTGAAGTTATTTGAGAACTGGGCATTAACGAAGTTGTACAATCCTAATGCCAGGGTAAAGTTCTCCGGACTTCTTAATACAATTCGCGGCAGGATAAAGTCCATGAAAGGTGCCATGAAGTTAAACAATGCCACAACGGATAAAATAGGTTTGGCAAGTGGCAGAAGAATCTGGAAAAAGATTCTAAAGTGTCCAGCACCATCCATTTTAGCAGATTCGTCTAAAGACCTTGGTAAGGTGTCAAAGTATCCTTTAACTAAGAAGGCATTCATCGGAATACCTCCACCGATATAAATCAGTATCAGTCCCCATAAATTATCCAACAGTCCAACCAGATTCAATAGAATGAACAAGGCAACCATGGCCATGAGAACTGGGAACATCTGCAGGAGTAAGAAGGCATACAAGCCGTTTTTACGCCCCTTGAAACGGTATCGTGAAAAGGCATAAGCTACAAAACTTACCGTCAGAGTTGTGACAGATGATACAACAACTGAAACAAATAATGTGTTTCTGTACCAGATCAAGTAATTACTTCTAGGATGCGTAAACAGCCAGACGAAATTATCAAATGACCAGTCGGCCGGATTCAGTGATGCGCTGTATAAGTTACTTGTCGTGTTCATGGACATTGCGAACGCCCAGAAGAGTGGATAGGCAATGATAATGAACATAATAGCCAGAATGAAGTAAATAACGCCTACTTCAAAACGACTTCTCTGTTTGCGAGTCATTTGCTTTTTACTCTTTTTCTTTGGAGTATCAGTCATTACATAGTCCCCTCCTCTTTAAATGAACGTGATCGTCTGAACTGGAAGAACGCAAATGTTGCGACAATCACTCCCAGAATCAGTGAAATAGCAGCGGCCATACTGAATTGTGAATTGGTAAAGGTCAGACTGAATACCCAGGAAATCAGAATGTCGGTACCGCCGGCATTTTGCCCACGCACAGCTGGTCCACCTTCATTAAACAAGTAAATGATATTGAAGTTGTTGAAGTTAAATGTATATTGAGTCAATAACAACGGTCCTGTCGCAAACATCAAATGCGGGAACGTGATATTTCTAAATTTCTGCCAGCGTGAGGCCCCGTCCATATCGGCAGCTTCATACCAGTCGTCTGAAATCCCTTGCAGTACACCTGAGAAAAGTGCGTAGACGTAAGGGAAGCCCAGCCAGACTTGAATCGCAATAATCGCAATTCGACTCCACATGACATTGGTCATCCACGGGATAGTCGTGTTGAACAAAGGCTGCATGATATCCAGGTTGATTGCCCCAAAGTTATCATTGAACAGTGCAGAGAAAATGATAATAGTTACAAATCCCGGAACTGCCCAAGGCAAGATCAGGACAGTACGGATGAGCTTTTTCCCTTTTAAGCGTTTGTCGTTAGTTAAGACAGCCAAGAACATTCCTAATGCAATCTGTAGAGTTGTTGCAACGAATGTCCAGGTTAATGTCCAAGACAAAACACTGATGAACGTTTGACGCCACTCTGCCAATGTAAGTAAGCGAGTGAAGTTATCAAAGCCTACCCACTGAAGCAGGTTACGAGGCGGTGCGTTATACAAGTTATAATTTGTAAAGGCTAAGAAGCCCATAAACAAAAGCGGTAAAATAACTACAAAAATGAGCAGTAAAAATCCAGGTCCAATCAGAACATACGGAAAAGCTGTATCCCAGGAGTTTTTGAAGTTTTCAATAACCCCACCGGGTGTCCATCCGTCCCTGATTTTTTGCGCTTCATTTTTTGCATCCTGTAAATTAATCCAATAAAGTGAAGCATAGAAAATAGCAAAAATCATTGCCAGTATACCTTCAACTAGGAACACACGTGAATCATCAACACGCGGTTCGTTACCCAAGGTAACAAGGCCTTGTAAACCAGAAACGACAAATTCAATTGAAACGACTGCAAAAGCAGCGAAAATAATGAAAATGGCGATTCCTTTCAGTTTTCTTTTATTATAAATCTGTCCCATACCAGGAATAATCGATAAGAGCATAGCTTTTTTGGGGCTATGATTCAGATCTTCTGTTCTTGTCTGAGACGGTTTGATTTGGTTGTCGTTATCAGCCATAATCTCTCTCCTTCTATCAGGCCTGAAACAATCACATAGAGACTATATGTGATAAAAGCTTCATTCATAATAATAACTAATATGAAGAAGGAGATTGAGTGTCAAATCGCTCAATCTCCTACTCAAATTAGTTTGAATTTGCAATGATTTTAAATTTATTGACCCATCATTGAAATTTCTGATTCAATTTGTTGAACAGCTTCATCTAATACGCCCTGTACATCTTCACCTTGTTGTACAAAGTTCAGTGCGTCACCCATTGGTTCCCAAACTTGTGACATTTCAGGAATGTTCGGCATTGGGTGTGCATTTTGAGTTTGAGCAAAGATAGGTGCCAGGAACTCGTCATCAATATCTACAGCAGTATGCGCAGGCAGTTCTCCAGCCATCTCGAAGTAAGTTTGTGAACTTTCTTCATTAGTGATGAATAAAGCTAATTCAGTTGCCCAATAGTCATTTTCTGTGTAGTAGTTGACTAACCAGCCTTTGTTTCCTGAGAATGAGTTCAATGGCTCACCATCTTGAGATGGCAGTTCTGCAACTTCCAGGCTGTCACCTAGTGCTTCACGGTATTCAGAGATTGCCCAAGGACCATTAACAATCATCCCTACATTTCCATCTAGGAAGAGACTGTTAGCAACTTCCAGGTCAGTACCTGATGGCATAAGTCCTTCGTCAAACCATGATTGAATAGTTTCTACTGATTCTACAGCTTCAGGTGTGTTTAAGCCTATGTCTGATGTGTCATAAACTCCGTCCTCGTCCTGTGCAAAGATGTACCCACCGTCTGCAGTTATGAATGGATAGGTGAAGTAAAGGTTAGCTGCATCCATCATGAAACCATACTGATCTCCAGTAGTTTCTTCACGGGCGATATCCATCAGTTCGTCCATTGTTTCAGGAGCTTCTGGTACGATATCAGTATTGATAAACAGTGCGTATGTTTCTACAACTGCTGGAATACCATACTGTTCACCTTCATAGCTGAAAGATAGAACCGCTTCTTCGTTGTACTCACCTAAACGGTCTAATTGATCGTCAGTTAAGTCCAGATCTAAAGCCAACCCTTGCAGGTGAATATCTCCCATACGGTCATGTGGCTGGAAGAATAAGTCAGGGCCTTGACCAGCAGGACCATCGAGGCTCATACCGTCAAGCTGTTCCAGCATTTCATATGGTGTAATTTCTACTTCAATGTCATATTCTTCAGTAAATCGATCTGTGATTTCTGTGTAAGCATCCAGTTGTACTTCTTCATCATTAACCCACATTGTAAGTACTTCGGGTTTTTCCGGCGTATCTTCGTCGTTTCCTTCAGCAGATTCACCGTTATCACCGTTTGTATCATCTACAGTTTCTTCTGTAGTGTCCTCGTCTGTTGCAGTTTCATCAGTGTCTCCGTTGTCACCGTTTCCACAAGCAGCTAATAAACCGGCTGTTGAAAGCAGTAACAATCCTTTATACCAAAATTTAGAATTAAGCATGTATTATTCCTCCTGTTTTTTTTACTATTTTTTAAAAAATTTGAAACCATTTGGTGTCACTTCTTTTTCTTTGCCTCTCTCAGACAAAAGGTACCGTTTTGAATGAAAGGGCTTAAAAAAAGTTTTTGTAAGTGATTACATTCTAACTATATAAGGTTTTGACAAATGTTTCAATTGTTTTTTTTATGTTACCGGTATCAGGTTGTATCAGTTCTTATGATAATTATATAAACTAACTCTAAAGCTTGACAACAAAGGCTTCGTAAGGTGATAAAACTAACCCGTCCGAAGTGACCGTTGTCCGCTTCGCATTTGAAATAATCATTTCTGATTTAAGTGACAGTTCATTTAGTAACAACCGTTCTGGTTCCTCACTGATATTTGCACAGACCAGCCACGTTTCCCCTTCATAACTGCGTTTATATACAAATAGCGATGGGTGATCTGCCATCAGCAGTTCAAAATCTCCCCAGACCATTATCGGATTGTTTTTTCTCAACTCAATAAGACGCTGGTATGTGTAAAAGACTGACTCCGTATTTTTCAGAGCTGCTTCAATGTTAATTTCCTTATAATTTGGTTGTACCGGCAGCCATGGTGTGCCTTCGGTGAAACCGGCCTGTTCCTCGGCGCTCCACTGTACAGGTGTCCGTGCATTGTCTCTTCCTTTGACGTTAATCACATGCAGAAGCTCTTCTTCAGAATACCCTTCTTCAAGACGTTCAGTGTACATATTGATACTTTCAATATCATCCACTTCATCAATTGACTTGACCTTTCGATTAGTCATACCAATTTCTTCACCCTGGAAAATATAGGGGGTCCCTTTCATCATATGCGATACAATAGCGAGACACTTGGCACTCTTTTCACGAAATTCTGTATCATTTCCAAAGCGTGAAACCGCTCTTGGGGTATCGTGATTATTCAGAAACAGACTGTTCCAACCGTCATCTTTTAATTCGACCTGCCATTTTGTGAGCACCTCTTTCCATTCTTGCAAATCAAGCGCCTTTAAATCCCATTTGGTCTTTCCAGGCTGTTCATCCAGCATCATGTGTTCAAACTGGAATACCATTGAGAGTTCATTCCGATCAGGATGAGAATACAGTTTAGCCGTTTCAGGTGTCGCACTCCATGTCTCACCGACTGTCATGACATCACGTCCTTTTAGAGTGTTGTCGTGCAATTCTTTCAGGTAGTCATGCAGTTTCGGTCCGTCAGCTGTAATCTCCTCATCCGGTTTCTTGCCAATTAAATCAATGACATCCATTCGGAAACCACCGATACCTTTGTCCAGCCAGTAATTCATCATTTCATAAATGTCCGAGCGCATCTGCTCGTTTTCCCAGTTCAAATCGGGCTGTTTTTTGCTGAACAGATGCAAGTAGTATTGTCCGCTAGTTTCATCCAGTTCCCAGGCCGATCCGCCGAATGTGGACCCTAAATTATTCGGTTCTTTTCCGTCGACTGAATTCCGCCAGACATAGTAGTCCCGGTAAGGATTCTCTTTTCCCTTTTTCGCTTCGACAAACCAGTTGTGTTCGTCACTCGTGTGATTTACGACCAGGTCCATCACAATACGAATGGACCGTTTTTTGGCTTCTTCAATCAGTTCATCCATGTCTTCCATCGTGCCGTATTCGGGATGAATAGCCTGGTAATCACTGATATCGTAGCCGTTGTCATCGTTCGGCGACTGATAAACCGGACTCAGCCATATGGCATCCACTCCCAGTTCTTCCAGATAGTCGAGTCGACTGATAATGCCTTGAATGTCTCCAATCCCATCGCCGTTACTGTCCTGAAAACTACGCGGGTAAATCTGATAAATGACTGCATTCTGCCACCACTTCATAATACGTTTAATCTCCTCTCCTATTGGCTTGCTTTCGCTAAAATAGTATCCAGATTTAATTCTTCTGTACTTGTCACTGCATAATCCGCCTTCTGCATCGCATCTTCTGAACCGACTCCAACAGAGAACATTCCGGCTCCGTTGATGCCTTCAATACCCGCTTCTGCATCTTCAAAACCGACACACTCGTCGGGTCTCAGACCAAGCATTTCAGCTCCACGAACAAAGATTTCCGGATCAGGTTTACCTGCTTTAAGAGTCGCTGGATCAACGATTCCGTCAAACAAGTCCATGATTTCCAGGCTGTTCATGATAGCCGGACCGTTCTTACTTGCTGAAGCCAGGGTCATGCCCAGGCCTTTTTCTTTGGCTTCTTTGAGCAGCTTGTCGATGCCGGGAAGCAGGTCGGCTGGCGTAATTTCCTTGATGTATTCTTTGTACTCTTCATTTTTCTGGGTAGCCAGTTCTTCTTTCTCTGCTTCTGTAAAGTCCGCTTCCTTGTTTCCGTGCTTCAAAATCAAATCAAGCGACTCCATACGGCTGATGCCTTTCAGTTGCTCGTTGAACTCACGGTCAATCTCAATGCCTATTTTTTCAGCCAGACTTTTCCAGGCCAGATAATGGTACTCAGCCGTATCTGTAATCACACCATCTAAATCAAAAACTAATCCTTTAATCATCTTTATTCCTCCATACTTATTGTTTTGTCGTTTCCATAGTTACTCAGTGCAAATTTTGTTTTGGGTTGAGGGTCAACAGTCAGTTAACCAGTCACCCAGAAGATTGACGCCTATGAGTTATCGGCCAGCAATCAGTTGGCCAGTGACTCGTTACACAAGAAACTGCGAGTAACGGTTGAACCTTGTGTTGACCAGTCACTCAATTCACTATCACCTTTCAGTCTCAGGCTAAAAGCCATTGACCGGTGACTCAGCTGATTCTGTCAGCCGGGTTCCCGCAAGCTTCATTCTTGCCCCTCCACTCGTACTATTGCTCAATTTGAGTCCACGCACAAATAGCCACACTCCTAATGAAGCCTTACATTAAAAATAATTCCGTTAAACAAGAGTCTTTAATAGGGTCACGACGCGCCGGACGGCGTGTCGTTTCCTCTCTTTCATTTCCAAACCAACAGAAGGCAGAACTGAGTTATGCTCTTATTGTCAATAAAAAGGAGGGGAGCGTGTCCCCTCCTTTCATCTGTTGTTTATTTATCGAATGCGTTGGTCAGAGTAGCTTCCGGTACACCTTCTTTTTCATGCAAGGTAGAAGTCAGTGTATCTTCCAGCTTGACTTCTTTTCCGTACAGTGTGAAAGTCAATGCGTCGCCTTCCTGAAGGGAGAATTCCACTTCATCAGCAGTCACATGAACAGCTATCAGACGGCCACGGTATTTCAGCTTGAACTGATACCCTGTCCATTGAGTTGGACAGTATGGAGCAAATGACAAGCCACCGGTCAAGGTACGCATGCCGGCAAAACCGTGAACAATTGACAGCCAGCCGCCACTCATCGAGGTAATGTGCAGGCCGTCTTCTGTATCGTTGTTGTAGTTGTCCAGATCGAGACGCGCCGTACGCTCGTACATCTCAAAGGCCTTGTCTTTCTTGCCCAGTTCCGATGCAAGAATAGAGTGAACCAGCGGCGATAGAGAAGATTCATGAACAGTCATCGGCTCATAGAAATCAAAGTTTTTCTCTTTTTCTTCCATTGAATACTCATGTCCCAGGAAGTAGAGTCCCTGAAGGACATCCGCCTGTTTGATAAACGGTGAACGTAGAATCTTGTCCCATGACCAGTTCTGGTTAATTGGACGTTCTTCCGGTTTCAGTGAGTCTACCGGACGCAGGTCTTTGTCCAGGAAAGTATCATGCTGAACAAAAACACCTGACTCTTCATCTTTCGGATAGTACATGTGCTCAACTATGTCAGCCCACTTGTTACTCTCTTCTGCGCTGATAGCCAAGGACTGCTTCTTCTCATCCGAAGCTTTCTCCAGCGTTTCAAGTGTGTAGCGTAACGTCCATGCCGCCATTGTGTTGGTGTACCAGTTGTTGTTGACGTTGTTTTCATATTCATTCGGACCCGTCACGCCATGAATCATGTATTTTTCATTGCGTTTGGAGTAATGCACACGGTCTGCCCAGAAACGGGAAATGCCGACCAGAACATCCAGTCCTTTTTCCACTGCATAGGAGTCGTCTCCAAAGTACGTTTCGTAGTTGAAGATTGCATGGGCAATGGCACCGTTACGGTGAATTTCTTCAAAGGTAATTTCCCATTCGTTATGGCATTCAATACCAGTGAACGTGACCATTGGGTACAGCGCCCCTTCAAGTCCCTGTTTCTGCGCATTTGTATAAGCCTGTTCCAGCTGGTTATGACGGTAAACAAGAAGCTGCTTGGA
The DNA here is from genome assembly GCA_007692455.1 of Alkalibacterium sp. Classification (GTDB taxonomy): domain Bacteria; phylum Bacillota; class Bacilli; order Lactobacillales; family Carnobacteriaceae_A; genus Alkalibacterium. The sequence continues at coordinate 27,008 of RECC01000085.1, read as the reverse complement.
TACGTCTTCTTCCGTAATCGACAGATACATAGGCAGAATACAGGATTCGGTATCCCAGTAGGTTGCGCCGCCGTATTTTTCGCCCGTAAAGCCTTTAGGCCCTACATTCAAACGTGGATCTTCACCGTAATAGGTTGCGAACAGATGGAAAATGTTGAAACGAACACCTTGCTGACTGGCTTCATCGCCTTCAATAATTACATCGGCATTGTTCCAGCGGGTAGCCCACTCATTGATATGTGCTTCCTTCAAGCCGGTAAAACCAGTTTCAGTTGCGGTATCTAAAATAGCCTGCGCAGCTTCGACTTGGTCACTTTCTGCAATGTCACGGCTATTTACTACGGCAATCAGTTTAGTCAGCGATACTTTATCGCCAGCTGAGACATCTTTACTGAAGGTTTCTGATACCTTCAATTCAGAATCAGCTGAGGAGCGCTTTTCCAGATTATCCGTCTGACTGGTCATCATCGTTGTCACTGTGAAACGATCCGTACCGAAGTTATTTTCAATCGTCTTAGTTGTCAGGAACGGATACGGTCTAAGACCGCGGTTTCGTTCGATCCAGAACATTTCGTCATAGTTGCTGTCTTCGTTTTCAACGTCCCCATCAAGGTGTGGTGTCATTTCGATTGTTGCCTGTCCGCTAAGCACTTCAGCAGCGACATTGACGACAGCCAGTTCTTTAGTTGCCACACTGACGAAACGGGAAAAACTGAATTTGACTTCAAGGCCGTCTTTCATCCAGATAAATGAACGGTTGAGTAACCCTTCTTTCATGTCCAGTTCCAAGTGGTAGTCTCTGACATCGTCTGTATTCAAGTCAATCTGATGTCCATTGACCAGAATAGTTACAGGAATAAAGTTCGTCGCATTGATTACTTTTCCAAAATAATCCGGATAGCCATTTTTCCACCAGCCTACTCGCGTTTTGTCCGGGTACCAGACACCTGCCAGATAGGTTCCGATATGAGTATCACCAGAGAACCCTTCTTCAAAATTTCCACGCAGTCCCATATAGCCGTTTCCGAGTGACGTCAGGCTTTCCTGTACACGCTTTTTGTCCTTTACATCTGTGGAAATGACTTTCCAGGGGTCAACTTTTGCAATTCTTTCCATACATACACGTCCTATCTCAATTTTATCCGTTCCGTTTTACTTTTTTATGGCTTCCATTAGCACCTTGCGTTTTTTTGCGCGGTTTCGCTTCTTCAACAAGCGTTCTTTTCTTTCGTCTTCATTATCTTCATAGTAGTAAATAGAGAATCCATTCTGAGTCAGCATAGTCTCACCATTATCTCCAATATCGTTCAAGTGGAATACTTTTTCGGCTCCATTTGGAATCATCGGCAAGAATGCCTCTTCCTCGTCCTGATTAAAGAAGAACAGCAATTCTTTGTTCCCCAGTTTTCTCTTGAATCCTAGGAACTGTTCGTCGTCTCTTACGTCATGCCATTCGGTTTCTCCTGAAACAAGAATGTCCGAATAGGCTTTACGGAAACTGATTAGTTTTTTACTGAAATCGAGCATGTCATGGTCCTGCTTGTCTTCATCCCAAATCATGCACTTACGGCAGTCCGGATCCATTCCTCCGTCCATGCCCATTTCTGTTCCGTAGTACATACATGGCGCACCCGGCTGAGAATATAGAAAGACCATAGCCGATTTAACGAGGTTTTTGTCGTAACCCGCCTTGGTCATCAAGCGCGGTGTATCATGTGAATCCAGAAGGTTAAACATGACTTCGGTTGTCTGCTGACGGTAAAGCATCAGTTGACTGTTCAGTCCGGATACCAGTCGTGATGGTGACAGGAACTTTTTGAAGAAGTAGTTTTCAATCGTATCAGTAAAGGCATAGTTCATAACCGCATGGAACTCATCTCCATTCAACCAGTTTTGAGAGGAATGCCAGATTTCACCTAATATATAAAGGTCTTCTTTAATGGCTGTTGTTTCTTTGAAGAATCGTTTCCAGAAAAAGTGATCCACTTCATTGGCAACGTCCAGACGCCAAGCATCTATATCAAATTCCTTGACCCAGTATGTCGCTATATCCAGCAGGTATTCCTGCACTTCAGGATTTGCTGTATTCAGTTTTGGCATGTGACCGGTAAAGGCGAACGTATCATAGTTCACACGGCCTACATTTTCCAGCTCTTCTGTGCTCATCTGGCCGACATCTTCAACTGGGAAGGAATGAATGTAAAACCAGTCTTTATATTTTGAATTTTCCTGGTTCTTCAAGACATCCTGCCACTCAGGTGAATGAATACCGACATGGTTGAAAACGGCATCAATCATTACCCGTATGCCTCTTCGATGAGCTTCTTCAACCACTTCTTTGAATAACGCCTTATCTCCGAAATCCGGGTCGACTTCCATATAGTCTATAGTGTCATATTTGTGATTGGAATGAGCCTTGAAAATCGGTGTGAAATAAATACCGTTGATTCCCAGATCTTCCAGATAATCCATCTTGTCCAGTACACCCTGTAAGTCCCCGCCATAAAAGTCATCACGCGACGGATTTTCCTTGCTTCCCCATGGCAATGTCCCTTCCGGATCATTTGACGGATCGCCGTTGGCAAAGCGTTCCGGGAAAATCTGATACCAGACTGTTTCGCTTGCCCATTTAGGTGCACGGAAGGCATCGATTTCATGAATGTACGGTACACGGAAATAAAAATTCATTTGACTCAAGAATGTTTCCTCAAATGGGAAGACCCCCTGATCTGAATAGAAAATTTCAATACCGTCTTTTCCGATGACTCTGAACCCATAAGCCATGCGCTTAGTCGGTTCGTGTGTATCTATCATCCAGTAATCATGCATATTAGTGGAGGCAACTTTTTTCATTTCCTTGCCATGCATATACCATTTCTCACTATCGAGAGAGTAAGGATCTCCACTCAAGAGTTCGACGCTCTGCACGTCTTTTGTTTTCGTTCGAATACGAATGTGATAGTGTCCGCGTTCGTATAAATAAGCGTATTCACTTTCGGCGCGGTGATAAATTGCAGCTGTGTCCATAATAAAACTCCTTCTGGTTTTAAAAATACTAATTAAATGATATAAAATAGTGTGTTTCATGAAGCGGTTCCAATTTGATTCTAGCATGCGCATAAAATTATACAAGAAATTTTAAAGTGTTATCGGTAACAGAAAAAAAGTCAGCACATGCACCGGGACAGTCACCTTTCCAATAAAAACAAAAAACCTGAAGATGGATGTCTCTCAACTGTTTGATAGACCTCTTCCTCAGGTTTAAGCTATTCTATTTAATATCATTTGTTATCCTAACTTTACTTTAATAAAAATTGAGTAATAAATCAAGTTTGACTTGCCAAGGAGGTCCATTTATAACAATCAGCTGACACTAAACTAGTCCAAATCTCCATCGTGGAAAAACTCGACCGTTAACAGGTAGACCGTTTCATAGGCTTCAATTTCGTCGAGGTTGCCCTCTACATCCTCATAAAATTCGTGTGTAAGCGTGCTGATGCCTTTTTCTCCATTGGCATGAATGATACTGGCCAATATGACTGTTCCCTCTGTTACAGTCATGTCATTCCCATCACTCGCGGCACTTTCCGATAATGTTGCAGCTAATTCATCTTCCTCTATAGTCATCCTATCCATAGATGTTACCGTAGACCAGTTACCGTCACTTTCTACACCGAAAATAAAGGACCGTTCATCCGATTCTATGTCCGGTCGATTAATCGCAAACAGGAGCGAACCGCTCTCGTCTATTTCTTCTATAATTATTGAACCGACCGGATATTCCTCCTGTTCCCCATAAACGAACTTCTCAACGTATAGGGCTAGGCCTTCGTGTCCACCTTCGATGGCAAAATCATACATAAAACTTTGCTCAGTCAAACTTGAGAGCAAAAATTCCTCTCTTTCCGTTAGATCACCCTCACTGATAGTGAGGGTGCTGTCTGCTGTCGAAGCTGATTCATCCGTGCAGGCACTGAACAGCACCAGTAAACTAAAAATACCCAGCACGATTACTATAATGGACACTATCTTTTTCATTCCGTTCACTCATCTCTGCTTTTTTTATAATTTATTATACCTTATTAATCTGTCCTATACACCTTTTAAACAAAAAAATGGAGCAGACCATTAGTCCACTCCAGTCAGTCACTCTATTTTCAAACACAGCCTACCTCAGTCTGAATCATTTCGGGTCGTCCCGCCAATTTTCAGTTCAGTCTCGAACAACTCATTTCCCTGAGATTTGCCACTTTCATTGACTTTCTTCAGAACCATGCGTGCACAGGCAGCGCCCATTTCCGCAATGGACTGTTTGAGTGTCGTTAGATGCGGATAGGCAATCTGATCAAGGAATACTCCGTCATGGCCAATCACGCCATAATCTTCAGGAATAGAGTAGCCTCTCTCCTTGATTTCGCGAATGACACCCAGTCCTAATCGGTCCGAGGCACAGAGAAACAAGGTGTTTTTTGGAAACTCATCAAAATTTTCTCTGATGAATGCGGCGGAATAACGCGAACGGTTTTCAAGCCGGTAGACGCATTTTTCCATCCCATGCTTGTCCATAACGGCAGCGTAGCCTTTTTCTCTCGAATGAGCAAAGGGCTCATCCACATCAATGCCAATATAGACGATTTTTTCGTAGCCTTTTTCAATGGCATAGGCTGTTGCCCGTTCCATGCTGCTCTCATTATTGCTGTCAACGTAATCAAAGCCGAAGTCATTCTGACCAAATAACACAGTCGGTTTGTTCAACTCTTCAATCAATGGGGCATCTTTGCTGCGCATACCGCAGACGATGTACCCGTCGGATTCACCTATCTGAATATTTCTGTGCGTCAATAGCTGCAGACTGTAGGCATGTTTATCCAATTCATTGGCAATGCCTGTCAGCAGAAACATATAGTAGGGTTCAGTTGTATCCATTTCTTCCAGTATCAAGAGCTTGATTATCTGTGTGCGATTATTGGCCAAAGCCTTTGCAGCGGCATTAGGCCGATAGTTTAAATCCTGCATGGCTTCATAAACCATTTGCTTCAACTCATCCGTCACTTGTTCTGGGTGATTGATCACGCGAGAGACAGTCATTTTTGAGACATTTGCTCTTTTCGCAACGTCACTTAATGTAACCAAATGCTTTCCCCTTTCTACCTCCCAAAGTAGTCACTTTTATTACCTTCTTACATTATACCAATAATCCGCAGTCAGGTTTAGATGTAATTTGTGAACATTTTAGTCGAGAACAACGGATCATATTCTTTTCTCGACAACTCTCGTTTCATAAGGTGCCAGTTCCAAGGCACCGCCGAGCACTTCATCAGTCAGACAGTCTGTTACTTCTTCAAGAAGCAGTAACGTCTGACTTTCTTCTGTAAAGTTCATGATGAAAATGGTTTGTTTTCCTTCAGCTTTTCTTGCCTGAATGGACACACCCCGGTTGTGCTTGGCCTCCAGTGCCGGCTTCAAGTCGTGCGTCTTAATCAGTTCGTTGTAAAAGACTCGGTGGAAGTCATCGTTCAGACGGGCGCCGATGTAAAAGGCCTGTCCTTTCTCATAGGTATTTTTTGTTAGTGCAGGAGTATCTTTGTAAAAGTCTTCCTCATAACTGCCTAAGGATTCTGCTTCCAGCAGCTTTAATACTGTAGCATAGTCTCTGACTTCGTATGCCTTGCCGTTATAGACCACGCTGTTTCTGTCGCTTGGATAGTAGGTATCGGTTTCCAGCGGTTCCACTCCAAAGACTTCTTTTAACGGTTTCAGCCAGCCACCCATATGCGTCAAGTCAGCTTCATCAACCAGGCCTGTAATATAGGTCGTCACGACTGTTCCGCCATTTTTGACAAAGGCACTGATTTTTTCTGCTGTTTCCTCCGACAACATATAAAGCATCGGAATCAGAAGAATCTTGTAAGGGTCAAAAGCTGTTTCTTTTGAAATGACATCGACAGGAATGTTGTTTTCCCAAAACATCTGATAGTGCTTCTGCAAGGTCTCCCCGTACTTCTTGGTTTTCAGTCCAAATCCCTGAGCATCGTTCAGTGCCCAGTCACTCTCCACATCATATAAAATCCCAACATCTGCCTTGCGTTGATACCCGACGACACAATCCGACAGGTCTTCCATCGCTTTTCCGAGCTGAGCCACTTCCTTGAATACCCGGTTATCTTTGGACCGGTCGTGGTCAACAACAGCTCCATGGAATTTTTCGGATGAACCACGGGACTTGCGCCACTGGAAGTAGAGAATACTATCTGAGCCGTGCGCCAGCATCTGCATCGAAGACAAGAAATGCATTCCCGGACGCTTGGCTTTATTGACGTCATGCCAGTTGACCAGACTCGGTGTGGATTCCATCAGCAGAAACGGCTGATTTTTCATTGAATAGAAGTGATCATTTAAAAAGGCGACACGTGAAGCTAATGTTGCCGTGTCTTCCTGATCCGTATGCCACGGTGCATAGGCGTCCCAGCTGATGACATCGACTTCTTTGGCAAACTGACTGTAGTCAAGCGCTGTAAAAGGAACAAACTCTGGATTATCGGACATGAAATTTGTTGTAATCGGCACATCCGGCGTCAGTTCTCTAAGGGGTTTTATTTCATTTTTATAGAAATCAATCGTCTGGTGCGTGACAAACCGTCGCCAGTCCAGGTTCATACCATGAACAGCGTTTTCTCCGATTGGTGAAGGGGATTCAATTTGTTCCCAGTCTGTAATGGTGTGACTCCAGAATGCTCCCCACCAGGAATGATTCAATTCTTTCAGATCGTTATTGTATTTATTTTTCAGCCACTCACGGAAATTGTTCTGACAGCTATCACAGTGACATTCGCCGCCAAACTCGTTCGATATATGCCACATCAAAAGCGCGGGATGGTCACCGTATCGCTCGGCCAGCTTGGTATTCATCTCCTGCGTTTTTTTACGGTAATACTCAGAAGAAAAACAGTGATTGTGCCGTGCGCCGTGAAGCTGTTTTCGTCTGTACGCATCGACTCTCAATACTTCAGGGTGATGCTGAGACATCCAGGCTGGTCTCGCTCCACTTGGTGTAGCCATAATAAAACGTCCTCCAATTGAATGGATGCGCTCGATGACTTTGTCCAGCCAATCAAAATCGTACTTGTCTTCTTCAGGTTCCAGGGCTGCCCAGGCAAAAATACCGATGGAAAACGTATTGGTATGTGCCGCCTTCATCAGTTCAACATCCTCTTTCAGTATATCTGGGTAATCCAGCCACTGATCCGGATTGTAATCTCCTCCATGAAGTAAACGATTGTCATCTGTCACTTTAATTTTTTTCATGACTGTCTTCCTTTCATGTGCTGTTATCAGTTTTAATTGGGTCATTAATTTATTTCTGTATTAGGAGTCCGAATACAGCTTTTTCAGCTCCTCAGCCAGGTCTTCGATGCGGGTCATCAAGTAGGCAGGACGTTTTTTCTCTCGCATTTCATCTTTCAAACAGGCTAAAAAGTCCAGATGATGCTTGTCCAGAAGCGCCAGCTTGTCCTCAGTTAACTTCTCATTCTTTTCAAGTGAATTTAAATAAAGCGGAATTTCCATTCGCCATGTTTTGGCATTGGATGGAAATTGCAGCAGCAGCTCTTCAGCTCTTACAATGCTTTCAGGTGTGAAGTCTCCAACAAAGCGCAGTTCAATGCCTTCTTCTTCCAGACGGTCAAAGACCTCCCAGATTGCACAGGACCATTTTTCTATCGGGCAAATCATAGGAAGTGTGGGTACTTCATCCATGAGACGGGTAAAGACTTCTGGATTGTCTACAACCCAGACGATGTCCTTGGAATGTGCGGGATACACTGCCTGCAGTTTGATGACCTCTCTTAATGGTACAGTTAGAACACTGCGGGTATGAACAGCTGCTTCCCACATCGGATGGTAGCCGGACTGTGTTTCCGCAAACAAGTTAGTGACCGTCACGGTGTCTGAAATGTCTTCGCGGAACAAGTTAAAAGATTCCAGCAGTTGATCGGTTTCCTTTTTTGTCACCGGCAGCGTGATAGGTTCAATGGCATGTAGACGTGTGGTTTCCGCCAGAACATGAAGCCACAATTTACCCAAGTCACTCGATGGATGGAACGCATCAGCATCAAGCGTAATAATCTGACTAAAGACAGACAGACGTATAGGGCGTGCCGGCAATAGACGCACGCCTTCTGATAAATACAGAACATATTGTTCAAATTGGTGAGTCGAGTCTTCAATTAGCTGCTGAATCCAGTCGGTATCTGCCGTGTTTCGTTTGATGTATCCCAGCCAGTCTTTCAACAGAGAATAATTATCCTCCAGTTGGTTCAGGAAATATTTTCGTTCTTCCTTAGTAGATAAGGACAGAAGCTTTTCGTCGAAAAAAGCTTCCAGCAGATGTGTTAAATCGATCCCGTTAAAGGGCGGCGTATCCAGTTTACGGTCGAATGCTTCCAGGTCAACCCTACCTTTGGATGCGAGCGATTCCGGTGTCACCTGGAAAAAATGCGCGATGGCCTCCATCTCTTCAGGTTTGAACAAATCAAGTTTGGCTGTCCCTTTAACTTTACGGTGTTTGAGTAATTCTGTTCTAAAAAGTTTGAATAGTCTTGGCATTCCTGGCTGTGTTCTAAAATATAAAACAGCTTCTTCAATAGTAGTCATTGACTATAAACACCCCTTTACACTACTGATATCCCTTACATTCTATCACTTATTCTTATAATTCTATAATATTTTAACGAAATGTGACAAGACTCTAATATAAATTAATTTTATAAGACTTTTAACCCGGAGCTCTTCATTCTCTTGTGATAAGATACCTTTAATGAGGCCAAAAACCTTGAAATGTTTTTAAATTACTTAATCTAATCCAGACAGAAATGAACCACACGTTTAAATCAAAAAGGAGAAATTTATCGGTGACTAAGAAATGGGTATTTTTAATCAAGTGTACAGCCGCTGCTTTACTGATATTAGGGACACTGCTCCCATCGACAGCCGCCATGGCACACGACCGTCATCATTCAGATGACTACATTGATATAATCGTCCGCTACGAAGGTGAAGCCCCTTCCGAAGACGAGCTGGATCCCGCTTTTAAAAATGTGACCAGTATACAGAATTTGCAGACGATGTCTGTTCCGGCTTCTTCCGTTAAGGCCATCAGCCAGCAGGAAAATGTTGAGCGGGTTACGTATGACCAGGAAATGAAGACAACTCAGACAGACAGCAGTCCTGCTATTTCTTCAGATGATTGGAATCAGGACATGATTGGAACGTTTGATGCCTGGGATGAAGATGTCACAGGACGTGATGTACGAGTAGCCGTACTGGATACAGGTTTTTACGATGGACACAATGATATCAGTTTTGCCGGCGGACACAGTATTTTTGGAGAAAATCATTCCAAAGGAGCTGATGACTGGACCAATGATCACGATGGACACGGAACGCATGTGGCCAGCATCATCGGTGCCGACCAGCATACACCAGCTCAGGGGATTGCGCCGAATGTCGATTTGTTCGGAGTTAAAATCTATCATTCAGAAGGTGGCAATCGAACAAACGCCGGAAGCCTGATAGCCGGTATCCAATGGGCAATTGATAACAACATTGATATCATTACCATTAGCTCAGGATTTGCACGTCATGACGAAGAAATTCACAATAAGATTAAAGAAGCTGACAGACAAGGGATTTTAGTTATTGCTGCCAGTGGAAACTTAAGCGACTCAAAAAAGATTATTGATTACCCTGCAGCTTATGAAGAAGTAATCGCTGTATCGAATGTTACGCGGGATGGTTACCGTGCCGACGACTCGATGATTGCAGATGAAAATGAATTTGCTGCTCCGGGAACAAATATACTCGGACTGGGCATCGCTTCACCCGACAGTTTTTCAAATATGTCCGGTACATCACAGGCTACGCCCCATGTAGCGGGAATTGCCGCTCTGCTGATGGAAAAATATCCAAATGAATCTGCTGCTCAAATACGGGCTCGCATGCAGGCGAAAGCCAGAGATATGGGTGAAGCCGGTCGGGACGATGTCTACGGTTACGGTCTCGTTCACTTCCTGGAACAAATAATCGAAGAAGAGCCGGAAGAAGACGATACTGAATCTGACAACGGTGAAGACGAGGGTAACGATTCGGATGAAACTGAGTCAGACACGGCAGATGATGAGGAACAGGACACTGAGGAAGACCCTGAAGAAGAAACAGAAGGTGAAGATGACGAAAGTGACACCGATTCGGAAGACACTGAGTCAGAAGAAACCTCAGAAACCGACGAAGACAGTAGCGATAGTGAAACCCCCGCTGAAGATGAATCGGAAACCGACGACAGCGAACGCGAAGACGACGCTGACTCTGAGGAAGATGAGACAGCTGACGAAACAGACGAAGATAACGCAGATGATGAAGAGGACCACAATGATCAACAGAGTACCGTATGGATTCGTCCATCGGATACCAACGGCACAGCGACAATAGACGACCAGGATATTTCAGCTGTAGCTGATGATGGTGTACTGGCTATCTCTTTTGACTCTTCATTGAGTCATCTTGAAAGGGTTAGTCTGACCGCTGAACAAGTTGCAGGTATTCGCGAACGTAACATTACCTTGCTGATTGCCCGTATTGATATGGAGTGGGTTATTCCTTCAGATAATCTTCAGGAGGGCAATGCCCTGCTGTCATTTGAAACCGTCGATCCGGAAATGGATTACGCTGACAAGGCAATAAGTCGCATCGTTGAATTCTCCGTCGAACAGAATGAGCAAGTCTACACCACTTTCGCTCAAAATATGGAATACCGCTTCTTTACAGATAATGCAGAGGTCAATCAGGATGCCTTGTACGAGTGGAACGAAGCCCTATCAGATTGGGCACTAGCCGGCGAGCGCTATACCAACGGTGGAGTCGTAGGAAACTCTGCTACGACTGGAACCTTTGCCGTCTTTAATCCAAGTGAACTGGAAAAAGCTATGACAAGCGAGTCGGAAAATAATGAAGATAACGATTCTTCTGTTGAAGAAGAAGAGCAAGAAAGTGATGACCAGGCAGTTGACGACTCGGATGAGTCCGAAACTTCCCTCTCAGCTTTCGGTTCGACAGAAGGTGACCTGCCTTTCGTATTTGCAGGTGCGGTGGTTATCTTAAGTTCTGTCGCAGGCGGTTTTTACTTCTTCGGTGGTAAACCTAAATCATAAAAATCCTTATAAATGAATAGCACATGAAACGTGTGAGTCGATTCCTCTCAGGAACGGCCACACGTTTTTTATGTTGTGAGAACAAAGAACTTCACTAACCGCTGGAATGAACTTGACTGTGACTAGGTTGTGCGTGAGTTTAAATGTAGAGCAGCCGCTCAACTATACAGAGAATACAATTCAGCGCTGAATACAAAAACAAACTCCACTCTATCCGAAAAAACCACCTAGAGAGTGAAGTTCAGCTTTATGAACTAAAGTTTTTAGCTCATCCAGTCGAGTTCGTTACTTTCTATCAGTCGAATCACCCACCAGACCTTTATGAGGATAAAAAGCAGCTGGCTGCTTTTTCCTTTTTAAGATCTTGAAATACACAAAGAGCATCCGCTGATATGGAGTAGTCCACATCAACGGATGCTCTTTTTTGCCTGTTAAGGCTCTGCATGCTGTTTTTATCTGAATGAATAAGTTGAACGCTGGCGCCTCTTATTTCTCAATTTATAAATAATCGGATTCAGTACTGCCAAGCCAACGATACCGAGGTACATGTAAAACGTCAGCGAGTCCCCATCCAAAGTAAAGTCTTCCAGGAAGGTGTTTTCTACGATAATGAGAGCTGTACCAATAATGAGATGTGACAGCGAAATAGATAAAACAGAAAAGAATGTCACGCTCGTGCTCTGGCTTTTAGGTAAAAGGGATAACAGCGTAAATACCAGTAAAACAGCTAAAATCAGGCCGAAAACAAGTCTGAATTGTGTGAAAATTTCCATATCCATAGTGGAGTCTCCTTCTAAATAAGTACTTTCTCTATTTTACAAGTCCCTTCAGCAAAATACAATCCTTTAATGATAACAGTATTGTGTTTATCAGATGTCATTTTTAAAAATTAATTGCTCTGATTTGGAAAAATCCATTCTGCATACAGCCTTGAGACAGACACAATCTGGTAGTCTGATAAATTCACCAGTTCTCGTTGTTCTTCTTCCGGCAGGTAGACCGTTTCAAATATAGGCGCCGAATAAGGTACAAAACCAATCGTTTCGAAACGCTCATCGGTCAGGTGGAATTCAGTCCCCACCAGCTCACGCCTGTCTTCAGTCCAGGTCACATCACCTCGGATACGAAAAGCAAACTGCTCGTCCTCACCGAAGGAAAAATAATGGGTACTATCACGAGAACCCAGATAATTATAAGGAAAATCTTCTTCTACCGTTCGTGCTTCGTACATGTCCAGTTCACTCATCTGACCGTAAATGTTTGATGATCGCCGGAAAACCCTTACCAGTCCTCTGTCCTCATCTGTACGAATACCTAGTATATAGCTGTATTCTCTAATACCTGGATGAATAAAGTCGTTTTGCTGGACCCATTGGCGGTACTGAAAATGGCCGAACAGAAAATAGCCTGAAGCCAAAAGTGTTGCAGTCAATACCGTAATGACAGTCACGCGCCGACGCAGCTTGATGCGTTCAGCATAAGTGTAGATGAGTATAATGACCCCTATTAAAAAAACATAAGCTATGATGACCACAGGCATGATAAACGTATAGAACCGCTCTGCTTCAATCCAGAATTCAAACATGAGGCACCTCTTCTAGTTTTTTTCTAAAAACAGCTGGCTGATCATCGGCAAGTAAAGCGTATCGCCTTCTTCAAGCGTGAGCGTCGGCCTATTTGCTCGAACTCGCTCCCGTTCCTGTTCATTTAGTTCATATTCACTTTCAGTCAATTGCCCGCTGTCCAGCAATGCCTGATTCTCCTCTTCACTGATCAGCTGATTCTGTGATAGACGGGAATGCAGGTCAATAATGTCAGGTTCTTCGGTACCTGAGAAAATATACAGTTCTGATGGGCGCGGGCTTGAGAATCCGGCGAGGGTGTATGTCCCTGCTTCTATCTGATTGCCCACTTCGTAGTGACCGGCTATTAATGCAATCGCTTCTTCAGAACCCTCAGCCTGATCTAAGTCCGGTACACTATCCTCATCATAGTAAACATGTAGAATCGGGTCGTTACCCGTCATCGTGAGGGTATGCCCTTCTCTCAGGTCCACGACTGCCTGCATCACGCCGACATCATCCTGAAAATGCTGCTCGAAGACGATGTCTCCGTCTTCGTCGGTTAACCTGACATTTGCGGTGTGGAAAATACGCTGATCCGGGCGGAAGTCACTTGGCTCACCCTGTAAAAATACCCGTCCAGCAGGAATGTCTTCCCCGATCACCACTTCTTCTTCGGTCAGTTCGATGGTATCTTCGTCCATAAATTCCAGAGATGGCTCTCGGAGCGAATCACTCAACGGGTAGCGCCTGTACCAGTCTTCCATATCCGAATCGACTCGAGATTCACTCTGATGGGCTTCAATCGCCTCTTCATTCGGTTTGACCGTCTCTCCGTCGTATCTGGGATTTGTTATGCCGGTAAAGCCTGCACACCCCGATAGTACGAGGAGGCTGACGAAGAGGAGTCCGGTCAACAGACCTTTTTTAGACAGACTGCTCTGCATAATCGTGCCCCCTGTCATATGAGTGAAGTTCCAGGCCGTAAAGATGGGAATAATACTCTCCCGTTCCAAGAGGCCCTATATTCAATGAACCTGTTTTCAGCTGACGAATGACTTGGTAAAGCGCCATCTGTTCCTTTTCAGATAAAGGCAGCAGCGGAATACACAGCATGCTGTTACCCAGGTGTATGGTCCCTTCAGGCAGAGGAACGGTATCTTCCAGAACTGCCGCCTGTTTTTGTGTACACATGACTTTGAAATAATCTTCTTTTTCATCATGATGGTCAAACACAAAATGCAGCGCCATGTCTTTAAGGAAAAAAACTTTGTCCGCGTATTCATCCAGGTTGTCCAGCAAGTGAGACGCCACCATGACTATTTTTCCTTCTTTTCGAAGATCGATTAAGATATCTGATACCAGCGATACATTCTCAGGATCCAAGCCATTCATGACTTCATCCATGAACATAATAGGCGTGTCAGCTGCAATCACCATCGCGAAACAGAGTCGCTGCCGCATGCCAAGTGAATAGGAACTCACTTTACGGCCCACGTAATCATTCATTTCGAGACGATCGATAATCGCCTGAACCTGGTCGCGTTTACCCGCCCACATATCCGCATACATTTCGATATGCTCCGTGCCGGAAAAATTCTCGTGCAAATCAGCCTGGTTCGGGAAAAAGGTAATCAGTTTATGCAGCTCCAGAACGTCTTTGTCACTGGCCGAATACTCTTTATCATCGATTACGATGGAACCCGATTTGACTGGTATAAAGCGCATGATGGCATTGAACAGCGTCGTTTTTCCAGTACCGTTGGGTGCCACCAGCCCGATAATCTGACCGTTATTCAAAGTAAAAGAAATGTTATCCAGTATGGTACGGTCACCGTAAGCAACCGTCAGATCTTTAATTGTTAATGTCATTTAGACTCTCTCCTTTTTAATCCAAGTGTCTGTGTCGGAATGAACTGATAGACATAGTGGAAAATGCCTTCCAGAACCAACCAGACTGCGCCGGCTATTAGAGGCAGACGCCAGAACACGATGCCCGGCAGGCCAAAACTAATCGCTGATTCACCTGTTGCAACCCCAACGAGATTCGTATAGAAGGATGGTTGCCAGCCTGTTAACGGTGGGAGAAACTGCCAGATTGAATAAAACAGCACCAGTCCTCCGGTTATGAAGAGGGTGAGGTAGACATTTCGTATCATCCAGCTCAAACCGGTCACAATCAGCAGAAAGAGGTAACTGACCAGCATGCCCATTCCAATAAGCAGTAGACTGTACTGCCACATCGGGATATAAGACACCGCATCATTGATATAAAGTTCTGTCGGATAAAAAAAACTGCCCGAGGTCTCAGAAAAGAGCGAGATAACGTAACTCGTCAAGAGTCCCAGCAAAGCGACCAGCCAGATTATGGCCCACAGCATAAAACTGCGCGTTCGCCACTGCCATTTAACCGGGATGGGAAGACCCTGAGTGACGCTGTAGTTTTTCTGCTGTTCCCTTGTAAAGTGATCGCCGGCAAGTAAAGCGATAATGATAAAGAGAACCACGGAAACGAAGAGTTCCAGCTGCTGCTGATGCACCTGTGCAGAAGCGTAAGGGTTCCACTCGATATCCAGATTATACTCGTCCAGTGCATCAAAGAAAGCCAGCTGCTGTTGTACCTCCTCAACCGACGGCAAGTAGACGTCTTGAAGTAAATCATAGGATTCAAAATCTGTCGCTTCATGCAGGAAGAGGTTGTTTTCTGCCATCTCCCGGCCGTTATTTAAGTAATCAGATACAACGTCTTCCAGACCTTCCACAGTATTCCCTTCCCGCTGAGTCAATATGTAGCGGTTCAAGCCAATCAGACTCGAATTGCGTCCGAGCCTTTGCTGAACTTCCTGACCCAGCTCGCCGTCAAAATGAGCGTCAGGGATGAGTCGGAAAATCTGATGCGCATCACTATATTCTGACCGCAGCTGTGTTTCCGGAAGCGTCACGTTTTGCTGTCTGTAAAGCAGGGAAAAGGATCCGAGAAAGACAAATAATCCCAATAAGAGCAGACGTGTTTTCCAGTCACGGAGCAGCAGTCGGCCGTTCCATTTCATAATACTTTTCATTTTTCACGCCTCCTAAGCTAAGAATTTTTGTCTTGTAATGAGCTTGGACAGGCCAAAGTTCATCACTTCCAGAACAAGAATGGTCACACCCAGAACCAGTATGCCTCGCGAAAGCGGGATGGTCTGATTGAGCGTCTGTTCTACCAATCCGGTCACCGCTTCACCAAAGTGGAAATACGTTTGCGGGAACCAGCTCAAATGAATCCCAAGCAGTTCTATCGTTTCTTCGCCGTAGTATAGAAAGGGGAACAGCAGCGTAAAAGTCGATGCAATGAGGACAACGACATCCTGCTTGAGAATAAGGCTGAACAGTGTATTTAATCGGGTAAAGCCGTAAAGCAGCAAGGCCGCAAACGGCAAGGACCGGATAAAGAAGTCACTTAACGGAATAGTGGTCTGGAAAGACTGATGGAAAGGCTCGTTTTCCGGAACAGTTTCAAAGAAGCCGGCCGGCAATGCACCCGATCCAAACCCGTGCAGCAGCCCGTTGACGAGAAAGAACGTCACTGTCAGGATGGCCAAAAAGAACACAACAAAACCAAGAGCTGCAATGGACTGCGTTAGTAAGTACACAAACCAGTTTTTGGATACACCAATTTTCTGCGTCGTCAGTTTTCTATCTTTTGTGACCACATCACTAATCATAAAGAGCAGCAGAAAAATCAGGGCATAGGGACCCCAGCCAATCAGAAACAAGTGCAGCTGCTGCAGACTCGTCCGCTCGTGAATATGGTGAAAACTTAACGGGTCAACTTCATTTATGTAGACTGCATTTTTATGGGCCTGATAGTCACTCTCTCTTTGACGTCCTAAAAACAAGACACTCATGCCGTCGTCCTCTTCAGGTCCACTTTCACCGGACGGGCGGTAAGGTATCTGTAGGTAGCGTCTGGCATCACCTGTGCGGATAGCCGACAGCAAATCGCGCTGATTGACGTACTCATTTCGCGCCACTTCATAGGCACTTGTCCCTGTAAACAAGGAAGAAATCGTCTGACCCGTTTCCAGCCGGTCTTCAAATGTCTGCTGATTCGACGCCAGCTCTCTTTCCAGCTGCTGCACATCTACTTCATTTATTCCCTGAACGTTTGGGAGGATGAACACGCTGTATAACAGCATGCCGCCAAATGCTATCAGCATGATCAAGCGGTTCTTCTTGTTCCGCCACATATACTTAAAGGTTTCATTCATTACCTGCTTACTCATTCAATCGGTCCCTCATATGTAAAATTTGTATTATTTTAATAAGTCTATCACACGTATATTATAAAAAAAGGATATTTATCATTTTTTTCTCATTTAAGCCAATCTTCATATTTTCTTCATAACTGACTGTTGTTGAAGCTATTTTCGACAATCGAAAGAAGTCTCTCTTACCTATTAGAGGGCGACTCAATCGGATTTAATCGTTCACGCTGGCGCGAGCACCACCTATTCATATAAAAAAGACGATTAGCCTGGAGTTGGCAAATCGTCTCTCATTTTTGTCCATTCTGATGGCATTATGACTATTTTAGAGCTAAAGCATAGCGGTCGTTTAAAAGAAAAGGTCTATAGTAACCGAGTGTACTGGCTAGCGGTAGAAGTTCTTCCGGCAGATGAATGTTTAACTCGTTGTGCAGATATGCCCGTCTTCTCACTATGCGGCTCCAAAGTTCAGGATAGGTCTGTTCAATAGCCTTGCGCAAATCAGCATCCGCCACAGCAACTGTGCTTTCAGCCGATACCCCATTATGACCTTTTTGAGAAGGAATGAAGTCGACCTGGAAAATCATGCCCGACTTCACCACAGCTTCTGACCCTTTGTAAAAAGGAGACGACAGCCATTCTTCGTCAGCAGTCAAATGACCCGGACAAAGTCCCCAGCCATAGGTTTTCTGAGGATAAAAGGCATTGAAACTATCATAAAAGTCGCCACCCTTTATGCCAATTTTTAAATGGGTCAGCCAGAAATGGTAAGCCGAAAAGTATGGCAGCATGACCTCTTCAAAGTAACCCGCGTCAGCAGCTTCCAGTTCCTGCAGACTCTCGACCGCATAGCCCGATCGACTGGACAGGCCACCTTTATAGGACACAGTCAAGGCAACCTTGTCTCCCTTTTCCAACCTGTTAATCGTCGGGTAAAGGTTTCCTTTTTCAAAACGTTCACCAAATGCGCCGATAGTCACAACGTTAGGGTACTGACCGTTCTTCTGAAGGCAGTCACCTATCTCCAATTCACTTACGCCCGGCTTGAGTGCATCCATCGCTTCCAGTACGGCATCGGATGCCAGCGATGCTCCGTATTCATAATGCGCCAATTCATTGGCATTGTTTGTGACGCGAACACCTTTTTCCGGCCCGATAAAAAGTTCCGTCGCATTGACCAGCTTGTCTTTTCCAGCTCTTTCTTCCAGAGCACTGACAATAAACTGCGGCACGTCAAACTGGCGAGTCATTTCCGGGATCAGTTTCCAGCCCACTACTCCGACTGACTGAGAGTTATCCAGTTCTATTTCTTTCAGAACTGCTGAGAGTTCACTCACGTTCCCCATCGGCTGATTAGGCAGTGAAAACAGCGAACATTTTCTCCCTCTTGCCTGGATGCGTGCATGCTTCACCTTATTAAAATTTTCATTTCCGAGAATCAGTGTAGTCAATCCATCGGCATTCACAACAAGCAGCGCTTCTTCAAAACGGGGAATAAAGCCGACGAGGTATTCAAAATTACTGCCATGCTCCTTGTCCGCATAAATAACCAGCGACGATAAGCCGCTCGCTCTCATTCCTTTAAGCACCTTATCCAGACGCTCCTGCATCGTCTCATCCGTCAGCATCACTTTACTGTTCGGGTGATCAAATTCAGGTGCTTTTACTTCTTTTACTTCCACCGTCATCCTTATCCTCTTCCTTTTCTATATGTGAGTTCGTTTCTTTCACTAACTGTAATTAACTCAATCATAGCATAGGTCGATAATAAAGGGCGTGTACGTAAGCATTTTCTAATGCAGCACCCGCCCCTTGCCTTATTTATGATTAAAACTCCAGCAGAAGCCAGGTGTCACAGGCACTGTGTTCTGTTCCTGCAAGTGGTTCCTCAAGCTTTTCAAAACCGTACTGACGATACAGATGATTTGCATCGGACAGAGAGGCAAAGGTTTCAATATACAGAGCGTCATATCGCTCTTTTCCAAATTCCAAAGCCCTGTTCACTAATTTGTGCGCATAGCCCTGACCACGTTCTGCTTTTACAATGTAGAGTTTCTGAATTTCCCCAATCCCTTTTTCTTCGTCAAAAGGCCCTACCCCAATGCCCCCGATGACTTCTCCGTCTTTTTCCAGCACCCAGTACTCTCGGTTTTCTTTCTCATAATAATCAAATAAGGAAAACAAATACGGATCAAAATAAGCCGTACCCGGTATATCCAGTCCTTCTTCTTTTAGCGATTGCTGCACAATCTCCCCGATTATCTGGTTGTCTCTTTCTTCTATTCTTCTTAGCTTTACCATTTCAATCCCCCATTTAATAGTGACTAATCGCTAATTGGTCTTCCCAAGAACAACTCTGCTTCTGCCCCCTGTATCATTTAAATATTATTTTTACTATCCTATCACAACTGCCCTGCTTAATTAAAGCCCCTTCAGATAAGGCTTCCAACTATGTAAATGTCTATCATAAGTGATACTCTTTTACTAAGTAATTGACTGTGCTCAGAGTTAAAAGATTAGTCCATTAACAGGAATGACTCCAAGAGAAAGGAAGAACATAATATGACTGAGTTTTTTGATATCGTTGTGATAGGAAGTGGCGTGGCAGGAAAAAGTATTGCCTCAGGTCTGGCTGCTGAAAAAAATAAAGTAGCTATTATTGAGGAAGATTTATGGGGAGGAACCTGCCCCAATAGAGGCTGTGACCCTAAAAAAGTTATGATTTCCGCAGTGGAAGCCCAGGACAAAGTTAATCAGCTGAAAGGAAAGGGTGTCAAGCAGGCTGTAAAGGTCAATTGGTCTGACCTGATGGCGTTCAAAAAGACCTTTACGGACCCTGTTCCGGAACAAAGCAGAAAAAGTCTGGATGATTCTGGGGTCGTCACCTTTACCGGAACAGCAAAATTCACTAGTCATCAAGCCGTTAAAATCGGCGAGTCAATTGTTAAAGCCAATCAGTTTATCATCGCAACGGGTGCTCGCCCCTTTCTCTTAAATATCCCCGGAAGCGAGCACTTTCTCACTAGTGATGATTTCCTTTCACTTCAGGACTTGCCTGATTCAATAACCTTTGTAGGTGGTGGTTATATCTCATTTGAGCTGGCAACCATTGCCAATGCTGCAGGAGCAGATGTCCATATTATCCAGCATAACGATACGCCTTTAAAAGCCTACGATAATGAATTTGTTGAAGAGGTTATGAACACATTGAAAGACAAAGGCGTCACCTTCCATTTGAATACCAATTTGTCCCGTATCGAAAAAACGGACGCGGGCTACCGAATGATGGACGACGGCGATTTTGACTTGACCACTGATTTAGTCTTCGGCACAACTGGACGCATACCAAACGCCGACACGCTGAACCTTGAGCAGGCTGGTGTTGAGTATGATAAAAAAGGAATTCAAGTTGACCATAATCTTCGCTCAAGCAATCCCTCCATTTTCGCACTAGGAGATGTACTTTCCAAAAAAGAACCCAAACTGACCCCTGTCTCAAGTTTTGAAGCAAGTTATCTACTGGACTACCTGACTGATAAAACAGACCAGCCAATTGTGTACCCAACCATCCCGACTATTGTTTTCACCACACCGAAGCTGGCTCAAATTGGGGTAACTTCAGCAGAAGCAGAGAACAATTCCCAAAGCTACGATGTTTCCACTATCGATACCAGCAAGTGGTTCAGCTATAGCCGGTCGAACGAGCCGGTCAGCAAAGTGACAGTCGTGACCGAGAAAGAAACCGGTCTGTTGGTGGGTGCTTCTTGCGTAAACAACGAAGCCGACCAGTTAATTAATTATTTTAGCTTTCTGATTAACCGCAAAATAAGTGCAGAAGAACTGTCGACTATCATGTTTGCCTATCCTTCGATCGGAAGCGACCTTTCTTCTCTTTATAATTAACTTTAACTAGCAACAGCCATTCATCTTCTTACCGGAGTTGAATGGTTTTTTACACTAAATCGGTTGGCAATCATATGAATTGAAATGGTCTAAAGACTAGTGCTATAAGCTTTATTGCCTGTTCGCTCAACTTGCTGAGTATATTATTACAGTATTTTGTAACGACTTTGTTATACTTGTTGAATAGAATATGGGGAGGAACGGCTATGATACGATTTGATAAAGTAACAAAAAAGTATAATGGTACACCCGTTGTTTCCGACTTCTCACTTGAGATAGAAGAAGGGGAATTTTTTGTGTTAATTGGCCCCAGTGGGAGCGGGAAAACAACCACGCTAAAAATGATCAACCAGTTGATTGAGCTGACTAAAGGAACCATTTTGATTGACGGCAAACGCATCAGTGACTACAACCTTCAGGAACTGCGCTGGAACATCGGCTATGTTCTTCAGCAGATTGCTCTATTTCCAAACATGACTGTGGAAGAAAATATTGTAATTGTGCCTGAAATGAAAAAGTGGTCCAAAGAAGACATGCACAACCGTGTAACTGAACTGCTTGAAAGTGTTAACCTTGACCCGGAACAGTACCGGGACCGTAAAGTATCTGAACTGTCTGGCGGTGAGCAGCAGCGAATAGGTGTTATTCGTGCTTTGGCAGCTGACCCCGAAGTTATTCTGATGGATGAACCGTTCAGTGCTCTCGACCCGATTACCCGCAGCCACTTGCAGCAGGACGTTGTCACTTTACAGCATAAACTGAAAAAGACAGTCGTCTTTGTCACACATGATATGCAGGAAGCCATCAATCTAGGCGACCGAATTTGTGTGATGAACGAAGGCAAAATCGAACAGGTTGGAACAGCAGAGGAAATCCTCAAGCGTCCGGCTAATGATTTTGTAAGAGAATTTCTTCAAACCGGTCTGCCTCACTACCAGGAAGAAAAAACCGTTCAGCATTTACTGGACCATGAATTTTACACAACAGAAACAACCGTCTTTACCGCAAGTGTTGATGCTTCAACAACAATTGATGATTTGATTCTGACCCTGTCGAAGCACCCTTCTGTTAAAGTGACAGACACGGCTGATCAGGAAAAAATTATTACTCGAGATCAGCTGGTGCAGTACCTTGCAAGTAACCTGTCTGATACGAAGGAGGTCTCAGTCTAATGGGAGCATTAATCGAAACATTACAAGCTCGAAGCGGAGACTTATGGACAGCGCTGATTGAACACATGCAGCTTTCATTTATCTCATTATTCATTGCCGTCCTGATTGCTGTTCCACTGGGTATTTTTCTGATGGAACGCAAAAAATTGGCTGAGCCGATTATTCAAGTCACTGCTATTTTTCAGACGATTCCGTCTTTGGCGATTCTCGGTCTACTGATTCCAATTGTCGGTATCGGAACCGTACCGGCTATTACGGCTTTGATTATCTATGCGCTGCTGCCAATATTAAGAAACACCTACACTGGCTTAACCGGCATTGACCCCTCGCTGAATGAAGCGGCTGATGCCATGGGAATGGACCGCTGGCGCAAGCTACGAAAAGTTCAGCTTCCTTTAGCCTTGCCAGTCATCATGGCTGGTATCCGTACCGCGATGGTACTGATTATTGGTACCGCAACGGTTGCCGCTTTAATTGGTGCCGGCGGGTTGGGTAGTCTGATTCTTCTAGGAATTGACCGCGGAAACAATAACCTGATTATACTAGGAGCTGTCCCAGCTGCCCTGTTGGCTATTTTGTTTGACCAATTGCTGCGCTATTTGCAGAAGACCTCATTTAAGAAAACAGTGATTATCCTGAGTACCGGTCTAGTTGTCATCACAGGATTATTAACGGTTCCTATGCTATTTGCAGAAGATGATGACCTGGTCATTGCCGGAAAAATAGGACCCGAACCGGAAATACTGATGAATGTCTATAAACTCCTGATTGAAGATCAGAGTGATCTGACCGCAAGGGTTGAGCCGAACTTCGGGCGTACTACCTTTGTCTTTAATGCCCTCCGTTCTGGCGAAGTGGATATTTATACTGAGTTTACTGGAACTGTGCTGACTAACTTCTTTGATACCATCCCTGAACCGGGAACGAGCGAAGAAGATGTGTTCATCGAGGCACGCGACCAGCTTCAGGAAGAGTACAACATGACCATGCTGGATCCAATGGCTTTCAACAACACTTATGCTCTTGCCGTTGCACCTGATTTTGCTGAAGAACACGGTCTGGAAACTATTTCCGATTTGGCAGACGTCACCGATCTGGTGAGCGCTGGCTTTACCATCGAGTTCAATGACCGAGATGACGGATATCCTGGTATCCAAAGCATGTATGGCATTTCCTTTGCTAGTGTCACTACGATGGAACCTCAACTCCGCTATGCAGCCATCGAACGTGGCGATGTGAACCTGATTGATGCCTACAGTACGGACGCTGATATAGCTGAGAACAACTTGGTTGTTCTGGAAGATGATGAGAGTTTATTCCCTCCTTATCAGGGTGCACCTTTAATGATGACATCATTGATTGAAGAGTATCCTGAAATTGAGGAGATTCTATCCGTGCTGGATGGACGCATTACAGACGATCAGATGCGTGAAATGAACTACCAGGTTGCTTTTGAAGACCGACCAGCTGAAGAGGTGGCTCGTGACTTCTTAACTGAAGAAGGCCTGCTCAGCGAATAATTGCTATATTAACCTTTTCATAATTTAAACAGTTCAGCTATCCTTGAGATAGGCTGGGCTGTTTTTTTTACGTGAATATGACCCTCTCATTTCAACAATATTAGTCTGATTAATTCCCAAGCACCACCACCCATTGTTCGTCTTTTGCTTATATAATTGACATGCACTTCGTTAATATTCGTATTTTTAAGGTGTTTTCCTTAACATTAATAAAGAATAGGTCTTGATTAATCATTAGAATTCAATTAGAATTTAACTACGCATTACTTTCCTATTTATCTTCCAGATGCCCGTGAAAGCGACTTAATCCCCATGACGAAGCCCCTTCTTCATTTATCTTAAATTAGACTAACATCTTAGTGTGTTCTCATCATGAAAACGACTTGAAAATATCGATTGCTTCTCTCCAACCCTTTTGATACACTAATCCTTAAAATTATCAGCCCGTTAACCAATTCTTTGAGGAGGAAATTGATTTATGACACAGTGGGAAACGAAATTTGCTAAAAAAGGATTTACTTTTGACGATGTACTATTAATGCCGCAGGAAAGCCATGTCCTGCCAAATGACGTGGACTTGAGTGTTTCACTGACTGACAAAGTGAAACTGTCTATTCCCGTACTGAGTGCCAGCATGGATACTGTTACCGACTCGCGAATGGCAATTGCCATGGCCCGTCAAGGTGGTTTGGGAATCATTCATAAGAATATGTCTACCGAAGATCAGGCTATGGAAGTTAAAAAAGTAAAACGCTCAGAAAACGGCGTCATTATCGACCCGTTCTACCTGACACCTGAGCATCTGATTTCTGATGCAGAAGAATTAATGTCCCGATACCGTATCAGCGGTGTGCCGCTCGTTAATTCCATGGAAGACCGCGTGCTTGTTGGGATTTTAACCAACCGTGACCTGCGCTTTTTAACTGACTACACTCAGAAAATCAGTACAGCCATGACCAAAGACGACTTAGTCACTGCGCCTATCGGAACCTCTTTAGAGGACGCTGAGAAAATTTTGCAGAAGCACAAGATTGAAAAACTGCCTATCGTGGATGAAAATGGCCGACTCAGTGGACTGATTACCATCAAGGATATTGAAAAAGTTGTTGAGTTTCCCGACGCTGCCAAAGATTCACACGGACGCTTACTCGTAGGTGCAGCTATTGGCGTGACGAGTGACTCATTTGAGCGTGCTCAGGCGCTTGTAGATGCCGGGGTAGACGTTATTGTTATCGACACCGCTCACGGCCACAGTGCCGGCGTTATTCGCAAAATTAAAGAGATACGTGACGAATTCAAAGATGTCGCTCTGATTGCCGGAAACGTTGGAACAGCCGAAGGGACCCGCGCCTTGTTTGAAACTGGCGTCGATGTCGTTAAAGTTGGGATTGGACCCGGTTCAATCTGTACGACACGAGTCGTTGCTGGTGTTGGGGTGCCTCAAATCACAGCCATCTATGATTCAGCAACTGTTGCCAGAGAATACGGCAAGGCTATTATCGCAGACGGCGGAATCAAGTATTCCGGTGATGTAGTCAAAGCACTTGCAGCTGGTGGACACGCTGTTATGTTGGGAAGCCTGCTTGCTGGTACAGACGAGTCTCCTGGTGAATTTGAACTCTTCCAGGGTCGCCGCTTCAAGACTTACCGCGGCATGGGTAGTCTAGGCGCTATGAAGAAAGGGTCAAGCGACCGTTACTTCCAGGATTCTAAAAACGAAGCCAACAAACTGGTACCAGAAGGCATTGAAGGCCGTATTGAATACAAAGGCAGCCTGCAGGAAGTGATTTTCCAGATGATGGGCGGCCTGCGTTCAGGAATGGGTTATGCCGGTGCAAAAGACTTGAAAGCACTGAGAGAAGATACCCAGTTCATCCAGATGAGTGGCGCTGGACTGCGTGAATCTCACCCGCATGATGTACAAATTACTAAAGAAGCGCCGAACTATTCCGTGCGCTAAGCAAATTAAACTAATCAGATAAGGTGTGAATTGAGTGACTTCTACTATTGATACGACGAAACTGGAAAAGCTGATCGTGCTGGACTTCGGAAGCCAGTACAATCAGCTGATTACCCGACGCATTAGAGAATTCGGCGTCTATTCTGAACTGCTGCCGCATACGACGACAGCTGCCGAACTGAAAGAAATGAACGTCAAAGGGATTATCTTCTCAGGCGGACCCATGAGTGTGTATGACGACGGGGCATTTTCAATCGACCCTGAGATTTTTGAACTGGGCGTTCCAATCCTAGGCATCTGTTACGGTATGCAGCTGATGACCTACATGATGGGCGGCGAAGTGAAGCCAAGCAAGAACCGTGAGTACGGCAAAGCGAAAATCAGCGTACAAGACCGCACGGCTGACTTGTTTACGACACTTGCAGAAGAAGAAAACGTCTGGATGAGCCACGGCGACTATGTGACGAAAAGTCCCGAAGGCTTTACCGTGACCGCTTCAAACGACCACTGCCCAATCAGTGCCATTCAAAACACTGAAAAGAATTTCCATGGCGTGCAGTTCCACCCGGAAGTCCGCCATACTGAACACGGCAATCAGCTTCTGCGCAACTTTGCCTTTAATGTCTGCGAATGCTCAGGCAACTGGACCATGCAGAACTTTATCGATATGGAAGTTGAAAAAATCAGAGAACTCGTCGGCGACCGCAAAGTTCTTTTAGGCTTGTCTGGTGGAGTCGATTCAAGTGTTGTAGGTGTTTTGTTAAACAAAGCCATCGGCGACCAGCTGACCTGTATCTTTGTGGACCACGGTCTCTTGCGTAAAGGTGAAGGCGATCAGGTGATGGAAAGTCTGGAAGGCAAATTCGGCTTGAATGTCATCCGAGTCGATGCAAAAGACCGCTTCCTGGACAAATTAGCCGGTGTATCCGATCCGGAACAGAAACGTAAAATCATCGGAAACGAATTCGTCTACCTCTTTAATGATGAAGCGATGAAACTGGACGGGATTGACTTCCTGGCTCAGGGAACTTTGTATACTGACGTCATTGAAAGTGGCACAGCAACTGCTCAGACCATCAAGTCTCACCACAACGTGGGCGGACTGCCTGATGACATGACCTTCGAACTGATTGAACCGCTGAATACCTTATTCAAAGATGAAGTCCGTGAACTTGGACTGGAACTGAATATGCCTGAATCCTTAGTCTGGCGTCAGCCATTCCCTGGACCGGGTCTGGGAATCCGCGTAATCGGTGAAATCACTGAAGAAAAACTGGAAATCGTCCGCGAAAGTGACGCAATTTTAAGAGAAGAAATCAAAAATGCCGGCTTAGACCGCGACATCTGGCAGTACTTCACAGTGTTGCCCGGCTTCAAGAGTGTCGGTGTCATGGGTGACGGCCGTACGTATGACTACACCATCGGTATCCGTGCTGT
>RECC01000071.1 GCA_007692455.1 Alkalibacterium sp. | reverse complement strand
TGTTTTAATACAATAATCATTTGATAATCTCCTCTTCCTGTTTAATTTTATATAGGCACCAGACCATTTCCGGTTCGTAGCGCTCGATTAACTGATAATCATCAGTTCGTTCATTTTCAAAAACATCTTCACTTATGATGGTGTACTTCAGACCCTTTTTTTGAAAGGCGGTCCAGGCCTTGATCTTACTGTCAGTGTAGGTAATTGGAATCGTCTCATTCATCCTGTCCAGGTATTTTTCCAGAAAGATAGAGGTCGCCGGGTGAATCATGGCACTGTCTTCTTTGCGCAGTTTGTTTTTCACTAATACCATCGGTTTAGTCTTTTTGGAAAAGACATTTAGAAGTTCGATTTTGTCCCAGTAGTCATAGTTAAATTCTTTCCAGCCATATGGTTTTCTGGCACTCTGAAAGGCTACGGGAAGCAGAACACACTCCCCTTTGAAATGGTCAAGCTGATGCAGGATGGTGTCAAAAGACGGATAGCCAACGATATCGTCCTCCTCTGCACTCACCAAGGTTTGGGCCGCGGCATAACTGTCTGTCCCTTCCGGACCTAATGTATGAATAATCATCTAATCTCCTCCACTGATAGTAACTCTTTCGTTATAGCTTTTCCTAACCAGATGCTCCAATTAGCCTAAATTGATAGTCAGGATTGAAAATCCTACGAAACCCTACAATGAGACTCTGGTCGCTTCCGCTCCCTGACTACTTTCTCCGTAGATGATTGAAAATCCTACGAAACCGTTCAAGGAGACTCAGGTCGCTTACGCTCCCTGACTGTTTTGTGCGTAGGGAATAAAATTCCTGACGCACAAAACAAAAACGCTGCACCGGTTATCTGTTTTTTAGAAAAACAAGATAATCGAATGCAGCGTTGGTTAAATTCACATATATAAATAATTGATTCATTTATAGGTGTGCGCCCATTCGATTTCCTGTGAAATCTATGGGGGCACTGTTTGTTAACAGCTTAAAATGCTCTAGCCTCCATAGATTTTCCTAAAGAAGCTAAAGTAATAACGATTCAATTGTGGGGTAATTAAGTTATTTAATTCTGTATTCATAAATAACACTCCTCAACTGATTTCAGCTATTAACTAACTGTGCTCACAATATTAGCAAGTCTAAAAAGAGATGTCAAGGGATTAATTAAAAATAATTGTTGTTTTTATCATTTTACTCTCATGTTAAACTTTAGAAGAGAGTTCTAAGACTGCACGCTAGCGTGAACAGTTGCTTTTTTCTAATGCACATGTGTATACTTTTAAAAAAACAGGAGGCAATCGGATGAAATTTTACGGACTAATTGGAGAGAAGCTGACACACAGTTTATCCCCCAATCTGCATAAAACCATTTACCAGCGAACGGGAATCAATGCCGCTTATAAAAATTTCCCTTCTCCTGAAGACAAAATACCTCAGGTTATCGAAAGTCTCAGGCTGTTATCTATTAGTGGAACAAATGTTACTATCCCTTATAAAGAAACAGTTATGCCTTTTCTGGATGACATTGACCCAACTGCTCAAAAACTAGGTGTCGTCAATACAATTTTAAACCAAGACGGCTATCTGAAAGGCTTCAATACGGACTACGACGGTTTTGGTCTACTGTTTGAGCGCCGAGGCTGGAGTCTCAAGGATAAATCTGTCACTGTACTGGGAACAGGCGGGTCTTCCAAAATGGTGGTCCAGTACCTTAAAGATCACGGCACCTCTTCAATCACGCTAGTTTCGCGAACAGCAAAAGGACAGAGTGCAGACAAACTGGTTACGTATGCGACCTATGACCAGTTGCCGACCTTAAAGGGAGACTACCTGATTAACACCACTCCCGTCGGCATGTATCCCCATATAGACGATTCTCCAATAACAGACGAAACAGCCCAGCATTTTAATGCCTTTATTGATCTGATTTATAACCCACTCGAAACCGTCTTTCTGAAACAGGGACGGTCACTGGGCAAGCCGGCTGTGAATGGTCTGGAAATGCTCATAGGTCAGGCCATCAAGTCAATAGAAATTTGGGAAGACCGTTCACTTTCGCCAGACCTGATGGATGAACTGATTCAGGATTTTGATCAATGGAAGGAGCTGTGAGTCCGTGCCGAACATCGTACTTATTGGCATGACAGGAAGTGGAAAGACAACGATCGGCAAAGAACTGGCCAGCCGATTGAATTTGAACTTTCTCGACATGGATGATTATATTGAGAATAAAGCCGGCCTATCTATCCCGGAGATTTTTGAAAAAGGCGAAGCCGTTTTTCGTTCGCTGGAGACCGATGCCTGCAGGGAACTGGCAGATTCCAGAAATTCCGTTATCTCTACAGGAGGAGGAGCTGTCGTCACAGTCGAGAATCACCCCTGGCTTAAAAAAACCGGGACAGTGGTCTGGATTGACCGGCCGATAGACCTCATCGCGTCAGATATAGACACATCGCACCGCCCACTGCTTAAAAACGGACTAAATACCCTGCATCGTTTGTATAAGGAACGTCAGTCACTCTATGCAGAACTAGCCGATCTGGTCGTAACAAATGACCAGCCCCTTGAACAGACTATTCAATCATTGCTTGAACAGCTGAAGACTATGGATGAAAAAGGAGAACAATCATGAAAATTTGGATTATAAATGGACCGAACTTAAACTTGCTTGGTACCAGAGAACCTGACATATACGGCCACGAGACTCTGGATACCATCAACCGACGGATTCAGACCTACCTGATTGATAAAAAGCATATGTATGAATTTTATCAGAGCAATTCTGAAGGGGCATTGATTGACAAGATACAAGAAGCGCGTGAAGAAAATGTAGACGGTATCGTCTTTAATCCTGCTGCTTATACGCATTACAGCTATGCCCTCCATGACGCGGTAAAAGCTGTATCCATCCCAACAGTTGAAGTGCATCTCAGCGCTATTCATTCCAGAGAAGCCTTTAGAAAAGAATCGGTTATCGCCCCTGCCTGCATTGGACAAGTGTCCGGCTTCGGTTCTAACGGCTACCTTTTGGGTGTTCAAGCACTGGAACACCACTTATCAGAGGAGAAACAGAAATGACCTTAGCGATAGTAGGACTCGGTGCTATTGGTGGATCTTTTGCCATGAGCCTGATGAAAAACAGTTCTGAGCATATTATCGGTATCGATATCGACGAGCGTACAATAGAATATGCCCGCAAGGAACAGATTATTCATGAAGGAACCACCCGAGCAGAAGATGTTTTGGGACAAGCGGACATCATCATGCTGACCCTTTACCCCAGCCAAGTGGCTCCTTATATCGAGAAATACAAATCGTATTTTAAAAAGGGCGTCGTCTTTACTGATGTAACGGGCATTAAGACGTCTATCATAAAAGATGTTACGCCAGTACTTCCCGACCAGTCTGACTTTGTCTTTGCTCACCCAATGCGTGGCAGCGAGAAAAAAGGCATCAGCGGCGCTTCTATTGACAAATTTGGAGGTGCAAATGCTTTAATTACACCTATTCCTTCAAACCGGACTGAAAATATTGAAAAAGTTGAGGACCTTTACCAGAAAGCGGGTTTCACGACAATCACTCGTGTCACACCTGAAAAACACGATGAGCAGATTGCTTACGTCAGTCAGCTGATGCATGCTTTATCTGTCTCAGTGGTTAACAGCGAGCAGGCTTCCGATGATACGCTTTTATTTGCCGGCAACAGTTTCAAAGAGCTGACCCGCATTGCCGATATCAATGTCGATTTGTGGAGCGAGCTCTTTCTTCATAACAAAGATGCCCTGCTTGAAACGATTCAGTCATTTGAAAATGAGCTTGATGAGTTTAAATCAGCTTTAAAAGAGTCTGACGAAGACAAGCTGAAAGCATTTCTCAGCAGAGCCCGTAATCAGCGGCGGGAATGGTTTTAATCTTTAAGAACTTATCTTTAAAAGGTTATCTTCAGTCAACTGGACTGAAGATTTCAAATGAGTCTGCCTAACGACTACTCCCTTCGGCAAACTCCATAGCAACTTTTCTTCGAGCAGACCGAACTGAGCCCCACTTCGGTCTGCTCGATTTGTTTTGTGTTTGAGTGTGCCTAAGCTCCTGAAACTTCAGCATACTCAAAATTATTTCTAAACGAGTTTACCTTAGCTACCCCTACTTAAGCATACTCAGCTTCTCTTTTACTTTCACTTTACCGAAGCACCTTCGACTTCGGTATACTCAAACATCCAAGCCTCTTCACTTTGCCGAATAACCTCCCCATTCGACCCACTCAGCAGAAGAAATACTCCGAGTCTACCTAACATCCCCGTCAGCCCCTCTCAATACTGTTCAGACGCGTCAATAGCGCGTCTGTTCCTTCTTAAAAGCCCTTAAATATCGAAAAAGGAATGCGCCTACTGGACGCATTCCTTCCTCATTTAAATTTTCAGGCTTTCCATTCGCCGGCATAGACGTTTTCGCCTTCGACTGTGCCTTCTTTGGTGAAGCCAAAGGATTCATAGAGTCGAGTCGCCCATTCGTTATCCGGCTCGACGCCTATTCGAATCTCTTTAACATTCTTGTCTGGCTTGTAGTCTTTTAAAAAATGCGTCAGCGCTTTTCTTCCGATTCCCTTGCCCTGATGTTCTTTATCAATCATCAGACGCTCAAGCCACCACGAATCAATCGGGTAGGCATCATCGGCCGGATAATAGCTGCTCATTAGAAAACCGACAATCGTGCCATTCTGATAAATAGCGAAAGGGTAACGCTCTTCTTCGTAGCTTGCTTCCAGAAGAGACAACCAATTGGGTGCAACAAAGTCCTCCTGATGTGGATGAACTTTTAAATCCACTACAGTCATATAATTATGTTTCGTCACAGGCTTCAATTCGATCACATTCATCACTTCTTTACACAGATTTGGATTCATAAAAAAATAATACTTATACATCAGTCTGTTATTTGAAATAATTAATACCCATTGCGTCTTTCACTTCGTCCAATGTCTGGGCTGCGACAGCTTCGGCTTTCTGACTACCTTCTCTGAGAATCTCCATTACGGCGTCTTTGTCTTCAGCAAAGGCTTCACGGCGTTCACGAATCGGCTGTAGTTTAGCCTGCAGGACATCATTCAAGTAGCGCTTGATTTTCACGTCACCTAAGCCACCGGCGCGGTACTGGTCTTTCAGCTCCTGAACTTTTTCCTTGTCGTCATCAAAGACATCCAAATATGTGAAGACAACGTTGCCTTCAACCTGACCCGGATCTTCTACACGTATATGGTTCGGATCAGTATACATGCTCATGACTTTTTTCTGAATGACTTCGGCGCTGTCCGACAGATAAATGCCGTTATTCAGCGACTTGCTCATCTTGCCTTTACCGTCAATCCCAACCAGACGCCCCTGACCTTGAGGCGGTAAAATAATGTCCGGCTCGACCAGCACATCCTGCTTGTAGGTGCGGTTAAAATCTCTGGCGACTTCTCTGGTCTGTTCAACCATCGGCTTCTGATCTTCTCCAACCGGTACATGGGTCGCCTTGAAGGCTGTAATATCGGCTGCCTGACTGACCGGGTACATAAAGAAGCCGGCAGGAATACTTTCGTTAAAGCCTTTTTCCTGGATTTCTGATTTCACAGTCGGGTTACGCTGCAAACGGGCAACAGTGACTAAGTTTAAATAATACAGGGTCAATTCCGGTAACTGCGGAATTTGTGACTGAATAAAAATAGTTGTTTTCTTCGGGTCCAGTCCAACTGCGAGATAGTCCAAAGCCACTTCAATCAGGCTTTGCTGAACTTTCTCGGGATTGTCCGCATTGTCCGTCAACGCCTGCTGATCGGCTATCATGACAAATACCTTAGTGTTGTCTTCTTCCTGAAGCTTCAATCTGTTTTGAAGAGAGCCGACGTAATGGCCCAGATGCAGTTTGCCTGTGGGACGGTCTCCTGTTAATATAATGCGTTCCATAATTTATTATCTCCTTGTGAATCATAGTGTCATTGCTCTAATTGTATCTTACTTACTCTGTAAAAAAAAGATAAAACAGCCTTATTTTGTCTTGATTTTATCCTCTTTACTTTCGAAGCCGCTGCGCATCCACCAAATATTAAAAGCTGTCAGTAAAACGAGCAGACCCCACTCAGCAAATGGTATGAACAGCTGACTGACAATCATAATAACCGAGACGATAAAGACCGGAATCAGGAAAATAACCGTCCCCATACAACCGAGGTTCGCATCGGATGCAGAATACTTTCGTGTAAACGGCATGGATTTAACCGAGCGTTTAGTTTCTATATAAAGTATCAGACTGACCAGCAGCAGGCCGTTAATCATTTGCAGACTGTAAGATAAATCTGTAAAGAACAGGACCATAATGGCCAGCACACCATAAAGTGGAATCAGTATTTTCACCAGCATGGCTTTCGTCACTGCTCTTAAAAAAGGTGCTCTAGACTGACCGGGTGTAATCGAGAAGACCCAGCTGCCTTTGTAATGATTTGAAAACTGAATGGACACAGCTAACACCGGAACAAGGAATAACGTGAAGTAAGGCAAGTAAAGAAACTGGACCGGACTTGTTTCCATCCCAGGCTGGGCTCCGGTAAGATTGTTAAAGGTCATGACTATCGGAAACACCAGCGCACTCGCAATGGACGGATACAATCGTGTCTTGAATTCTCTTTCCGTCTTGGTCAACTGCCAGCCGAAATGGTAATAGGCTGTCTCCAGTGGAGTAAAACAGAGTAAGCGAGCAGATAAACGCTCAATGACACCGCGCCTGCTTTGTTTCACAGAAGAAACGTCCATTTTCTGCAGATTGCTTTCAATTCTGTCTGAATTCCAGTTGTAGATCAGCGCGAGAAAAATCGTGCCCACGACCAGTAAAATACTGTAGAGGCCGTAAGTCGCTGACCATCCTTCCTGCAGAATCCCGAAAGGAGCCACAAACCAGAGCGGAAAGAGCAGCACATGGCCTACCGACAGATTGATTTCCACCAGCAGGTTTTCCGGATCGATAATCTGAAAAATCTGTCCGACTAAATAGTATCCAATTACCATGAAAATAGACAGACTGATTTGGCTGTAGGCAATAATGTTTTTCAGTCGTTCCCCGTCAAAGCGTTTCAAAATAGTGGCGTAGACAAACAGCGTCAAGCCCAGACACCACAGTGACGCAAGAAAAGACAGCAGCAGAACGAGCAGGCCGGCTACAATCCCGTTAAAGTAAAAGGTGAATAGTATCACCGGTAAGCCGATAGCCAGTGTAAAAGCCACCAGGTAGATGCCCACATGGGTCGATTTGGCTGCACCGAGTGTTTTTCGGTCAACTGGTTTCGTGCCAATTAATGTCGCATCTTTCGTATCGAGTAAGATACCTGAAAAGTTTGCAATCAACGTAGACAAGGTCATAATAAACAAAAAACTGAAATAAAGAGTGTACTGAAACACCCAGTTGTCATACGCAAAGAGGACCAGAAGGAACAGACTAATCAAGGTGTAGACCCATAGACTGGAGAAAAAATGATTTTTTTCCTCATCCGACTTTTTGCCTGTTTCCATTCCAGGCAAGGGGGCGTCTCTCCTGCCATCTATCGTCATTTTCAATGAGAGTATGGAACGCATCTGCGGATAATTGATGCCTAGTCGAGTATAGATAAAGGAAAACAGATCGATAAAACGAAGGTAAATGGGGTCTTTGTCACTCTTTTTCAATCCTAAAACATCACGCATCATTGCCCGCTTCTCCTTTCATCGCCAGAAGAAACTGTTCTGCGAGAGCACCATGCTGGTCAAAGCCGGTCAGAGTATTGAAGAGCTGTTCCAGTGTGCCGTCCGCTTCTTCCTTCAATTCTTCGAACGGTCCATCAGCCACCACTTCTCCTTCGTTTAATATCAGAATGCGGTCACTTAGTTTTTCAACCGTGTCCATCACATGGGATGAATAAAAAATGGTCTTGCCGTCTTTTTTCAGTTTCCATAACAGTTCCTTGATCACCTGGACACTATTGGCATCCAGTCCACTTAAAGGTTCATCCCAGAACAGAATATCCGGATTGTGCATCAGACTTGAGATAATCAGTACCTTCTGACGCATCCCTTTGGAAAAAGAAGACAGACGGCTATTCAAGGAATCTTTAATGCCCAGTGCATCCATCATCTCTTCGGATTTTTTGAGTATATCCTTTTCAGCCATACCGTATAATTCACCGATAAACAGCAGGTACTCTCGGGCTGTCAGCGTTTCGTACAAGTCTGCATTTTCCGGTACATAGCCAATACGTGACTTGTAGGAGGCGTCTTTACTTTCAATGGGTTCACCGAAAAGTTTAATTGAGCCTCCGTCTTTTTCAAGCATGCCGAGAATAATTTTCACTGTCGTGCTTTTCCCTGCACCATTCGGTCCAATGTACCCGATGATTTCACCCGGACTGACCGAAAACGTGACTTCTTTCAAGACCGCTTTCCCGTCGAATTGCTTTACTAACTGATTGATTTCTAAAATGGATTCCATAATTGCCTCCATGAGTCATTTTGTATCAGTTTATCATAAATCTATTTCCATAAATGTATTATTATCATTTTCGCGAAAGCTATGCTAGGATTTAATTAACATTAAAAAGAGAGAGTGATTAAAATGACTGAGTACGAGACAACTTTCGAAAAAGCCTCCATCTGGGCTGTCGTCTGGCGTTTTCTGCTGATTGCACTGGGTGTTGTGATAATCGGAGTCTTTCTTCTCCTTGCCTTTATGGGAGAAAATTTGACTTTGGTCAGTTTAATTACAGATGGCCTTCTCTACTTTTCCCTGTATAAACTCACCCTGACCCTTATGAAAAGACAGTCCTTGTCGGTTAAAGCCCTCTCACGTCCAGCGTCGTATTCGAGAGGGAATATACTGAACCTGCTTGGTTTAACGGCTTTAACGGCTTTTGTTGCCACGTCATTCATGTATTTCATCATTACTTTTCTTACTTTTTTCCCTCAATTATTTGATAGAGTGATGCCCTATATCCTAGATATTACACTGGTCGAAGATATGTCCTATGTCTATCTGGTTTTTGTAGCCGTTGTATTTGCCCCCATAGTTGAGGAACTGTTTTTCAGAGGCTATATACTGAATAAATGGGCCGACAAGTACGGTGTGAAACTAGGGGTAATCCTGAGTTCCCTGGCCTTTATGATTATTCATCTGCGGTCGGTTTTTATTCCCCAGCTGCTGGTCGGTTTAATCTGCGGGCTGCTTTACGTCAAGTACAATAATTTGCTGTATGCGATTTTCTTTCATGCCTTATACAATCTGTTTGTAATATTGCCTTCCCTGTTTATTCAGTCAGGCTCTTCGGAAGAAACACAAGCAGCCTTTCTGGGAGTAAGAGACAGTCTCCCTTTAGAGTTCAGCATCTTTTCACTGCTCTTTCTCATCAGTTTTGCTTTTCTGATTTATTTTCTGAAAAATTTATTTAAAAAGGTTCGAACGCGTAAAAGTCCTTATGCCATTAACGTGCAGAAGATAGAAGAATACTGATAACAGCCTCCTTTACAGGAGGTTTTTTTATTTAACCCTTCATCTGCAGTATATTATGTGTATAATATTAGAATAACTAACTATAATCTAATTAATTTCTAATTTTAAAGGAGCCGATACATAATGAACAATTGGAAAGACACCTACAAAAACTGCGAAGCTCTGCTGAATGAGAAGAAGGACACCCATTTGGATGCACTGTTCACCCTTCTGCGACAGCCCAGCATCAGTACACTTAATATTGGAATAAAAGAATGTGCAGACCTGCTGCTCAACCTGATGGCTGACTGCGGCATTGATGCCCGGCTGATGGAAACAGGTGGCCATCCCGTTGTATATGGTGAATACACCCATCCTGAAAACACCCGCACTATTTTGTTTTACGGACACTACGATGTGCAGCCGGCGGATCCCCTGGAACTGTGGCACTCAGACCCCTTCACTCCTACAATTCGTGACGGAAAAATTTACGGACGCGGAACAGGAGACAATAAAGGCCAGCTGATTGCCCACATTCTAGCAGTAAAGACTTTACTGGAGCAAAACGGTTCCCTGCCGGTTAACGTTAAGTTTTTGTATGAAGGGGAAGAGGAAAAAGGCAGTGTGAACCTGGCCTCTTTTGTTGAAAACAATAAGGAGCTTTTGAAAGCGGACATCGCTTATACGGCTGATGGACCGATGGAAGCTGACGGGCAGCCGACCGTCACACTTGGAAATCGGGGACTCTTGTATGCAGAAATAAATGCTCACGGTGCTGATAGAGATAATCACTCCGGAAATAAAGGGAATATCGCTCCCGACCCGGCTATGGCGCTGATCAATCTCATTCGCTCCATGGTCGATTCAGAAGGCAATGTATTAATCGACGGCTTTTATGATGGCCTTGTGCCTCCGACTTCAGAAGAACTGGACTATTTGAGGAGTATTCCGTTTGATCCAGCAAAAACAGCCAAAGTCATCGGCTTGAAATCTTTAGAGATGACTAATGAAGAGTACTACACAAATTTATGTTTCAGACCGACCTTTACCATTGCCGGCTTTGAGAGCGGCTATACCGGTGAAGGCACGAAAACCATCATACCGGGAAAGGCTAAATTGAAACTGGATATGCGTCTGGCTCCCAGTCAGGACCCTGATGTTTTGTTTGAAGCAGTCAAAAAACACGTGGACGCTTTCGATTCCCGCTGCGAGATTACAATTGAAAAACTGAGCGGTGTAAAACCGTCCAAGACACCTCTGACCCATCCGCTCGTCCAGCAGATTATCGAATCTGTCGAAGTGGCCTATGACAAGGCCCCTATCGTTCTTCCGGCATTAGGTGGCACAGGACCGATGTTTGTCTTTACTGATATACTGAACATTCCGTCTGTCACCGTTCCCTATGCAAATGTTGATGAAGACAATCATTCGCCAAACGAGAATATGGGGCTGAAGGAATTTTACTGGGGCATTCAAGCCTCCTGCAGCACCATCTTAAATTTAGGTCAGTCTGAACACTTTAAATAAGTTGAAAGAAGCGCGACCGCTTCTTTCTTATCTAATTACGGCTGAACTTCACTCACTTGACAAAAAATACAGTCCAGGATTCTAAACTGCATCCTGGACTGTATTTTTTTGGGGTCGGTGGAGTTCATGTGTTCATCTACCACTAAACTTCATCCCCACTTCAGTTCGCTTCAAGAAAGTCACGCAAACTAAGTTGTCGGGCCCATTTCGTTTACTTTACTCTTTTCAAGAAGAATAGCTTACCCTTCCCACTCTTCGAAAAACTGCATCAGATAATCTTCCATAAAGGCGTGACGTTCTTCTGCCAGTTCCTTTGCTGTATCGGTATTCATCCGCTCTTTCAGTTTCAGTAACTTTTCGTAAAAATGATGAACGGCACTGGACGGCCCTTCTCTGTATTCCTTCTCAGTCATTTCTTCCCTGACTGATAATTCCGGATCGAATAACAGATTACCTTTACTGCCGGCATAAGCAAAGCAGCGGGCAATGCCTATCGCACCTATGGCATCCAGACGGTCCGCATCCTGCACAATTTGAGCTTCCAGCGACGTGAGCTTACGTCCGTTTCCTCCCTTGAAGGAAATGGACTGAATGATGTCCATAATGCGGTCAGCATCAGAAGACGATACGCCGGCTCCTTCCAGCCAGTACTCTACTTCCTGAACCGCCTGTCCCTTGTCTTTAACCAGCTTGTCATCAATTAAATCATGAAGCAGAGCTGCCAGTTCAACGATAAAACTGTTGGCCTGTTCTTTATCAGCCAGCTTGGAGGCCATTTTCCAGACCCGTTCAATATGGTACCAGTCATGTCCTGTTCCTTCATTCATCAGTTTGTCTTTCACCATTTGTTTCGTATCCGCTACAATAGCCTGCTTATTCATCCGAGGTCTCCTCTGCTTTTTTCTAACTTTACCATATTTGACTGTTTGAACCCACTCTATAAAAAAATCCCGAACTATTAATCGGGATTTTCCTCTTATTCTTTTGCTTGTTACAATACATCACCAGTATGGGCATCGATTTCCTGATCGTCGCCCTCTTCTATATCTATTTTATAAATGGTTCGGCCGTCTTCTACTTCGAGTTTCCACTCTTCAACATAGCCAGATCCGGATGCTTCCAGCGCAGTCTCCATTGCCTCCTGAGGAGAAATGATGCCATCCAAGTCCAGGCTGTCTTCGGTATCGTCATTATCATCCTTTTCCTGCTTAATGATGTCTCCTGTTTCCGCATCGATATCCAGTTCGTACTCGTACTCACCATCCCAGCCTTCAAATTCATAGACAAAGCGGTTATCATCATGCTCAAACTGAATTTCTTCAATATTGATGTCTTCACTCTCAAATGTTTCATAAAAGAGATCGATGGCATCATCCAGGTTGAATTCAAAAATCATGCTTTCCAAACCTGTTGTGCTTGTTTCCTGACTTTCATCTTCAGTTGTATCTTCCTCAACCGTATCGTCTTCGGTTGAAGCCTCTTCTTCAGCTGTTTCTTCAACTTCGTCATCCGTCTGTTCGTCAGTCATCGTTTCATCTTCGACTGGAGTTGTTTCCAGCGTATCGTCGTTATCACAGGCAGCTAAAAGCACTGTTGCCGATAAAGACAGCATACCCATTTTTATCCATTTTTTCGTTATCATCTAATCACCTTTCTTTTACACGTTACTATTCTTTAAGCACACAAATAATAGCAGATTACTTGCAAATACACATTCAAAACGCTTGTGAAAAGGAAAATAAAAAAGAGTAGAATTCTACTCTTTTTACAGTTATATTCATTTTACAAGTTAGATAAATTCTCAAAAAACCTTAGCAAACTGTTAATGCCTAGTGCCAGTGTTATCAAAGTGGCAACTCCACCTAGAATATTTTGAGTCAGACTGTTCTTATATTTCCCCAGTAATGCTTTGTTGTTAGCAGCTATCATAATCAGTATGGCTACTATTGGAAGAAATAAACCACTGAATGCTGATGCAAAAACAATTATTTGTGTCGGGCTGGTTCCAAAAGCTGCAAAAATAGTACCGAAAATAACGGCGGATCCCCCTGCCACACGTGCCTTCATATTATTCGGTTCCCATTTAAATAATCGGGCCAAAACTACTTTAAGAATTAAGGGTGTAGCAATAGCTGATGATAAGCCCGCTGCAGCAATGCCTACATTCCCAATTATTCGAGCATATACACCTAGAGTCGGCTCGAGCATGGCTGAGAAGATGATGGGACTGGTGACAACTGTTCCTGTCCCAAACAATACTGTTCCACTCGTAATAACGATTGCCATGGTTATAAGCGTTCCAATTCCCACGTTAAAGCCGATATCAAACTTAGCATCCCCCAGGTGTTCAGGGCCCTGCCATTTTTCAGCATTTGTAACATTCTGCATCAGCAGGTTTATACCGATTAATGTGGTCCCAATCATTGCAATGACTGTCACTGCAGAACCTTCCGGTATATTGGTTGGAACAAAGCCAGATAAAACATCTCCGTAATTTGGCTGAACTAATATCATCGTTAAAATAAATACAATACCCATTAATCCAACAAAAAATGACATCAGTTTTTCCAAAGTTTTGGCTGTTCCCACGGCTACTGCATAAAAAGCAGCTCCACCTAAAATTAAAGCGGCCAGCCATTGAGAAAGATTCAAGGCATCTGCAAGTCCAAGAGATCCACCAATCAGATTGCCTGCTTCAAATCCGAAAGCAGTAGCAAATAGAGTAATGACCATGAGGCCTTTAATTATGATGGCTGCCAGTTTACTATTCTTGAAACTCGAAATAGCTGCTTCGGCAATATCATGGTTAGAAATAATCCCTATTCTTCCAGACATCTCCATGAGTATCAATAAAGAAAGACCTGAAAAGAGAATAGCCCATAGCAAATCGTACTGATAGTTAACTCCAGCCAATGTAGTTGTGGTAATGGTCCCAGGTCCCACAAATGCGCTTGTTACAATTGCTGCCGGACCTAAACTTTTAAGCCGGTCGGAAAGCGTTTTTCTTTTTCTTATTGTCTTAGCCAATGTTTTTCCTCCTTTTTAATTTTCAATATATATAGGTGATTAACACTTTCTATCCTCCTTTTAAACAGCTCACCAAATTATGGAATTAAGTATAGCCAAAAATGTTAACGCATTCATTGCCCTAATCAGATAACCCTTGTCCCTAACTTTATCTACCATGGCTAAAGATTTAGACTGAGTGGACATAACTTGCTGGGTTTTTCATTCTCTATTCACGGCTTGAATTACTTCAGCTGAAATTACTGTTTGCACGGAGTTAATTTGATGATACGCATGGCAATGTTATAGCGCAGCATCTCTTCAGGGTTTTTAAAATCGATATGGTAGAGTTCTTTTAAACGATTTATTCTGTAGCGCACCGTTTTGGGATGCACAAACAAGGTATCTGCCGCTTCTGAATAGTTCTGGTTGGTATTAATAAAAACATACAGTGTCTTCAGAAGATCTGGATTTGACTGACTCAATTCTCTTATTAGTTCCGGCACGAAGCGGTTTAGA
This sequence comes from Alkalibacterium sp., assembly GCA_007692455.1. Taxonomy (GTDB): domain Bacteria; phylum Bacillota; class Bacilli; order Lactobacillales; family Carnobacteriaceae_A; genus Alkalibacterium. The sequence goes on along the minus strand of RECC01000071.1, from coordinate 5,497 downwards.
GATTCCAGATTGTCCGTTTCAACAAAGAGCTGATACAGACCCAGGTCCTGATAAGATACAATTGATGTGGTGTCGTCCCACATAGTCATAATTTTCTGAGTATCCACTGCCTGTCTGTAGCCCTCGGAGAGATTCTCAACAGAAACGTCGTTACTGATGGTGATGTGGCTTTGTATATGATTGTGCATCTTATGCGATGCCAGATATTCCAGGCTGTCTTCAACTTTTCTTTTAATCTCACTAATTGTAAGATTATCAGCAGAAACAATAAAGCTGATTTTCTCCTGACGTGTGGCATAAAATACATCGGCAAATGAACTATTGAAGAGATATACCAATGTATCCGTGAATCGATTGATTGCTGCAGCTGAGCAGTCCTTATCAGATGACTTAAAGTAAAATTGAATAATACGGTAGGATTTAGCTGGATTAATTTTAAGAAGGCGAACAGCCTCCTGAACATCTTCGGTCTTCGTCAATCGGCCATACATCAGGTCAGACACGAGCTCGTTTAAGCGTGATTTGTTTTGCTGATTAAGTGTATAGCGTTTGACTAGCTCTGTCTGAATGGCTATCACAGTGTTCGTTACTGCCATGAAATCCATATCGGAAAGTGACCGTTCTACACCGTGCAGAAGCAGTTCATATTCTTCATGACCTAGACTTGGAATAGGAAAAGCAATAAGCGTACTCTGGTAAGTCTGCCCTTCTCTTACATAGTTGACAATAAACTGGTCAAAATCTGCCTTCACCTGCTCTTTCTGTTCAGCTGAAATTTTATTCTGAACGGTATAGTTGTGGAAGCTGTCGTCTGTACCTGTCAGCTCACCTTCCACTTTTTCCAGCAAAGATACGGGGATGTTAATCAGCTTGTTCAGTGTAGCTAAAATATCTTCAATCCCCGCCTGATTCATCATCAGCTGTATAAACTCCTGATGATTATCGTAATAACTTTGCAGTAATAATGCATTTCTATTGATCAGTGATTTGAGTATTTCATTAATTATTTCTTCATACGTTAGTTTCTTATTAACCTCTATTAAAGGAAGATTGTATTTATCACAGTTTTCAATGAAATAATCCGGGACTCGATTAACGAGACGATTCTTTTTAAAAATAATCCCTGCAATTCCCATTTCATTTGCTGATACAAAAAAGCGATTGATTTGTTCAACAGTTAAACCTTCAAAAGCATAGTTGCTCGTTAAGAGCACTTGCCCTTCTCTGCCCCACTCTTCTATATCAATGGCCTCCATGACCATGGCACCAGTCACCCGATTTTCCAAACCTTTTTCTCCACTAAGAATACGTTCATTTCTTAAGGAGTTGAACTGGCAAACTTCTTTCATTTTTAACATTCATAACGCCCTCTTTCCCGTTCTGAAAATATGTTTACTCCAAACCCCTGTCTGTCTAAAAGAATGAATAGTTTTATGTCCACTTACTTTTTTTACTAATTCAAGAAAGACCTTTCCGCCGAACCAGCAGAAAGGTCTGATATTAGTATCTTTTTTAATCAGCGTTCTACAACCGTGCCCCCATTACCGTCGAGTGCACTGGCTATATTTTCAAGAGAGGTGATGACCGCACTCCCTTCTGGTGCTTCTTTGACAAAATCAATTGCTGCTTCGACTTTTGGCAGCATGCTTCCGGGAGCAAATTGCTCTTCTTCAATATACCGCTCCATATCCGCTACCGTGACCTGTTCCAGTTTCTTCTGGTCAGGCTGATTGAAATTGACGTATACGTTGTCTACGCCGGTTAGAATAATAAAGGTATCTGCCTTAATCAGTTCAGCTAGCTTGGCAGAAGCAAAATCCTTATCAATAACAGCTTCCACTCCGGTGTAGGTACCAGCCTTCTCGATTACGGGAATGCCTCCGCCACCGGCAGCTACGGTTACAAAACCGGATTCGACAAGACGAGTGATTACGTTTGCCTCGTTAATGGAGACAGGTTTAGGAGAAGGAACAACCTTTCTCCAACCACGGCCTGCATCTTCTTTGTAAACCGAACCGTCTGATAAGTCGGCCACCTCTTCTTCTGAGAGAAAGGGTCCGACTGGTTTGGTCGGGTCATTAAAAGCGGGATCGTTTTCGTCAACAACTACTTCCGTTAAGACAGTTGCTACTTCCTTATCCAGACCTTTTTCCGATAATGTCTTCTGCAAGGCTTTCTGCAGCCAGTATCCTATGCTTCCCTGCGTCATCGCTACAAGTGTGTCCAGCGGCATTGCCGGGTTTTCATCGGAATCTCCTGCTATCTGCTGAAGCAGCAAGTTGCCTACCTGCGGCCCATTACCGTGTGTAATAATGACCTCGTGTCCAGCTTCAATTAGAACACTCAGTTTTTCTGCTGTATCTTCAAGCGCTTTTTGCTGTGCTTCTGCACTGGGATTATCTGTTAAAATTGCATTTCCACCAAGCGCTACAATGTATCTTTTTTTCTCCATTACACCTTGTCCCCTCTTTCGTTAATAATTGACTGCATGCCTAAATAGCAGCCGTACAAGCTATCGTAACCGGATGTATGACCATACTGACCTATTGCCTGAATAATATCAGATGCCTCATGGCTATTCCCTTCAGACAGTAATCTGATCAGCTGAATAAGGTGGCTGCTGATAAAGCCGCCAAAGTATGCCTTATAATACGCATCGCTTATATCAGTTGTTCGGCGGATGGCCAGGCTCTGTTTCAAAGCCTTTTCGAATTTGCTATCACCCAAGACTGCTTTTCTTACTAGCGAAAATCCAACAAGCAAATCATCTCCGCTTGGTGTGAGCCCTTTTCCCCTGCCTAGAAAAAAGCTGATGATATCCAGCAGTTCCTTTTCATCACAGGTGTAAACGGTGAGCAGTTGGCTTATTCTACTGCTTGTCTGTTCATTCAGCGTCAGTCCTATTTCATCTTTAAACGGTACTTCTTTAAGCTTTTTATAGATAGTTGTTTCAGCAATATCAACTGTCGCATCAGTTATATCTGGAACACTCAAGTCGACTTCCGGCAAATCTGATGTATCAAGGTAAATAGTCTTAGTTTCTGTGTAAATGGTGTACTCAGAGTTATTCAGCCTCACTATATTTCCCATTCTGCAGCTGTTCAAAACCTCTTCCATTTTTTGAGCGGCAATAACACAGCCATGTGCAGATAGAGACATGCCTGTCCGGGAGAAGTTGATCAATCGTCCATCAATATCTACATTGAAACTGTTTCTGAAAACACTATGAATTGTTCCCATCTGCCGCTCATCAGGTAGAGAAAGAGACAAAAAACGACTTTTTGCCTCTTTTAAATAGCCTAATTGATTAGTCTGCATCTACCTCAATCCCTACAGATTTAGCATATGCTACAAGTGCTTTCTCAAAACATCCAAGAGGCGCACGAACTGTCCCCGCTCCTACCTGACCGACGCCCGGAACTTTATGAGCGATTCCTGTGTTGATTAATGGCGTAATACCCGTTTCCACAACTTTTCGAATATCTATACCCAGCGGTGCACCTTTGAAGTCCCAGGTCGGTATAGACCAGTTTGAGTTATTAGAAACAGTAATCTGATCCATTTCATTGCTGACCTTCAGTGCATCTTCGAAGCCGCCTGCCCCGACAAAACGTGTAACAGCAGGTGCTGCTACCATTGACATGCCCCCTACACCTATCGTTTCAGTAATGGCACTGTCACCGATATCCGGATTGCCGTCTTCTTCGCTGTAACCAGTGAAATACAGACCCTTAGGAGAGTTAACTGGAGCTGTAAACCATTCATCTCCTAGAGAGCTGACGCGAATGCCGAAGTCTTTTCCGTTACGGGATAAGGTTGTGACAATTGAGCCTTCTTTGACTTGACGTGCCCCATCGACTATAGCTTTACCTGTAGCCATCATAATATTCAGGAAGAACTGATCTGTATCTGCCAGGAATTTCATTACTTGTTCTTTTTCTCTGCTCTCTAAATTTTCAAGAGCCGTAATAATAGGAGCGACCTCTTTAAGGAAAATCAAGCTCGCAGCATGGTTACGCTGGTGGAACTCATCTCCCATAGCAATGGCACGGGCTATAATCACATTCAAGTTCAACCCGTCATCCATTGTCTTAATTGCCTTGCTCAGTGTCGGTCCAAGAACATCTCTCATCCAGCGCAGACGCGTCACTACTTCTTCAGAATACGCCCCAAAGCGAAGAACCGCTCCGATGCCTTCGTTCATCGTACAATACGCATGATTCCCGGTTTCTCTGTTTTCAACTATCAGAACAGGCATGTTGCCGGAAGTAATACCACCCATTGGTCCAACGGCATTGGCATGATGACATGGCATAAATGAAATCTCGCCATTCTCGAGCATCTTCATGGCTTCCTCTTCTGTATCTGCCCACTCTTCAAATAAAGCTGCTCCAATACAGGATCCCTGCATTGGACCGGTCATGTCGTCCCATTCAATTGGAGGTCCGGCATGAAGAAGGACTTTACCATTCAATTCAGGGATGACCGTATGCGCCGAAACAACATCCAGGAGGAAAGGTGCACCATTTTTGAATCGTTCAACAACGCGTGCATTCTGTTCATCAATATCGTCCATTCGTTCCAGCTGATCAAGTATACGGATTAATTTCTGATTCCCTCCAGCTTTTGGTCTCCAGTTGTACTGAACGGCTTTTCCACCATGATTCATAATAGTGGCACTAAAACTCTCAACACCCATATTAATGACACGCGGTTTTGTTGACAGCAGTTCAACGACCTTTTCACTTACGTCAGGTAGCTGTCCAAGTTGACCGTCATAGTCTACCGTTGGTTTAGGTAAATCCGGAAGGTCTTTGCCCATCATACGAAGTGCTAAACGAACTGCTTTAGCGTTACTGTCTTCCACAAGAACGCCCAAATTTTGAAGCGTCTCTTTGGTCTTCTGGTAATCTTGCGGGTCATTTTGAGTTCCCACTACTGTCGCAATAAATTGAAGGTCCTTATTTTTCTCTTTCGCTTCTGTAATAGCTGGAGACAAGGCTTCTGCCATATCCGGATGAGAGCCGTATCCTAAAACAACATCCAGTAAAATGACGCCTGTGTCAGTATCCGCAGTGTATTCTTTGATTTTGTTCACGCGAACTTCGGGGTCAATCATTGGGTGTGGTTTACCCTGCGTATACATATCATCACCAAGGTCCATCACTTCAAAGCCATTAGATTTCAGCTTGTAACCCTCTTCTTTAGATAACTCTCCTAAGTCTAGTGCTTCAGCAATTAAGGTTGCGGCCTCTGAAGCAAGCGTTCCGCCGGAATATAATCCTTTTACTGTTTTTCCTTCACCGACAGAAAGCGTTGCTGTTTCATTATCAAGAGCCTGTTGATACGATTCTTTTACTTTACCGTTATTTGCCAGATCCACAGCCATATGAGCCGTTTCTTCTAGTGTATACGCAAAGTGAACGCGCCCTTCATGCTGTTCGGGTTTTTCACCGAGGAAAATAGCTACAACCGGTTTAGATAAGCTATGCAGCAT
>RECC01000073.1 GCA_007692455.1 Alkalibacterium sp. | reverse complement strand
TTAATAACGCGTTCGGCGGTCAGGATCTACTCTCTTCCAGCGTATGGTTGTATCCATATCTTCCAGATTAACAATCTGCGTACACTGATAAGTACGGTACCAGGATTTAATGTTGGGAGTCATGCTGTTTACGACTCGTTCAAGGTTTGCTCCTTTAGGCGTGTTCCAAGAGTCCGGAAAAGACAAGTTAATAATGGCTTTTCCTTGCTGGTAGACGACATTGTATTTCCCTTTTAGCGTACCTGCATCTCCCGTTGGACGAATCTTAAACTCCCCATACATCGGTTTAGCATCCATGACTTCTCTGTGATTGGGAAAAGCCGGCTCAAATTCCAAATCGATTGGGTGAGTGTCATGATTAACTGTAATTTTTTTCAGTTTATATAAATCATTGGAGGTTTCATAGAGATAAGTATTTTCGTCACCTTCAGCGATACCGTTCTCATCTATTTCAACATGCTCCAGGGTATAACGGCCCGCTTCATTGAAGTTGCTTACGACGGTGTTAGTTGAAAACTCGACGTAATACCGTGCCTGAAAATCTTTTGGAAAAGCAAAGGGATCGACATCAATCATCTCTCCATCAATGGACAGGAAAATATCGGTATCTCTCTTGCGGGCAAAATCAAAGTTATACAGGAAAAACAGCGGCATTGAATGCGGTTCTGCCAAGTGGTTCCCAACCGACGGCAGCCACGTTAATGGAGTCGAGTCCTTGTCGATGCGTTCATCAACATACATAACGGTCCGGCGATCCAGTTTGTCATTAAAAACAAAGCCTGCATTCAGCTGGCCGTCTACATGTTCGAAGTAAGCTTCATCAAAGGGTACCACGTGACGTTCTTTGAGGCCTTTCCCTCCTATTGAGAAAATATCCTCTTCTTCTGTTAAGTTTAACGTATCCTGAACATAGGAGTCTCTATACCCATCTGTTCGCCAGGCAAGTACACGGAAACCTTTGCCGTATGGTTCCCCATCTATATAATGAAATTCAAAGGCTTCATATTCGGTATCCGGGTTTTTATGGAAATGGAACATAGCCATTTTTTTAATGGGTCTCATCTTGAATCTAAAGGGTACATATGCTTTACCTTTTTTCATCATTTCACCTTCTTTGTCAGTTTCGTTGGTCATTTTCATAGTCATCTTTGTTAGTTAAAAAGGTATAGTTTCTTTAATGATACACTATTTTTGATTCAGTGTAATCAATTTTGATTGAAATAACTCGTTTGGACGTTGTCTGACACTATGTAAAAAGAACACTCCTTCTTTAAGGAGTGTTCTAAAATTGGCCTATTACTCTTTAACAGATACGACCGTATAGCTTGTATCGGCAAGAGCCTGTCTGATTTTTTCTTCTGACAGTTCAGTTTGAGATGTTAAAGTGGCTTCTTTTGCTTCCAGATTGACATCTACTTCCTGTACGCCTTCCAGTTGAGCAAAGGCTGCTTTAACTGATTTCGCGCACCCCTGACAACTCATACCTTCTACTGTTGCTGTGTAATTCATATGAACACTCTCCTTAATCGTTTTAATTAGCGACTGCCTCGGCAGAAGTCGGCTTGAAGTTTTTCAATCTCAGCGCGTTCAGCAGAACGGACACTGAGCTGAAACTCATCGCTGCTGCTGCAAAGACCGGATTTAACAATGGTCCTCCCAATAAGAATAACAGACCCATGGCAATTGGGATACCGACAATATTATAGGCAAATGCCCAAAATAGATTCTGCTTGATGTTTTTCAGTGTATCTTCACTCAATTCAATGGCTGTCAGCACTTCTTTGACATCACTTCTCATCAAGACGACATCGGCTGACTCGACAGCGACATCGGTTCCTGATCCGATGGCAATACCGATATCTGACTGGGCAAGTGCCGGTGCATCGTTGATTCCATCTCCGACCATAGCCACCTTCTTACCTTCTGCCTGCAGTTTCTTCACTTCGTTTGCCTTGTCTTCGGGCAGTACATCACTCAACACACGGTCTATGCCGGCTTTTTCTGCCACTGCATTAGCTGTACGTGTATTGTCACCGGTAATCATTGCGACTTCGATACCGCGTTTCTTCAAGGCTTGTATGGTCTCCATACTGTTTTTCTTGAGTGTGTCTGCAACGGCTATCAGTCCTTCAACTCTTCCGTCAATCGCCAGATACATCGGTGTCTTCCCTTCATCTGCCAGTCGGTCAGCTTCCTTCTCAAGCACTTGATAGTCAAATGACTGTTCTGTCATTAACTTTTTATTCCCGAAGAAGATAGTCTTGCCTTCGACAACTGCCTTTAATCCCTGCCCAGGAATAGCTTCGAAATCTGATGTATCATACGCATCGATTCCTTTTTCTTCAGCTTCTTTTACAATAGCTTCACCAAGTGGGTGCTCGCTCCCTTTTTCAGCGGAAGCAGCCATTTGAAGTAGATTTCCTTCTGATACAGTTGCTTTTCTTGAGAGAACCGTATCTGTCACGACCGGTTTCCCCTCTGTCAATGTTCCTGTTTTATCGAAGACAATGGTATTAATATTGTGGATGCTTTCCAATGCGTCGCCACTCTTGATGAGCACACCATGTTCAGCACCTTTTCCTGTGCCTACCATAATAGCAGTCGGTGTCGCCAGTCCGAGAGCACATGGACAGGCAATAACCAGAACTGAAATCAGAATGGTCAAGGCAAAGATAAAGTTTTGTCCGGCCAGCAGCCAGACAACGCCCGAGATGAATGCCAGTGCCATGACAATAGGAACAAAGTAACCGGTAATAATATCGGCAAGTTTTGCAATCGGCGCTTTTGATCCCTGCGCTTCTTCAACAAGCTTAATAATTTGAGATAGCGTAGTGTCCTGACCGACTTTTGTTGCACGGTAGTCAATTGAGCCGTTCTTATTCATGCTGGCACCGATAATCCCATCACCTTCAGCTTTTTCAACCGGCATGCTCTCACCTGTCAGCATCGCTTCGTCCACTGCAGTGCGCCCTTTAATAATCACACCATCGACAGGCATCTTCTCTCCCGGACGAACGCGGACAATATCCCCTGGAGCCACTTCTTCAATGGCTACTTCTTCTTCTTTTCCATTGTGCACAATACGCGCTGTTTTCGGAGCCAGATCCATCAATTTCTGAATGGCTTCTGACATGCGCCCTTTGGAACGTTCTTCAAGGTACTTCCCTAACGTATGGAATGCCAAAATAACTGCGGCTGTTTCAAAATACAGCATCATCGCCAAGTCTGCCCCATTGAAAATAATGGCATAGGTCGCTGCGATACTGTAGACGAAGGCAGCTGCCGTACCCAGAGATATAAGGGAATTCATATTCGGGTGCCCTTTAGATAAGGTCTTGAATCCCTGTTGAAAATACGACCGGCCATAGTACATGACGGGTATAGTTAAAAAGAGCTGTGCCAGTGAGTAGCGGATGGGATACATCATATGATCGATGAAAGCCGGAATGGCAATCCCAACCATAGGCGCCATTGAAATATAGAAGAGCGGTATAGTAAATATAGCTATTAATATCGTCCGTCTCTTGATTAACTCTTCATTCGATTCTTCCTGTTCCTGGACTGCCTGTTCACTCCCGCTGTCTTCTCCTATTGGAATAGCTTTGTAGCCCGTCTTATTAATTGAATCAGCAATATCCCTTACAGATAAGGTCAAGGGGTTATAGGTGACCGTCATTTTTTCATTAGCCAGATTCACCGAAGCGGTTTCCATTCCGTCCAGTTTGCCGGCTGTCTTTTCAACCGTTGCAGAACAGGATGCACAGGTCATGCCCTCAATATCAAAGGTTTTCGTTACCATCTGCGGCATGACTAGGTTGTAGCCTGTCGCATCTATCTTATCTTCCAGCGCCTTCGGATTAAAGGTCGCTTCATCGACTTCCAGTGTCAGTTTTTCAGAAGCCAGATTAACTGTCGCTTTCTTAACGCCTTCTACTTTTCCTGCTGTTTTTTCTACAGTAGCCGAACAGGACGCACACGTCATGCCTTCTACTGGATATGATTTTGTACTCATTTAAATTCCTCCTAATGTTTACAGGTACATTGTCCCGGGGTGCAGCCGCATTTCACTTCATCGGGTGCTGTTTCTTTTTTCTGCTGAATCAGTTTCTCTAAGTCATCCAAATCATCTTTACTCAGGACACTGTCTTCAATCATCATTTTTAGTGTAGAGCCGATTTTTTTTGTACAGACCTGGCTGAGCAGTGAGTCAGCAGCTTCCTTTACGCTGTTTACTTCCGATACAGCCGGATAATAGTCAAACTGTCGGCCTCTGGACTCTGTTCTCAACATCCCTTTTTTAACGAGACGACCAATCAGTGTTTTTGTTGTGGCCAGCTTCCATTCCATTTTTTCTTCCAGGATTTCCCCTATTTCTTTACTGGTAATGGGATGCGTTGTCCAGACGACTCGCATGACTTCCCATTCTGCCGGTGAAATTTGTGTCTCCTGCATATTCTCACTCCTTTTACGTTTACGGTTGTAATCGTTATTGTTAACTTTAGTTTACATGTGTAAACAATAAAAGTCAACCCTAAAATCCTTTAATTAATAAAGTATTGCTCTTATCGTTAAGTTCCTTAGTCGTTATCCACTTACACAGCAAAAAACGACTAATCTAACTGAATAAAATAGTTAGACTAGCCGCTGGAATTTTATTTGATTATGCTTGATCAGACAGGTAGACAAAAGCCTCTTTGTCAGACTGTACGGGCAGTGTAAATGCCTGCTTGTATTTTTCATGTCCTTTTCCTGTGACAAGAATTATGGTCGGGCCATCTGCTTCAGCAAAAAGTTTGCTTATCGCTTCAGTTCGGTCCATGATGATATCTGCTTCTCCGGAAGTAAAAGGCTCAAGGAGTTCTGTATATGCAGCTTTCATGTCTTCTTCTTTAACTCCATTTAAGTCATCAATAGTCAATATGGTCCGGTCGCAGAACTTTTCAGATGTATTAACCATGTTCTGTCTTTTCGATTCGTCGCGTTTACCTCTGAATCCAAACACATGAGTCAGTCTATATTCAGGATAGTTTGAATTAATCGTTGACAGGACTGCTTCCAGGGCTTCCGCTGTATGGGCGTAATCCACTATCCCCTTAACAGATTCGGTAAGGTTATATACTTCAAATCGTCCCGGTATGGGCTCTAAATCAGCTATCATGTCCTCAAGCTTGGACATATTCTTTCCTAAATCATGTAATACAGTTGTGGCCATCGATAAATTCAGCAGATTGTATTTCCCGGGAAGGGGTGCCTTGGCCTTGATTCTCTGCTGGTTGATTTCAAGTTCACTATGTTCTTTTTCTTTAAAAATGTAACGCGTATCCGCATTGGCGGTTTCACTGACTGTCAGCACTTCTTTGCCTTCTTCATTCAAAAGGTCAATCAGTTTGCTTCCCCATTCGTTGTCACGGTTGACAATGGCTTTTCCTTCAGGCTTAAGCATTGAAAACAGCTTTTTCTTAGCCATGAAATAGTCCTCAATTGTCTTATGATAATCAAGATGATCATGCTGAAGATTGGTAAAGAGGCCATAATCGAAAGCCATGCCTTCCATCCGATGCTGCTGAAGTCCCTGAGAAGACACTTCAATAACAACAACATCGTCTTCTGATTCGGAAAGAAATTTCTGAATCATGGAAGCACTTGGTGTGGTCAGTGAACTGTCCAGTCTTTTACCATTCATTTCGTTAAAGACTGTGCCAAAAAAGGATACAGAATAACCCGCTTTTCGGAGTAAATGAGTGGTAAGCAGGCCTGTGGTCGTTTTGCCATTCGTACCTGTAATGCCTACGACCAGTTTGTCTTTGCACGGATGATTATAAAAATTGGCAGCAAGTTGCCCAAGTATTTTTCTGGAATCCGGTACTTGAATATAGGGCACAGGAAGATTGTCAATAGGCTTTTGACCTACTACGACAGCAGCTCCTTGCTCCACAACATGGTTAATATAGCTGTGACCATCTTTTTCATAGCCCTCAATCGCTACAAATACGTGTCCTTTTTCAATATCTGTTGATTTCTCATTAATTCCCTCAATTTTTATATTGTTCAGTTCTTCGTTTTCAGGAATATCGGTAATATTTTTAATAACATCTATCCACTTCACTTTATAATCTCCTTGTTCTGGAAGGTCTGTTGCTCGGATAATTGAAACTGCAATTTTCTGCTATAACGACAAAGCACCGTCTGTCAGCTTTTGAGCTGCAACGAGCATCGGATCGATGAAAGGAACACAAATATCTTCAGGCTTTAATGCCAATTCGACCTCTGTACACCCACCAACAATTAATTCACAACCTGCGTCAATTAGTTCATCAGCTGCTTCTTTTAACAATTGCTTTGGGTAATGACCGGTGTTTCCACTTTTAATACCATTTTCTCCAAATATTGCCGTCATCACTTTGCTTTCCTGCGATTCTTTGTCAGGAAAGCATACATCTTTATTCGTAATTGATTCCTGAAATAGGCGGGTTTCCCTTGTTGCTGTTGTGGATAGAACCCCTATTTTTCTGACTGTTGGATACGTCTTACTCAAGAATTCATCTAACCCCTTTAATACGTGATAAAAAGGGAGAGTCATTTCCTCGTTAATGTCGCTATAAAAATAATGGGCTGTGATGCAGGGCATAACCAGGATGGATGCTCCGGCCTGTGTCAAATTATGGCCCGTTTTTATCATTTCAGGAAGCGGAGAAGGACCGCCATGTAAAATTGCTTGGGTTCGATCTGGAATTTTGGGATTATTATCGATGATAATGCGGTAATGATCCTGATCTTTTATTACAGGTGTCTGCTCGATTAATTTTTTGAAAAAACTGGCTGTTGCTTCCGGCCCCATACCACCCATAACTCCAATTATCTGCTCTTTCTCCATTTACATCCCTCTTACTGTCTGATATTAGAAAAATTATTATACTTTCAGGCCGGCCTTTTGCTCCGGTTAATTACTGTTGTCTAAAAATGATTCATCTATGCCAGCCACACGCTGATCCAGTGGCTTCAACAATTCATCTTTCTGAAGGTCCGGACGGTCTTGAGCAAGCTGGTTGAGGATATACTTCGCGCCGAAGTCCATTCCCTGGGCCCCACCGATTAAGATGACGTCCCCTGCTTCAACCTGATTAAGACTGGACTGTAGAGCTTCCGGCATTTCCTTGTGGAGCTCGACTTCAACATTGACCTTGTCCATTTCTTCTTTAAAGGCTTCCAGTTCAGAAGGCAGTACTTCATCTTTTTTAACGACATGAGATTCACTCAATGACACAATCACTTTTTTCAGACCCAGCTTTGGAGCCCATTTCGCTAATGTTTCGGCATTCTCCCTGTTGGTCGTTACGCCTCTGTTGCCTCTAATCGCATACACAATGTGCAGATTATTAAAATCCATCTTTGTCAGTGTTTCGAGTGTAACTTCAATATTGCCGGCATTGGCAAAATGGTCATCCACTATCTTGAAATCATTCTCGTAAATAAACTGAAAGCGGCGCTCAACACCTTTGAAGCGTTCAATTCCTGATTGGATTTTTTCGACAGGCACATCCGCAATCAGACCAATCGTTATGGCAGCCATTGCATTATAGACGGAATGATAACCGGCTACTGATAAGTTAATCTCAATCTCCATCGGTTCAATAGTACGTCCGCCTCTCGTTTTAAAAGGTTTCAGTACTTCTACAGTGAAAATACCTCTTCCGGATGACAAATCAAGATTCTTGCAGTGCAGATGTCCGGTGTTGTTTTCAATGCCGTAAGTGACTACTGATGCATTGGTTTCTGTCTGAAGCGAGGAAGAATAACTGTCATCCAAGTTCAGCACGGCAAACTGGTCTGCACGCGCCTCTCTGATGAGACTGGCTTTTGCGCCATAGTATTCTTCAAATGAACCGTGCAGATCAATATGCTCACGGCTGATGTTATTAAGTGCCACGATATCAAACGAAACATTGCCTACGCGTTTTAATTCAAGCGCAGATGAAGACACCTCCATTGTGACATGGGAAATAGCGTCATCTCTCATTTTTGCAAAATACCCGTGCAAGTCGAGCGATTCCGGTGTGGTCAGAATGCTCGGTACCAGCGTTTTTCCATACTTCACCATTACTGTTCCAATTAGACCGGTATTCAGGCTGTTTTCTTCCAGAATCGAATTAGTCATGAAGGACGTTGACGTCTTCCCATTTGTAGCTGTAATCCCAATCAGGACCAGGTCCTTTGAAGGCTGCTGATAGTAAGTGTCTCCGAGTGCTGCCAGCGCTTCTCTGCTGTTCTGGACACGGTATTGGGGTACCGCTACTTCTGGAAGAAAGTGCTCGACTATTAAAGCAACCGCTCCTTTATTGACGGCAGCTTCAGCATAGTGATGCCCATCTGTCTCGTATCCTTTAATGCAGACAAAAAGAGCATTACTGGTCACTTCTCCAGAATGATAAGCAACCGTATCAATTGTTTTTTCTTCTCCGTTCAGTGATTCTTCTACATCAATTGCGTTTAGCAACTCTGATAATTGCATTTGTTTTTCTCCTTTTATTTGGGACTGTTTCACTAACCCAATTATAATCCTCTATTACGTTCTTTCTATTATATCACACTGAAGTTGCTGCAATATACAGACTCCGGCAACCTTTTTACCCTAAAAGTATGACCGTCACATTATCCGCTGCCCTTTATTGATACCTTCTGGCATGTTTGTATTACTTGAAGTACCTTACCTGACCTAAAAGCAGACAGGGTTTTCTGAGGAGTGAACGGTCTTTTTTATATAATAGAGGATTCCACCACTTGTTAGCTATAATCATCTGATATTAATCAGGGGCAGGGGTGGCACCTCCTGCAGAGAAGAGCACATTTTTATGTTGCTATTCCATCTGCACTTTATCTACAGCACAATCGGACAATTGCCTCTGCATAGATGTCCATTGACTTGTAAAATTCATCAAGTTTAATTCCTTCGTTTTCCTGATGCGCAAGGCTCTCGCTACCTGGGAAATGCGCGCCAAAAGCAACCATATTCGGCATGGAGCGTGCATAGGTTGCGCCTCCGGATGTTACCGGCTCAGAGTCATCCCCTGTTTTATCTTTATAGACATTCCAAAGTGTCTGAACCAGATCACTTTCAAGCGGCACGTATAAGGAAGGTAGATAGTCATACTCCATATAATCCAGTCCGTATACCTGAGTGACTTTTTTCAGTTTATCGGCAATTGCTTCTTTATCATGAGAATGCGGAATGCGCATGTCCAGAGTGATTTCTGAATACGTGTCGGTAATCGTCAAGGTCCCGACGTTCAGTGTCAATTCGCCTGTAATCTCATCTTCGACTTTACCGAAGAGCGTTTCCCCATTTGTCTCCATCCCTATCTTTTCGCCTATAAATGAAATGGCTGGGTGCGGCTGGAAACCGACGAGGCCTTTTGCCAGCAGGGCGATGGCATTTTTTCCGTCCTGCGCCTGGCTGGCATGAACACTTCTTCCGAGAACGGTCATTTTTTTGCCTTCAACGGTATAAGGTATCTCCATCTTGTCAAAAATCGCAGAGAGCTGTTCTGTGTTTTCACAAATATACTCTGCCCTATCCGGAACCACATTAGGGGATGTTCCGCATTCGATTGACATTTTCTTAGCCCCTGGGCCGGTCAGTTTCACTTGAAGCAATGCTTTTTCAGCATAAGTCAAGGGGAAGGTCCCGTCCGGTACAAACCCTCTGTCAGGAAAGTCTTCGTGGGCTTCATACATTTTCATGCAGCGCCATAGTGTTTCTTCATCGGTCCCAAAAATGAACCGAATTTTCTTATTGAATACTTCTTCCGAATCCATGACTGCTTTAAACGCATAAAGGGCCGCTATAGTAGGTCCTTTGTCGTCCTGTGTTCCTCTACCATAAAGCACACCGTCACGCTCAACAGCATCAAAGGGATTGCTTTCCCATTTGTCCAGATCCCCTTCCGGTACAACATCCAGGTGACACAAGACACCTATTGTTTCATCTCCTTCACCATATTCTGCAAAACCGTAGAATCCCTCCGGATCATAGAAGGTATCCATTCCCATTTTTTCACAGATATTCAGTGTCTGCTTTAAGGCCTGATCGATAGCCTTCCCGAACGGTGGAAAAGCCCGCTCATTCCCATTTGTCATATTCACTGACGGAATGGCTATCAGCTTTTTTAATGTCCGTAAACTTTCAGACTTAAGTGCTTCTGTTATATAATCAGTCATATTTTCACCATTTACCCTTCGCTGCTCTATTTTTATCCGTTTCAAAAGTCTCTCCCTTACGTTACTAAAATGCCAGTAAATGTCAAGTTACGATGCTTTTACACAAATAGTTACAATAATTATAGCAAAATTGGGAGCCTTAACCTATGAAGACTAGTCATTTTTTTCTCTTCACTAGTCAAAATTTGGGGTAATCGTCTTTTATCATTTTTATGTATTGCTTTCTGTCTCCTTACGTCTATAATAACTGAGTACTCTAAAATTTATTTAATGGAAAGAATAGAATTGATCATGACACTTTGTCATTAATTGGTCAGTTTTGCACCAGGAGGGATTTTTATGAAAAAAGATATGACAGAAGGAAATCCAGTTAAGCTCATCATTGGCTTTATGATTCCTTTATTAATAGGAAATTTATTTCAGCAATTTTATAATATGGCCGATGCCTTTATCGTCAGTCGTACAGTTGGCGTCACAGCTTTCTCAGCTATCGGATCCACATTAAGCCTGCAGTTTCTCATACTGGGACTGGCTATTGGGATTACAGCTGGTCTGGCCGTTATTACTGCCCAGCGCTTTGGACGAAAAGACGAAGCCGGTCTGCGCCGCAACCTGGCCACGAGTCTGATTATCAGTGTGGTAGTCGCAGCCGTTTTAACATTAGTAACGACAACCTTTACAGAAGAAATACTGACACTCATGCGTACTCCGGAAGAAACTTATGCCTATGCATACGACTATCTTAATGTGCTGTTTAGAGGTATCGGTGCTGTCATTCTGTTCAATTACTTGGCTAACCTGCTTAGAGCGATTGGAGACAGCAAAACACCGCTTTATTTTCTAATTATTACGTCGCTGTTGAATATCGTTCTGGATTATGTATTTATTCTCGGCTTTGACATGGGTATTCAAGGGGCTGCTCTCGCGACGGTCACTTCTCAAATAACATCCAGCGTCCTGTGTCTTCTATATATATGGAAAAAAGTGCCCATTTTACGAATCTACAAGGAAGACTGGACACTCAGTGTGGCCGAGTTTAAAGAACACTTACGTATCGGACTTCCTTATGGCTTCCAGTATTCGATTATTGCGATAGGATCTGTTGCGATTACAGTCACTTTAAATCAGCTTGGATCTACAGCTGTCGCTTCCTATACTGCTGCTCAAAAAATCGATGCACTCGCTGTGCTTCCGCTCCAGTCTTTTGGTGTAACAATGTCCACTTATGCGGCACAGAACTATGGTGCACGAAAGTTGAACCGGGTATGGTACGGTGTGAATCAGGCTGTTAAGATGAGCATTGCTTACAGTATCCTTGTCGGAATCCTGCTGGTTTTCTTTGGAAGAAATCTGGCCACACTGTTTGTAGGCGCAGATGCACCAGCAGAAGTTCTGCGCATGATTCAGCTATACTTTTTAACCAATGCCTCTTTTTACAGTCTCTTAGCTGTGCTATTTATATACAGACACACGCTGCAGGGACTGGGCAACAGCCTGGCACCGACCGTTGCCGGTATCGGAGAACTGCTGGCACGGATAGGTGCGGCTGCCTTTCTGTCCATTCCTTTAGGATTTTTTGGAGCGACTGTATCTAACCCTCTAGCATGGTTAGCCGCTTTTATCCCCTTGGTTCTAGCTTATCGCTCGACAAAACGGAGCTTGTCCGGCAGAGCGACAGGCCTGCACGATCTGGAATTTGAAACAAATGAAGAGGAACCACTCGCTGTTTCCGAATTAGAATAAAAAAACAGGAAATAATAATGAATTATTTCCTGTTCAAAGAGTAGGGTAGGGTCTTTCGACTCTACTCTATTTTCTTATTATTTTATTTTTTACTTTTTTCAGTAGGATACCCACATAACTGATGCCGGGCTTCATATCCTTTTTATCCCAAATCGCCCCTACTCTTTTATCTGTGTAGGTTTTCAAGATGGTTTTTAACGGCAGCTGCTTAGACTGAACATACGCACGTGATGCATGCAAGTCCTCGTACATGTAATGGAAGCCAAAATCGGTGGTCTCCTGAAGTGACTTTTCTCCAA
This sequence comes from Alkalibacterium sp., assembly GCA_007692455.1. Classification (GTDB taxonomy): domain Bacteria; phylum Bacillota; class Bacilli; order Lactobacillales; family Carnobacteriaceae_A; genus Alkalibacterium. The sequence continues at coordinate 8,374 of RECC01000073.1, read as the reverse complement.
TCGCTTGTCCCGTCAGTTCTTTGTACGCCAGAAGTGGCATATTGAAACCTAACTCAACCAGCATCTGATTAAAGTTAGTTGTTCGCGCATTGATTTCAATTAAGTAATACTGCCCTGTTTTTGCATCCTTTTTGAATTCTATTTCTGCAAAACCTTTATACCCGATGGCTTCTAAAAAAGGTTTTCCAATCTCAACAACCTCAGGTACATACGTTTGTTTGATATAAACTGATGCACCGAAGTTGATGGGGTACTGTCTCTGTTTCTGTGCCGTAAGCCAATGCGTCACTTTAGCATCCTGATTCAAGTAAGCATCAAACGTGTACATATGATCGTCGAACCCTTCAATCAGCTGTTGCACAGCCACTTCGATATTCTTTTCTTTTACTGCTGTTAGTTTCTCAATGAGTTCTTCTCTGTTATTAATTTTGAATAACTTTCTTCTGAATTCTGAAACGAAGCTGGATGAATCAAAGGGTTTAATAATACATGGGTAACCCAATTCGGTCTCTACCTTATTCACTAAATCAGCGTCTTCCGTGCTAAAGCTTTTAGGAACTAACATATTGTGCTGGTGAGCAAGGAGGTAGAGTTTATCTTTATCTATTATATCGCTCCAGAACCCCTGCTGTGTCTGATTGATCAGATAATGTTCTGTTAGTTCGTCGAAGTACTTATCAATGAGTAAAACGAATGGGTCTGCCGTAGGGAACAGAACTGGCTTATAGTCTTGTTTTCTTGCATAGGCAATTAAAAAGTCTTTAAACGCTTCTGCTTCCTTTTCATGGTGAGGGGCAATAAGCTTTTCTGACAGATATTTTGACTTAAATGCATAGGCGCCTTCTTCCTGATAATGTACACCTGTTACATGGACACCCTCCCGACCTAACGAACGGATAATGCTCAAGCCTATATAATAATTACATCCTAAAACAACAGCTTTGTGATTGGTTTTCATCATTTACACTCTTTTCTTTTTAGTCATTAATCAAAAAATATCATAGCAAGCAACTTCACGTTAATGAAACGTTTGATTAATTTACTGTTTATCTTCTTTAAATAACATACTAGAAAGACTTGAAATGTCAAGTAATCCGACAGCTTCTCCATTTTTTTACCTATTTAACTAACTGAATGTTGAAAAACGATTTTTGATTATGTAAACGGCGGATACAGTAAAGCTCATCTTTTAATAGTCTGCTTCTAAAAGCTCTCATCAGATTCCAACTATTCACAATTTGTCTACACTTTCAAAAAAACACTGATATAAAGCCAATGACCATGGTTGAGCAAATGAAAACGGACTCATTTCCAACGCTTTATTCTGTTCACTATTTTGTCGAAAACTAATGCTGATTTTCCTTGCTTATTAATTATAAGTAGCTATAATTGTACAAATACTCATTAAATGAAAACTAATGAAAACAAGCAGTTAAAAGAATTTAACCCTTAAGAACCGTTTCACAGGAGGAACACATTATGAACAAAGATATGACAAAAGGCAGTCCCTTGAGACTGATCCTACTTTTCACCTTACCGCTAATATTCGGAAACTTATTACAGCAATTATACCAAATGGCGGATACCTACATCGTCAGCCAGACAATCGGGGTCAACGCCTTTGCGGCAGTCGGATCCACTCTCAGCATTAATATTCTCGTTCTCGGACTGGCAATCGGTCTGACGTCCGGCCTGGCCGTTTTGACTGCTCAGCGCTATGGAAAGAAAGACGAAAAAGCAATCAGAGAAAACCTGGCAGCCAGCGTCATCATTGCCGGTAGCGTCAGTGTTATTCTGACCATTGTCTCTCTGACATTCCGCCGCCAGATACTGGAATTCATGAATACACCACAGGAGCTAATTGGATACGCGAATGACTACCTGACGATGATGTTTGCCGGTCTGACAGGCGTTGTCCTGTTTAACCTGGTATCAAACCTTTTACGCGCTATTGGTAACACAAAAGCACCACTGGTCTTTCTGGCCATCTCATCTGTACTCAACGTTGTATTGGACCTCGTCTTTATTCTGGTCTTTGACATGGGCGTAGCCGGAGCCGGACTTGCAACGGTCATTTCTCAGTTTGTATCAGGCGCAATTGGTCTGATTTACATCAAACATAGCGTACCACTGTTCCGTATTCACAAAGAAGATTGGTCAGCCGGTTTCAAACAGTTGAAAGAACACGCGTCCATTGCATTTCCGATGGGCTTTCAGACATCACTTATTGCGATTGGGATGATTGCCGTGTCCATGACACTCAACACCCTTGGACCGGAAGCCGTTGCTGCCACAACAGCAGCGCAGAAAATCGATTCACTGGCTACAAAACCGTTGATGGCTGTCGGTATCACGATGGCAACTTATACGGCACAGAACTATGGTGCCGGTAACCTGGACCGTGTCTGGGAAGGGGTTCAGAAAATACTCAAAGTGACAATGGTCTATAGCGTCGTCGTTGGTGCTTTGCTCGTCATTTTCGGACGTCACTTGGCTATGCTGTTTGTCGGACCGGAAAACACGGAGATTCTTGATATGGCTCGCCTGTATTTCCTGACAAATTCCACTTTTTATGTCTTACTGGCTTCACTAATCGTTCACCGCTATACACTGCAAGGACTGGGTAAAAGCACCGCTCCAACTATTGCCGGCTTGTTCGAACTTTTTGCCCGTGTTGGTGCCGCTCTTATTTTATCTCAATCACTTGGCTTTGTCGGAATTGGTTTGTCCAATCCACTTGCCTGGGTAGCTGCCCTGTTCCCATTACTCGGTTCATACTACGCACTCAAGCGCCACTTGACTGGATCCAAAAAAGTCCGTCCAAGCGGTCGTTTAGCCCGATTAACTAAATAAATTTGACTAAAGCTCAACTGCTGAAACGACACATTTCAAAGCAGTTGAGCTTTTTTTGCTTTTAGCTATTGACTCTTCAAGTGTATTATCTATATAATACAGATTATCGGTAGTGAGTTTACTTCCAAGAATTTTGTCAAGTCTTGCTATTTTTTTACCCCTATTGTACTAACCACTTAATACAGATTGCCACCTTAAAGGAGTGTTTCATTTGCATGTTGTTTTCAATAAGCGAGACCCTATCTATCTTCAAGTGATTACCCATTTGAAAAAAATGATTGTGTCCGGGCAGCTTAGAGCCGGGGAGGAAATGCCCTCAAGACGGCAACTGGCTACACAGCTGAAAATCAATCCCAATACTGTCCAGCGGGCATACAGCGAAATGGAGGAACAGCGCTTGCTATTTACGGAACCCAACAAACCCAGTCGTGTGACGGAAGACCCGTCGGTACTGCAGCAACTAAAGAAAGAATGGCTCAATCAGGCCATTGATCAGTTTGTAACGGCAATCGATCCGATTGATTTATCTATTGAGGACCTGCTGCCATTGATTGAAGATGAACTCGCTAATAGAAAGAAGGAGTATAGATGATTGAATTAAAAGATGTTCAAAAACAATTTGGACGTAAAAAAGTTTTAAACGGTGTGTCCTTTACCGTTGAGAAAGGCGAAATCAGCTGTCTGGTTGGTGTGAATGGAGTCGGTAAAACGACCATACTCAATGCCATCATGAATTTGACCCCCATTAAAAAAGGCAGCATTACCATCGACGGCGAAAGCATTACCCCGTCACTTTACAACAAAATCGCTTTTATCCCGGATGCAGCTATTTCCCTGCCGCACCTGACCATACAAGAAAGCATGGACTTTATGAACGATTACTACGACACCTGGAACCCTAAGCGTGCCAAAGAAATAGTCAAATTCTTCAGACTCAACCCGACTGACAAATTGCGTGATTTATCTAAAGGAAATCAGGCTAAAGTGAATCTACTGATGGGGCTGGCGCTTGACGTGGACTACATACTGATGGACGAGCCTTTTTCCGGCATCGATGTTTTTACCCGCGAACAGATTACAGAAGTCTTCAGCAGCTATCTCGTTGAAGACCGGGGTGTACTCATTACAACCCACGAAATCAATGACATTGAGCACCTACTGGATAAAGTCATTCTTCTGGATGAAGGCACAATTTATAAGGAATTCAACGCAGAAATTATGCGCGAGACAGAAGGCAAGTCTGTAATCGACGTTATGAGGGAGGTTTACAACGGATGAAAAAAAATATAAAAGCACTGCTTGATTTAACAACATTTGAACTCGACCGCCTGTCGAAATTTCTGTATACGTTACTGGGCGTGACCCTACTGGCCAACCTAATCGGCTATATTCGCACACCTATGCAGTACATTAGTCGCATGAACGAATTTATGAGTACGCAGTCCGCAACCAGCCAGCAGGCCCTTGAAAATTTTGGTTCCTTTTCCTTTTATCATGCCATCAACACAATGTGGATTTCTGGGCCTATCGCTTTAGGCATCAGCGGTTTCCTCTTTTATGCCGTTTTTATATGGTACCGTGAGTGGTTTGGTAAAAATACCTTTGCCTATCGCCTGCTGATGCTGCCGATTCCACGGATGACGCTATTCTTCTCAAAACTCATAGTTATATACATTGGGATTTTCAGTCTGATTGCCACTCAGATTATATCATTCTTTGTCGGCTTTCAGCTGGTCTCAGCTATTATGCCAAGTGAGTGGCTGGCCGGAACAACTGCACTAGAAGCTATTCAAATGAACCCTTTGTTCATGTATATTATTCCGGTCGACACATTATATTTTATGGTTATCAATGGAATTGGACTGGTATTCATTATCGTCTTGTTCACGCTCATTCTGATGGAGCGCAGTTTTGCTTTGAAAGGAATAGTTCTAGGTATTATTTATGCAGGAGCTGCCCTGGCTCTAGCTGTTTCGCCATTTTTTATCGACAGTATACTGCAGAACTACTACATGCTCTATGCCTCAGAAATACTGCTCATTATAATCGGTATCATGACGTTAATTGCTGTTACTTCCCTGCTAGTCAGCCGTCACTTGCTGACTAAAAAAATTACAATATAGAAAGGAGCTTTCATATGACAAAATATACCAAATTAGTTAGTTTAATTGCATTCGGTGTACTGACCCTATCTGGCTACACCTTCTACCAGCAAACGACTCAGGCAGAAAAACTTTCTGTCGAACTGGTTTCAGAAGAAGGGGAACCTGATGCGCTGGATAATCTTTATTTTGTAGGCCAAGTGATTAACATGTCTGCCAACTTTAACAGAGGTCAGACGTTTGAATACAGTGAAGGTAACATTACTTTTATTGACAATCTGCCCTTTTTGGAACGCGTTGATTACCATTTTACCCGTAACATGAACCGCTATACTGATGACTATCGCTCTTTTATGCGAGGAAAATCAAGACAGCCTTCTAACTTTGCAGAAACAGAAGAGCACCTCGTCTATACCGGCATGAAATCTGACGTTAACTGGCGTGTGTTTAACGATAATAACCTGACTATTTCTGTATTGGATAAAGAAACAACTGAAGAACAGGATTACGAAGTTGTGTTAAACGGTGGGTCTAATCAAAGTGTTACGTCAACCTATGTGAACTACCCTTCGTTGACCGTAGTGACGCAGGTTCTCGATGACAATATTCTAAACAACTGGTTCATTTATGAGTTTAATCTTGAAGAGCCTCAGGAGGAACTCGAACCTGCTGTGAACTTTGGCTCAGAATTTAACACTGAGCACATTAGCTTCGCTTCCAATGAGGATAAAACGGCCCGCTTCATTCCTTTCCGTACAATGAATGTGGCTTCTACCGATGAGTATGGTCATGCAGATCTCATTCCTGGTGACTACTATGCTTACGATACGCAAAGCGGAGAGATAAAAGCTGCACCGGAAACAGATGAAGATGATGAGAACGAGTATATCGTATTAAGCGAAGAAAACACCCTTTTAATAGGACGCGACCTGGGAGATTCTATCGAATGGAGCAGATGGGACTTCGATGAAGAAAGCCTTAGCGATATAGGAGCTTCAGAGATGGATACACCGACCATTGGACGCGGACGCGTTCATTATTATGACTCTTTGTTCAACCAGGGACTGCAACTGATTGACGGACACCTCTATGCTTTTGAGGAAGGCTATTCTGATGATGTCAGTCGATCAATGAATGATGACGACTACCAGAACCTTGATGATGTCTATCATGAACGTATGAGCCGTCCCCAGTTTCAGGTCATCGATATGGATACAATAGATACCGTCTTTTCCGGCTACTTCACGCACGGACAGGAAGACGAGTCTTCAAATATCAACCTCACACTGTTTGATTACGGCTATTCTAAATTTTCTAACTAAATGAGATTCGAAAAGACTGCTCTCTCGGCTTGCCGAAAGGACAGTCTTTTTCCTTTTAGTAGTTCATTGTTTGATTCTTTTGGTGTTCAGTAGTTTATATCAAGTTTAGTCTGTTTTCACGCCGAAAACTTGAAATTTGTGCTCATTATTTCAAGTTTGGACTACTGAAAGGCTGCTAAACTAGAAGAGATTCGATTCGGCTGCAGTTTGAAGGTTCTACACTGCAACAAACTAAAATTTTTCAAAGAAAATTTTCAATTTGAGTCTGATTCCTTTCACAAACTCCATCCGTCTACCCTTTCAGAAATTCTACTATCAGGAAAAGCCTAAACCTGCGATACAATCTAGCATTTCCAAACATAACTTGTTATACTATTGAGAAGCAAAGTCACTTGTATTAATATAGTAAAAACTCATGCAATAGATTGGAAGATAGTTATGACTGAATCTTTAAGAGAAAATATAAAAAACAGTAAACGAATAGTTATTAAAATCGGGACCAGTACGATTATGTATCCAAATGGGGCCATTAATCTGCAGCAGATGGAGAAGCTGTCCTTTGTCCTGAGCGATTTAAAGAACCAGGGCAAAGAGATTATCCTGGTGTCTTCAGGAGCGATTGGTGTCGGGCTGGCCCGAATGAATTTAACGGAAAGACCTGTGACGATTCCTGAACAGCAGGCTATTGCCTCAATCGGCCAGACGGAACTGATGAGCCTGTACAGCAAATTCTTCTACCACTACGGCCACCAGGTTGGTCAAGTCCTGTTAACCAAAGACGTCACTGATTTTCCGGTCAGCCGTGAAAATACGGTTAACACGTTTGAGCAGCTGCTCATCAAACACGTAGTCCCAATCGTCAATGAAAATGATACTGTTTCAGTGGAAGAACTGGATCACCTGACGCGTTTTGGCGACAACGATACCTTGTCGGCGATTGTTCTAGAGCTCACCGATGCGGATTTACTCGTCATGCTGTCAGATATCGACGGTTTCTACGATAAGAATCCGACGAAGTACTCCGACGCTAGACGCTTTGATACCATTTCTGAAATTACTGATGATATTCTGGAACTGGCTCAGGACTCCACTTCACGATTTGGAACCGGTGGGATGATTACCAAGCTCAATGCCGCTCAAATTGTGATGGAAGCCAGGAAGCAGATGGTTCTGGCGAGTGGATACGACTTGTCTATTCTATTCAATATCCTATCCGGTGAACATGTTGGAACGTTATTTACATCACACGAGGAAAATATGAAAGAAAGGTCTGAATACGATGCAAACGTTAATTGAATTAGGTAAACAAGCTAAGCAGGCAGAACGTCACCTCGCTCAGGCAACGACGCCGCAAAAGAATGAGGCACTTGAGTTAATGGCCGAGGGACTGCTGGCTTCATCAGAAGAAATCATTTCAGAAAACCAAAAAGATACTGAAGCAGCAAAACAAAACGGCATCAGTGATTCCCTGCTTGACCGTCTGACACTAACGTCCGAGCGCATCGAAGCGATGGCACAGGGCTTGAGAGATATTGCCAAACTGCCTGACCCTGTCGGCTTGGTAGACAGCATGTGGACGAATGAAGCCGGACTGAAAATCGGCCGCCAGTCTGTTCCACTCGGTGTTATTGGAATCATTTATGAAGCACGCCCGAACGTAACATCCGATGCAGCAGGTCTGTGTTTCAAATCCGGAAATGTTGTCATTTTAAGAGGCGGAAAAGAAGCCTTTCATTCAAACAAAGCCATTGTTACGAGTCTGCGCTCAGCACTGGAGAAAAGCAGCCTGCCTACTGATGCCATCCAGCTTCTGGAAGACACCTCAAGAGAAACAGCGCGAGAAATGATGCAGCTGAACCGCTACCTGGATGTTCTGATTCCACGAGGCGGTGCGAATCTGATCAAGGCAGTAGTTGAAAATGCCACGGTTCCGGTGATTGAAACAGGCACGGGCAACTGTCATGTTTATGTGGATCAGTCGGCCCAGCTGGATATGGCCAGAGACATTGTGGTCAATGCCAAAACCGATCGCCCTTCCGTCTGTAATGCAGCAGAGACGCTGCTCGTTCACAAAGACAAGGCAGAAGAATTTTTACC
>RECC01000092.1 GCA_007692455.1 Alkalibacterium sp. | reverse complement strand
CTCAAACAGCAACCATTCTTTGGACTGTAGGGGCTATTGGCCTAATTGGTTTAGTCACTGGATTAGGAATTAAATACTTTAAACGCAAGTAATTTTTAAACAATAAGGTTTGAAAAAAGTGTCTGATCAGGGAGAAACTCGGTAAGAATGAGTAATTCTCTTGGTCAGGCCTTTTTTTAATATGTTTCAATATAGAATAACCTCACCTTTAGAACTCTTATCATATTACCTCGATGAAAAATAGTGATTGTGCTATTATTAATATACTAACAGTTAAATCAGGAGAAATGAGTGAGCGTAATGAAGACAAAACATCTCAGTGCCGGAAAAGACGCATTGCCACTATTAAAAGCTTTGGCAAACCAGCACCGTCTGGATATTTTAAAGCTCTTGAGCGTGCAGCCCTATAATGTAAACGAATTGGCTGACAAATTGGGACTCCCTTTTTCGACAACAGCAACTAACGTAAGAAAGCTGGAAGAAGTGAATCTGATTTCCACAGAGCTCGTACCCGGACGTGGAACACAGAAAGTCAGCGCAAAAAACTACGACAGAGTTCTGCTTAACTTGTTTTATGATGAAAACGATTCAGAAGAACATCATTATGAAATTGACATGCCAATAGGCGAGTACTTTGATTGCTATGTGAAACCGAACTGCGGGCTTGTCGGCAGCACATCCTATATTGGGGAACAGGACGATCCGAGGTCGTTCTATAATCCTGATCGAAAAAGTGCGCAGCTTTTGTTTATGAGGCACGGCTTCGTTGAATACCGTTTTCAGAATCAGATACCTCAAGGTGAAAAGGCCAAGGAAGTTGAAATTTCAATGGAGCTGTGCTCAGAAGCGCCCAATCACAAAGCAGACTGGCCATCAGATCTGACTGTCTGGATTAATAATCAGGAAGTCGGAACATGGACATCACCGAGTGATTTTGGTGGGGAAAGAGGCGAACTGACTCCAGACTGGTGGAATACTAATTTCACTCAATACGGCAAATTAAAAAAATGGACAGTATCTGAAGAGGGTGTTAGGTTGGACGGTAAATTGTTAAGTCATGATGCAGCTATCGGAGATCTGGATCTCGAAAATCTGCCGTTTGTATCTATAAAAGTTGGGATTAAAGATGATGCTGTCAATAAAGGCGGCTTAAATCTATTCGGTCATCAATTCGGAAATCACGAACAAGGGGTCAAACTTAAAGTCAGTTATTAATTTGATGAAAAATGTCAGACCCTTTCAGTTAGGCTATTTTGCAGTCTGTAGCTACAAATCAAATTCACAAATAGCAAGTATTTTATTTTTTATTGATAAAATACTTGCTTTATTACTTTAAAAAGAGTTATAATAAATTCATCAAATGGTAGCGCTTTTAAAAACGATAAGGTGATAGGTACAACTTAACTATCCCTTTGTAAGTGAACGCAAAAAGCTAGACTTATATTTTTTGTCTATTATAACCATTAAACTAGTAATAAAAGGTAAGATGAAAGGAGTCAGACATGAAGCAGGCGGCATTAGTTAACGAGGTGAAAAAGGTGAGTGCACCGAATCCTCAATTTGTAAGAGACAGCTGGATAGAACTGGATGGAACATGGTATTATGCGGCAGATTACGATCAGCACCAGCGTGATGAAGAATGGGTAAGCGATTTCCCGAAACAGAAAACAATGGAGATTCCAATGGCCTATGAAAGTATGGAAGAAGAAACACTCGAAAAGCAACCCAGTATCCTCTGGTATCAAAAAACAATAGACGTACCCCATGAAAATCGAGGGAAAAAAATACTGCTTAATTTTGAAGCAGTCGACTACCTGACAACGGTATGGATTAACGGCACTAAGCGAATGAGTCATGAAGGTGGATTTGACCCTTTTCAGGCTGAATATCAGCTGCAGGATAAGGAAGACCAATTGACCATTACTTTAAAAGTGGAGGACAGACAGCGAAGCGACCAGCCATTAGGCAAGCAGTCCTGGAAAGGCCATAATTTTCTATGCTGGTACACGACGACTACTGGAATCTGGCAGACTGTCTGGGCTGAATTTGTCAGCGCTTCCTACCTGGAATCAGTCGAGATGATACCCAATCTGGATGAGGGTAACTTAGAACTCGCAGCGTTCAGTTATTTGAAAGCGAAACCAGAAACAGCATACAGTCTGGAAATTGAGATTACTCTTAACGGGAAGCCGGTTAAAAAAATCGAGCTGCATGAGCTGGACAGCTATGTAGAAACTGACATACCGGTGGATTCCGATTTTCCTGATTTCAGAGTAGCCACCTGGTCGCCGGAACAGCCACAGTTGTATGACATCGAGTTCACCTTAAAAGAAAATGGTGAAGCAGTCGATAAGGTCAAGAGTTATTTCGGAATGCGCTCTATCGGTGTGCGGGGGAAAGACATCACGTTGAATAACGAAAAGTTTTATCAGAAGCTTATACTAGATCAGGGGTACTACGGCGACACCTTAATGACACCAGCTGATGCAGATATGGAATACCAGGATTTAGTTAAAATAAAGGAAATGGGATTCAACGGTCTGAGAAAACACCAGACAGTGGCAACCAATCGCTTCCTTTACTTGTGCGACAAACTGGGACTGGTTGTATGGGCAGAAATGCCGAGCAGCTATCGTTTTCATTCGAAAATGATCAGCCGGGTGCACACTCAGTGGCAGTCCATCGTCAAGAAGCACATCAATCATCCGTCAGTCATTACGTATACCGTTATGAATGAGTCCTGGGGCACGAACGAAATTTATAAAGACAAGAGGCAACAGCAGTTCTGTAATTCTCTTTACACCTTAACGAAAGCGCTTGATAACTCCAGACTGGTCGTTGGAAATGACGGATGGGAACACACACTGACAGATATCCTGACCGTTCACGATTACAGTCAGTCAGGAGAAACATTAAAAGAGGCATATAGAGATGTTGATGAATTTGCTAACGGTGCACCATCACAGACGAGCAAAAAATATAACTATGCAAAAGGATACGCTTATCAGGACCAGCCAATCATGATGAGTGAATTCGGTGGAGTGGCTTACGCGGCTGACACAAATGAAGAAGCATGGGGGTACGGCAATCGTCCGCAGTCGAAGGAAGAAGCCTTTGAACGAATGGAAGAACTGATAAAAGCAATTATGGACAACGATAATATCAGCGGATTCTGTTACACGCAGCTGTCGGATGTCGAGCAGGAAGTCAATGGCCTTCTGACTCATGACCATGAATACAAGTTTGATCCAGTGAAAATGAATAAATTGCTAAACTACAAACACACAGGCGGATTCATATTTGAATAACCGGGAGGAGTATGAAAATGGCACAAACTGTAAGCAGCACCCTTACAGGGGTAGCAAAGCAAAAAAAGATTGAGAGTAAAGAGGTTTTATCTTACTTTAGTTACGGCATGGGACAGTGTATCAGCTTTGGATTGATTGGAACATTTATCATGTACTTTTACACAGACATATTAGGTATTTCGTCTTTAGCAGCCAGTACTATATTTGTCATAGCCAGAACATTTGATGCAGCAAATGATCCACTTATGGCATCCATTATGGACACTAAACAGTCAAAACACGGCAAGTTCAGGCAATATCTGCTCTATATGCCGATACTGATTTTCCTGATTACCATCATTGCATTTCTCCCGCTTAATCTCGGATCGACGGCTGCCGTAATCTTTGCCGGAGCCACGTATATTTTGTGGGGTGTTTTCTATACATTGTCTGATGTGCCGTTCTGGTCCATGTCAGCCGTAATGAGTCAGAACCCTCAGGAACGTACCAAGCTGGTTACTTATGCCAATCTAGGTGTTTTCGTTGGAATAGGTATTCCGACACTGCTCTTTACGCCGCTGGCTGAATTTCTGGGTGGAGGCAGTTTGAACGACGGTTTCTTCATGGCAGTCGTTATCCTTTCAACACTCAGTCTGCCGTTTATGTTTGTCGGTTTCAAAAACACAAAAGAGCGCGTCAAGCCGTCTACCAAAAAAGTCAGAATCAGAGATGCAGTCAAGGTCATCAAAGGTAATAAACCGATGTTTATCGTACTGGCAACGTTCTTCTGTAACGTATTTGTGAATATCACACTGACCTTAAACATCTTTTTCTTCACCTGGAACATGAATAATGCATCGTTAATGGCCGCATTCGGTGTCATCAGTCTGGTCAGCTGTGTTGGTTTCTTCTTCATCCCAATGCTGACTAAACACTTTTTCAAGAAGCATATCCTCATGGCAATTTTAGTTCTTGATATTATTGTCCGTATTGTCTTCTTCATGAGCGGCTACGGCAGCACGATGGTCGTGTTATCCTTCATGACGGTAACAATGGTACTATACACCGCAACTGGGCCGCTTATTTCAGCCATGCTCGCTGAAACAATTGAACTGACAGAAGTGCGTACGGGTCAGCGTTCTGAAGCCGTAACGTTTTCCGGGCAGACATTTACCGGCAAGCTTTCCGTGGCTATCGCAGGCGGTGCGACCGGTGTCATCCTGACAGTGATCAATTATGTACCGAACCAGCCTCAAACAGAAGGTACGCTCACAGGACTGTTCTTTGTTATCGCATTACTGCCAGCACTCGGTTCACTGATTCGTCTGGCACTGATGTACTTCTACAAATTTACAGAAGTAGAATTCAGAGAAGCCGTTCAGGAGCTGCAAAGAAGAAAAGACAGTTCAGCTGAAGTCGAAGCCTAAAAATAATTGAATATTAACTGCTAGACAAAGACTGCCTTTGAGATGGAAGCCAGAGCTTCTCATTCAAAGGCAGTCTTTTAGTAGTAACAAGATGTTAAGAAAAAGCCGCCCTTGTAGGCGGCTTTTTTCATATGAGTTTAGACATCATAACCGTTCGGGTTGGATTTCTGCCACTTCCATGAATCGCGACACATGTCTTCAATGCCATAAGAGGCTTCCCAGCCGAGTT
>RECC01000070.1 GCA_007692455.1 Alkalibacterium sp. | reverse complement strand
TACAATGACAAATTATTTCTTTGAACTATATGAGGGCTTGGATCAGCTGGGGCCGGGAAGTAAAGAGTCAACCCTCAAAGCCGCTTCTTACGTTCACCTGGATGAGCCACTCAAGATTCTGGATATAGGTTGCTGCACTATCGAGAAGATAAAGAAAAAGTATCCTGAGAATCAAGAAGCTGAAGCTGTCATTTCCGAGAGCGAATATGAAATCAGTCTGTTCGATACCTATTCTGAATTTTACAGCTATGCCTTCTTCATTATGAAAAAGAACTGAGTTGCAGACACAAAAAAGCCCCGAGCGACTAATTTGTCAGCTCGGAGCTTTGTCTATACGTCTGTCTAGGCTTTTACCCAGTTGTTTGTCAAATTAACGCCTGCTGCTTTAAACAGCGTAAATATTGGGCAACGCGCTGCAACTTGTTCTTCAAGTAACTGAATGCGTTCATCACTTTCAGATGTCTCCACTTTTACATCGACAACCACCTCTTCGAAGTAAGGTTGGACGTTAGCATCCCCCATGAAGCCGCGCGGATCGAATTCACCGCTTACAGTGAATGTCATTTTCTTTAAATCAAAATCCATTTCCCGTGCTGCCATATTCGCTGTCACGTTTTCACAGGAAACTAGTGCTGCCAATGCTGTCTGCATCGGATTAGGACCAGTATTCTTTCCGCCCAGCTGTTCTGATTCATCCAGCACCAGTTCATGCTTTCCAGCTTTAGCCGTCAGAGCAAAGCCGTCCGTTTCAGCGTTGACTACAAATTTCATTTTATCCATTATCACTCATCCTTTTCTATCAATTTAGAATACAAATTAATTGTAACATCTATTTTACTTATTTTAAATTAGTAACCTTTTAAGCTTTTCAACCGTCCGTCATGGGCTATCATGTGCACCCATTTTCCTCATTCCATTTCACTAGCAGTATGATAAACTATAAATAAACAGAACTGATGGAGGCAAATACTTATGAAAACAGCTCAGCAGTGGATTGAAGAACTGAATCTGATTCCCCATCCCGAAGGCGGCTACTACAAGCAGACTGACAGAGCAAATGAGCAGTACGACAAGGATGGACGTCAACTGCCCTTATATACCACTATTACTTTTCTGCTCACTGAAGACAGTCCGTCTCATTTCCACCGCCTGTCATCAGATGAACTCTGGTTTTTTCATGCCGGCTCTCCTTTGACCGTGCACTCGCTCACTCATAACGGCAGCTACGAGCAGACAGTACTCGGTACAGCGCCCCAGCACGGACAGCGACTGAACCACACTGTCTCAGCAGGTACTATTTTTGGGTCAACCGTTGACGAAGGATATGCTTTAGTCAGCTGCACAGTAGTGCCGGGCTTTGATTTTTCTGAGTTCAGACTCTTTACTAAAAAAGAGCTGCTGCCAGCCTATCCATCACATGCTGAGATTATAAACAAACTGGCTTATGATCAGCTTCCTGAATAGGAACATAATCATAAGCCAGCCTTTTTTATTTAACTTTGTGCCTGTGGTGAATCGGGCTGCATTTCCATGAATTCCAGCCAGTTTCCATCCGGGTCTTTAATCCAGAACTGATAGTTATTGTCCTTGCCTTTTGACAGTTCTGCCGCAAACGGAATGCCTTTGCTTCTCATTCTTTCCGCTTCTTTATCTATATTCTCCACTTCAAAACAAATGTGGTCAACCTGACTCTTTTCCTCATTCGGCCCATCATAAAAGAACTCCAGGAAGGAATCCTCCGCTACTTTCACGTAAACAATCCAAGGCTTATCTTCATCATCATGTATTTCAAATGCTTTTTTAAATCCAAGCTTATCACAGTAAAACGCCAGTGTTTCTTCCATATCCACAACATGAAAGCCCTTATGGTGAATGCCTTTAATCATTTATACTCACTCTTCTCTTTTTTAGTTATCTTAAGTATACGATATTTGAAGTACGCAACCTAATATTCAGTCTTTCTTAACGTATAATTCGCACAAAGAGATAAGAAAAGCTCTATTCCATTCTTTGGAACTAAAAAATCTGTCCCGGAAAAGTTAATTTCCTGAGGGGAGGAAAATTCTTGTTAAATTGCTCAACGGCTTCACTGGGAAGGTTTTCGAAAATATCCGAACTGTAGTATTTTCCCTCTATATTTTTGAACCCATCTGTTATCAGTTCAATCCCCATAAATGCTTCGAAATTTTTGCCACTTGCTGTCGTTATATCGAAAGTATCACATGTCTGAAATCCCAGACGCGGATAATAATCGGGTTCTCCGAAGATAATAATGCCTTTGTAACCCTGATTTCTCCCAAGAATCATAGTTTCTTTAAGCAGTAATTCTCCAATCCCGCATCCTTGCCATTTGGGATGAACGCATAAGGGGCCGAATGTCAGTACTTCATGACTTCCATTACCGCCAGTAACTTTGGCTTTTGTGTACATAATACAACCGACTACTTCATCGTCTATAACTGCTATCCTGCTTAATTCCGGAAGATAATCGTCATGCTCTCTTAATTGATGCACTAAATAGTGTTCATCACAACCCGGCTGATATTTGTTCCAGAAAGCGTGCTGGGTCATTAGCTCGACAGCATAAAAGTCCTCGGGTGTTTCTGATCTGATTTCAACTTCTTTGCCTGTCACTTTCGGTCTTTTATCCAAGAGCCAGCCAAATTCCAGCCGGACTTCTTTGTTTTCTATATCGGTATTTGAATAGCTGCACACATCCAGTCCAATCAACTCAAAGCCCTCATGCTGGTAGAATTCAATCGCATTTACGTTGCAGGATTGTGTTTCTAAAACAACGCCTCGTCGTCTCTCGTGTCTTGCCTGTTCCTTGGCAATTTCAATCAGCGCATGGCCGATTCCTTTTTTCTGAAATGAATCAGCCACCCACAACTCTGTTATTCTCAGTCGATTTGACCATACTTCGGGAGCTGTTTCGATAGCAGCTACCAACTCTCCTTCACTTTCCAGACCCCAGGCATATGCATGATCCAAATAGTCAGCATAAAGCCTGTCCGAATCCTCATCTTCATGTGAACTGTGATGAACGGGCTCTGAGAAATTTTTCTTTTCTAGTTTAATGTCATATCCTTTTTCCGTTTTGTCGACCGATATATCGTAATAGTCATTAGTCGTATAGGCTATCGGCAGTATCTTTCCTTTCCACTTGTCTTTAGGTAGATGAGCGAAAATATACTCCATAGTACGCCCTCCTTGAATAGTACAGACATAATTATAGTGATTACTCTTTCTTCACATTTAAAGCCGTTACTGTGGCAAGAATGATACCCATCCCGGCCATTTGTATAACATTTAAAGTTTCGCTCATAACTAGGACGCCGAATAATGACGCCGTTACTGGCTCCACCATTGCTGATACCGAGGCCATTGTCGGAGAGGTTCTTTCCAGCCCTTCTACGTATAGATAGAATGAAATGCCGGCTCCTACTACCCCTAGTAATATCATCCACAATAAGTCAGATGACGTCACAACAGACAGTGCTTCGTCAAGATCCATGAAAAACGGCAATATTATTGAAAAAGTTAAGAAGGCTGTCATTAATATACTTTGCGGTTCGCCGTGTTCGGCCGCTTTTTTAAAACCAAACAGGAAGAGGGCGTACGATAGTCCAGCTCCCAGACCGGTCAGGATACCAAAGAGTGTCACACTTTCCGATCCCATATCATATGCTTCAGTCATTAAAACAACGCCTGCTATTACAGCTCCAATCGCCAGCCATTTAAAGAGTGTGGCTTTTTCGATATTAAAAATGAAGGAAATCAGCAGCACAAATATGGGAGCGGTGTACATTAAGGTAGCCGCCACAGCTATACTGGCCTCAGAAATACTGACAGCATAAAATGTAAAGTTCCCGGCAACACCAATACCAGCCACTAAAGACCACAGCAGCAGTTTCTTATTCCAGCCAGTTGGCTTCAGTGCATACCAGATGCTCACCCCGATTAAACCAATAAATCCTCTATAAAACGAGATAACCAGCGGATCCCATCCTCTGTCCATTAAAAAGCCGTTCAATCCACCTGAAAGTCCCCAGAATATAGCCGCTAAAATAACATAGGCTATTCCACCGAAATGCATAACAAATCCTCCATAACTGTTATTCCTGTATTAATTCTCAATTATTTATATAAAGTTAATTTTTTATATCTAATACAAGTTATTTAACATATTATTCAAAATAACAGTTTAATACAATTGATAAGACTTATTTAATTACCTCTATTTTAACAAAACAAACATTATTTTTAAGCGTAGTGCTTTTTCTTTCAAAAAAGCCTCATTTAAATAGTAAATTATTGTAAATAAAAAGAGCAATTGCAGTGAAAAACAATTGCTCCTTTGAAAGTGAACAGTAGCGACTATTCGAAATCGATAATCAGTTTTAAAGCCTTGTTATCAGCGGCATTCTCGAATGTTTTATACGCCTCTAGTATGTCATCGAAGTGGAAATGGTGAGTAACTAGCTCGTTTGGAACAAGTTTTCCTGCTTCAACAGTTTTTAAGAGCATTGGGGTTGTATAGGTACTGACTAAACCTGTTGAGACATTAATGTTTTTTATCCATAAAGTCTCAAGATGGAAATCAACACTCTCTCCGTGTACGCCGATTACAGCGATTCTTCCACCGGGTGAGATTATTTCCTGACATAAGTCAAAGGTCTTAGGATAGCCTACTGCTTCCATAGCCACATCAACACCGAGGCCATCTGTAAGGTCGAGAATCTGCTTGACAGCATCCTCAGGGTTTTTAGAATTTACAGTATCGGTAGCACCAAACTGTTTAGACATTTCCAGACGATTGTCATCCAGATCGACCATGATAATTTTACCTGGAGAGTAAAACTGGGCAGTCAATAGTGCAGCCATCCCAATCGGTCCTGCCCCAACAATAGCTACCGTACAGCCCGGTTCCACTTGTCCGGATAGTACACCGATTTCCAATCCTGTTGGGAAAATATCACTGAGCATAACCAGACTGTCATCATTCATTCCTTTAGGTACATGATGAAGACTGTTGTCTGCGTGTGGAATTCTGACATATTCTGCCTGGGTTCCGTCTATCAAGTGCCCTAAAATCCATCCACCATCTTCACAGTGGGCATAGAGTCCTTTTTTACAATAATGACACTTGCCGCATGACGTGATACAGGAAATCAGTACTTTATCTCCAACTTTGAAATTTGCCACCCCACTGCCGACTTCCTCGACAATTCCGATTCCTTCATGTCCAATCGTCAATCCATCCGGTACTTCAGGTACATGACCGGCCATAATATGCAAATCCGTTCCGCAAATGGTCGACTTGACCAGTTTGACCACTGCATCCGTGCTTTTTTCCACCTCAGGTTTCTTCTTATCCAATACCTCTTTTTTATCTACTCCAGTAAACGAAAGCGCCTTCATTTCGTTGCCTCCTCTTCTTTTCTAAAAGGAAAAACCCCCGACTGATTGTTTATCTTTTCACAAAACGTACTCATGTATAGTGTACTAAACTCATGGGGAAGTAGCAATCGTAACACCTTGACTTTGTGAATTATATCGAACCAACTGAATGGATGGTTTCTGGTATACTATTTGATTCAACGCTGATATCAGGTATAGTGAATAGAGATAATAATCCTCGAGTAAAGGACGTGCAGTATGCGCATAAATAAATACATTAGTGAAGCAGGAAAAGCCTCCAGACGAGGGGCTGATAAACTGATTACCCAAGGACAAGTGACCATAAATGGCAAAAAAGCGACCGTAGGCGACCAGGTTCAACCGGGAGATAACGTTCAAGTCGGTGGAAATCAGATTTTTGTAGCCAGAAATAATGTATATATCGCCTTAAATAAACCAGTCGGTATTACAAGTACCACTGAAAAAGGAGTAAAGGGAAATATTGCTGATTTAGTCAATCATTCGTTCAGAGTCTTTAACATTGGTCGACTGGATAAAGATTCTGAAGGTCTGATTCTTTTGACGAATGACGGTGATATTGTAAATGAAATTCTGCGGCCAGAAAACGAACATGAAAAAAGATATGTCGTATCTGTCGACCGTCCCATTACGCCGGACTTTTTGAAACAGATGTCCGAGGGTGTTGATATACTGGATACTACCACCCTGCCTTGTAGGGTGGAGCAGCTCAGCCAATTTGATTTTGAAATCATTTTAACCCAGGGACTCAACCGTCAAATCCGACGCATGTGTGAAGCGTTGGGCTACAATGTTCTTCGACTCCAAAGGCTGCAAATCATGAATATCCAGCTAGGGAACCTCCCTATCGGACAATGGCGTTATCTGTCTAAAAAAGAAAAAAGGCAGCTATTTAAAGAATTGGACTACACACCTAAAGAATGGTAAACAAAAAAGCCATCCATTGATGAGTTTACTTACTCATCAATGGATGGCCTCTTTTTTTGAAACTCTAACTCTAAAACTGATCGCGATTATCACGGAGCTTTTTAAATGCTTCAAGGGTCTCCGCCTGAAGAAAGAGGTTGATGCGCTTCTCCCTTTCAATCGTTGAAGGCAGGGTCGGTTTGTCTTTTTCCCGAAGTTCTTCAACTTCTTCAAGGGCTCTTTTAATGTCCACGTTTGACGGATCGACGGACTTAGCAAACCGCAGATTGGTTTCGGTATATTCATGACCCGCATAGACCTTCACTTGACTGTCCAGGCTGTTAAAATAAGCCAATGCATCAAACTGTGCCTGGTAGTCTTTTGTGAAGACACGTCCACAGCCTGCGGAAAATAAGGCATCCCCGCATAACAGATGCTCATCCATCAGATAGCTGATGTGTTCTTCTGAATGGCCGGCTGTTTTAGCAACCTCAACATCTCTGCCCAACAGGGTAAACTGATCGCCGTCTTTCATAACTTGAGTCACCAGACTTTGCGTTTCAACCGGTCCATAAACCGGCATATTCGGGTATTTTTCTAGTACCCCTTCGAGCCCATCAACGTGATCATGGTGTTTGTGCGTCAGAAGAATTGCATTCAGCTTGAGCTGCCTTTCTTCCAGATAGCTAAGGACCCCATCGGATTCTCCCGGATCAACAACAACCGCGTCTTCTCCTTCTTCAATCACCCAGATGTAATTATCTGACAATGCTTTTACAGGATTGATTTTCATATTCACAGCACTCCTTAAGACCTATTTTTATCTCTCGCTTTCCATTATAGCAGAATCGTCTCTTCGCCTGCTTCTCTAACAATTAGTGACTGTACTTGCTTCATACCATGATAAAATACGCGGTATGACAACATAATAAGAAAAATTACTTTGATGTTCAAAATAAGTTCTAAAAACACCTGTTTTCTGATATTATAGTCCTATAACAAGTAATTGGGGGAAAAATTAATTATGGTAGAATTCAAGCAAAATATTCGGGGAAATGTGGCCCTAGGGGTCAATCCGGTTGGTCTGAAGCAGGAAGTTTTAAATCAAATCGAGTATGTAAAAAATAAAGGATCCTATGATGCACCCAAAAAAGTGCTGATAATCGGAGCCTCATCAAGTTACGGTCTGGCAACCCGCATCAGTTTGGCTTTCGGAGCCGGTGCAGATACAATAGGGCTCTCCTTTGAAAAAGGGCCTAAAAGTGAACGTAACCTGGGAACTGCCGGCTGGTACAATAACATTGCCTTTAAAGAAGAGGCAGAAAAAGAAGGCCTGATTGCCAAGAATTTTGTCATGGATGCCTTCAGCCACGAAAGCAAGCAGGAAGTCATTGATTACATCAAGAAAGAATTCGGCGGTAAGGTCGACTTAGTGGTCTACAGCCTGGCAAGCGGACGCCGAACAGACCCGGATACAAAAGAAACCTATACCTCTTCCATCAAGTCGATTGGCGAAACCGTCGTCGGTCCAAACATCAACATGCAGAAGGAAGACTTCTATACTGACACACTTGAACCCGCAACAGAACAGGAAATCGCTGATACCATCAAAGTTATGGGTGGCGAAGACTGGGAGCTCTGGATGAAAGCACTGAAAGAAGCAGATGTGCTGAGCGAAGGCGTACTGACCACAAATTATTCGTACCTAGGTAGCGAATTGAACCGTCCATACTATGGCGGAGGAACCTTGGGTCGTGCTAAAGCGGACTGTGATGAGAAAGCTGATAACATCAACGAACTACTGGCTGACGTCGACGGAAAAGCACTGATTGTTGTTGCGACTGCCGTAACCACAAAAGCCAGTTCCGTCATTCCCTTCTTCCCTGTCTACTGCATCGGCCTGTATAAAGTAATGGACGAAAAAGGCACGCATGAAACACCAATTATGCACCAGGACCGTATTTACCGAGATATGATTTACGGCGACAACCCAGAGTATGATGAAAGAGGACGTCTGAGACCGGACAGCTGGGAGCTGGACAGTGATACTCAGGCCAAAACGAAGGAACTAATTATGAAGTTGAATGAAGAAAACTTCAACACTGATATGACAGCCTATGACCTCTTTTATAAAGAATTCTCCAACTTGAGTGGCTTCATGGTCGATAACTACGAGGAACAAGACGTAACGATAGACGAACTGAAAGCAATGGAGTACTGATTTATATATATTATTCATCTAAAAAAGCAATAATTGTCGACAGTTAACAATCGACAATTATTGCTTTTTTCTATAATGAAAGCCATCAGAGTTCCCAGCGGCTGTTTTTCAAGTCAACATGACTGGCATCTTTCATCGGCACGCCTTCAGCCTCCAGTAACTCCCTCTGCTCTTTCCATCCCGGAGCCAGCCGACCGGCATGATTGACCACCCGCTGACATGGATAGCTGCCGTAATACTCTGCAATACTCAGTACCCTACCAACTAAGCGGGCATTATTTTCTCTTCCAATCAGCCGGGCAATCTGGCCATAAGTGGCGACCTTACCTTCAGGAATTTCTTCGACTACTGACAGAATTTCGTATACCAGCTGCTCATCGATGCATTTCCCCCATTTCATTTTCTAAAATTAAGTATATACTAAATGGTTCTATTTACTTAACCAGACTTTATATTTTGTATTATATTAAACTTAAGAATGAAAAACTGTTTCACATGAAACAAACATTACAATCCATCTTAACACTCGCTAGAAAAAAGCCTTCAGAAAACTCCTGAAGGACTCACATTTGTTTAAACTGTTTCCTTTTCCATGAAGAAGAGGGATAGGCCGCCTAGACCAACATGGGTCCCGACCGCTACACCCATTTGCATGATATAACTCTTTCCTGAAAAATCCGTCTGCAGCTTAATTTTTTCCAAAAGCTCATCCGCAATACTTTTGTCATTTGAGTAGCCGATAATGATGAAGTTCGTCCATTCCGGATCATAGCGTTTCTGGAATTCATCCACATAATATTTCAGCGCTTTATTGGTGCCTCTTACCTTGGCAACAATCGCACCTTTTGTGTCCTTCATACTCATAATGGGTTTCACTTTAAGCAAACTGCCTATAAAGGCACCTGTATTGGAGATACGTCCACTTTTCGTTAAATTATGCAGATCGTCCACACACAAGAAGTGTTTCACTTGTTTTTTATGCGTTTCGTTAAAGGCCACTAATTCTTCAAAGGTATAGCCTTCTTCAAGTAATTGAGCAGACTTCAGTATTAACCAGCCGCTCCCATGGCTCATTGACCAGGAATCGACGACATGAATCTTTATATCCGACTCTTCATACTTCTCATAAAAGGTATCCTTTGCAATTACTGCAGTCTGATAAGAGGCGCTCGTTCCACTGGACATGCAGATACATAAAAATTCAGTGTACCCTGCAGCAACGCCTTCTTCAATAATACTCAAATACGTATCCGGACTGGGTGCACCCGTCTTCGGTAACTCTTTCATATTGGGCAGGCGTTCAAAAAACTGATCAGACGTAATATCAATTTTATCACGGTAGTTAGCGCCTTCAATTTCAATGTTTAAAGGTGCCACGCCAATGTTAAACTGCTCTAAGACTTCCTGCGATAGATCACACGTTGAATCAGCCATAATTTTAATCATATTTAATTTCCCCTTAAATTTAATCCCTGTAGACTTCCGGGGACTTTTTCTCATTATACTGCATTTAAATAACATAATATACTAATTATTTAAAGTAGGTGAAATAAGGCCCTCAAACTAAAGTTGAGCGCCCTATTTCATTCACTTTTTATACGTATAGAGCATTTTTTAGTCACAATAAGCTCTTTCACTACTTAATTGCTCTATTAACACGACCATGCTTTACTTGCGTGCTTTACGGACTTTCAGTGTTTTTCCTTTAACCGTGCGGTCCTGCATCTCAGAAATAACATAAGGGCCTTTGCCGTTCATGATTTCCACATAGGTGACATTTTCCTGAATCGTGATAATGCCGATATCTTCGGCCGACAACTCTTTAATACTCGTCAAAGTCCCGACGAAATCAACGGCTCGTAACTTTTTCTTCTTGCCGCCATTGAAGTAAACCTTGGTAATATCCTTGTTCAGTTCTTTATTGCGGGCGATTTTCGGCGCCACGCGTGTGTTTAATTTCTTTTGAAAAGCCGTTTTGGCTCGGGTGACTGCGCGTTCGCTAGGAGCAAACACCTCTGTCAGCTCCTGGTTATCATCAAAAGCATAATCTTTCGTTTCCTGCCAGCGTGCGCGGTCTTTGTCACTCACCATCGTCAGCGCCAGTCCTGTTTTACCCGCGCGGCCTGTTCGGCCTGTCCGGTGTGTGTAGCTCTCTTTTTCAAAAGGCACATCGTAGTTAACGACGTGTGTCACATTGTCGATGTCAATCCCACGGGCAGCGACATCGGTTGCGACCAGGTAACGAATTTTTCCAAAGCGGAAATCATCCAGTACGGCTAGACGGTCATCCTGATCCATGCCGCCGTGCAATTTATCAATCGGTAAACCGGCTTTGTTCAAATACTGCTCAACCGAATCGACCACGTCTTTCGTATTACAAAAGATGATAGAGGCATCCGGATTTTCAATGGTCAATAAGTCCAGGAGTTGTTTTTCCTTAGACGCTTCCTCCACCTTGATGTAAGAATGCACGATCTTAGGCGTATTCTGCTCTGACTGTTCCATTCTCACCGTAGCGCGGTCCTCACGCATGTAAAAACTGGCTATCCGGTCAATTTCTGATGACATAGTCGCTGAAAATAACAGGGTCTGACGTTGTTTCGGCAAGAAGTTGATAACCTCTTCCACCTGATCGATAAAGCCCATATTCAGCATTTCATCTGCTTCATCCAGTACCAGGCTATCGACTTTATCAACGACTAAGGTGCCTTCTTTCAAGTGTTCCAGTACCCGACCCGGCGTACCGACTACAATGTGACTCTTCTGCTTCAGTTCGGATTTCTGTGTTTTAAAAGAAGACTTACCGAATACTGCCGTTACCTTGATGCGTTTCAACCGGCCTATATTCATAAGGTCGTCCTTGACCTGCAGGGCCAACTCACGCGTAGGTACTAAAATGAGGGCTTGCGGTTTATTTTCTTCCCATTCTGCCTGTTCACAAAGGGGGATACCAAAAGCTACGGTCTTCCCGCTGCCTGTCTGGGACTCAACGATAATGTCCTGGTTTTCTAAAGCTAACGGAAGGACTTCTTCCTGAACCGCTGTCGGCTTGAAGTAGCGCAGACTCGTCAGCGCGCTTGTTATTTCAGAACTGATTCCAAATGTTTCAAATGCTGTCTTATTCATAATTTCCTGCTTTCTTTTATATGGCCGAATGCTTTAGCACATTTCAGCCGCTAGTCTGTTTCATAAAAAATGCGCAGACCCCTTTTCCGGAATCTACCGCGGTCTACAGTCTACCATTATAAAAGGGATTAATAAATGCTTTTGTTGGAGCTGATTACTGCACTGACAAAGAGTAAAAGGAACTCGTCTGTTTCATTACTGTCATTTACCTTGAAAAATAAGGTCCTGCACCACTATTTTCTCTTAATTCAATAAGATGGGTAACACTAATAGTTTTGTAGCCTTCCTTATCAAGTGAATCCAATAATTGTGGCAAAGCGTCTGCCGTTGCAGAATGAATATCGTGCAGCAAGATAATAGACCCGTCGGACACGTTGGACATAACTTCTTCATTTATGGCTTCTGCTTCACGACTTTTCCAATCAAGCGAATCAACTGACCACATTATTATTGAAAGATTCTTATCCTCTACTATATTCTTGACATCATCATTAAACGCGCCATAGGGTGGACGGATTAATTTGGGGTTAATTCCCGTGGCCTCTTCAATAATACTACTGGAGACTACCACTTCTTCTATTATCTGTTTGACATCTAGAGTGGTAAGGTCTGGGTGATTCATCGTATGATTCCCTATTTCATGGCCATCTGCCACCACTCTTTTAGCCAGTAACGGGTAATAATCTACCTGACTGCCAAGCATAAAAAATGTGGCTGTACTTTCATACTTTTCTAACGTATCAAGCACACGCGGCGTTACTTCTGGGTGTGGCCCATCATCAAATGTTAATGCTACATATTTTTTATTCGGATCAAGATCCTCTTCTTTCTTTTCGTCTTTCTGGTCAGAATCCTCTTCGTTTTCAGTATCGCCATTTGTTTCAGGAAAATCCTCCATTATTTTATGTGCAAAGCTCTCCTGCAAATATGGTTTAATTTTACTTAACGGTATAATAATATTTATCGAACCAGCTGCACCAGCTGCTATTTCATATTCGTCAAAATAAATTGCTAATCCTTCATGGTTGACTGACCACTCAACAGAGTCAAGTTCCTCTAAATCGTCTTCTATTTTATCTTCAAAAAGGTAGTCCTCAATGTCTTGCCTACTGTAAAGTTCTTCCTCAATTAACTTTTGGATATTTTGGATTGACGCTTCATTTTTATCTATTACATCGAATAAATGAAGTTGCTCATTTTCGTTTAAATCAATGACAAATGCTTTAGATCTATTAATGCCGTTAGCCCCGCCTGCAATCTGATAAGCTTTAAACTCAAGTGTGTATATCATTTCGGCTATTTTTTCTGTTTCTACCTGAATATTCAAGTGGCCCCGATGTACTGTGTCCGCACCGTCTTCTGTCCATTTTTCCATATTTATCTTAAATTCTTTTTCCTGCTGATTAATCCACTCATTGATGCTTTCATTAATGGTTGCATCTTCTGTATACGGCCTACTTATTGAAGTAGTGTACTTTTCCGTTTCTTTTGTATGAATTTCTCTATTCAAGCCTGGATAGATACTGGAAAATGTTACTTCCTCACGGGATTCCAGTGACTCCTCCGACTGACCGGCAAATTGATTCGCTCCATAAAAAATTCCGAAAATAATAACAATAAATGCAATTCCTACGAACACTTTACTTCTCATAACTGTGCTATACCCTTCTCTCATATAATTCTTAATCCGTATGCCTAATTTCATCAGCATGAATTCTCACTCTATCATAATATGCTGATACCTACATGAAGAATAACTAAAATTGAGAGAAAACGGAAATTGCCATCCTCTAATGCCTGATCAATCTTTTTAACAAGGTGTTAATCAAACTCAGCAGACTTTTATGTACTGACAGTTTATATGAAAGTTAATCATTTTTTTGGAGATAGATAAAGAGATAGATAGTCTAGGATGAGTTTAAACTATGCGGCTACGGTTCATTCATGCTAGAATAAAAGTAGAAACTAATTGGAGGATGATAATATGAACCAAGTACTAGTTGAGATTTGCCTGCGTGTCAGAGATATTGATGCGACGTTAGACTTCTATACCAACCTGTTTGATTTTGAAGTGGCCAGCCACAGAAAATTCCCTGAGAATAAATTTGATCTGATTTATCTGAATTCTCCCGGTTCTTCCGTACAAATCGAGCTTACGTATAATTACGATGCCGATCCCTATACAATAGGAGATGGCTTCAGTCATTTAGGTGTAACCGTTGATGACCTGGAAGAAATGCACGAAATTTGTAAAGCTTCTGCTTACAAGACAGGTGAACTCAAAGGTCTTTCAGGCGGCACACCAAGTTACTTCTTCGTGACCGACCCAGACGGCTACCGCATCGAAGTTAAGCGTAAGAAATAATAGTTGGATAAAATGAAAGCAAGCACCTTGGCTCATACCTGGGTGCTTGCTTTTTTTAATTTTTTATACTCAGTTTATTTAATATATAAAATGTCAGTTCAGCATGTTGATAGCAAACTGAAGCATGCATGAACGTCTATTTGACTTTATAACAGTGGGAAACCTGTCATATAGATCAAAATAAACTAGAGAATTCAGAGAGATCCTATAGCGGTTCCGCAATCTAATATATACAGATTCCTTAAAACATTTTTACTCATATTCAAGTCACCAAGGGTTTATCAGGTAATTTTTTAGATATGAAAAATGCCCAAATTACGATAACAGCGGCAGCGAAAAGTGCATAACGTATAGCCATCAACTGCGATACCTCATAATCTTCAATAATGGCGTCGACAAGTTCATCATCGACATCGGACGTACGGATAGCTGACTCAAGTTGCTCAGCAGATACAAACGTTACGCCTTCTGCCAGTCTAACGTCAATAGCCTGTTCTACTTGCTCAGAAATCCGGTCATCACCCGATATTTCTGATGAAAAGCTGATTGCCAAACTGCTGATAACTATGGCACCAATTATTGCAGTACCAAGAGCTGTGCCGAGTTGAGTTCCTGTATTGGCAAGTGCACCGACTTCGCTTCTATCTTTATCACTGACTGCCGACTGTGTCAGATAGCCAAGAAGTGAAAACATTAGCCCTACGCCAGTACCGAGCATAGCCATAGCAGTAGCGAACTCAATACTTTCCAGTTCGGGTTCAATAGCAGAGAGCAGTATAATAATGCCCACGAATAAAATAGTCAGTGCAATCCGAATCACAAGTTTAGGAGATAGTTTGTTGGCTAGCTGCGATCCTAGCATGGAACTCAATAATAATGCAACAGATGCAGGGAATAATCTTAAACCTGTCTCAAAAGCACTTAGACCAATAGTCAGTTGTAGGTACAGTGGTACAGAGAAGAAGACGCCTGAAAGAATCATATTCTGCATTAGCAACATTGATAGACCACTTTTCAGCTGACTGTTTTTAAAAAGACTCCAGTGAATCAGTGGGTATTGCCCACTCTCTTCTCGCCTTTTCTGATCGGTTGCAAAAAAATTGAGGACAATTATCCCAATGAAAATCACAAAGGGGGTTAATGCAAGTCCTAAAGGTGCAATAGGTGAGTTTATCGGTCTGATTATTCCCCATTTACTCGATCTCAGCACACCATAAACAATAAGACCCAACCCAATTCCACTCATAACAGCTCCAGACCAATTGATTTTATTATTTTCCTCAGTTTTAGGGGCAGCTTCCACCACTCTTAATCCTAATAGTATAACGATTGCAATAATCACTTCTCCGACAAACACTAAGCGCCATGTAAGATAAGTGGTCACCCATCCACCAATAAGTGGTCCAACTGCAAAGCCTGCTCCTGCAACTCCACCAAGTACACCGAAGGCCGTTGCCCTGTCTTTACCTTCATATGAACCTGCCAGCAAAGCGACCATGGCAGGTAAAACGAGAGCCGCACCGATACCTTCGAGGACAGACCAACCCAAAACTAAAACAGGTACGGTTCGTGAAATAGAGGTTATCCCTGATCCAAGAGCATAAATCGCCATACCAATGGCAAAAGTTCTTCGCCTGCCTAATACATCTCCTAGTTTGCCACCAGTTATCATGAAAGCTGCCATGACAAGAGCATAAAAGGTTATTGCAGCCTGTATTTGAGAAACATTGGTCTGGAAATCATCAACGAGTTGTGAAATCGATACATTCATTACCGAAGTATCCAGAACCATAAGAAATTGTGCCATACTCAAAATAATCAAAGGGAACCATTTTTTCATTTCCATTACCCCCCAACGGAAGTGCACGACCCTATATCATCTATAATTTATTACATTATAGCACACCCAATCAGAAGCCTGTCATCATAGCATTCAACTATAAAGAAAGAAATGAATTTTACACAGCGATTAGAAACCCTTTGTTTTTTCACTAAAATTTGATACTTTTTCTATTGTACTATTTGTATTAATTATACTGACCATTTACCGCTCCTTTATCGGCCCACTCATTGGACTGCTGCTTTTACCGGTACCGTTCGGTAATGAAGGTATTTGGTTGACCTTCATTTTCATGGAGATTACTGCTTTTATCTTTGGCGTAATGTTACTTAAAACCTACCCTATGGGATTTAAAAATGAAAAATGAGTCATACCTGAGTAATTTTTGCTGCAACTAAAACTGTATAATTTCCGTTCAGTAGATACTGACCATACAAAAAGCAAGCACCTAAACTGAGACTTGGGTGCTTGCTTTTTTATAGTGTCTGTACCGTTAATGTCTATTAATAAACCGATTGGTAAAGTACATCGTTCCCGTTAAACCTAGAATGCCAGCTATAGTAAGAATTGGCACCTGTTCTGCATATATCATGCCAATAACGAAAAGCATGAAGCACAGCACGATACCTAATATATCGTAAAGATTACTTTTTAAAGGAGGTGGCGCTGTTTCTTTTTTATGTTCACCATCAGAGAGTAAATCATCTATGTCACACGAATATAATTCCGCTAACTTTTCAAGGTTAGCCATCGACGGTACTGATTTACCTGTTTCCCATTTTGACACTGCTTGACTACTAACCTCCAGTCTCTCAGCCACATACTCCTGTGATACATTCTTCTCTTTTCTTTTCTCTCGAATATTTGCCTCTAAAGACACAGTTTTCACTCCAATTTTTGTTGCTTACATTAAAACTAGCAGTTTCAGAGGGGACATGCAATCAACTAGCACGCAACTGTTAGTTGATTAGTCATTAAATAAAAAATGTTTTTGCGCAAAGTAGGTGCACTTCCCAATTTCTCTTTTTAAAATAGGTTTTCAACCGTCTCAATCAGTAAGTCGTTGAAAGCCCGTTGTTTGTCTGACTGTATGGCTTTTGGATTGACCAGCATGCTGACATAAAACTCCGGGGCATCGGTCAGCTCCAGCTTGACTATATCTGTCCTGTCCCTGACTAAGGAGTCAATCATTAAGCCCGCGGTCATGCCGGACGCTATCATTGAATTGGCTGTTTGTATCTCATTTGTATAGTGAACATGAGAATCGTTAATCTGATGCTTTTTGGCCCATTTCTCAAAGATACGCTGATGGGTGTACCCTTTGGCTAGTGTCACAAAGTGTGTTTCCTTCAGCATCCGGGAATTGATTCGCTTATAGCCTGCCAGTGGGTGGCTGGGAGAAACCCATAGGTGCAGCTGTTTTTGGGCAATGGGCGCTTGAATGAGGTCGCTGCCTTCCATTATCTTTTTGTCGCTCCCGACGATAGCTGCTGTGACCTCGCCTTTTTGCACCAATTCATACATGGCATCAGAACTCTCCTCTTCAAAAAAATTCAGATCAACCAGGTATTCTGTAAGCTTTGACATAATCTGGGGGAGGAAGTGCCCTCCAATCGTCGGAAGAAAACCGAGAGTGACGATCTTGGACCCTAAACTATCCATATCTTTTTTCGTCTGATCAAGTAAATCGGTGATTTCAATGCACCGTTTAAAAAATAATTCTCCTGCTTCAGTGAGCTCAACACTTTTTGAAGAACGATCACGATTGATCAAACTCAATCCGAATTCTGTCTCTAGTCTCTTTAGTGCAATCGATATAGATGGCTGAGATATGTAGAACGCTTCTGCGGTTTGTGTGAAACTCCGTGTTTCGGCTAATGTTCGAAAGTAATATAGGTCCTGATGCTTCATCAATAAGCTGCCTCCTTTAATTAGTGAGTATAATCACGAATTTATCACTTATAAGTAATATTTATAATAGCATAAAAAGCCCGTATTTCCAATTGTGTAAACGCTTGCTATATTAAGTGTGTAGACAGCGCTTACATAACTAAGCGGCTTTCCTTTTTTTAGAAGCTTGTCGACAGCTTCTAATTTGGTTAACAGCCTGTTTGCTGTCATTAGTTTACACGTCACTATGGAGGTGTCTTTTTT
This sequence comes from Alkalibacterium sp., assembly GCA_007692455.1. Classification (GTDB taxonomy): domain Bacteria; phylum Bacillota; class Bacilli; order Lactobacillales; family Carnobacteriaceae_A; genus Alkalibacterium. The sequence goes on along the minus strand of RECC01000070.1, from coordinate 2,944 downwards.
GAAAATTATCAAGCAGTTATTCTGGCTCTTTACTTTTTCTTTTGCTGGAGAAGTTTTATCATACCTCAGTCCAGTAGCAGTCCCCGGAAGTGTTCTCGGCATGGTACTGATGTTTCTGGCACTGCAGTTCAACTGGATAAAAATGGAACAAGTAGAAGAAGCCGGTGAATGGCTGACCAATAACATGGCTATCCTGTTTATCCCGGCCGGTGTCGGTCTGATGACCAACTTTGGCATCATCGGTACTGTCTGGTGGCAGCTGTTAATCGTTGTCTTCCTTTCTACCACACTGATGATTGCTTTGGTCGGTGTCACCGTCCAAGCGATTATTAGAAAATCACACAAACAATCAGCGCAGACCGCTAAATCTACGCTGGCATGGAAAGGAGAGCGCGTCATTGATTGAACAACTGGCATCCAATCCATTTTTTGGAATCGTTCTCTCTGTCTCTTTATATTTGACTGGACAGAAACTGCACAAAAGATGGCCGATTCCACTCTTTACCCCTTTAGTTTTTGCAATCATCATGACGATTGTGATTCTGCTGGCTTTCGGTATCTCTTATGAATCCTACTTCAATGGTGGGCAGTACATTAACATGTGGATTACACCGGCTACAGTCGCTTTAGCCATTAAGTTAAAGAAAAATATCGCACACCTGAAGAAGAATGTCACAGCTATTCTATCAGGTATTGGAATCGGCGTCATTTTTCATACAGTCATTATCGTTTTGCTCAGTCTGCTCTTCCAGTTCAATGAAGAGCTAGCCGCTACCCTGTTTCCCAAGTCGGTCACTACAGCTATTGCACTAGGTGTATCCGAATCCCTTGGAGGCATAGCTTCTCTGACTGTTGCCGTCGTCGTTTTTACAGGTGTCTTAGGTGCCGTTATTGGTCCAACACTATTCAACTGGCTTAACGTAACCGATCCAGTTGCCCAAGGTGTGGCTATGGGTTCAGGCTCTCACGCTATGGGAACAACCAAGGCGATTGAGATGGGCGATGTCCAGGGCGCCATGTCAGGCTTATCCATCGTTTTGACTGGTATTGCCGTCGTCATCCTGGCTCCTTTAGGTCTTATGCTGATTCAATTGTTCTTTTAAAAAACGTGGCACCTATAACATTAATCACTCAAACACTACACACTTAAAATGGAGGAATAAACAATGGAACAAACTTACGTTATGGAATACAAGGCACCCTCAGAAGTAAAGGACATCAACGTGGTCAATACGCATGAACTGGAAATGATGGCAGGCGACATCATTCCTCACGGCGGATTTGATTATATTTCCGGGGGGTCTGGAGATGAATACACACTCAAGCAGAATGTCGACTGTTTTAACCACAAGAGAATTCTGCCGCGTGTATTGGCAGATGTCGAAAATCCTGAAACAGAAATGTCCATACTCGGCCACAATATAAAGGCTCCTTTCATCATGGCACCCATCGCTGCTCACGGACTGGCTCATCAAAGTAAAGAAGCCGGCACAGCAAGAGGTGTATCTGAGTTCGGTACCATCATGTCTATCAGTGCTTACTCGGGGGCAAAATTTGAAGAAATCGAAAAGGGGTTGAATGGATCCCCACGCTGGTTCCAGCTTTATATGAGTAAGGATGATGAGATCAATAAAATGATTGTTGATGAAGCCAAAGCTGACGGTGCGACAGCTATTATTTTGACTGCTGATGCAACGATAGCCGGAAACCGTGAAAAAGATATCCGAAACAAGTTTGTCTATCCTTTCGGCATGCCTATTGTCTCTCGTTACCTGACTGGTGCCGGCGAAAAGATGTCCCTGAATAATATTTATGCCCAGTCAAAGCAGAAAATCAGCCCTAGAGATGTAGAGTTTCTATCTGACTATTCCGACCTGCCCATTTTCGTCAAAGGAATTCAATCCGCTGAAGATGCACTGCTGGCTATTGGTGCAGGTGCTGCGGGTATCTGGGTTTCCAATCATGGTGGCCGTCAGCTGGATGGTGCTCCAGGGTCCTTTGATACGCTGGAAGAGATTGCCAAAGCCGTCCAAGGTCGTGTCCCGATTGTATTTGACTCCGGTATCCGTCGCGGCGAGCATATTTTCAAAGCCCTCGCTTCCGGTGCTGACGTCGTTGCCATTGGACGCCCAGTCCTCTATGGCCTCGCTATAGGCGGATACAAAGGTGTTAAAAGTGTCTTTGACTACTTCGAAAAAGACCTGAAGCGCGTTATGCAGCTTGCTGGTACCCAGACGGTAGAAGACATCAAACAAACAAAACTGTACGACAAATAATAAAGCTTCTACACAATAAAAGCACAGGATCAGAGAAGTACTCTCCGGGTCCTGTGCTTTTTTCTTTAAGTCGTACACGTACAGTACATTCAAGGAAAAGAGAAAGAGTTTCCTCATCACTTTTCCCCACATAACTAAATGCTTAATATGTATTGAATAAGAATGGTGTTGCGTCAGCAATCTGATATGAACCTATCTCTTTTATTAGACAGCCTATTGTATCCGTTTTGAATCCCATTCTATTCATAGGTTATTGCCACTTCATAGCCGAGATTAGTAAAGAAACCTGCGAGGACTTTCTCTGCACTTATTTCAGCTGTTTCCAGTATGCCCATATTTACTGCTTCTTCTTTAATTTCCTCTTGTGCTTCCCCTGCTAAATCAAAGCCTTCATCCCACTTTACTTCGCCTCTGAATAGTCCTGTTCCTGACCAAGTTTTGATACTATCCATTTGAATGGCTGGATCCTGTATAAAGGTTGCTCTTGGTAAAATAATTTCTAATGTCTTTTCTTCTTCATTAACTATAATGTGTTCTGACGTTACCTCTTCAAGATCAACGCCGGCAATAACTGTGGCCGGAATAATTAATAAGATGTCCCGCTGTGTACCAGGCAAAAAATTTAACGGAATATCCCTGCCAAAAAGTTTATGATCTACTTCCTCTTT
>RECC01000038.1 GCA_007692455.1 Alkalibacterium sp. | reverse complement strand
ATAATGAGAATTTGTGTATACTATTTTAATATAACTAATATTATAATTGTAATATAATGAGAGGGTTGCGCAGATGAAAATAGGGGAGAAGATAAAGCTAAGACGGAAGGAAATAAAAATGACTCAAGCTGAGCTGGCAAATGGTATCTGCACTCAGGCGATGATTAGCCGAATAGAAAAAAAGAAAGTCAGACCAAGTCGTGATCTGATGGAAAAAGTAGCCGAGCGTCTGGAAGTGTCGATTCATTATTTTTACGGGGAAGATTCGATTGAAAGCCGCTACTCTAAAACTGCACAGTTATGTAAAATTATTCGTCAGCACTTAATAAGAAGAGAATATGAATCCGTATCCTATCTAATTGAAACAAATGAGGAACTGATTGAAAAATCTGTCGGGGAGGACAGAGATTTCTTTAAGTGGATTCATGGCCTGCTGTTTGCATACCGTGACGGAGACAATGACAAGGCACTCGAGTATCTGATTAAAATGGAAAGCGGCGTTAAAAACGGGGAACTGCGAGTAGAAGTCATTGACAGTATCGGCAACCAGTACTTGAGAAAGAAAGAATACGAGAAAGCTGAGAGCTATTACCAAAAAGGATTCGATTCTTTTGCAGAATGGATGAATCACGAGAAAAAAGCCAAGCTGCTGTTAAACTATTCGATTTGTCTTTTCAGAGAAGATAAATATGTGGAATGTCTGGATAAAGTGATGCAGGGGCTGGAACTGCTGATTGAAAAAGACACTCTGTTTCTTCTGGGTGACTTTTTCTACTACAAAGCACGCTGCCTGGAGATGCTGAAGCAGTATGGAGAGGCTGGCGAAGCGTATAAAAAAGCGCAGACTATTTTTGAAATCCAGCAGAATGAAAAATACCTGCTGATTACAAAAATGTCTTTAGAAGAAATGCAAAAAGTTATCTAAAAACAATTGAACTCAACATCTGCTGTATTCTATCTGCTCAGTGATAATCTATACAGTAAATGAACAACAGAAAGACAATAAAAAAGCGAGGCGCCATACAGGCGCCCCGCTTTTTTCATGTGCTTACAGTGCTGGATTTGTGTTGTTGTCGTCCTCGTGCATTTTGTTGGATGCCTCTTCCACTTCTACTGCCACATCCACTGCTGCGTCTTCAGTCGTTTCTCTTACTTCATCTTTCAAATCTTTCGCTTCTTTTCTAATCTCTTCTGAAGCATTATGAAGCTGATCGCGAAGCTCCTGAGCTGTCTTTGATAAAGTCAGCTTGATATTTTCTGTTGCTTCACCAGTTGTCTGGTACATTTCCTCTGATTTCACCTTTGCTTTGTCGGCATACTCTCCAGCCGAACGTTTAGATTCATCAAACTTCATGGAAATATCATCGCGCGTTTCTTTTCCGCTTTTAGGAGCGAAAAGCAAACCTAGCGCAGCTCCAAGTAAAGCACCTTTTATAAATGACATAATAATTTCCTCCTTACAGATTGTGTTCATGCTTGTCATTATTATAGCTCAAACACTGAACAAATTAAATAATTTACCCTTATCGCTTTATTTTTCCTCCAAAGGGTCAGAGTAAAAATAGGGCAGGCTTCATGGTATAATTTACTTAACAGAGATACTGGATGCGAGTGAAGGGAGAGACAGCATGATGCGGTTTACAGATCGCTTGGATGCAGCGAGACAGTTGTCAAAGAAGCTGGAAGCAGTCAGTCGTGAAAAGCCCGTCGTATTGGCACTTCCCAGAGGAGGTGTGCCACTGGGACTCGAAATAGCGCGCACATATCAGCTGCCGCTGGATGTCATATTATCCAAGAAAATCGGCCATCCGCTTTATCCGGAATTTGCCATCGGGGCACTGGCAGAGGATGGCGATCCGCTAGTAAATTCCTACCAGAAAAAGAATCTGGATGAGGAATGGCTCACTCATGAAATCGAAAGCATACGGCAGCAGATTGCCGACCGGCGTGGGATGTATGATAAAGTACTGAAGAAGCAGGATTTGCGAAACCGTTCGGTCATTTTGATTGATGACGGCATAGCAACAGGCATGACGATGAAGGCCGCGATAGAATCAGTCAGAAAGCAGGAGGCAGCCACTGTTACAGTCGCCGTACCGGTCATTCCCAAAGATACCTATCATGAATTAGTCAAGTTGGCCGACCGGGTCATAGCCGTCGACGTCCCGGAGGTTTTTCTCGGAGCAGTAGGGGCGTATTATGGAAAATTCAATCAAGTTTCAGACAGGGAAGTTATTCGCATGCTAAAGTCGTCTACGCAAAAATCGTAAAATGGTTTCAGTCACTTATAATAAAGCTTTGTCCGCAGGTGAATTAAACTGCAGATAGAGCTTTTTTTTATTCCGCTCTTAAAACCCAGTTGAAACTAAAATAGTTAATAATTGAAGGCATCTCATTCCTAAACCTTTACCCCTATATGCTAAGATAAAAAGGAAGAAACAAAGGAGGAGACTCGAATGAGAGCGATTGTAATTGAGGAGTTTGGCGGAGTTGAACAATTAACGTTAAAAGAAGTAGACAAACCTGTACTCAAACCCAATCGCATGCTGGTTGAACAGTATGCAACGAGTGTCAATCCGATTGATGTTAAGCGTCGGAAAGGATCTTTTGGTGGCAAGCTGCCGATGATTGTGGGAGGAGACGTGGCCGGAGTCGTGACTGAAGTGGGTGATGATGTAACAGACTTCCAAATCGGTGACCGGGTGATGGCTAATGGAGCGAAAACCTATGCTGAAATAGTATCTGTCAATCCAGACAGGGCAGTAAAACTGGCGGATACAGTCGCATTTGAACACGCTGCAGCACTTCCTTTAGCGGGACAGACAGCTTATGAGGCAATTGTGACAAGAGCTAAAGTGGAGTCAGGTGACCGTGTGTTGGTTCATGGCGGTTCCGGTGGAGTAGGCAGTATTGCTGTTCAGATTGCGAAGCTTAAAGGAGCCTGGGTTGCGTCAACTGCCAGTGGAGAAAATCAGGAATTGCTGGAATCTTTAGGTGCGGACAGGCCAATTAACTATAAAGAAGAAAAATTTGAAGACAGTTTAAGTGACCTCGATGTTGTGTTTGATACTATTGGCGGAGACGTTCAAAAAAACAGCTTCCGCGTTTTAAAAGAAAAAGGGCGGCTGGTATCAATTGCTGAAGAACCGGATAAAGACCTGCAGATCAAACAGGTTGACGCTTCTTATTTCTCTTTCAGTCCAAAAAAAGAAAGTCTTGAAGAACTGAACAGGTGGCTCACTGACTCACAGCTTCAACCGGTGATTTCCCATGTGTACAGCTTTACAGAAGAAGAAGTCAGAGAAGCGCATAAAGTAAGTGAAACCGGACATGCCGGTGGAAAACTGATTATTACGTTCAAGTAAATAAATGAAATGAGGTCTGTACTGTGATAATAGTGTTACTGGTGATAACAGGATTTGTGCTGTATCTCACATTCAGATACAAGACTGAGTCATTAAGCAGGGGCAGCAGAGCCCTGTCTCATGGGCTTGACTCCCTTGGTAATGAAGAGGAAAATAGCGTGCGCTGTCCCAAGTGTTCGAAACGAATTAAACGTTCAGACAGCCCGTACTGCAGTGATTGTCATGTCTATTTTTAATGATTTAGAATTTCTTAAATAAATTTTAAACATCAGAGTCTATACTGGTGAAGAATAAAAAAAGTGAGAAAGTAACATAGGAGGGCAATCGATTGGATATTGGAATTGATAAAATAGGGTTTTATACCCCGAACGTGTACGTGGATATGGAAAAGCTTGCTGAGGTTAGAGGGGTTGACCCGGCTAAATATACGATTGGTATCGGCCAGGAAAAAATGGCCATTGCTCCTTTGTATCATGATTCGGTTAGTCTGGCAGCCAATGCTGCTCTTTCAATATTAGATGATGAAGACAGAGAAAAGATTGATTTTGTGCTGTTCGGTTCAGAATCAGGAGTGGATCATTCTAAATCGGGAGCGGTCTGGGTTCATCACTTAACCGGTATCCAGAACGAAGCCCGTTGTGTCGAATTAAAGCATGCCTGCTACGGTGCAACTGCAGGAATTAAAATGGCTATGGGACATGTGGCATTAAATCCAGACAAAAAAGTACTGGTATTGGGTGCCGATATCGCCAAGTACGGTTTGAATACAGGCGGCGAGCCGACTCAGGGTGCAGGGGCAGTCGCTATGGTGATTTCCCAGAACCCGAGAATTCTCTCACTGGATAACGACAGTGCTCCTTTAACACGCAATATTTCCGACTTCTGGCGTCCACTTCATTCGGACGTACCTGTGGTTGACGGCAAGTTCTCCAACGAAGCCTACTTGGGTATGCTGAAAGATGTATGGAAAGCTTACAGCAAAAAAACACAGCGTGAATTAAGCGATTTTGAAGCGATGTGCTTCCACTTGCCGTATACTAAAATGGGTAAAAAAGCGATACAGGCTATTACAGAAGAAGTTGATGAGAGTGAAACAAAGCGTTTCATGGAATCTTATCACAGTTCTATTTTCTATAACAAACAGGTCGGAAACGTCTACACTGGTTCCCTATATTTAAGTCTGCTGTCACTGCTTGAGCAGGCACCTGAATTTAAGGAAGATGCCCGTATCGGTCTGTTCAGTTACGGTTCGGGAGCGGTTGGAGAATTCTTCAGCGGCGTACTGAAGCCCGACTACAAGAAATTCCTGAAAAAAGATGCACATGAGAGTGTGCTGGATGACCGTCGTGAACTGTCTATTGAAGAGTACGAAACCATTCTACAGCAGTCATTACCTAAAAACGGAGATGACATTGACATCGACAACGAGCAGGTCAATGTGGGCAAGGCTTATCTATCGTCCATCAAGGGAAATGTCAGAAATTACACGGTCAAGTAGGTTTGCTGGTTCTCAACTTTTGATAAACCAATCAGACTTTAGGATAGATTAATAAAAAGGTATCAGCATAGAGCTGATACCTTTTTTTTGCAGACTATAAAAAATTGACCAGAGGAAAGCTGAAGGTTTTGTCAGAAAAACAGTTTTAAAGTTATTTAAAACGCATGCTTAATAGCTTTCCATATTGTCGAGAATCTGCTGCTTCGCTACTTCCAGCATGCCTAAGCTTGTCAGTTGAGAATCCGATGTCTGGAAGGTGCGTATGTTATTATCTTTATCAAAACTAATGACAACGAGAGAGTCACTTTCTATAAAACGGGAATGATACTCGGACAGAAATTCTTCGTTGCTCATGCCACGTACTTTTTTCCGCCTCGCTTCGGGAAAATTCATAAAATCAATCCTTTACTCATTTAAGTATAAATCGTAACCGTTACGATTTATCAAAGTATATAAAATAAACAAAGAAAATTCAAGCTCAAAAACTATTTAAAAAATTTGGACTTGAATAAATAAGCAGTCTATAGTAGAATTACAAAACGTAATGATTACGATTTAGAAAAGTTAAAGGGGTAGATATCATGGCAGTACCTAAAAGAAGAACATCTAAAGCAAAGCAGCGCAAAAGGCGCACACATAAAGGATTAAACACACCAGGAGGACTTTCTCTTGATTCTTCTACGGGAGAATACCGAATGAGTCACCGTGTATCCAAAGATGGCTATTATAATGGCAAGAAAGTACTGGATAAATAAAATCTATTTTAATAGTTTAAAATAAAGGGGTGAGCACACTGGCTAAGAAAAGTAAGATTGAGAAACTGAAACGTCAGCAAAGAACAGTTGAAAAATACGCAACCTTGCGTAAAGAGCTGAAAGAAAAAGGCGATTATGAAGGGCTGTCTAAATTACCGCGAGACGCTTCTCCAACGCGATTACAGAATAGGGACAGACTAGATGGCCGACCAAGAGGATATATTGGGAAGTTTGGTCTATCACGCATCAACTTCCGAAAATTAGCACATGAAGGAAAGATTCCTGGAGTCAAAAAAGCCAGCTGGTAAAATTTGGAAAAGTGCACGTTACGAGTAAAGGAGTCGCTGGAATGAATCAGAAAATACCTGTCACAATCATCACCGGTTTTTTGGGTGCCGGAAAAACAACCCTGATAAATGCGCTCCTTCACCAACCCAATGACGAGAAAATTGCGGTCATTGTAAATGAATATGGGGATGTAGGCGTTGATCACAATCTTGTCGTAAACGTCGAAGAAGAAGTATATCAGATGAATAACGGCTGTCTATGCTGCACATTACGGACAGACTTATCTGATATGCTGCGCACAATTTATACAATAAGAGAAAAGCAGACCGTTGCGATTGATCGCATCGTCATCGAAACCACAGGGCTGGCAGAACCGGGTCCGATCGCTCAGACATTTATGCGTACGCCCTTTTTACAGGACCATTTTGAACTTGATTCGGTACTGACCTTAGTCGATGCAGGGAATGCGCTGTACCAAATTGCCCATTTTGAAGAATCGGTTGACCAGATTGCGTTTGCCGACAAACTGTTAATAACAAAAGGCGAACAGGTAAATGATCACGCCCAACACTTACTTAAGGAAAAACTGCGGTCAATTAACCCGTTTGCCGATATCGGCAAATTAAATCTGGACAGTATTAAAGTCGGTGATGTAATCGGCTTAAACCTGTTTAATGCTCAAAAAATGGAAGAAAGCACTCATAAGGACTTGAACCATAGCCATGAACATGATCACAATCACGACCATCACCACGATGACCACAGTCATGATCACGACCATGGTTGTCATACGCATCATCACCCCAATCATACAGAAGGAATTGTAACGCTCTCTTTAAAAACAGAAGAGCCGGTACATCCGACGCTGATTGACATGTGGATGAACGAGCTGATTATGACTTATGGAATGGATTTGTTGCGGTATAAAGGCATACTCAATCTGTATGGCGATTCGCATCAGGTCATCTATCAAGGAGTGAATATGGCTTTCAAAGCAGAACGCGGAGAGCCATGGGACGATAATAAACGGGAGTCAGTACTCGTGTTCATAGGTAAAAACCTGCCGGTCGAGGAAATGAAGCAGTCATTTGGCAACTGTATTCTGACCAAAGAATTCATGAATGAACTGGGACTTGAGTCTTAAAACTGATTCTTATGAAATCAATATAAGGAGTGAAAAAATGGCTGAAAAAACAGATTTATCAACGGCTTACCGTCTGATGAAAAGTCCAAACAAAAAAACAGCCCGAAGAGGCCTGAAGATTATTAAGCAGATGAAGAGGACAAAGAAAGGAATAAAATAAAATGAGAAAAAATATTACATTGGAATGTGTAGAGACGGGCGAACGTCTTTATATTACCAGCAAGAACACACGTAATAATCCTGATCGCCTGGAATTGAAAAAATATTCCCAAAAGCTAAGACGCAAAGCGATTTTCAGAGAAACTAAATAAGTTATCACAGAAGCAAAAAATTGAACTATAAGGCAGAGTATTATCCTGTCTTATAGCTTTTTTTGTATAAGAAGAACTCATCTGTGGTAAAGTAAGTACAGAAGAGTGCGTTTTGGATTAAATACAGCCAGAGACTGCCCGAAAAACTATTGACGCCATTTGTTAACTAGTGCAAAATAGTGAAGAACTGAAAAAGAAGCTTTTTGAATGAGAGGAATAGACTAATGAATAAATTAAAAGGGATTATTACTGGATTAAGTGCCATTTTAGTACTGGGCGCCTGCGGAACGGATGAAGGGGAAACGAACGGCAGCGAAGAAGTGGATGAGCTGGTACTGGGCTATTTTCCTTCAGCCGACGTGGAGAATATGGCAGCTTCTGCCAGACCACTTGAGGAATACCTGTCTGAGCAGCTCGATATACCGGTCAGTGGACAAGTCATGACAGATTATACAGGTCTGATTGAGGCCATGCGTAATCAGAATGCTGATATTGCCTTTCTACCTCCTTTTGCCTTTGTTCAGGCTGAAGAACGAGCGAATGTCGAAGTGATACTGAAGGCAATCCGTGACGGTTCAGACTCTTATGTAGCACAATACAATGTGGCTGCGGATTCTGACATTGACTCGATTGATGATTTAGTTGAAACGGATGGTCTAGTTTGGGCCTTTACCGATTACACTTCAACGTCCGGCTACCTTTTCCCGGCCCAGCAAATGATGGATTTAGGCGTTGCTGACCTGGAGAGTCATTTCACGACAATTGATGTAGGGGCTCATGATGCAGCTATCTTATCTGTACTGGATGGCCAGGCGGACTTTGCGACGACATTTGAGGATGCACGTGTGCGACTGGAAGATGAAATTCCGGACATTTACGAGCAGATACGTGTCATCGGAACGACCGAGGAAATACCTAATGCAACGGTATCTGTCAGAAGCGAACTGCCGGAGGACCTGAAAGAAAGAATTCAGGAAGTCTTCCTGAACATGAATGATGACATGGAAATGCTCGAAGTTCTGGCAAATGTCTACAACTGGGAAGGTTTTGCTCCTGCCGAGACCGAAGACTATGATGTCGTGCGAGATGTGTACAGTGAATTTGAAGAGTTAATCGAAGAATAAAGAAACTGCACGAAATAGATGTGTGCAGCGGGACAGTGCTGAACAAATCAGAAAATTGAACGTAAAAAAATCTGTCAGTTTAAGAGATCTCTGAGTTAAGAGGAGATGTCTTGAACTGACAGTTTTTTAATAAAATAAAAAGAATAACAATGGTATAGCAATAGCCGGTACAAAATTCATGACTTTGATTTTGGCAACTTCTAAAATGTTTAACCCCAGTGCCAATATTAAAATTGAGCCGACCGCATTGATATCATTAATCATGACATCCGTTAAAATAACGTCCAGGGAACTGGCAAACAGAGTTATCGCACCCTGATAAACGAAAATAAGACCGCCGGAGAATATCACCCCGATGCCTAAACTTGAAGCAAGAATCACACTCGTAATGCCGTCCATAAGGGCTTTTGTCAGCAGAACAGTGTGGTTGCCAGTCAGGCCGCTTTCCAGGGGACCAACGATAGACATTGCCCCGACAGCCATAATCAGACTGGACATGACAAAGCCTTTTGAAATTGAAGCCGAGCCGTTAGTTGGTGGGAAGCGGTGTTCCAGAGCAGCGCCCATTTGATGAATGCGTTTATCCAGATCAATCCATTCGCCTATTGCAGCGCCTATGACCAGCGATAAAATAATATAAATTGTATTTTCACCCGACATCATGCCGGTTATCCCGATATAAACGGCACTCATAGCCAGAGCCTTCATCAGAGCTTTTTCAATTTTTAACGGGATACCTTTGTTGACAAAGAGTCCAATGGTTCCTCCTGCAAAGATAGCTAGTGTGTTGACGATGACTCCAAAAAACATATAAAGACTCCTTAATATAAAATACCTTACTCAGTCCATTATATAAGGCTGTCAGCTGACATACAAATTAAATTTAAGCAATAAAGCAATCGCTTTCAAAAAATGCATTTATTTCTCCCAAATTCTATATAGTTACTTGCGACAATAACAAAAAGACCGGGAAAGTTTTTTCTCGGTCTTTTACTGACTGGAGGGGTAATTAAATCATCCTTCCAATCACCATCAGATTAGCTGTTTAAGTTGATTCACATAGTCTTACACTGACCTCAACGATTTTATTATAACGTATTTTTCAGGAAAAGTATGTAACCGATTTCAAAATGAGAAGAATCTTACTGAACTTTACAACAGGCAAAATAAATACGACAATCGAATTTAGTACAAAAAAATAGTATACTAAACTAAGTAGATATTATACGAGAGATTTAGTATAGAAAAGAGGGTAGCCGAGTGATTGAATTCAAAAATGTGTCCTTAACCTATCCAAATGGAGTAAAGGCTTTAAAAAATATTGATTTGACAATTCAGAAAGGTGAATTTGTCGTTATAGTTGGGATGTCCGGAGCAGGAAAATCGACATTGATCAAAACAATTAATCGGCTGGCCACTGTAACAGAAGGCGAAGTGCTGGTTGACAGTGAGAACGTCATGCGGCTGAAAGAGAATCGTTTGAGAAAACTGCGGACGCAGATTGGTATTATTTTTCAGGACTATAATCTGGTCGGACGAATGTCAGCTATTCGAAATGTCATGGTTGGTCGCCTGGGTCATACCACAACCTTCAAAAGTATAATTGGGCGATTTCCCCAAAAAGATCTTCAGTTGGCTATGAGAAATTTAGAGCGAGTAGGAATTGGCGAAAAAGCCTACGTACGTGCGGATCAATTGAGCGGTGGACAGAAGCAACGTGTCAGTATTGCCCGGGTTCTCACCCAGCAGCCTAAAATCATTCTGGCGGATGAACCGGTCGCGTCTCTGGATCCACCGACTTCTCACAAAGTCATGCGTGATTTGAAACGGGTCAGCAAAGAGGACGAATTGACGACGGTAGTGAATCTGCATTTTATTGACCTGGCTATGGAATACGCTGACCGCATCATCGGCATGCGAGAAGGCGAGATTGTATTCGATGGACCCATTGAAGAAGTATCAGAAAAAACATTTGAGGAAATCTATGGCCGGCCAATCAGAGAAGAAGAAAAGAGAGGCGACTAGGATGGAGATACAGTCGAACAACTCCAATCGGGTGACGCTCTTTAAAAAAGGTTTCTTCCTGAAATTTGTTATCATCGTAATTCTTGTGGCAGGACTCTATTTGTATTCGGTTAGGCAGACCAATGCATCACTGCCGAGAATGTTTGCGAGTTTTCCGCTTTTTTTCAGGATGTTGAGGGAGGATTTCTGGCCGCCGGATTTTGCTTATTTTTCCACAGCACTAAATCAGTTAATTGAAACCTTTAATATTGCACTCATCAGTACGACACTGGCTGCATTGCTGGCATTTCCACTGCTGTTTCTGTCTTCATCGACTGTTAACCGGCATCCACTGTCATATCGGAGCTTTAGATTTATCATGACCGTTATAAGGTCTGTACCGAATATTATCATGGTAGTCCTGATGGTAGCAGTAGTGGGTCTGGGGTCAGTCTCTGGAATCCTGGCTTTAACCATATATTCTGCGGCAGTGTTAATCAAACTGACCAGCGAGTCGGTGGAAACCATTGATGGCCGACCGATACTGGCAATAAAAGCCATTGGAGGAAATACGCCTCAAGTCATTCGCTACGGTATTTTGCCTCAGCTCATGCCCCTGTATCTCTCGCATATTCTTTATATGCTGGAAATTAATCTGAAAGCCTCGGTTGTGCTAGGCTTTGTGGGTGCAGGTGGAATTGGTCAGCTCATACGGCGCCAGATGAGTCTCTTCAGATATGACCGACTGGGTATGATTATTTTTGTCTTATTTATCGTTATCAGCATCATTGACTACATCAGTCAGACAGTAAGGAGCCGGTTGGTATGAGTCAGTCAACTAAAATCTCACTGCGCTCCCAGCGTAGCTTAAAACAAAAAGCCACGTTCGTACTTATTGTGACGAGCCTGACTCTGCTGTATGCATTCAGTCTGTGGTCGCAGGATTTCTCAATAGCCTCTTCACAGTCGTCACCATGGACTATATTATATAGGTTGTTTGTTGTTCCACTTATAAATCCGTCATACTGGCCTTCCTTTGTAGAAAAAAGCTGGCTGATGATTGAGACGGTTGCGATAGCTTACGCAGGTGGTATTGCAGCTTCCATCCTTGCTTTACCTATTGCTCTGCTCGCTGCAAAAAACAGCGGAGGGAAAGTCCATTATGTTGGAAAAATGATTTTGAATGCTATTCGCAGCATACCGGAACTGTTATTTGGTGTCTTTTTTGTAGCGGCAGTAGGTCCAGGATCATTTGCCGGAGTACTCGCTATCAGTGTCAACTCCATCGGCATGATAGGCAAACTGTACGCGGAAAGCATCGAATCAATTGACCGTGCTCCCGTTGAAGCGATTAGGGCAAGTGGTGGAAACAGCCTGCAAGCCTTCTGGTATGGCATACTGCCTCAACTCCTGCCGCAGTTCCTCTCCATTTCGCTGTTCCGATTTGAAATCGATGTCCGGGCCTCTACTATTTTAGGACTTGTCGGCGCAGGTGGAATTGGCGTTCCTTTGATATTGGCCCAGCAGCAGCGCCACTGGGAAGAGGTTGGAATCATCTTGATTATCGTAATTCTGTTTGTAGTTGTTATAGATTCGGTGAGTGGCAGATTACGCGAAAAATTAAATTAAACTAAAAAAAGATCATATCAGCTGATATGATCTTTTTTGCTATAAGCAGTCTATGCTCGACTTCATTCTATTCACTATCTATATTCGAGTCAGTTGAAGAAGTATTCTGTTCCGCTAGCAGGTCTCTGATTTCTTCCAAATAATTTTCCATTGTCGGTGCTTCCACTTCAACTTCCTGTTCTTCTTCTCTTTTACGGGATAACCGACTGATAAATTTAATCATTAGAAACAGTACCAGCGCAATGAGCAGAAAGTCAATGACTGCCTGAAGGAACAGGCCATATGCAATCTGAGCTTCACCAATTTGAATGGTCAAAAAGTCTACACTGGCATTTCCAGTAAGTGCCGCAATGATTGGTGTGATGACGTGTTCAACTAGTGCTGTCACTATTGCAGTAAAAGCAGCTCCTAGCACAATACCAACTGCCAGTTCAATGACGTTTCCCCGCATAATGAACCCTTTAAATTCTTTAATCAACTGTAAAACCTACCTTTATAAGTGATTTAGAACAATTATACATCAAATAATTATGAATAACATGTGGATAATATGTTTGGTTTTACTTAAATTTTACAAAAAACTACTGGAGAAACCGGCTACAAGACGGTATACTTGTTTTAGTTAAGCGCGAATGTTAGGGGTTATCTGATTGTTCGCTTTTTAACAAAAATAACTGAGTAATAAAGTTTAAAAAAGCAATAGACATTCGTATAAACGAATGTTATTATCAAATAGTATGTTTAACGTACACATTCATGTAGGCTGGCATACAACACACATATTTAGGGGGAATTATTTTGTCAAACAAATGGTTTAAAGGTTTAGGTATTGCACTAACTTCTGTCATGTTATTAGCAGCATGTGGAAACGATGACGACACAACCGAAGAAGCAGCTCCAGAAAACGGAGATAACGGAGATGAAATGGTCGAAATCGATGAGATTTCAGTAGGTTTTGTACCTTCTCGAGATCCAGATGAGATTTACGTAGCAACAGAACCTTTAGAGGACCTATTGATCGACGAATTAGCTGAACACGGATTTGACGTTGGCAGTATTGAAATTACAGTCGGTACAAGTTACGAAGCAGTTGGGGAAGCAATGTCTGCTGGAACATTAGACGTTGGATTTATCCCAGGTGGAACGTTCGTATTATACGACGATTCTGCTGAAGTTATCCTAACTTCAACACGTGCTGGACTGAATAATGACTCTGATGACCCAGCTGAATGGAACGAAAACAAACCAACTGAAGGAACAGACGAACAGGTAACATATTACCGTTCAATCTTGATTGCCGGACCTTCTGAAAAAGGTAGAGAATTAGCAGATATTATCAACAGTGGTGAAGAACTGACTTGGGAAGACGTTGACTCAGCATCATGGAGTGTCATGAACTCATCTTCTTCAGCAGGATACATTTACCCAACTATCTGGTTACAGGAAAACTTTGACCAGTCACTAACTGACTTGAGCCAAATCGTTCAAGCTGACTCATACGCTAACTCATTTGCCCGTTTGGCTTCTGAGCAAGTAGACTTGATTGTTGCTTATGCAGATGCACGTCGTGACTATGTTGACCTTTGGGAAGACGAGTACGGCCGTGACGCAAGTATCTGGGACGAAACAGATGTTGTTGGTGTGACACCTGGTATCTACAATGACACAATCTCTGTCAGCCAGTTTTCAGACATCATGGATGATGATTTGAAAAATGCTCTTCAGCAAGCGTTCATCGACCTAGCTCAGACAGAAGAAGGACAGGAAGTTATTGCAATCTACTCTCACGAAGGCTATGAGCCTGCAACAAGTGAAGATTACGATGTAGAAAGAGAAGCTCAGCAGATTCTACGCGAAGTTTCTGAATAACTAATTCATTAATAAGACTAAACTATAAATAAGATAAGCTGGGAGCGCCCTCTCCTGGCTTTCTTTTTGACTATTTCCAGAGAGGAACAAGGCAGCTATGATAGAATTTAAAGATGTAAACAAAACGTATCCTAATGGGGTCACCGCCTTAAATAATGTCAATTTGACTATTGACCAAGGTGAATTCGTGGCCATTATTGGATTGTCCGGAGCCGGTAAATCAACATTAATCCGCTGCATCAACCGCATGCACGAAATTAATGAAGGGACTCTGACGGTCAATGGGGTTAATGTCGGTAAACTGAGAGGGAAGCAGGTTCGTAGATTCAGACGTAAAATCGGTATGATTTTCCAGTCCTTCAATTTAGTGACACGTACGAGCGTTATTAATAACGTACTTATTTCGACTGTTCCTGAACTGTCTTGGTGGAGAAAACTGTTAGGACTTTTCCCTAAAGCGCAAAAGGTGGATGCACTGGAAGCTCTGGATAAAGTGGGTATCCTTGATAAAGCCTATAACCGTGTCGATCAGTTGTCCGGTGGTCAGCAGCAGCGTGTGGCATTAGCCCGTACGATTGCACAGCACCCGGATATCATTCTAGCGGATGAGCCGGTGGCGTCACTTGACCCGGTAACGGCTAAAGTGGTTATGGACGATTTCAAGAAAATCAACAAGGAAACAAACATGTCCATTCTAATCAATATTCACCACGTGGAACTGGCTTTGGAATATGCCGATCGAGTAATTGGAATCCGCCAGGGAGAAGTTGTCTACGATGGAAAATCTGAAGACGTTTCTCAGGATGTTCTGGATAAAATTTACGGCAGTATCGACAATGTACCGAAAATGGAAGATCAGGAAGAAGCAGACTTATAAGGAGGGGCGATTATGCAACACACAATTTACGATAAGATTTTTAAACCGAAAACATACACCTTATCTAATGGTAAAGAAGTAAAACAGCGTGCATCTCGTGTTCCTCTTGTTCTTCTGATTGTTCTGTTTATTACTATTGTCTCCTGGGAAGTCACGAACGTGGACTTGTCGCTGCTTCGAACTAGAGGCTATCAGTTTATCGTTATTCTGACCGACTTGTTTCCACCAAACTGGAATTTTTTGAGCAATATCTGGGGACCTCTATTTGATACGATACAGATGTCACTGCTGGGATCCATTGCCGGGGCAATTCTGGCTATACCTTTTGCCCTGTTGTCTTCCAGTAATATTATCAGAAACCGCGTGTTGAACGGGTTTTTCAAACTTTTCTTAAGTATTCTACGTACACTGCCGACACTGATATCCGCTTTAATTGCAACCTTTGTCTTTGGGCTGGGAACGATGGCGGGGACTGTCGCTATATTCCTGTTTACTCTTTCTTATATTGGTAAATTAATGTATGAACATATTGAAAATGTGGATATGGGGGCATTCGAAGCGCATGAGTCTATGGGCTTGACCAAAGTTGAGGCCTTTCGTTATGCGATCGTGCCGGACGTACTGCCGACCTATCTCTCTGTTTCTCTCTATGCATTCGAAGGAAATATTCGTTATGCGGCCATTTTAGGTTATGTTGGAGCCGGCGGGGTCGGACTTCTTCTGGATGAACGACTGGGATGGAGAGACTACCCAAGTGTGGGAATGGTCCTGCTCACCCTGATGGTCGTTGTCTTTGTTATTGAACGTATCAGCGAATACTTCCGCATGAAATTGACATAGAAAGGAGCAAGTGAAAATGAACAAATCAGTTCAACAACAGTTGGAAAAAGCACCAAACCGTACACTTTATCTATCAACTATCGGTATCATTTTAGCTGCTCTTCTGGTCTGGTCTTTCATGGGAGTCAATATTACTGGTTTTGATCAGCGGGGAACACAGATTGCCTCGAATATTTTCAGCGGTCTGTTTTCACCGGATCTGGGATTCCTGTTTGACTTCACTTCAGGAGGGGGCGTTCCGTCACTCTTGTTTGAAACAATCGCCATTGCCTTTTTGGGAACTATCTTCGGGTCGTTTCTGGCAATACCTATTTCATTTTTGATGTCACCAAGCATTGTATCCAGACCAGTAGCCTTTGTTACACGTCTGGTTGTTATTTTCATTCGAACCATTCCGTCACTTGTTTACGGTCTGATGTTCATTCGAGTTACGGGTCCCGGTCCTTATGCCGGAGTGCTGACAATGTCACTGACATCTATCGGGATGATTTCCCGTTTATATGTTGATGTTATCGAAAATCTGGACCGTAGTGTTCTGGAAGCTATGACGTCCATGGGCTGCAACACATATGAAAAAATTCGCTACGGCGTTCTGCCGCAGCTGTTCTCCAGTTTCTTGTCAGTTACGATTTACCGTTACGACATGAACCTGCGTGATGCAACAATCTTAGGGCTGGTAGGTGCCGGAGGAATCGGTGCACCACTCATTTTTGCCATGCGTGCCTACAGATGGAGCGAAGTGGGCTCTATCCTTATCGGACTCGTCGTCCTGATTCTGGCTGTGGAGATTTTCTCCAACAAGCTGCGTGAGAGACTGGTAAACGGCTAGACCATTAAATAGTCACTAAATAAATTTGAAACCCGACCAGCTTATTGGCTGTGTCGGGTTTTTACATAATATAAAAGCTGGCTTCAAAAGTCAGAAAGAAATCTTCCTTGATTATTGAAGTGGGGTGACAAGAAACACTAAAGCTCATTATTTTCCCCATGTTAAGTCAGGTCATTGTCACTTTCGTCCGTTTTATTAAAGAGGTTGAAGAGCATGGTACCTATGAGCAGGCCAAGGGCGGCGCCCAAACCTACCCCCATGGCTAAGGGAAGTGAGGGGATGAATAGGCTAACAAGAATGCCAATCGCGCTCCCTGTTACAGGACCTAGAGAAATAAAGTAAACGGGCCCCATGTTTTCATTGTCCATATTTTCTCCTCCAATCTTTAGTGTATTAGTCGCTATTTTCAGGTGTCATTCTTTGTTATCATAAAAAAGTGGTATATACTCTGCATATAAGAGTGTACTACATTGGGGCTGCCTCTTTGGCGGTCAGACTAAAGGAAAAGAGGTCCAGCTTATGGAAACTGCTGATGTACTTGTGATTATTGATATGCAAAAGGGTATCTGCCACTATGAAGATCAAACCATTGCTGATTTTAATACGATTGTTTCAGGAATCAACGCACGAATTGACGCATACACGCAAAGCAGTAAGCCGGTTATTTTTGTCCGTCATACAGACGAGTATTTAATCAAGGATTCTGATAAATGGCAGATAATCTCTGAACTGAAAAAGACTCAAGCACATTACGTTATAGATAAAAAACATCCGAATGCCTTTTATAAAACGGAATTAAAATATACTTTAAACAAGCTGAATGCCAAAAGCATCGAAATTTGTGGTGCGGAAACCCAGTACTGTGTCGACGCCACCCTAAAATTTGCGCACGGACTGGAGTATACTATTCTAATGACAAAAGGACTGCATACATCGTGGGACAATGAATGGATGACCGCAGCCGAAACACGCGCATTCTATGAAACCATCTGGGAGAATAGTTTTGTAACCTTCAACTAGTCTATACACATTCAGTACAGCAAAAAGAGTTACCGTTAGTTACCAGCGGCAACTCTTTTTGTCATTAAAGGGAAGTAAGTTTTCAATCCATTTCAGGGGAGTCAGTAACAATCTGCCAGTCGATGCCGTATTTGTCTTTCACTTGGGCGTATCCTGGACTGAACCCCGTTTCGTTGAAGGCAAAAAGGACCGAGCCTTCTTCTGCTAACTTATCGTAGAGTTGCTTTGCTTCAGTTGTGTTCTTACAATCTATCATCAAGGTAATGGATGTCCCGGGGACGTATTCATCTTCTGGGAAGGCATCTGCCAGCATCAGGCCGGTACTGCCGATTTTTATGTGCGCATGCATGACGTTATCTTCGATTTCTTGAGGGATTTCTCCTTCAAATTCTTGAGGCCAGTCCTTCACCAGCTCCATGCTCTCAATCGGAGTATCAAATACATCTGCGTAAAAATGGGCAGCCTCTTTGGCATTCCCGTCCAGCATCAAATAGGGAGTAATGTTCATTTTGCGGTCATCCTTTCTTTTTGTCTAGCAACATGTAAGGCTGCGGGTAAAAGTAGAAAGTGTGAGTGTTCTGTAACTTGATTATAAGGCAACTGGCTTCTGAATCAAATTCATAGCCTTTAGTTATATGACAGAACCTTACCTGAATTCAAAAACTGAAATTGACTTTAGTCAGTAGTCCGGTTAAGCTAGTCTAAGATTAATTTGGGTGTCGGAGGAAAAATTATGCAGCACAGTATTAAATTATTTTTTAAGTATGTCAGTCTGAATATGTTGGGGATGCTGGGGATTTCTTTTTATATACTGGCCGATACATTATTCATTGCACAGGCATTGGGGCCAAACGGCATTGCCGCACTGAATCTGAGCATACCTGCTTTTGGAATCATTCACGGTTTCGGTCTGATGCTGGGGCTGGGAGGCGCGACGCGCTACAGTATTCTCATTGCCCGGGATAAAACTCCTCAGGCCCGTCGGGTGTATTCTCAGACTTTCCTGTTTGCCCTGGGGATGGGCCTGCTCTTTATGCTGGTCGGGCGCCTGGGTGCAAACCCTCTGGCTAGAGCGCTTGGAGCGGATGCAGAAACCTTTGAAATGACGTCAGTCTACTTAAGGACAATTCTTACCTTTGCTCCCTTTTTTGTAATAAATAATATGCTCTTGTCCTTTGTCAGAAATGACGGAGATCCGTCTCTGGCCATGTACGGGATGGTTATCGGGAGTGTGCTCAATGTCATACTGGACTACATCTTTATCTTCCCAATGCAGATGGGCATGTTCGGTGCCTCGCTTGCGACGAGTGTCTCACCGATTATCAGTCTGGGTATCCTGTCCATTCACTTTTTCAGGCCCACCAATCAGCTTAAGCTGACAATTCAGAAGATAGAGGGCTGGGTGATACGGGATGTCACCTATCTGGGGGCTTCTGCCTTTATTAATGAACTGTCCGCATCAGTCGTCATGTTTGCTTTCAATACGCTGATTTTCCGTCTGGAAGGCAACAACGGACTGGCTGCGTATGGTATTATCGCTAACATCTCTTTCGTCGTCATGTCGCTCTTCGCCGGGGTCGCACAGGGGGCACAGCCTCTGTTGAGTGACAGTTACGGTCAGAGTAATCTGAAACAAATGAAGCAGGTATTGTTTTTATCCCTTCTGACTACTTTGGTGCTGAGTCTGAGCGTTTATGGCGGAACGGTTGCCTTTCATGAGCAGATCATAGCAGTCTTTAACAGCGAGCAGAATGCGCATATTACTGTCATGGCAACCTATGGCCTGTTCATTTACTTTATCGGTTTTATTTTTGCGGGAATGAACACCATTCTAACGAGTTACTTCGGCGCGACCGACCAGCCAAACAGGGCCCTGCTGTTTTCACTGCTGAGAGGCGGGCTCATCATCATTCCACTTGCCATAGTACTGAGTTACTTCTTTGAAATGAATGGCGTCTGGGCGTCCTATGTCCTGACCGAAGCCATCATATTGATTATCGTCGCCAGCATTATTAATCCGAACAAACGCATAAAAAAACGCCGACGCAAAAAACTATCCTGAAGAGGGGACACACTGTCCGCTTCAGGATAGTTTTTTGTTTAACGTTTAATCGCTTTTTATCTATCAAATTCATCCAGCAGATTGAGAAGGATGTTTTTGGCGCGCTGCAGGTTTTTGTGTTTAGATTTTTTCAGTATATCAGCTACTTGCTGGACATGATCCCCTTTAGCTCCAGCGCTGATAGCCAGTGAGCGGGCATGGAGGCCCATGTGCCCCTTCTGAATGCCTTCCGTGACGAGTGCACGAACCGCAGCGAAATTTTGAGCCAGACCCACAGAGACGATGATACGCTCAAGCTTGTGGGCTTTCGGGTGGTTCAAGATAGCGTGTGCCAACTTAGCAGCAGGATGAATAGAGATGGATCCGCCGACCGTTCCGATTGGCAGTGGCAGGGTCAGCTTGCCTACCAAGTCTCCCTTATCGTTTTTCGACCACGTCGTCAGTGAACGGTACTGGCCTGAGCGGCTGGCATAGGCATGGACGCCGGCTTCAATTGCGCGCCAGTCATTACCTGTAGCCACAATAACCGCATCCACACCGTTCATGATGCCTTTATTGTGGGTAACTGCCCGGTAAGGATCGATTGTAGCGACTTGCGTTGCTTCAATAATACGGTCTCTGACTTCTTCGCCGGAAAATTCACCGGTTTTAAGCTTATGGACGGGAATCTCACAGGTTGCCGTTGCCAGACATTCCGTAGCATAATTAGTTAAGATACGTAACAGCGCTTTTCCGCCAGTCAGTTCTTCAATATAAGGAGCAATGCCTTCCATCATAGTGTTTACGATATTGGCACCCATGGCTTCCTGGGTATCGATATGCACATGTACTGACAGGAAAGTGGGAATGCCGCTGTCAGTATCGTCTTCGAGAATGCGAACTGATACACTTCTTGCTCCACCGCCACGTTTGACGATGGATGGATAGGCTTCATTGGCCCGTTCAACAATCGCCTGTTCTGCGTCTTCAACATTTTTTACTGCCGCATGGATGTCGTCTACGTTTTTCAGTGTCACCTGACCAATCATCTGCCTCTGAGAGACGGTCGTCTTAAAGCCACCGCCCGAGCCAATAATTTTGGCCGCAAAACTGGAAGCCGCAATGACTGAAGGCTCTTCAATCGCCATCGGAACAACCAGTTCTTCCTTGTCGATGACATAGTTTAAGGCCACACCCATAGGCAGGGAGTAGTTGCTGATGTAATTTTCAATCATATTGTTGCCTGTGTCAACATCCAGTTCCAGAGACTGGCTCATCAGCCTGTCTTTTTCTTTTTTGGAAATCACTCCGGCCAGAAAGAGGGAGTCAATTTTTTCAATATGTGATTTTTTGTAAAATTTAGATAAGTGTGTAGTGTCCATCGTATCGAGTCCTTCCGTATCATCTCTAGTCTATTATGAACGATTTTATGAAAAAAGAAAAGGAAGGACTGTTTTCAGTTTGAAAAAAGGTTTACAAACTGTGGGTAATCTTATATAATTATAAAGTAATCGCCCATCACGGTTCCTTAGCTCAGTTGGGAGAGCACTACCTCGACAAGGTAGGGGTCACTGGTTCGAGCCCAGTAGGGACCAT
>RECC01000089.1 GCA_007692455.1 Alkalibacterium sp. | reverse complement strand
AGTGTGGAAAAATTTGCGACTGAAATTAGAGGCCTGCAGAAGTCTGAAACACG
The DNA here is from genome assembly GCA_007692455.1 of Alkalibacterium sp. GTDB lineage: Bacteria > Bacillota > Bacilli > Lactobacillales > Carnobacteriaceae_A > Alkalibacterium. Next base: position 5,238 of record RECC01000089.1, on the reverse strand, counting down.
TGAAGTCGAAGAGGGCTTTGCGAAAGGACAGAAAGGGTCATCAGCGATGCCGCACAAGCGTAACCCGATTGGTTCTGAAAACATGGCTGGTCTGGCACGTGTGATTCGCGGACATATGGTAACGGCCTATGAAAATGTGAGCCTGTGGCATGAACGTGATATTTCACATTCATCAGCTGAGCGCATTATTTTACCCGACAGTACGACACTTTTGAACTACATGTTGAACCGTTTTTCCAATATCGTCCGCAATCTGACAGTCTTCCCAGAAAACATGAAGCGCAACATGGATGCCACACTCGGCTTGATTTATTCTCAGCGCGTCCTGCTGAAACTGATTGATAAAGGCCTGAGCCGTGAAGAAGCCTATGATCTGGTGCAGCCGAAAACCGCTATTGCCTGGGATGAACAGACGGCTTTCCGTCCCTTGCTTGAAGAGGACGAAAAAATCATGTCGATTCTCTCTAAAGACGATATTGAAGAAGCCTTTGACTATAATTACCACCTTAGAAATGTTGACGAAATTTTTGAACGCGTTGGCTTAGCTTAATTAGCGTGTTACCCTATAGAAACAGATAAACTCTGTTCCTGTAGGGTTTTCTATTACGATAATACAGATAAGTAACTATTGGGAAGGAAGATGACGCGTGAAACTAATCATGTTCAGTGTGCGTGAAGATGAAAAAACAGCAATTAAAGAATGGGAAGTACGACATAATGTAGAGGTGACCACGGTCAGCGAGGATTTGTCCTTAGCAAACGTTGATTTGGTAGAAGGTTTCGATGGTCTGTCCATCCAGCAGGTAACGGAATTGCCGGAAGAAGCCATCTATAAAAAACTGGCAGCCTTTGGTATTAAGCAAATCTCACTTCGTACCGCAGGTTATGACATTATTAATGCAGAAATGGCGAAAAAATATAAATTGACGATTACCAATGTCCCTGCTTATTCCCCGCGTTCTGTGGCCGAGCTCGTGCTGACCCAGACGATGCGCCTGATTCGTCATTTCCCTACTTTGGAAGCACATATGGCTCACGGGGACTTCAGATGGCGTGGGCTGGTGGCGAGAGAAATTCATACCTTAACGATTGGTATTATTGGAGCAGGAAAGATTGGCAGTACCGCAGCCCGTCTGTTTCATGCGCTGGGTGCTGAAGTGATTGCCTATGATCCGGTGCGCAGAGAAGAGCTCGAGGACATATTGACTTACAAAGATTCTCAAAGAGAAGTGCTGGAAGCAGCAGATGTAATCAGCCTGCATGTTCCTTTAGATCCTTCCACTCTCCAGATCATTGATGCAGAGGCATTGAGCCAGATGAAACCGGAGGCTTATATCATCAACGCAGCTCGGGGTCCCGTGGTGGACACACAGGCTTTAATTAAAGCGCTGGATTCAGGGAAGATTGCGGGTGCAGCTCTTGACACCCTCACAAATGAGCAGGGCATCTTTAATCAGGACGTGAGAAACCAGGACCTGCCTGAGGACTTCAAGCTTCTGATGGAAATGGACAATGTGCTGATTACGCCACACATTGGTTTTTATACAACCGAAGCCGTCCGCAACATGGTGGATATCGGCTTAGATAACACAGTAGCTATCTTGCTGAATGGCACTAGTAAGAATGAAGTGTTGTTATAGCAGGGTATTAAACGATCAGTAAAGACATCAGTTAATAAAGACCACGGGTATCGGACTGAATGATTTGTTTGGGTACCCGTTGTTACTTTTCAACAATCTGAATCCTTTGTAAGCAAGTAGACGGTAATGTATTAACTAGCCTGATAAGGCTAGTAGCTGGGCCAGGGGTAATTTACCTTGTTTTAATGAAATCTTTAGAGGTGTTCCAAGAAAATAGCAGTGTACAGAAAATGATTTGACTCTTTTTTTGTAAAAACGCTTGCATCCATTTTTTTACCGTGTTATAGTTTACTCAGAGTTAAATACGAGGACACAGTTGGATTGTTACTGATCTGAAAAGATGCAGGCAAAACCTAAATTGATCCGAGAACTTACCTGGAGAGAATTGTTTTTTCGGGAATGGTCTGGGATGAGTTTAGGTTTATTTTTTTGAAAAAATCTGTTGGGGGGTGTCAAACAGGTGAAATGAAAATTGAGAAGATTTTAAATAACAATGTGGTACTTACTTTAAATGAAAACAGTCAGGAAACAGTTGTCATGGGGAGAGGGATTGCCTTTCAGAAAAAAGTAGGTCAGGACATTGATACAGGTAAGATTGAAAAAACCTTTATTCCGGAAGGTCAGGAAGTCATGGATAATCTGCTCAACCTCTACCGTGACATTGACCCGGATATACTGGAAATAGCCACAAATGTTATCAAGTATGCTCAAGGGGTTCTGCGCATTAAATTAAGCAATCATATTTATTTAACCCTGCCTGATCACTTGAGTTATGCGATTTCCCGCACAAAAGAAGGCTTGGATATCAAAAACCCGCTCACCTGGGAAATCAAGCGCTTCTATAAAGTGGAGTATGAAATTGGAAAAAAAGCAACAGAACTGGTGGAGAAAGAACTGGCTGTCCAACTGCCTGACTCCGAAGCAGCCTCTATCGCGCTTCACATCGTTAATGCCAGACAGGACGATTCAAACCTCGGGGTAACCATTCGCATGACCGAACTGGTTCAGGATATCTTGAATATTGTTCACTTTTTCTATGGACAGACCTTTGATGAAGAGTCCTTTCAGTACACACGCTTCATCACGCACCTGCAGTATTTTGCCAGACGCCTGTTAAATCAGGAAAGGCGGGAATCAGATGATGACTTTCTATACGAACAGATTCAGAAAAAATACCAGAAGGCCTTCAAGTGTACAGAGAGAATCAATGACTACCTAAAAAAAGTCGAGCAGACCTCTTTGACCAAAGATGAACAGCTTTACCTGGCCATACACATTCAGCGTGTAACGACTGAGGATTAACAGAAAATTGAATACACTAATCTGTCACTGATGGATTGTTACTGGTTCGACCAGGCAAAACCTAAGTTGACAGTCAAGGCACAAGTCTCTAACGAGAGCTAAGTGCACCTTTGACTGTCGATTTGGGTTTTTTTCTTCAATGGAAATAAAAATTATAAACAAACAAAAACAGAAAGTAGGAAAAGAAAATGGCATATGAAGAACTCGCAAGAAAAATTCTAGACAATGTCGGGGGTAAAGAAAACATCAACAGTGTCACACACTGTATTACCCGCCTGCGTTTTAAATTGAAAGACGAAAACAAGGCAAATACAGAAATACTTAAAAACATGGACGGTGTCGTTACCGTTATGAAGAGTGGCGGTCAGTACCAAGTTGTTATTGGGAATCATGTTCCTGACGTCTACGCTCAGGTACTAGAAGAAGGAAACTTAAGTGGGGAATCCAGTTCAGCGGATGCCGATGGTCCTAAAGGAAGTCTCTTTGACCGCTTTATTGATTTAATCTCAGGTATTTTCCAGCCAGTACTGGGCGTTCTTGCTGCTTCCGGTATGATCAAAGGATTCAATGCCTTATTCATTGCCTTAGGGGTGATGACAGAAACATCAGGAACGTATCAGATTCTGAATGCAACAGGAGATGCCCTGTTTTATTTCTTCCCGATTATCTTAGGGTACACAGCTGCTAAAAAGCTGAATCTTGCCCCCTTTATCGGAATGACTATTGGTGCAGCACTCGTTTATCCAGGTATAGCTGGACTTGCCGGCGGAGAACCGCTCTATATGTTATTTGAAGGAACGATACTAGAATCACCAGTTGCATTAGAGTTTCTAGGTATTCCAGTCATGCTTCCCATTGCTGGGTACGGGACGACTGTTATTCCTGTAATCTTAGGTGTATTCTTTGCGTCAAAAGTAGAAAAGCTGATGAAAAAAGTTATTCCAGATGTTGTTAAATTGTTTATTGTGCCTTTTACCACTTTGCTTATTGTCATACCTGCAACCTTTATCGTTATTGGACCGATTGCAACATGGATGGGTAATCTTATTGGTGCCGCTACTTTAGCAGTCTATGGATTAAGCCCGATGCTTGCCGGTCTGCTTATCGGTGGTTTCTGGCAGATATTCGTTATTTTTGGCCTACACTGGGGACTCGTACCAGTTGCGTTTAATAACTTAGCAACTCTTGGATATGATCCAATATTGGCTACAACCTTTATTGCATCATTTGCACAGACAGGTGTAATCATTGGTGTCTTGCTTAAAACGAAAGAGAAGAAACTGAAAACATTGAGTATTCCAGCTATCATTTCAGGCTTGTTCGGTGTAACAGAACCAGCTATTTATGGTATTTCGCTACCTCTAGTGAAGCCTTTTGTCATTAGTGTCATCGGTGGAGCATTAGGGGGTGCAGTGCTGGGAGCTTTAAATGTCTCTGGTTATACTGTAGGAGGATTAGGTGTTTTCGGATACACTAACTTCCTGAATCCGGCAGAACCTGGATTAGGCATGGTACCTTGGATTGTGCTGATTTCTATCGCTGGACTGATTTTCGGTGCAGTTGTGACTTACATCGTCGGCTTCGGCACATTATTTGAAGAAAATGAAGTCGCTACTGCTCAAGGTGTCGAGGCAGACACTAATGTAGAAGGTGCGATCATTCAAGCAAATGGTGAAACCTATATTGAAAAAGAAGTGCTTGCTAGTGTAATGGAAGGAAATGTTGTTTCTTTAAGTGAAGTTAAAGATGAAGCATTCTCATCTGGAGCCATGGGTAAAGGAATTGCGATTGAACCACTGGACGGCAGAGTTGTTTCACCTGTAACCGGTACGGTATCAGCTTTATTCCCTACCCATCATGCTATTGGAATCAAGAGTGATGAAGGTGTAGAAGTACTCATTCACATCGGCATGGATACTGTCCAGCTAGACGGAAAAGGCTTCACGGCACATGTTAAAGTGGGCGACCAGATAGGCGTGGGACAACTGCTAATTGAGTGTGACCTGGACGTCATTAGAGATGCAGGATTCAGTACCATCACGCCAGTTATAGTGACCAATTCAGATGAATACCTGGATGTCGTGACTACAGATGAAACAGCAGTCAAGTCGGCGGATCATTTAATGACTGTCGTAATATAAAGTTGTTATAGAAGAAGAGGCAGAATAAAATACTGCCTCTTGCGTACTATTTATTTACTATTAAGGAGAAAAGGGGATTTATTGATGAGTGAGCAAGTATTTAAAGACGGATTTTTATGGGGCGGCGCAACCGCAGCTAACCAGTTTGAAGGAGG
>RECC01000019.1 GCA_007692455.1 Alkalibacterium sp. | reverse complement strand
GTCGGGAGTTGTGCGGTAGTGAGTTTACCTAAGAAGCCGTAAGTTCGGCGAACTGGCAAAATCAGAGTTGATGAGTTTACCGAATATGTCTATACTTTGGTAAACTGGAAGAAAAATAAGTGAGGAGGACTGTCTCGTTGGGAACATTATTTATATTAATGCTGGAACGCGTAGGGTTAATTATCGTTCTGGCGTATCTATTATTGAGTATTCCGTATTTTAAAACAGTACTGATGAAACGGGAGAGATGGAGAAGCAAGCTTCAGCTCATGGTTATATTCAGTGTATTTGCCTTTATTTCTAATTTTACCGGTGTCGAAATCAGTCAGGATCTGCAGGTTGTTAACCAGCTCTTTACCTCGTTGGACCCGACTTCATCCTTAGCTAATACAAGGGTACTGACAATAGGGGTGTCGGGACTTATTGGAGGGACACCAGTTGGCTTGGTAGTTGGACTGGTATCGGGAATCATTCGTTACATGCAAGGGGGAAGCGATCCGCATATCTACTTTATCTCCTCTACCTTAATCGGACTGTTATCCGGTCTGTTTGGAAACAATTTTATCGGGAAGAATGTCTTTCCAAAATCTTCTCACGGTGCCTACATTGGTATCCTCACAGAAATGGTCCAGATGTCATCAATACTGTTACTCAGCTCCAATTCAGCACAAGCCTGGAATTTGGTCCAGCTAATTGGTCTGCCTATGATACTGACGAACAGTATCGGGATGGCTCTGTTTCTATCCATTATTCAGTCTTTCAATAAACTGGAACAGGAGACTCGAGCTGTTCAGACCCATGCCGTACTTGAGCTGGCTGAAGCGACTCTACCTTACTTCCGGGCCGGGCTGACTGAAGAAGCATCCGGAAAAGTAGCACAGATTATACAGGACACGATGAAAGTGTCAGCTGTGAGCATTACGGATACCGAAAAAATAGTGGCTCATGTAGGTGCTGCTAGCGACCATCACAAACCGCCAAAATCGATTCTGACGGACTTATCCAAAGCTGTGCTTGAAACGGGACAAGTTAAAGAGGCCCATTCACATACAGAAATCGGTTGCCATGTTGAGGGGTGTCCTTTAGAAGCAGCAGTTGTCATCCCGCTGACTGTCAGAAATGAAGTACGCGGAACACTGAAATTTTATTTTACGGACCAGCAGAATTTAACCTATGTCGAACGGCAGCTGGCAGAAGGTTTGGGGAAAATATTTTCAAGTCAGCTGGAATTTGGTGAGCTCGATACACAAAAACGCCTACTCCAGGACGCTGAAATTAAGTCTCTTCAAGCTCAAGTTAATCCTCATTTCTTTTTTAATGCGCTGAACACTATTTCTGCACTGATACGGATAGACAGTGAAAAGGCAAGAGAACTGCTTTTTCAGCTAAGTGCTTTTTTCCGTTCGAATTTACAAGGTGCACGACAGAACCTGATTTCAATTGAAAAAGAGCTGGAACAGGTGGATGCGTATGTAAGTCTCGAGCTGGCGCGCTTTCCAGACCGTTTCTCAGTTGAAAAAGAGCTCAGTAAATCGGTGCTCGATTACTCCATTCCACCTTTCATGCTTCAGGTTCTCGTTGAAAATGCAGTCAAGCATGCATTTAAAGGCAAAAAGGTCGGGAACAAGGTAACCATTCAAATAACAGAAGAGAATGAGGCGCTTATAATTAAAGTAAGCGATAATGGCATAGGGGTTCAAGAAGATATTCTAGGTGACTTAGGAATCAAAACAATCAATTCAGAAGAAGGAACAGGGTCGGCTGTAGAAAATTTAAACAGGCGACTAATCAGTCTGTTCGGTAACGAAGCGAAAATTCAGATTCAGTCGGGAAAAACTGGAACCAGTGTAAGTAGCCGTATTCCTAAAAGGAGGAGCGACAGTTGAACATACTACTAGTGGAAGATGAATACTTGGCAAGGGCCGAGCTCAGCCACTTGCTTAAAAAAGATGATCGAGTCACAAGCATAATGGAAGCCGATTCAATTCAGGGGGCACTCAAGGTGTTGCTTTCGCAGACTGTTGATATAGCCTTTCTGGATATTCATTTGACTGATGAGAGTGGAATGGACTTGGCTGATATGCTGAAAGATATTCCTAATCCACCTGTCGTTATATTTGCGACAGCTTACGACCAGTATGCACTCGAAGCCTTTGAAAAGAATGCCCGGGACTATATCCTAAAGCCGTTTGAGGAAAAACGAGTAATGGTAGCACTGAACAAGGCAGTCAGTCAGCTGGAATCCACTTCTGAGAAGGAAAACGAAGAGGATTCCCTTGAGACAATAGCTGTTCACACGGAGGACCGTATATACATCGTCAAAATTACAGCGGTAGCGGCAGTTGAAGCGACTCAGGGGAAAACCGTTCTCTATACTGAATCAGAGCAGTATGAAACTAGAGAGACACTGCAGCACTGGGAGCAGAAGTTTATCCGCTATCCATTCATGCGTGTTCATCGTTCATTCATTATTAATTTGGACAAAATCAGTGAGATTGAACCCTGGTTTAATCAGACGTACCAGGTTACGCTGCAGACTGGCCTGAAAGTCCCTGTAAGCCGGTCCTATATCAAAGCATTCAGGGAAAAGGTTAATCTGTAATGCACTTCAGGACGTTGTGATGGCAAGTTAAGGTCGAATCCCAGCATTTCATCGATAATACCACTATATTTTTATTCTTCCAGTAAACTAAGCTATATAAATAGAACGCTTACAAAAAGTACTGGAGGAATAGTTTATGATTACATTGATAGGCGGAATTGTGCTGCTAATAGTGGGGTACTTTACGTACGGCCGATTTATAGAAAAGAATTTTACCGTTGAGCCGGATAGACCGACTCCCGCAGAAACCTTAAGGGACGGCTACGATTTTGTTCCAATGCCGAAGTGGAAAAATGCTATTATACAATTACTCAATATTGCAGGAACAGGGCCTATATTCGGACCTATCATGGGGGCACTATACGGGCCGGTTGCCTATATTTGGATTATTATCGGCGCGATTTTTGCAGGAGCCGTTCATGATTATATGATCGGTATGATTTCACTGAGAAATGGCGGAGCTCACCTGCCGGAACTGGCAAGCAAGTATTTAGGCAAGCCAGTGAAGCACGTCGTCAATATCTTTACGATGCTACTTCTATTACTTGTAGGGACCGTATTTGTCACATCACCAGCTAACCTGATTTCAAGTTTTACGCCAAGCTGGATGACAATCGGAATGATTACAGGTTTGATTTTCATTTACTACATTATTTCAACGGTTCTGCCAATCGACAAGGCATTGGGTAAAGTCTACCCAATTTTCGGTGCGATTCTGATTATCAGCACCATTGCCATTGGCACAAGCTTGCTGGCAGGCGGACACAGTATTCCCAACCTGACACCAGCCTCAATGACCAACTGGCATCCTGAAGGCACGCCGATATTCCCAATTATCTTTTTTACTATTTCATGTGGAGCAATATCAGGCTTTCATGCCACACAGTCACCTATGGTTTCACGTACCAGTACGAATGAAAGAGAAGGGCGTTTCACTTTCTATGGCATGATGATTGCTGAAGGGGTCATAGCCATGATTTGGGCTGCCGCAGCCATGTCATTGTTTAACGGCCAGACCTTAAGCCAGATGATTGCAGCGGGTACGCCAAGTGTAGTTGTCAATCAAGTATCCATCTTACTGTTAGGAAATATTCTCGGAACTATTGCGATTTTCGGTGTTATCGTCCTGCCACTGTCATCCGGCTTATCAGCCTTCAGAAGTCTGCGTACTATATTAGCTGATTACCTGAACATAAAACAGGACACATTGAAGAAGATTCTCATGCTTACGATTCCATTGTATGCTATCTCATTTGGACTGACTCAAGTAGATTTCAATTTACTATGGAGATACTTCAACTGGGCTAACCAGGTTACCGCAGTGATTTCCCTGCTGGTAGCAACCCGCTACTTGTATCTGAAAGAAAAGAACTATTTCGTGACCTTAGTACCGGCGACCTTTATGCTCTATGCGGTAGTCGTCTATATTGTGAGTCAGCCGATAGGATTCGGTCTAGGACTCGGCACGGTAACGTATGCTCTTTCTCTTATCGGAACCCTGCTGATTTTAGGCCAGTTCTGGAAATCAGGCAAAAAACAGAAAAACGACCTGCTACCCGATTCGAGTCTTCTAACGGATCACTTAACTTATGCTACACCAGCAACGAGGTCTGGTAGCTAAGCATACATCTTTAAAAAACCAGACTTTCAGCTGATTGTTATGCCAGCTGAAGGCCTGGTTTTACTACGTGCTAAGTTGTTTAAATTTCAAATGATGGGTGAATAGACTAAGGTTTCAGACTTCGGCTTACTAAAGAAATTTGGTGAGTTGAGTTTACCGAACAAGTGCCGTCTTTAGCATACTCAAGGTACACTGATGGTTGAGCATGCCGAAGTGAGAGGGCCTTAGGTAAAGTGACCCACCTGTTTGCTTTGAGTCTGCCTAAGATGTATGTAGTTAGGTAAACTGAAGAGCAAAGTTGAAACGAGTTTACTCAAGTGCGTCGAACTTCGGTAAAGTGGGTGCGAAAGTGAATCTGAGTTTACCCAAGCGATGCCTAGTTCGGTAAAGTCGGGAGTTGTGCGGTAGTGAGTTTACCTAAGAAGCCGTAAGTTCGGCGAACTGAAACGCATCTCCTTCTCGGGCTTACCTAAAAAGCCGAAAAATGACATCTCATGTCCTGTTCAAGTCAGTGCGGAGACTGTCCTTCCTTCAAAGGCAGTAAGGAAACGGTCAGAACTGACCGTTTTTCCTAATAAAGAGCGAAAAATTTTCATGCAGCGCCTTTTTACAAATAACGAGGTCATTCATACCCCTCGGTCATCTGCTCATGTATCCAAAAAAGACTGTCGTGGGCCGACTCATCCAGAACTCTGTAGAACTCGATGCCTTCTGAATTTCTGATAATCGAGTCACTTAAACGGGTAAATTCCATCTGTAGTCCGTCAGCACTCACAATATAGTGCTGGCCAAAGACTGAGATGTCCAGGTTGTCGAACTCATGCACGCCTGCCTCCAGTCCGCTGGACAAGAGGTCGTCGTCACGTTCTTCCAGCAGGCTTTCATCTGCCGGCCATCCTTTGTACTGATTCAACACGACTGCACTGGCATTGCTGAAAGAGAGAAAAGACTGATCATGACTGTGAGTAGGATCAAAATGGACTTCCCAGTGACTGTCATACAAATCATTTGGATGCAGGCCCTGCGCATTGGTCTGACTGTTCAAGTAATTCTGGTAAGCGAAAAATATTAGTGATACTGTTGCCACGA
>RECC01000004.1 GCA_007692455.1 Alkalibacterium sp. | reverse complement strand
TTATTCTCCTTCTACAAAGAATTGGCGCTTTATTTCAATAAAAGCTTCTATTTCATGAAGAAGTTGGAAAAGAACGGCTCTATTCTCAAATTCGTCACGGTTTTTTGGAAGATCTGACTTTCTAAATTCACGATAAAGTAAACTAATTTTTTCAAGCAAAGCCAAACCCGTATTTTTTTCGTTCAATTGCTCGGCTGTTTCTTTGTATAGCTCAGCCAATGTATGTGCCTGACTTGTTTCAAGTGTTATATTCTGAAGTGAGTAAAGCATCCGCTTTAAAATATTAATTTGGATTTGGCGCATTTCCAGATAACGGACAATATAGTCCTCTTTATTAAACAGCTGATTGTCATACTCATTCAACGCTTTTTGCTTTGAATCCACCAGCTGATTTTCAAGGTCATAAAGCAACTCTTTCAATCGATCAGATGGATTCTCTCCCGCCAATTTAAATGAAATAACTTTCAGTATATACCTAAGTTTATCATCAATTTGTTCCTTACTTTCCTCTAATTCACTAAGGTAAGAAGGCATCCATAAATTAATTATCAAAGCGCCTGCTGCACCCAGAAGCATCAGACCCATACCATTAATCTGCCAGACCAAAGCAATGCTATTTGCCCCCATAAAATGGGTAACCAAAACCGAAGCCGGAGCAATACCGATTTGCAGATCGAATTTATAAGCCACAGGTACGTATACTGCCAGATAAACACCAAATGCCCAAACGGTAAAGCCCATAATGTAGAAAACAATTGTAGCAATGAGAAAGGCAGCAACCGTTGACGCCGTTCGTTTAACCGCAGTAATAAAAGAAGCCCGCTTAGTATCAAGCAGGCTCAGTATGGCTATAATCCCAGCAGCTAACGCGTGTTCCAGCTGAAATACCTGTGCTGCAAATATAGACAACAGAGTGGCCAGAACCATTTTGATGGTACGCTCTCTTATAGACATAACTGTCATGTCTCCTTTTGAATTCTTTTTCAGCACGTCACTAGAGAGTGCCAGATTTAATTATCGAAATAAGCAGCCATAGACCCATGACAATTGCTCCTATAAAGATTGCAATGGCAAAAAACGAAACCCCTGCACCTTCCGACATAACAAAAATTATGGAAGATGACATGACTAAAGCCGATACGATTAAAGCAAAAACCAGCCGGTTGACCATTTTATTAACTTCGCGCCACTTATCTTCAAAATGCACTAAATCAATATGAAGCATCAACCTGCCATTATTGAGTGTATCCAGTGCTTTTTTCAGAGAGGACGGAAGCTTTATAGTATCTGACGCCAGCTGATAGGCACCCAGTTTCAATTTGTCTTTGGATATCCCATCAACCAGACTGATATCGTCACTAGCCTTAATATAGGTAGTAGCGATTTTCATTATATTGATATCCGGATGCAGTTCACTAACTACACCTTCGATAATAGTCAGTGACTTGGCAAGAAGAATAAAGTCATTTGGCATGACCATTTTATACTTGTGCGTGACGTGCAGAACATCAGCAAAAAACGTACTGAGATCGATTTGTCCAAAGCTCTTGGACACATAAGATTGGTAAAAATCATTCAGATCTTCACTGAAATCAAACCGGTCAACTTTGTCTTTTGTAATGGCCATTTGGAGGAGCAGGTTCATTAACTGATCAATGTCTTCGAATACAATCGCGCGCATCAGTTTTATCAAGTCCTCTTTGACTGCATCTGACAACTCTCCGACTATACCAAAATCTATGAAAACTATTTTTTTATCTTTTATAATCAGATTACCGGGATGCGGATCACCATGGAAGAAACCATCTTTAAATACCTGTGACAGAAAAGAATACACAAGTTTTTCTGCAATATCGTATTTGTCATATCCTTCTTCTCTAATCTGCTGAAGATTTAATCCTCTAATGCCTTCGACATACTCTTCAACTAAGACACGTTTAGAGGTGTAATTTAACATCGGTTTTGGAGCAGCTACAGCATCCAGTTCCTTATTAAGTTGTCTGAATTTGACTAAGGCTTGTCCTTCATTTCTGAAATCAAGTTCTCTTTTAGTTGTCTCCTCAATTTCTTTAAAGGCAGCTTTGGCGTCCACGAGCATTTCTTTAACCGTTTCCGGGGCCATGGAAACTATACGAGAAAAGAGCTGGATGTCTCTAAGCAGGTTTTCTTCAATTTCAGGACGCTGCACTTTTACAACAACATCATCACCTGTTTTTAATCGAGCTCTATGTACTTGAGCAACGGATGCACTTGCCAGAGGCTGTTTATCTACCCACTCAAATACATCATCTAAATCTTCCTTGAAATCTTCTTTAAAAATACGGGCAAAATCCTCAAAAGGAAAAGGAGGCGCATCGTCTCTTAATTTTGACATTTCTTTAATATAACTGGGCGGAAGCAAGTCCTGTCTCGTAGATATAATCTGACCGATTTTTATAAAGCTCGGCCCAAGTTCTTCAAATGCCAGACGCAAATTTGTAGCATCCTGTTCTTTATGCTTAGTTCTTACACGAGTACGGTAAATATGGCCGAAACCGTATGATGCCAGTACACTGGCAATTTCAGTTAACCGCTCACGGTTACTTTTCATCATTGGCCTCCTTTCTATAAGTAGAAAAAGGTGCTGACCAGGAAAATGATCAACACCATTTTTTTATGCTTCTGTTGATTTATCCGTCATTTTTCGTTCCAGTTCTTCAACTTTAGCTTCTAAATCTTCGATATCTTTTCTCTGGGCCACATTCATTTCCAATAGAATGGCTTCCAGCGTTTCTTTCTCTTCAAGTGAAACTTCTTTATTTTTTCTCTGGATTAACTCTTCGGTCAATTTCTTTCCTTCAGCTACGGTTAACTTCCCTCGACTGACTAATTTATCTACCTGCTCGACTGCTTTTTCAAGAGCGATTGCTGTCGAACCTACGCCAACTAGTAAAGCTTTTTTGATATCTTCTATCATGTAAAGAACCCCTTCCGTATTAATCTTACATAAACAGTATACCATTCACACCATTAATTGTCAGACAAAAACGATGCCTTAACTGGCATTATTACTTTAAGGCAATGGATTTCCCGCCGCACGATAAATCGCATACCAATCTTCTCTTTCAAGTGATACAGCAGAAGCTGAAGAGTAATTGGCAACACGGTCCGGATTCATCGTTCCCAGAATAACCTGCATTTGAGCTGGGTGTCTAAGCAGCCATGCTATCGCAAGTGCATCTGGGTTAGTATCGTATTTATCGGCCAATTCCTTGAGCTTGTCGTTTAATTCCGGATGCTTATCGTTATTTAGAAACACACCATTTTGTCCTTGTACTGGGGACCATGGCTGAATAGTGATGTCATTTAATCGGCAATAGTCCAGTATAGCTCTATCGTGATCAATTGAATGACTATCTTTAGTGTTGACTTGTACTCCAGCATCTATCATTCCTGAGTGCATGATGCTCAACTGAAGTTGATTCGCAACGATGTTCTGATTCAAGTGTTTTTTCAGCAGTTCAATCTGATAAGGGCTATGATTACTGACCCCGAACTGTCTGACTTTCCCTGACCGATGCAACTCATCAAAAGCTTCAGCTACTTCCTCCGGTTCAACTAATGCATCCGGACGATGTAAAAGGAGAACATCCAGGTAATCTGTTTCCAGTCTGTTCAGTATGCCTTCGACTGATTCCATAAGGTGTACTTTAGAAAAATCATAGAAGCCGGAACGAATCCCCGTTTTAGACTGTAAAATAATATCTTCACGCTTAATGTCAGTTTGCTTCAGCGCTTTTGAAAATTTCTTTTCCGACTCCCCTCCTCCATAAATATCTGCATGGTCATAAAAGTTTATTCCCGATTCTGAAGCACTATTCAGTACTTTTGCCGCTTCTTCTACAGTTAATTTATCCATTCTCATGCAGCCTAAAGCAACTTCCGAAACCTGTAAGTCCGAATGACCCAATTTTATTTTCTTCATTAATTTTCCCTCCATTTATTAATCTGTCTCTATTTTACTCCACATCTTGGCTGTAAGCGACTTTTTAACTCCTTTGGTCCTGAATTAATAGTATTATTTAATTTTTGACAAAAATGTGACAAAGATATTTCAAATTTTAAAAAACATTAAATGTGACAAAAAAGTGTCAAGTGCTATTGCTTTATTTTGCTTTTACTCTTAGAATAGGAATTGTAACAAAACGTTCACATTTTATATCTTCTTTTTAAACTACATAAAATGCTGGAGCGAACTAGAAAAGGAGTAGTGACTAAATGATTACTTTATACGTATCCCCAAGTTGTACATCTTGTCGAAAAGCTAAAGCGTGGTTAGAAGAGCAGGATTTGGAATTTAAAGAAAAGAACATCTTTCATGAACCTCTATCTAAAGAAGAAATCAAGCAGATACTCAGCCTGACCGAAGAAGGAACAAGTGAACTGATTTCTTATCGCTCACAGGCTTATCAGGCATTAACTAGAGATATTGAAGACCTATCATTAAATGAACTTTTGGACTTATTTGAACAAGAACCCAGTTTAATTCGACGCCCCATCATAATGGATAACAGACGTCTGCAAATCGGCTACAACGAAGAAGAAATCAGATGCTTTCTTCCACGTAAAGTTAGAGCTATGGAACTGGCGGAAATTCACCGCAAACTTTCTGTTGACGAAACTGCATAAAAAAGAGTAGAGGCTAATCTCTACTCTTTTTTTCGTCTTTATAATAGCTGTCGTTGTAGTCTTTCTCAATTTCTTCTTCATAATTATTTTCTTCATCTTCCTCTTTTTCATTTGAGTCTTTTTCTTTTTCGTCTTCTTCCGTACTCTCATTATCCTCTTTTTCTGAGTTTCCCCTTAAATCAACTTCTTTAGTGGGTTTACCTGAATCGCCTTCACTTCTTCTTATGGCTTCTTCAGTGTCCTCACCAAGAACTTTATCCTGATACTCTTCTTCACTGTAAATAAAGACATTGTGAAGTATTTTTAATATAGGACGCATCAAAAGAAAGAAACTCGCAAAAATAAAGAGATAATTGCCTAGAGTTCCAAAATCTGTAAATGTCTGAATCAGACTTCCGCTTAAGTACAGGACACCAGTAAATATATCATTGATTAACGATATCATCGTATAATAGTTTTGGAAATAAATTCTGAAATGGCCTGTTTTCACAATGACATCTTCTTCTTTTTCAGGACCAAGATCGTGTTCTTTCTTTTCAATATCGGGTTTAACCTGCTGCAGCTTATCATCAACTCCAGACATAAAACCTATCCCTCCATTACGTGAGTCTATTTTTTATACTTATACTCTAGCATATCTGACAAGATTTTCAGAGGGATTTGATTAT
>RECC01000039.1 GCA_007692455.1 Alkalibacterium sp. | reverse complement strand
GTTGTCGTTCCGGACGGAGTGTCTTCCAGCACCTGGGTGCTCGTTACTCTCGAGTTCTCAAATAGACTTGTATAAAAAGTTGCAGCTTCTTCAGCTTCTTTATCAAACCAGAAATTCGGGACGATTCTCTTCATAAATAATCTTCCTTTCGTGACGATCCACTCATTAGACTATTCTCAAACGTGACTGCACTTTATTGTTTTACTCATTTTATCATGAAGATCTGAATAAAGTTGATTGTAAGCCACTGACTCTTTATGTTTTAACGCAAAAAAAGACAGAAGCGAGAGGGTTGCTCCCGTTTCTGTCTTCATCATTTAGGTTTAAGTTAATTAAGCCTTAGTTACGTTTGCTGCTTGAAGTCCGCGTGCGCCTTCTTCAGTGTCAAAGTTAACTGCTTGGCCTTCGTCTAAAGATTTGAATCCTTCTTCTTGGATTGCTGAGAAGTGTACGAATACGTCGTCCGCTCCGTCACGTTCGATAAATCCAAAACCTTTTTCTGCGTTAAACCATTTTACTGTACCTGTTTCCATAATAAAATTCCTCCTTGTGCCTTTTGCACGTATTTACATTATTGCTTAAGGACCAATTCGGAATGCATTACACAGTTCGTAAAATGTCTCTTACAATATGTTATACATAGTATAGCACACGTCTCGGCTTTTACCTAATTTATTTTGACATTGACTTAATTCAGACTTATTTAAAACAGCTGAATAGCTAGTTTCCTTTAACATCAGCGTTAACAACTAATCATGATCAACAGATCGCTTCATTGTCCATTTGTTGATGATAGTAAATACAAAGTAGAGAGAACAAACACTGATAATATCGGTATAATTAGTGTTCATCTCCAGTAATATGTTTTAAACACTAATTTAAGTCTTATAATCGCTGTTCATGCCGTGAAGTAAATACTGAATAAGGATTTTAATCATTTTAATCCATATTCAGTGTACAATTGGATTTTGACAGAAACTGATTGGTTTTTTTGAATAAAAAAAAGCAAAAACGAGAGGATTGCTCTCATTTCTGCTTTATCATTTAGGTTTAAGTTAATTAAGCCTTAGTTACGTTTGCTGCTTGAAGTCCGCGTGCGCCTTCTTCAGTGTCAAAGTTAACTGCTTGGCCTTCGTCTAAAGATTTGAATCCTTCTTCTTGGATTGCTGAGAAGTGTACGAATACGTCGTCCGCTCCGTCACGTTCGATAAATCCAAAACCTTTTTCTGCGTTAAACCATTTTACTGTACCTGTTTCCATAATAAAATTCCTCCTTGTGCCTTTTGCACGTATTTACATTATTGCTTAAGGACCAATTCGGAATGCATTACACAGTTCGTAAAATGTCTCTTACAATATGTTATACATAGTATAGCACACGTTTCTGCTTTTACCTAATTTATTTTGACATTGCCTTATTTCGGACTTATTTTACTTCATTTCTTTATCTTTCAGTAAAATCATCCGGTTTATCTAAGTCGTCAAATGTCAGACTATCCAGATAAGTCATATCATCTTCTGAAATTTCAAAATCAAAGATATCCGCATTTGACTGAATACGTTCTTCGTGAACTGATTTGGTTAGTGTAACAAAATCATGCTGAATACTCCATCTGAGTAAGATTTGGGCCATTGATTTCCCGTATTTCTCACTCATGGCATTTACTTTCTCGTCGTCTTTCAAGTATTTCATTGGCGAAAGCGGTGACCAGCCTTCAATGATTATTTCATGCTGACGGCTTAACTCAACGGTATCCTCTTGCAAAACTCCCGGATGCAGACGAATTTGGTTGACCATCGGTTTGATTCTAGAATTTTCAAAGATATTTGTTAGATGCGGTACAGCAAAGTTTGATAAACCAATCGCCTTAAGCTTGCCTTCGTCATATAAATCTTCTAGAGCTCTCCATGTATCAATATTATCCTGTTTCCAGTCGCTCCCAGTATTTTTAACAACTGGCCAGTGAATTAGAAATAAATCAAGGTAATCTAGATCCAATTTTTCCAAGGACTCTAAGATGGTACGACGGGCTTCGTCATACCCATGACAGTTATTATTAAGTTTGCTGGTGACAAACAGCTCTTCCCTCGCCACACCACATTGTTTGATGCCTTCACCCACATGTTCCTCGTTACGGTACATCTGGGCAGTATCAATATGACGGTAACCGGCTTTGACTGCCTGCTTCACCCCATCAACTGCTTCCTGCGGATCGGTCACCTGCCATGTGCCGTATCCAAATATTGGAATCTTGACACCATTAATCAACGTAAATGTATCTTCTAAACTGTACATTAAGTTTCCTCCTACAATTATTTTTATTCATCTTTTTCTATTATACAATAAATCTATTCTCGATTAATCTTAACGGCTTGCGATTTTTCACTCGAGTATGCAAAGAAAGAAAAAGACTTTACCAAAGGCAAAATCTTTTTCTTTTTTTGCGACTAAATTATCCTTCTTCTGTCATTTTTTATATCACATCACAATTGGCGGTTTTTCATACAATCAACTCTTCTAGACATGTTTTACTCTCTGTCTCAACTTTTTCATTATTACCTTTTTCAAATAAAAAGAAACCACGATTAGAGCAACTAATCCAAGTAACTGAAGTTCAAGTGTTGCCTTTATCCACAATTTGGTCGTTACTAGAACAATAAAAAGCAAAATACCAATTAAAACAGCTGTTTCCTTTTTCATGGTATGATACCTCCTCAACTTAAGGCTATCTATATTACTTACTGATGTGAAGCCAACTGACTAAGTAAACTTTAATCACTTACTAACCCGATATTCTCCAGTGATGTAAAACCAACAGTTAGCTGCAGACCAAATAGTTGAGTACCTTTTTTGCTATACACTAGTCCATAATACCTTATTTAACAGCTGCTTATCTCACTTACAGTATACTCCTTTTGATTGAAATAGATAACATAAACGATAAAATAAGCCTACAAAGTTAGAGTAAATAGTCTAACTTTGTAGGCTTGTTTTATTGTAAAAGTAAGCTTTTAGAAAGTCTCTAAACTTAGACACGAGCATCTAAAGTCAAGTGGTCCGAACACTTTATATTAGCTGTTAACCTCGATACTGCTGATTTCTTCAACTGGTTCATATAGCTTTTTCTCAAATTCATCGATCAGTATCCTTACTTCACCAGTGGTTACCGTCGTCATAAGTTTCTGTCTCAATTCACTTGCTCCACGCATTCCTCTTACATAAATCTTAAAGAATCTGCGTAAAGGTTTAAATGCTCTATCATTTGCTTCACCGTACTGGTCAAACAAATCCAGATGCAGTCGCAGCAGATCAAGCATTTCCTGATGGCTGTGTTCTCTTGGTTCTTTTTCGAACGCGAAGGGATTTGTAAAGACACCGCGACCAATCATGACCCCGTCCACACCGGTTTCCTCTACAAGCTTCAAACCAGTTTCACGGTCAGGAATGTCTCCATTGATAGTCAACAACGTATCCGGAGCAATTTCATCACGGAGTGCTTTAATTTCAGGAATCAGTTCCCAGTGCGCATCGTACTTGCTCATTTCTTTTTTCGTCCGCAAATGAATAGACAGGTTCGCAATATCCTGTTTCAGTAAATGGCTGATCCAGTCACGCCACTCATCCAGTTTAGTATAACCCAGGCGGGTTTTTACACTGACGGGCAGTCCACCTGCTTTAGCTGCTTCAATTAGGTCAGCGGCCACTTCCGGACGTCGGATTAGACCACTGCCTCTTCCTTTTCCAGCAACATTAGGTACAGGGCATCCCATATTAATGTCGACCCCACTGAAACCTGCCTTAGCCATTCCGATACTCATTTCACGGAAATGTTCAGGTTCATCTCCCCAAATATGTGCGACGAGAGGCTGCTCATCTTCAGTAAATGCGAGTCGGCCACGCAGACTGTTTCGGCCTTCCGGGTGGCAGTAGCTGACTGAATTCGCAAATTCAGTGAAGAAAACGTCCGGTCTGCCGGCTTCCGCAATGACGTGTCTGAAGACGAGGTCTGTGACATCTTCCATTGGTGCCAGAATAAAGAAGGGCTTCGGTAAATTATTCCAAAAATTCTCTTTCATTTTCGAGTAAATCCTTTCATGATAAGTCCTGGTTGAGTTGATAAAATATGTTTGAAGTTACTGGTAAATATGTGCTTATTCGAATGAGCATTGAACTATCCATGATTCATTCTTTTCAGACTCATGTCTATATTAAATGTCTATATTAATAGAACAGAATAAATTAAACTAACTCTATCTATTTTAACTATTACACCGGTTTTGTCAAATGCTGTTTTACATAATTGACCGGCTTCACAAGGAATAAGATGAGTTCAACTAAAGAGATGCTATCAGAATGTAACCTCTACCCGTATCTATAGGCTCTATAGATTGCAGAGCCTGACTCTGCAATCGTCACAATAATGACAAATACTGTGACGAGCACAATCACTCTGTCAAATGTCACGGGCATGTATTGTTCAAATTCAATAATAATGTCATTATTCCAAATACTCTTGTTGTTAATAATAGCGATAAATAAGGCTGCAGAGATTACATTCAACACAGTAGTTATTAGTGCTGTTTGTGGGGTCCATTTTCCTTTAATAATTTTTATCAGCTCCACTAAAATATTAATCATGAACACTAGGATAACGAAAATCAAAAAGCTGTCAATTGCCTCTACATTAAAAAGTGGTATGAAGTTAAATTCCCTGCCTAAATCATAATAGATACCAATCCTATCTGATAACAGCAGGAACAACAGAAGAAATACTGTAGACATGACTATTGAAAAAACGGACTCTCCTCTGGAAATTAAGGCTTTCGTTTCAGGAAGCTCAGGCAGCTGGGATGGATTCCATTCTTCTTCGTTCATACCTGGCCCGACCTTTACATCAAAATACTCAAGCAGAGCGAAAATTGCCGTAACCCAGGCTGCCCCCTGCAGCGAAGCAGAAAAGAGTGTAAAGAAATAGCCCAGAAGCGTCTCTGCAATAGGTTCATCAGAAAACACACCTGTCAGCCCTGCCGCTACTGAGACCCCAATCACTATTGAGAAAATGACAATTCTTATAAAAAACAGGTACTGTTCAAAATAAACAGGGCCTACTAAATAGCGCTCTTTCCCTCTGTAGTGAACGGCCATTTTCTTTGGGTTTCCTAGTTTCTTTAATACCTGTTCGATTTTTTCTTCTTCAGTCAGTGCATTGTCTTTTTCATCAATCATCTCATAAATCAGTGTTTTTAAATCTAAAGCCACTTCTTTTCGATTTTTTTCTGGCAATTCTCTTGTCACGGCATAGATATATCTCTCAATCATACTCGCCCCTCCTTATGCACTTTAGTAAGACTTTTAGCTATAAAATAATAGATGACATAACATTTTATCGGGTTGAGCTGATAACTGATCTGGCGACATTCTCAGACTTAAATATGTAAAAGTAACCCTGGCTGCATTCTAAAAAGCCTGTTGAGGGTTACTCTCTTACCGTCAGCTAGTTTTCAGTTGTTCAGTTGTTAAACTTGACTAAATCTAAATTAGTAAAATTATTATGCTATTTAAGTAAAAACTCAACTTTAGTCAGAAGTTCACTTTCAGGTACTTCTTCCGGAGAGTTCAAGTAATATTCGTAAACAACACCAGTTGGCTCTAGCTTTTCCTCATTTAACCACTCTGCCAGTTGATCATAGAACGAGGCAAGTTTTTCATAGGAACCCTTATGAGTTCCTATAGCTTTCCTGCCTCCTGGAATATCACTTAACTTAATTTCGCCTTCTCCCTCTATTTCTTTATGGATAGGAAATCCTACCTCAATCATCAAATTTTCCATATCCATATTAAAATACGCTATAAAAGGAGGTCCAGCGGGCTGTTCGCCTTTTTCTAAAAGATGGCTAGCTATCGAACCATAAATTCCTCCAATGATTTTGGGCATCTGACCAATTGAGGTTGTTTTTTTCACCGTCAGAGCTAACTGCTGGGGTATTTCTACAACTTCGAAATGTGTACTCATATTTCTCCTCCTTTCTTTTTATCACGCTGTAAATAAGTTAAAACATTATAAACCATGTGCTGGAGGGATTTAAAAAGATACTTGTTTACTGTTCAAGTATTAACGAGGCTTAGCCTCCTCTACTTTCAATTTGATTACGGGTTTTTTTAGGTAATTTTTCATAGACTAATTGATAAGACTGTAAAATAAGCTTTTCAATTTCTGGATTTGATAGTTGCTTGGTCTCTAGTTTTATCGAATTCCAGTGCGTTTTATTGGTGTGATAGCCTGGACTCACATCGGAATACTGCTCTCTCAATATTTCGTTGTGTTCAGGTAGTCCTTTTAGCGTGATAATGGCATCCTCTTTCGGCTCAGGAGACATCAGCCCGAACATTTTTCCCGTTAAGTCAAAATAATAAACATCCCAATCCTCCCTATAGTAGGCCTTTGCTCCTCTTAATTGATCAGCTACTGTCTTAAATCGTTCTATCCGTTCTTCAATTAACTTTGACATGGTAAGCCTCCTATTGTTGCGTTCATCGGAAAGTCAGTAATGCAAGTTGTTCATTTCTTATTCTATAGAATCTAATTTTACTTAGTTTTTATTCATATTCTTTTTTCTTTAGTCCTTCTTACTTTTCTCAACCAAAGACCTATAGTTAAATAGAGTAGTATTGGCAGGATGCCGGACAGTGGGTTCAGCAGTAAATTTCCAAAACCACTGAATTCAAGTATAGGTTCATCGAAAATCAGAAAATTTGGAATCAGATCTTCGAATGTATGCATGAGAACAGCTGGCCAGACGGACCCCGTAAGTCTAGTTATTTCCACAAATATCACAGCCCAGACTGTGATGATGATTGGACTTCTGATAAAAGTATCAAGGATTCTATCAACTGGCATACTGTAAATACTGTCAGGAAGAAAGTATAAATAATATGGTGCATGCCAGAATGCCCACACTAGCCCAACAACTAAATAAATCAGGAAATCATTTGTCTTCAAAGAAACAAGCTTAGGGGTCAAAAACCCTTGCCAGGCAAAGTCTTCAAATATATTTTTGATAATTAAACCGAAAAATAGTGATAGAATAACAGGAACTAGCGTATCTGCTGAAAAGGGTGTGAAGCTCACTAAACCGAATGTCCACGAAATTAACGTGAAAAGTAATGTCACCGCCGGGAATAAAATAACAGCAAAGACATACCATTTAAGGTTCCCTTTGAGTTTTGGTTTGATGCCGAAACCTTTCCAGTCTCTCTGCACTAAGCGAATAATAACACCACAAAGGAAAGGAAGAACCAGCCATATGCCCATCCCTAGTGTCTGTTCATCCAGCTGTTCGGGTATGACCATATCGACAAGCAGACCGATCCAGCCACTCATTAGAGCAACTATGACAAATATAGTAATATATGCTTTTTCTCTCTTAATATTTCGACTAGCGTTATCATTTACTGGTAAATAGGTGTTTCCTTCATACATTTTTATCACCTCGACTCTATTCAGATGAATATAAACTAGAAACTGATTTTTATTTAGCTGTACACTACAAAAATCTTTAGCCTAACCAGTTTATTTAATTGTAGACTGAGTGATTAGTCATCTTGTCTGAGAGAATGACTGATATAACTAAGAGGATATAACTTAAGAGGAAATAGATGTGATTAATGCTGTCGTCGTCTTTTACTGACTTGGGGTATTGAATAACGTGGGTGTTCGTTGACGATGATCGTTAAGAGGCAACTGTGTAAATACTTTTGAAAAGCACAACTGACTATAACTCTCTGCTTACAAATAGTTTGTCCGGGGTTTATCTATAATTAAATTATAAACTTTTCACAAAGATATAACAATTTAAAAGAATGCATTCATTATGAGCAGAATGCATTCTTCTTAATCCTTATGACATACATAAATTGCGCTTTTTAATCAAAGTAAATATTGGGCTTGGCAGAAGCTACGTCGTTTATATACAGACTTTCAAATGGCAGATTATCAATCTGCTCCTGAAAGTCTTCTGCCGTTCCGTATACTAGTACACCGTAGGTATTTATCCCGTTTTCTTCTATATAGTCAAGCGAATGTGTATAAAAATCTGTCTTGTAGGGATTATAGTCGAATAGTTCAACAAATTCTTCCCGGTCCCTCAGATAGGTCAGGCGTGACTCAAAGTGAGTTTCAAACGCTTCTGGGAAGAAACTCTCTGAACTAACAGTAGGTGCATACTGATAAAGGTCAACGAGATTAAATAATGGATACTCTTCTGGATTGGGCCTCATATTTCCTGCCGGTTCGTCATTGACGTTCGGATTAAACCCGATTAGATGGTTGGGCTGGTTCTCACTCCAACTGGTTCCCGGTTCAATCGTTCGAACCCCCACCCAATTAAAGTTAAGCATCTGAAACTCTCTGCTCATCTCATAAAATTCTTCCATAGTTAAATCCTCGTCAAATACAATAGTTATTGATACGTAAGAGAGAGGGTTTACTTCGCCAAGGTAGTCTAGCGTGATGTCGTTTTTTCGTTCAATTTCACCTTGCTGGTGCTCCTCGCTCATGCCCTCTTCCCCACCTGTCACAGGACTGTGTATATTTCTAAATCCATCCCATATTTCAAATCGATTAGCATGACTAAATATGCCATCATCGAAGTTGCGTCTAGCTCCCCTGTGAATATCAACAAAATGGCGCTGAAGATCATTTGTGTACAAGTTCCTCAATAAATAACTCGTCTCGTACACGCCAAACCCTTGCGATTCCTCCGTTGTAAACGAACTTAGAGCATAACCGGGCATGTTCAAACTGACATAGGCCTTCATATCGAATGAGAAATCAGATACGGTATGCTCCTGGTCTTCATAGGTTGTAACGGATGTAGGATCATAGTATAGGCTGTCGACCACATTGGAGAGACCATAAAAAATCCCTACATATAACAGAATGACAATCAAAACAGATAGCATGATAACTTTTGCCAGCTTTCGGTTGACGAGTCTCTTGATACTTAACGTTTCTTCAACTTCTTCAAGAGCTGTATCATCTGCAGCCTGATCTTTCATAAACAAGTCATCATGTAGCTGTTCTGAAAAATACCCTTCAATGGATTCATATTTTTCCAGTTCGGTTTCGACAATTACTTTTTCTTCTTTAGTTGCTGTTCCCTCTTTATAGCGTTGTAATAATTCTTTAAAATTCATAAGAATCCTCCTTCAGTAGTCTTCCCAGCTTCTTCCGTGCCCGATAGAGTAGCGTTTTCGCATTCGTTTCAGACAAGCTCATGGTTTGGGCAATAGCTTTTATGCTCATTTCACCATAATAATATAAATGCAGAATTTCCCGGTACGTCTCAGGTTCAAGTGATATTAGGTGCCGGTGCAGTCGCTCGTCTCGCTCTTTATGTAAATACTGATTGGCCGGGCCTTTTTCTGAAACATCTGTAACGGTCTCTTCATAATGAGCTACAGCACTTACTCTTCTTCCTTTTCTTTTAACATCTATGAAATGGTTCTTCAGTACACGGAAGAGCCAGAATTTAAATGACCCATCCGGAACATGTGAAGCGATAAGAGCCTTATAGAAGGTTTCACTGACCAGCTCTTTTGCCACGACTTCATCTCTGCAAAGACTCAAGGCATACATGTACAACTCTTTGTGGTATTTTTTATAGGCCTTGTCTATGGCATCCGACTTCATTGAAACCCTCCTTTCACTTTATATACGTTTGAGACTGAAAAAGGTTACACATTACTTTAGACTATATTGATATTTCAACAAAAAAACACTGACTCCATTATAAATGAAATCAGTGACTATTAATCTTCTTTTAACGCGATGCTTTTGGTGGCTGACAAACCTCACATTTGCGCTGTCCGTTTTTCTTGAATTTAGTAAATGTCTTTTCAAAGGTGTTGCCACAAGCGCATCTGAATTCAAGTTTCTGTGAAAAACCGTGATACTCTGTTGATAAAAGTGTACTTTCAGAGTTGTTTTCAACATATTTTCTTATTTCTTCAATCGTCCATCGTTTTCTCATTTGCTTACACCTCCACATTTTACCAACTGGTGGAAGCATCTAACAGGCATCCGGTCTAGCAGTATAGTTGGTTGATTGTTTCTTTTCAGGTGACTTATTATACCACGAGTATATATAAATTGATAGAAACGCTATAGCGTTTCCTGATAGTTCAAAACTTGTGAAAAGTCTAATGTAGAGCAATTGAAACCTCTTTCAATCTGAAAAGTAATCATTTATACTACAGTTACAATCCTTTCTCTCTTTTAAATTGCCAGAGTTACGATTGTTTAACTCTCTTGTATACTATCCTCACTAATAGGAGTTGATCCTGTGGTAAAAAATAATTCTCCCCTCTATTTACTGCTGTTTTTAAGTCTATCACTGTTTTCAATGGAAATAATTGTACGTCTATCTAATGGAGCGACGCATGTCTTTTCAATCGGATTCGTTCTTTCTTTACTATTTTCAATCGCTGGTTCCTGTGTGATTTTCCTGGCAGCAAACCTTTTTAGTACAAAGACCAACCACACATTACATGTTCTTTTTTTAATGCTGACAGGTTTTATTTATGCTTCGCAATTTATTTACGCTCAATTCTTCAGGACCTTCTATACGGTCTATTCAGTCGGTAATGCTACTCAGATAATTGATTTCAGAACTGATATATGGCTTTTAATCATGGAAAATGCTTTCTGGCTCCTACTTTTCTTTCTGCCTTCTCTCATAATCATGATTTGGGGAAGACGCTTGTTCAGCTTTAAGAAAATAAATGGACTGTACAAAGGGCTAGTTCTGTGTTTACTCTTTATCTTTCACATTGCCGGTTTAAGTACTATCTGGTTCAGTGGGCAGGATCTTAATTCAGCTTATAATCTCTATTATCAAAACAGAGACCCCGTATTATCAGTTGACAGGCTCGGTGTTCTGACTACTATGCGCTTGGATGCACAGAGATTAATTACAGGCTGGTCTCCCACACACGCTTCGCCCGAAGCACCTCCTACCAGTCCAGATACTGTTCCTGAACTACTTAAGCAAACCGAGAAAGTAAGTCTTGAAGAGGACGTTGAAATAGAGTCTGAACCGGACGTTCAAGTGGAAGAGGACAGTGAATACAACGTGCTTCCTATAGATTTTGATGAACTAATCTCACTCGAATCAGATGAACAGCTCATTCAAATGCATCGTTACTTCAATAATGTCGAGCCTACAGAAAAAAATGACTATACAGGAAAGTTTGAAGGCTATAACCTTATACTGCTTACTGCCGAGAGTTTTGCGCCCTATGCTGTTCACGAAGAAGTGACGCCTACTCTTCATAAAATGGTACAAGAAGGATATAATTTCACAGACTTCTATGTTCCACTGTGGGATGTCAGCACATCGGATGGCGAATATGTAACGTTGACCGGACTGATTCCCAAGAGTGGAGTATGGAGTTTTTCAGCCTCATCCAATTTAGCTCTGCCCTTCGTACTGGGAAACCAGTTAAATTCGCTCGGTTATACGACGAACGCTTATCATAACCATACGTATACGTATTACGATAGACATCTCTCTCATCCTAATTTAGGTTATGACTATCAAGGCATCGGAAATGGGCTCGAAATCAGTGGAGGATGGCCGCGTTCAGATTTAGAAATGCTGCAGGAAACTATTCCTGACTATATCAATGACGACTTGTTCCATACTTATTACATGACAGTCAGTGGGCATATGCAGTATTCCTTCGAAGGTAATAATATTGCCCATAAAAACAGAGCTTATGTGGATGATCTTCCGTTTTCAGAACAGGCCAAAGCTTTCTTAGCTACTCAAATCGAACTAGATAAAGCACTGGAGTATCTCCTTCAAGAGCTGGAAGACGCAGGGGTTGCAGAACGGACATTAATTGTCATGGCCACCGATCATTACCCTTATGGCCTTGATCACGCTACTATTGATGAACTTACGGGACACGAAGTGGATAGAGATTTCGAACTCTATAAGACTCCTCTGATTATGTATGCAAAAGGGTTGGATCCTCAAACGATAGATAAACCGAGCTCGAACCTGGATATTCTGCCTACGCTCTCCAATCTTTTCGGACTGGACTATGATTCCAGATTATTTATGGGGACTGATATTTTTTCAGACTCCAGCCCACTTGTTATATTCAGAAATAGAAGTTTTATCACAGATCAGGGTATATTTAATTCTGTAACCAATGATTTTTCACCACATGATAATAGCAGTAACGAAGACTATGGTGATTATACTGATGCTGTATCATCAATTATTGACAATAAATTTTATTATTCCATCAGAATACTTGAAACAGATTACTATGAAAATTTCCAGTAAGATAGTTTTTTTATAGATAAACACACTAAAAACCAGTATGGAAATAAATTCCACACTGGTTTTTTTGTATAAAGTAACTCGTATTGCCTCTTGCACTAGTTTTAGAGCATTGACTGTCAGTAGCTATTTTCAAACAATAATAACTTATTGATAGATAACTAGTCCAGGCTGCGGATCAAGGTCCATTACTTCTTCTGGTGTCATTAATGGATTATCATAGTGAACACCGGGTCTGTCTGAGTAGTAGTACCACAATTTAAATCCTTTATATGGAATGTTTGTTGCCTCAGCTACTCGGTCATGAGTCGCTCGCTTCCCTTCAGGTGCGCCCCATCCGGAGGTATTGTGGACAAGAAGCACCGGCTCGTAGTCAGCTGAAGCATCCTCTACATCATGAATCATTTTTTCTACAAACTGATGGAAGACAAATTGACGGGTTCCTTGTATCTCATTATCTTCGATATAAGCCTGCATGATTTCCTGGACCTCATTTAACTCAGTACCCGTGATGTGCCCAACTTCCTGCATCGGTCTTTCTGTACGCCATTCTGGATCCAACGCTAACTGTACATTCGGGTATCTCAGGAAGGATTGTATTTCCTGTATGGAATACGTCGGATGATGTCTACCCATCTGGTGATCGATATAAACGAGAATGCCTCGTTCATAGGCAGCTTCGATATAAGAAAGTACTAAGTCGTAATCCATCTTGAATACATCGCCGCCCGGTTGAACGGTCCCATATACTAAGTAAACTGCAGGAACAGTTCCTTTATCATCTAACAGTTCATCATATTCTTCAGCTGTTTCACTGACTAAATCCAGCAGTTCCTCAACAGGATGACGCCCCACAATCCCCATGATTTCTGAATTAGGGTGACCATAATAGGCTACTACGGTATGATCTTCAAATAATGTTGGAGAGGCAAAGAATTCATTCATTTCCTCATTTGAAAAGTCCGTCAGCTGGTGCAGTTCATTCAAGTCAGAAGTGGTGAATTCAGATGAGACCCAGCCCTCGTTTAAAGAAGGGTTATGATGTTCAATCTGATACCAGACAGCATCGTCCGCTTCTATTTCTTCGGTGACACGGACTTCGTTTCCTTTTCTCAATGAGCCCATCTCAGCACTTTCTGATGAACCCTCCGACCTTACGGTTAAACGATCTGCACTGATGTATCGGACATTTTCCTGATTACCAAATGCAGATGCTGTTTCTTCACTGTCATCTTCTTCAGTTTCTTCTGAAACGTCCTCGTCAGTTTCGTCTCCCTCTTCATCATCTGAGTCATTAGCATCTTCCTGATCTTCTGTAGCATCTGTATCATCGCCAGACTCACTGTCCGCCGGTTGCTCCTGTTCAGTATCAGCAGTTTCTTCCTGATCAGTATCCTCTTCCGTACAGCCTGCTAGTGTCAAAATAGACAACGACAGCAGTGTAAGTAAACGTGCATAAAATTTTTTCGACATATTTTTTTCCTCTCTATTTATCTGATATTATTCAGTATCGTTTTTTTCCTGCGGATATACTAGCCCCATCTGTCTTCTGCATTCATCTAGGAGTTCCATGACTTCAATCGTACTTTGAGCGGAAATTTTCGCCCCTTCTTTTCTTCCCGAACGGATTTCTTCAGCAACATTCGAAAATTGTCTGCCGTAAAGCAAGTCATCTGTTCTGACTGTTTCCACTTTGTCATCAGTAGTTAGTGTCGCTTCCTTAGCCATATGGAACTGTGGTACATGTATGGTTCCTTTGGTACCTTGAATAGTATAAAAATGACCGCCTTCTTCTACCATGGACACATGCATCTCTACTTTAAATGTGTCATAGTCAAAGACTATAGCTTCTTCGTAATCGACTTCTTTTACGACAGCATTGCACTCAATCGATTCAGGTTTGCCAAACAACTCATACGTGTATCGTACATTGTAAATTCCTAAATCTAATAGAGCGCCTCCAAGCATAGAGGGTGTGGTCAGACGCGGATTTGAAGAATGTTTTAAAAGCGGCACATCAAAAGCGCATTTGACTTCAACGATATCGCCAATGACACCGGATTGAACCCATTCTTTTACTTTTAAGGCCACTTCATTGTGCCAGGTCCACATGGCTTCAGAAACGTACACATTCTTCTCTTTGGCATAATCAAATACTTTCTTCGTCACTTTTGCATTTTCAGTAAATGGTTTTTCACAAAGTACCGGCTTATTATTTTTAATGGAGAGCTCAGTAAAGCGGGCATGCTGATCGCCGTTGACATTTACATATACGCCTTCCACACCCGGAGCATTTATAGCCTCTTCAGCTGTGTCATATACTTTTCCGCCAAACTGCTTTACAAAGTCTTCTGCCTTAGACTGTGTTCGATTCCAGACAGCAACAATCTGATTGTCTTCTGTCTTTACCAGTTCACTGGCTGTACCTTGAGCAATCCCACCACAACCAATGTAAGCCCATCCAAATTTTGTCATGTCACGCATTCCTCCAATTGTTTAATTCCTTTTTATAGATAAAAAGTCTACTATATAATTCTACCACAGTAGCCTTCTGCTCACGAAGATTTCTATCAGTAAGCCGTAAATAATACCTGCAAAATTGACAGTCTTGTGAAGACCGCATTTAAGAAGGAATAGGACCTTAAAGGAAAAGACAGTAAAAGGACTGTGCCCCTTACTGCCTTTATCTCTTATATTTATACCTGCTTGTTTAAGGGTTACAAAATTGACAATTCCCCGGATCCGCTTTAGTTATCCCATTTGGAAAGTCGTCTTTTTTACAGTAGCCGCATTTTTTACACTCGTAAATATTAGACTTGATTAGCTCCGTCGGCAGATTACACCAACCGCAGGGAAGGCCCTTCACTCTTTCAGTAATTTGAAAGCCGGGCCAGCTGCATTCAGGACAAAGACTTTTTACTTTCTTAACTAAATCTATCGCAGCAGCCTCGATTACAATCATGCGTTTCGGATTGAACATCGCCCTCAGATCTGTTTCAATATAAACACTCTTATCATCTGATTTAAATGATATTGCTCTGAATGCTTCTTCCAATTGCTCAATTTTAATAATGCCTTTTGTAATCTCTGAGCTTTCTTTTGAGTCTTCTTTGACCTTCACAACGACTCCAGTTTTTGGAAAACCAATGGATTCCGCAAATGCCAGTGCTTCTTCAAAAGAATGAACACGGCT
The DNA here is from genome assembly GCA_007692455.1 of Alkalibacterium sp. Taxonomy (GTDB): domain Bacteria; phylum Bacillota; class Bacilli; order Lactobacillales; family Carnobacteriaceae_A; genus Alkalibacterium. The sequence continues at coordinate 41,964 of RECC01000039.1, read as the reverse complement.
ACTTTTATGGTTCGCTTCCGTAGAAGTCGCCATACCTACTATTTCAAGGTCGTTTTCCTTATCAATCAACAAGACTATTTCTCTATTAAATGGGAAAAACGGAATCACAGGATGGGAGCCAAAACTTCCTTCACTGGAAATGGCCAAAGTCTGACCACTTAACTCCATGGCGGCATGGGCTTTCATTCTCGCCGCTTCAATTTGATTTCCGGTTCGCTTAATATCTCCCGTGAATGTTCCGAAATTATCCGAATCAAATCCTTCTGGAACAGTCAGCTGAATACCGAGTTCTTTATTTAAAACCGGCGAGATAACTCTTTCCTTCTTATGCATCGTAGCCAGGACCGCGCTCCGGTTTTTAAATATTGATGGGACTTCTTTATTCATATTCACTCTTTGACGCCTCTTTCTAGAGTATTAAAGTACAGTAACATAACAATCTGCATTATATCATATCATCTGACAAATGAACTTGTTTCTTTCTTTAAAAATGGATAGTAAGAATATTATACTATGGACGATGATCGGTAATATCTCTTAATGACAGGATTGCGATGACAATGACTGCCTTAATCAATAAAACACCTCTCCATCTAAAAAACAGCTTTTCTGAACTTTACAGTCCCCATTCTTTACGTCGACGATTCAATGAGTCTTGCTGGTCCACTACCGGCTCCTTCCAGCTGATTTCATTCATAAGTTTATAGGGATCGTAGACAATGTTACCGGGAAGGTCAGCTGGTAACTTTAGCCAGTGCTTCACATAGTCGCCTTCTGAATCGTAGCGTATACCCTGACCGACAACATTAAATGCTCGCAGTTCACGCATATCCGTGCCAACCCCAGCTTGATACGCCCAATTGCCATAGTTGCTGGCTGGATCATAGTCAATTAGCTGTTCTTCAAAGTATCTGGCCCCCCAAAGCCAGTTTATTCCAAGATTTTTTGTGAGAAAGCTAGCTACGTTTTGCCTTGCACGGTTGCTCATATAACCGGTGGTATTGAGTTCTGTCATTGCAGCGTCTATTAAAGGATAACCTGTTAAACCCTTTTTCCATTTATCGAATAAGTCTTGGTTGTGAGACCATTGTCTTTCGTAAGTCAATAAACCGTTTAGTCTAAACAGCTTTTGATCGGTCGCAACCATGAGCCATTGGAAGTATTCTCGCCAAAGCAGTTCGAAAAATAACCAGTAGCTTGATTCATTTCGCTTATTCTTTGATTCCATAGACAAAATAGTCTGATAAACCCTTTTAGGTGAGAGGCAACCAGATGCAAGCCAAAATGATAGTTTCGAGCTGTCGTCAAAAGAAAGTAAGCCGTCACGGGTATTTTTATAGTTAAAAAGATAGTCAGGTTCACCTACATACTCGATGAGTCGCTCTAAAGCTGCTGCTTCACCCCCATCAACAATCCCTTTGGCGGATAATCTCATTTCTGAGCGTAGCGCCAATCGAGCAGGTACTCGTTTTTTTAGTTTGTTTCCAAAATTATAGGGCTCTACAGCTTCTTGAATCAATTGCTGTTCTTCGAATGTGTACTTTGTGTCTTTTTTAGGAATCAGCAATTCTTTTTCTAGCTTTTTTCTAAAACGAGTAAAAGACATTGGAAATTCTTTTAAATCAAAAGGCAGCTGGTCGTGACTGAACAAGGTATGACCTTCTCTTTTATGCCAGTTTATTTCAGGTGTGAGTTGAATGATAGTGTCTAAATCCTGCCTTTCTTCCACTCCTGGATGCTCGTTGATATAAACGTGTTCTATTTTATTTTTAGTTAACCAGGCAGGAATAACCGTTTGAACATGTCCGCTTAAAACAGTTAACTCGATACCCAAAGCATTTAATGACGAAAGTAAATCTTCCAAGCTTTCAATAAGGAACAGAAGTCTATGACTGCCCATCCGTTTCAACGCTGGAACCTGTTCGTCTTCAAAGCGTTCATCCCATACGTATACAGCATGAACCTTTTCACCTGATTGAACTGCATCGAACAATGCCGCATGGTCGTGTACTCTTAAATCATGCCGAAACCAGATAGCTCTCATATTTCCACCTCTTTTTATAGTAAGTATACACTAACTGTAAAATTCAGAAAATATCCCCTATTATGTTAATTCTGCTGTTATAGCTAAACCGGCTACTTCAAACACACTTTCGTCTCTTTCTGCTTTAAATTTACTAGATAATCTATAACGTGCTACTTATAATCAGGTTAAATTTCTTATTTCTACACAAAAAATGCTTATTTCCCTGCCATGTTCATGCATTAAGTGACTGAGGTGGTATTCTTATAAATAAAACATCCCCATTCATTCCTTAACATTAGGAATAAATGGGGAATGCATTTTTAATATTCTGTACTAAAAACTTGTAATGAAACATCTGCTCAACATTACTTTTTCACAACTACTCCAGTGTAAACCTGCATGTCTTGCACGTTTTTACTGATTCACATCATTATTATCGATTACAACCTTGATTTGGTTTATTTTTCCTGAACGGTCAAACAGCATCTTACTTATTTCTGTGCTGAGAGTATCTACATCAGTCAGAACTTCTTCAGTTCCATCTGTAAAACTCACAGTAATTTCTTTTTGATTTCCAAGTGTGTAAATTACTGGAACCGCGCAGAAAGTGAAGCCTAGCGTCTGTTCATTCAGTTCAATAGCACGAGTATTCGAGCTATCGGAAGATGGAAGTGTCCAGTCGGTTTTTTCAGTTAGAAATTCTGATTTTTTCAACAGTACAGGTTTAAAATGTACCTGTCCTTGGCTGACTTTCACACCCAGCTCATCCAGTCTAGATATAAAGTCTTCTTTTACCTGACCCGTCATGCCCGGCTGCTGCACTCCGGCGAAACTTGGGGTATGAGAATAAGCTTCAGTTGGGAATCCACCATACTCTTCTGGTGATTTGTCCAGACCAATACCGGCTTTAGTTTCCTCATAGTCTTTCATCAAATCTCCGGCCTCATTGGTCATACCCTCTTTATTGTAGACAGCATTAAAGTTTTCCTGAGTTGCCAGAACAAGTTTTGAAACCATGTGCCAGTATATAGATCCTAAGCCTTCATATTTATAAAATGTGCCTGAGCGACCAGTAAAGGCGTGATGATTGAATAGATCTGAAAATAATTCCTCGACCACTTTAATATCTTCGTCAGCAAACTCACCAGTTTCTTCAAGCGCTTCTTTGATTTCTTCACCATTTCTGAAACGGCCGTTGAAGTGATAGTTCCCGTTCACATCTTTTTCGATGAAGCGTGTACGGTTCTGTTCCAGCTCTTCTTTCAGAATGTCAGAAGACATTACCGCTTCTTCAGGAACAACATTCTTTTCCAGGAATTTCGGCAGTTCACGGTTGGGATACAGCATATAACTGTTCTGATCTTCACGGTATATCGCACTGTTTCTAAGAGCTTTCAGTACCTCATTGGCTTCTGTTCCTTCGAGCGCCTTAGAACTCAGAACGGCAACCTGTCCTTCAAGCATTTCGTAAAGATTGGAGATGCTGCATTTCTGGTCGCTGAATTTAATCAGATTGTAAGAGTGATACAATCCGTCTTCTCTCTTGTTTTTCACAATTGAATCTTTAAGGTGTGCTATGGACACCTCAACAAATTCCTGAAGGGAATCCATTGATAGTGACGCCTTGTTTCCGGCAAATCCATTGTTATAAATTGATTCTCTATATTCTTCTCCAATTTTTCCAAGGGTCTGAACAATGTCAAAACGCTTATCATCGGAAAGATTGCTGCCCAGCTGATCTTCACTGTCTTTCAATACGGCTTTCGTTTCTTCAAACATCTTGAGCACTTCAACAGAGATATCGACGGTCTCACCTTTAACCTCGTCTAACAATTCATTCAGGTAGACCTGGAAACGGTGCATGTAGTTTAAGGTAACCATGGACAACCCATTACCAACGAGGGCATTGTTTGCGTCATTCCATTCTGGACGCTGGGTATTCATCCAAATCCCGCCTTCCGGTACGTAGTTAGAGAACTTAGAAAGTAGCGTAACCAGTAGTTTTTCCATCAGATTGACTTTATAGATTTCATCTCTGTTATGAACAAGCTTGCCGTCAGATCCAATGCGTGCTGTACGGTTATTAATATCCGCTTCCTTCTCGTCATCATACTCAATACTGTTTCTTGGGTCTTCAACTAGTGCATCAAAACCTTTGATTCTATATGGTACGTTTGCGTAGACAAAGACATCTTTGTGCAGCAGTTCTTTCAGTTTTTCAGGATTATATGCCTTAGATAATTCCATCAGTTTCAGAAGATAGATAATCTGGTGGTCTCCCCAGTAACCAATATTTGACCATGGATCTTCAGGATCCAGTGTTTCCCAGTCAATTCCATCTTTAGTAATACGGTAAGGGTTATATCCATCTGCAGTTGATGCGTTGACGAATTTGGCTATTATACTTTCTGTATAAGCCGGATAGGATACGGATAAAGCTTCCCAGTTCTGGAAGATATCTCGCCAGTTTCCTTCATACTTCAGTTCCTTGCTGCCATCTTCTTTGACCACTTCGATATTGAACTTGTTCCACGGACGACTTGGGTCGCCATGACGACGACTGAAGGTCAGTGGGAGATATTCGAATACTAGACGCTCGAAATCAGGACTGTCCAGATTGCCAGCCTTTTTAAGCAATTCATTGTAATCAATCGTTTCAGAAAGACTGTTTAAAAAGTTCTCCTGCTGGTTAAAGACTTCTTTATTCCAGGTTTTGACAAAAGACTTGAAGTCTTCTCTGTCAATTGAATAGCCATCTGCGTAAATTCCTCCACGCATGATGTTGTAAAGTGTATTTGAGAAATGTCGGTAACTCGCTTTTTCATCCCCTGTTAACTGGAAACCGTCTGCCTCAAATACCAGTTTTTCCAGATTTCGGTCTCCGGCAGTTACGTCTGACTCCACGTCCTGAAGTATTGTTTCTTTAGACGTAATTGCTTGAATCAAAGCTTCTACTTGGGCAGCGCTCTGGTTCAGTTCCGAAACGATAGACCAAGACTTGGATGCCTCGCTGTCAAGTTGAACATCATCCGTTACATAGTAAGACCCTCTTCTACCTTTTACATCATCTTCTGTCTGTACATCTTCGTTTCTTGAAAAAGTATCGATTTGCTGTTCAGATAGCAGGTATCCGGGATTTTCTAGCCCTTTTGACCAGACTGTCGTTACCTTTAGGGATTCACTTGGTTCTGCTTTGTCAGTCAGAATGGAACTCAATGTATAGATTCCCAGTCCTGCTTCTTCAACCAGTTCACATCGCTTATAGCCATCAACCAAAGTACTTCTCGTCTGTAGCAATGTGTTGACCCCGTAAGGTAGAATGTTTCTAATGCCGTCCAGCACACGAACAGACAGGCTCTCTTTTGACAAGTTGACTAGGCTGGACTCTTTAACAAAACCGAATTCTTTACTGTTTTTCCATGTATACATGTATTTCAGTTTCAGATCATGGTTGATTTCTTCAAACATAATCTTGTTCCCCGTCGTGTTTTTATACAGGTTTCTTGTTAAATTGTAAACGCTGCTGTTATGACGTGTAAACGGCTTCCATAAGTATTCCTTATCATCACGGCTGACAATCAGCATTGTATGTGACCCTGTGGTTTCAGCACTGTCATGAATCTTGTCATCTGTATCATAAGGGAAGAGTGCAGAGTCAGCGTTTTTACGGCCGCAAGTTAATCCCCCTGTACTTGAAATGAACATCCAGTGATCAACATCCGAAACTACGGTCATGAAAAACGGATTCATCTTATCATAATGTTTAATTTTAAAATAGGTCTCGTTATTGTGGCTGATGGTTTCCATCGCCACCTCTTTTTGAGGTTGTGTTAATTCTGTCTTGCCTAGAAATAAGTTAGACTTTGTCATAATGATTTCCTTTCTCTAATTATATTTATGTTAGTAAAATTGTGTTCATTTATTATGCGGAAAATGACATCGATTGGCTTCTTTTCTCATTGAATCAGTTGCTAAGTTACCCATTTAAATAATTGTTGTCTTTTCATCTTCCTGATAAAATTCATAAACCCGCTCCCATTTTTTTGTTTCGCCAGGCTCGAGATCTATGTCTATAAACAATTCCGGACAAACGACATGGGTATAGCCCCACAGTGCAACCTTTGACGGCTTGAAGTCAGACAGTTCCTTAACACCTGCTCCAACTTCATTGTTATACAAATCCCAGTTGTAGTCCGCAGCAGTCTCATTCCAACTGATACTGGCATAAAAGTCCGCTTCAGGGGTTTCTTCCCAGGTTAGCTGATTTGCACTTTTACTTATGGATCCGACTGCAATGTCAATGTCTTCCATATTCGGTATCGTCAAACGATAACCACTACCGATAGCCTGATTGTTTATACCGATGAAATTATGAGAATACTCATTGGTATGGATGGGCAGTTTACCTGTATTTTTCAGTTGATAACTATAAGTTAAGCGGTTAACCTTTAATGATATTTTTTTAACCAGTCGGTAGCTGTAATCACTCTCGCTCGAACTGGTTAAATCAAAGGTAATGGAATTATCATCTTGTCTAATTTCTGTCTCGACTGGGTTCACATCATAGGCTTTAAAAAAATCATACGCTTCTTCAGTGTCTTTTTTTAATAGACCCACGCCTATTTTCGGGAATTCTTCTCCCGGTCTGATATCATCATAACCAATTGGCTTTTCCATACCAAATTCGTTACAAAATCCCAATCCTCCTGTCCCTTTGCCCTCTTCCAGCTGCTCTGGCACACAAAAATTGACACTTCCATCGAGTGTAATCTGGCTGACAAAACCTGTCCAGTCAAAACGTGAACCGCGATATAATTCTCCTGGCTCTTGAATTGCAATTTTCAACCGGCTATTTTCTAAGTATAGCACTAGTCGTTTCCTCCTTTAACTTCATACCAATTATAATTGATTTATCTTTAGTTATGTATGACTTTAATAACTGTGATTGTTCTTATTAAGACTAGCACATTATCTGATAAAAATAAAGCGCTTAACCCTTCTATTTAACTATACTTTAATAATTAAACCGATAGATCTTTTGAAAGCTTCAACTAGTATAAAAAAGTGACATCGGAATACAATTAATGCTATCCGATGCCACCACGATGTTTGTTCATATAAGTATTTTTTTAGTAATGCTGGGACAGTGCTTTATTTAAAGTCTTTTTAATGTTTATTCAAACTGAAGCTGAAATGATTCAGGAACGAATTTGGGCGTCTGTCTGTTTAATAGGTGGAGAACCAGTTTCGATACCAGCACGCCAGGTCCCAATGCCTGCCCGACGCTAATAGTCGGTATGGTTTTCTCCGCTATCCACTGGCCTATTTTTTCTTCAGTTGCATAATCCGGAAGAATTTGGGTATATCCTGTAGGCGGGAACGTCTGACCCTGCAACTCATCGATTGTTACACCTTCTGGAATGCCAACGTAGTCCTCAAGACTTAATCCATCAGGTGAAAATGTCAATACGGAAGTTCCAAATCCCAGTGCAACTGCAGTAGTGATAAACAGATTCTTGCGGCGACCAGCTCGGTGCAGAGCAACGGACTCAGGAAAAGCAAAATAGTCTACTGCATCAATAACATAATCTGCTTCTTCAACAAATTTGTCGACGTTTTTTTCATTTACCCCATCCAGATAGCAGTCTATTTCCATATCAGGATTAATGGTCAGCAGATGATCCTTCAATGCTTCAGCCTTCATCTGACCGACTGTCTTATGTGTAGCGGCACACTGTCTATTAATATTAGACACATCAAACGTATCCGGATCGGCTAAAATTAATTTACCAATACCCATTCGTGCCAGTAGTTCTGCAGAAAAACCGCCGATACATCCACATCCCGCAATTGCAATAGTAGTGTTATGCAGTTTTTCGACCTCTTCTTCCGACATAATTCCAATATTTCTTGAAAATTGTTCTTTAACCATAATTAAACTTCCTCTCCTATTGTCTTGTTTTCTGATTCCATTAAATAATCGTACAGTGGTTTTCTCTTTTCTTTGAGAGCCACTAGACATTCTGATATATTAAGCATGCATGGAATAGATTTTGACCCCAGATAAACTGTTGGTTCGCCAATTACTTCAAAGGGAAACTTGAATATTCTATTTAAGTAGCGATAAACACGCTCATCTACACAGCATACCCAATGAGAGAGATCTGTTTCCATTGAATATTTGAAAATTGTCCGAATAAGACCCAGCCCAACATCGTGCTTTGGCATTTTAGTGAAGGCACTTACCTCTGCATACTTACCCGAATCCAAAAGCATCAGTTTTTCCATTTGCTCTTCAAATATATCGAAATAGCGAATAGTAGGCAAATCTTGCAATGGATTGAAAATCAATCGGGTGACACCTACTACCTCTTGGGTGTCTACTGTTTGGACGACAAAATATTTAGAGCTGTTGACATAAGGATCGTCTTCATCCTCCTTAATAAACCCTACTTCTTGGTACCTTTGGTAATGCAACGCCATAGCTTCTTCAAACAAGCTACCTTCTGCCAATTTAAAGTAATAATCTTCTTCGTCTATCAAAATGTAACACTCCTTTATTAATTTTTATTACTCCTATATTAAACTCTAGATAGGGAAGAATTAAAAGCTTTATTTGTATTTTTTTTCATATTCTTCTATAGTGATAGTTATTTACTCAAAAAAATGCTATTCTTTTAATGGATGATTATAAAAATAGAAAACTAGGATGATAGCGATAATGACAAATATTGCAAAAGAAAAAGAACGTTTATTGGCTGATTTAACAACCAGTTATGACAAAAACCTGAACAAACAGGTGCTATATATTACATTTATATACACTCTTTTGAGTATTTCCTGGAATCTTATTTTCAGATGGTTTGATCTGCCTTTTTCACGGGCAAACTTAAGTATTCTTTTCTTAATTTTAATTGTATGGTGTATGGTCTATTTTAGTAACAGAATTCCTTCTATAAGTTCAAAATTTAAAACATACATATTTGCTTTCTTTTCCGTTTATATAATAATAAGCCTATACTTTGGTTCGGGTTATTCTGAGTCGTGGAGTTACTTTCTACTTATTCCCGTAGTAATCAGCTTATACGGTAAGAAATCTTTATTATTAATCTCCTCCACAATTGGTTTCATCAGCCTGACTATTGTGAGCTTCTTTTTTCCAGTAGGAATGTATTATGAGACAGACGCTATAGATCTATCCAACCGTCTCCTGTTATACGTTATCGTAGCGACTTTCAGCTATCTCTTATTGATTAAACTGAATATGCTGTATGATAAGCAGGTCAATACCGTTATTCATGCGATGGAACTTAAGCTTGAGCAAGTCGTTCAAAGCTTTATCATTGCGATGGAAGCCAAGGATGCTTATACATTCGGTCACAGTGAGCGGGTCAGCCAGTATGCTGTAGCCATTGCTCAGCAGCTTCCACAGTACCAGGAAAAAACTAAACTAAAGAACATCAGACTTAGCGGTCTTCTGCATGATATCGGTAAAATTCACATATCCGATGAAATCTTGACGAAGCCAGAACAACTGACTGAAAAAGAGTTTGAAGTGGTCAAAAGTCATACAACCATCGGAGCTCAAATGGTTGAAAAAGTGGAAGGACTCGAAGGATTGAAGTGCGGTGTTCTCTACCACCATGAACGATGGGACGGCAAAGGGTACCCTAAAGGTTCTCAAGGTCTTGAAATTCCTTTAGAAGCGCGTATACTCGCTGTAGCTGATGCTTTTGATGCCATGACGTCTACAAGAGCGTACAGAAGAGGCTTGTCTTTTAATGAAGCTTATAGTCAAGTCATGAATAATCTTGGAACCCAATTTGATCCTCATCTGAGAGAGGCTATTGAATCAGCAAAAGAAGCCTGGCTGAAGATACATGTTGAGAACCATAATAAATTAGATGATTTGGAAAAACTGACAGACTTTTTATAGAACAAAAAAACTCTCCACTACTAGCAGTTTTGCACTGTCGGTAGTGGAGAGTTTTATAGTTAAGTTTTAGTAAACTGGTTCAACTGACCCTTACATACTCAGATCAATTTCAAGCATTAAAGGTGTGTGATCCTGACGGTCCCCGGAATCAATCATATCAGACGTCTGCACTTTGTCTGCCAGCTGATTGCTTACCAGCCAGTAGTCAATTCTCCAACCCGAATTATTGATTTTACTTGTTTTTGCGCGCTGATTCCACCATGAGTATCGGCCCGTTACATCTCCATGCAGATAACGAAACGTATCGGTGAATCCTCTATCCAGTAATTTAGTAAAGCCATCTCGCTCCTCGTCGGTAAAGCCTGCCGAACGGCGATTTCTATCAGGGTGAGCAATATCAATTTCTTTGTGGGCTACATTATAATCACCTGTTGCCAGAACTGGTTTCTTCTCATTTAAACCAGATAAGTACTCGGCATATTTATCGTCCCAAATTTGGCGATCCTCCAGGCGCACTAAGCCTGACCCGGCGTTTGGAGTGTAGACTTGTGTGACGAAGACATCTTCGAACTCCAATGTAATGATTCGACCTTCCTTATCCATTGTATCCGGCGCACCAATTTCAGGGTATGTAACCTCAGGATTCAAGTGGCTTTTATAGAGAAACATTGTCCCTGCATAGCTTTTTTTAGCAGGCTCTTCTGAAACTCTCCAGACGTATTTATAATCAGGGAAAAGCGTGCTCAAAATTTTGTCATGTTTTTTTGATGGGCCTGTTCTCGGCAGTTTTGTTTCCTGAATGGCAATAATATCAGGGTACTGTTCGATGATGGTATTCATAACCTCTCTTGACATCACTGCACGATTAGAGTCACTCGTTAAGGTTGCGTTTAATGAATCAATATTCCAAGTAATTAATTTCACTGTCATTCTCCTTTAAATCTTTTTTCACTACATTTTTTATTTTAACATTAAAGAGTCTGCAGAACGATTATTTCTAACTGAAAATAGTTGTGATATAGTTCTTCCAATTATCTAGAATTACGCTGTTGATGTTTTTCACTTAGTGAATAAGTAGATTTATTTTTAAAAAAATAACAAAACAGTGATATTTCAATTACTCAGTATTCGAATTATTATTAACATTGTCATTAAAAATTTGGCAGAGCCAATCAATACAGTATTGAATCATCTCATTATTTACGACATGATAGTCTTCTGACAAGAAGAATTCCAGTTTGCCATTGAATGAATCGTATTTTTTCTTCAGCTTCTCATAGAACAGTTGAGAGTTCTCAAAAGGCACATCATCATCTTTTGTCGTATTGATAATCAGCAGCGGGCGTGATTCATCAGTTAACAACTTTTCTAAAGGATTCATTTCGCTTGCATATTCAATCAGTCTAATTTCATCTTCTGAGATAAAATAATCTACTGATTCTTTTTCCATACCGTAAACCATCGCCTGAACTAAGTCAGGTGTTCCAATTAGAGACACAGCTGCAGATATAGATTTATTTTTTGTCAATGCATAGTAGGTCAGCATAGCACCAAGCGATACACCCACGAGAATAATGTTATCCTCTTCCACCAATGGATTCAGCTTAAACGATTCAATAAGTCTCTCTAAATCAGAATAGGATTGATCAATTATTTGAAGCATGGACATGCCCATATCCGTATCCTTTTCAATTCTTTCTAGAAAGCCACTGTATCTTTCTCCATGTTCTGACAAGTCATAAGTCAAAACGTGAAATCCTTTCTGAACTAATTTCAGCGCCATTGCGGCCTCATCATACTGATCGCAGTTGTATCCGTGACTGACTATAATGAGAGGTTTTTTCTCAGCTTCTTCAAGTGAATAATACAAGTATGGAATATCTATAAGTTTATCTTTCTCTATCTTGATATTCATAGGCCCTCCTAAGTATAGTTACTATTTTTTTCCTGAAAATTAAATAAAGCTCATCTACTACCACATTATTAAATACGCTTACACTTATTTCAAATAGCAATAACCCTCGATAAGAATCATTCATACTATCAAGGGCCGAGTATTAAACTTTTCTATTTATGGAAAAAATACTGGTGACTACTTTTTTTTAGACTATTGACCGGTTAATTGATTTGTTTAATTACATTAATAATATACAACTTAGGAGCCTTATACAATGTGTAGAATGAACTATTTTCATTAGATTATATTGGGTTGAACGCAGTCCATTATAAATATACTTGTAATTCTTTTGAGGATATCTACCCCAATCCGTATCGACTATCTATGTGCACTCCCAATGGCCTCTTCTATACTTTCAAATCCATATTGTTTTAAAGTCGTCGGCAAGTCGTCAATCAGTTCTTTGCAGATCATCGGATTTTGAAAATTAGCTGTTCCGACTGCAACTGCACTGGCACCGGCCATTAAAAATTCCAGTACGTCTTCTGTGGTCATTATTCCTCCCATGCCTATGATAGGAATATTTACAGCTTTATATACGTCATAAATCATACGGATAGCTACAGGTTTAATTGCCGGTCCTGACAGTCCACCTACTTTATTGCTCAACAAGGGACGCCTTTTGTGCAAGTCGATTGTCATGCCAGTCAAAGTATTAATCATTGTCAGACCATCAGCGCCCGCACTTTCTACAGCTTGAGCTACCGCCACTATATCAGCAGCATTTGGTGACAATTTGACATAAACCGGTACAGATGCCTGCTCTTTTACACGCCTCGTCACTTCGTAAGCTACTTCAGGAACAGTGCCGAATTGTACCCCACCTTCTTTGACATTCGGACAGGAAATATTCAGCTCGATGGCATGAATCAGGTCCGTTTGACGCAGAGCTTTGGCTACATTCTCATACTCTTCTACAGTGCTACCGGCAATGTTAGCTATAACAGGAAGATCATATCCACCAAGAAAAGGCAGTTCATTCTCAATAATTTTCAATACACCCGGATTTTGAAGTCCAATGGCATTCAGCATGCCTGACTTAGTTTCTGCTACACGAGGGGTGCTGTTTCCCAGTCGCTTTTCTTCAGTGGCGGCTTTGATCATGATGGCCCCCAGTTCACTCAAGTCATAAAAATGACTGTACTCTCTACCAAAGCTGAAACAGCCTGAAGCCGGCATAATCGGATTTTTCAACTGTAACCCTGGTAAGTTAATTGCTAAAGTCATTATATTTTCACCTCTCCTGCGGAAAATACCGGACCGTCCTGACAAATTTTCTTACTGCCTTTCTCGTCTTTTGTCGGTACGACACAGGCGTAACAGGCGCCTATCCCACACCCCATTCGCTCCTCCAAGGATAGAAATCCTTTTTTATCTGTCAACTTCAACTCGATTGCCTTTAACATCGGGTTCGGTCCGCAGGCAAAATAATTGTCAAACTCCGGCTGCTCTTTTTCAATGCTGTCTGTAACATACCCCTGCTGTCCGTAACTTCCATCATTCGTGGTGACAAAGCAGTCTCCTAGTCCTTTGAACTCTTCTTCAAAAAAGACATCTTCTTTACTCTGAAAGCCGATTATTGTTGTCACTTTTATGCCTTTTTCAACGAGTTTCTTGGCCAGATAATAAAGGGGTGGAACACCAATTCCTCCGCCAATTAAAAGCGCATGTGACAGTTGCAGCTGATCAATTCTATACCCATTCCCACAGGGAATCAGTAGATTTAGCGGATCCCCTTTTTTTAACTGACTGAGCTTTCTTGTTCCCTCTCCGAGTTCTTTGTAAACAAGTGTCAGTAACTCCTTTTCAATGTCCACGTCAGCTATTGATATCGGGCGTCTGAGCATATGTTCACTTGAAGAGCCAATTTGAATATAGACAAACTGTCCAGGGCGAATTGTTTCAAGTAGTTTTTTCTCTATAACAATGTCCATTTTGATTGTTTTTTCTGCTATGACAGAAATTGCGTGTAAATGTGTATTCATCAGTTTCATAATTTCTTGCCTCCAATTTTTTGATTTAGCCTTGGCTAAGGTCCTGCGATATTTAATAGAATCAGTTAATGGTATAAAAAAATCCTCTCTGCATAGTTGCAAAGAGGTAAGCGTGCAGAAAAAAATCTGCACCAATCCCAATACAACCTTGCACGCCTCACAGGACTTGCTTAAAGGTATAATAAATTTGATTAAAGCTAAACACTTATTAATTAATTCACAATATTACTTTAAAATAAAAATACCCTCTTCCCGTATGCGAGAAAAAGGATATAGATAGACATACTCTATGCTCGTTTTTCCCTTTCCCAGCCTCTCGGGACTGTTTTTAAAGGTTTTACTTCCTTCCCATTATTCCAATAAATAAAGTAGAAGTCAATGGTTCTATTGTTTTTATCTTGATTATTTTTTCACATTTCAATATAGCTACTCTGTTTTTCTTCTGTACCGTTAATCAATCAGAAGTTTATTGAGCTAAGACTAATGACAAATCGCTTAGCACCTAAATAGTGAAGCGTTAAATTTTACAACCTCAAAAGCGTGTTATATCATGATTGTAGAGATAATAGGCTGCAAGTTCTATTTTGCAGACCAGCATCTTATTCTCATTTTGTTTTTCTTCAATCTCTTTATAAGTAAAAAACTGGAGGTGTTGTTAATGACTGAGGAACATGACGTTCATAAAAATCATACGCATGAGCATAGTTTAGATTGCGGGCATACGAAGATTAAGCATAATGATCATATCGACTACGTGCATGACGGACACCTGCACCACAAGCACGAAGGACATTGGGATGAATGCGCGATTGACGTCACTGAAACTAATCCAGACGACTGTCGGCCAATGAACTGCGGCTGCCATCACGATGGAGACTGCGGACACGAAATGGTTCAGCATGGCGATCACAAGGATTATCTAGTCGATGGTCGACTCCATCACGTACATGGAGACCACTGTGACGATCACGGTCCCGTGGAAATAGTTGAGGTGAAATAGAAAAGTAATTCTACTGATTCAGTTTTTTAAATACCAATATAAATATTATCCTGAATAATTCATACTTTTTAACAAACTGCTTAGAAACTGCCTAACGGCAGGTAAAGTTTACTTTTTAATTTTCACCCGTTAAGTGATGAAGAAAGAACCCCATTCTGCTATGGTAAAGGTGACGAAACCAACCATAAGAAAGGCGTTCTTCTCATGACTAGCTTACACAAAAATCAAGTTAAATTCAATTCAAATATCACTATTTCACATACTGGTGGTCGTCTATCAAATGATTCGGGGTTAGTCCTGCTTAAAGAATTGATGAATACCTTCGGCTTTTCACACTTAGCTAAACAATGGCTCCGTATCACAGATCATCGGGCTTATTTTACCCATGATAACTTAGCGATATTGGAACAGCTTATTATGCAGTTAATTGCTGATTACTCGGCAGACTCATCAGCTAATCTATTAAGACAGGATCCAGTCTTTCAAGCTGTACTCGGTAAAAAGCAGTTGGCCTCACAATCGTCAATCTCACGGTTTTTGAATCGTTTCACCGAGGAGAACATGGATCAACTCCAAGCATTAAATCAGTCGCTGATTGATAAAGCGCGTTTGATTCGCAATGACACCGAGTTAGTCATTGATGTCGATTCTACACATTCGGATACCTTTGGACGCCAAGAACAAACAGATTATAATCCCCATTATCAAACCTACGGCTACCATCCACTCGTTGCTTTTGACGGACTGACTGGAGATTTCTTAAAAGCTGAACTACGTTCAGGTAATCAGTACACATCTAAAGGGGTAAAAGCCTTTATCGACCCGTTGTTACACCACTACACGAGCACGTTACCTCATACTGAGATATTGGTTCGGGGTGACAGCGGCTTTGCCACACCAGAAATGTATGAGTCTTGTAAAGCAACTGAAAGCCAGTACGTTATCCGATTAAAGAGCAATCGGAGGTTAAGTCAGTTAGCTGAACACTCTGTTCTTTACGGGGACAATCTAGAATGGGAAGAGCGAGAAGTGCAGTATTTTTCACTCCCATACCAAGCACAATCCTAGTCGAAACCCCGTCGTGTCTGTATACGTTCCGTCCGTGAAGGAGGAGAATTACTTTTTCATCATGCGTTTATTGTGACTAATCTATCCGAAAATGTTTCGCCTGAAGTCATATTTTCTCTTTACGGCAAGCGTGGAAAAATGGAAAATTTTATCAAAGAAGCGAAAGGTGGCTTTTACTTCGATAAAACAGATAGCCCGCGTTTCTTAGAAAATCATGTCAGAATGATGATCAGTGTCCTTGCATACAACCTCGTCAATTTTTTAAAAACCATTGGTTTTGATAAAGTGAACCAGGGCATGACGATTCATTCCATGCCGGCTGACATTGCTTAAAGTAGCCGGTAAACTTGTTCAAACTGGGAGACAGGTCTATCTCAAACTGTCAAGCTATCATGTGTATCAAACTGAATTTTATAAGATTTTTGAACGCCTGCGGCGATCCAAACAATGGATTTAGACGAGTTATCACACAAATTTTTTAATCGATTCTTTTTCAAGGGATTCGTCTGCCCTTAAATAGACAAATAATTTTTATTATGACCTTCTTCCGTAGATATCCTGTTCGAAAACACATTATTTTGGAAGAATGTATCTGCCTAATTTGAAAATAGGCACTTTGTTCAAAAAAATAGCTTAAATTTAGAGCTATGGATTATTCAGGAGTATAAAGCTTTCTTAAGTTTATAAAACTCTTTTTTTTATAAAAAAACCTTATCGTAAGAAAAGACTCTTACTATCGAATAATTATAATCGATAGTAAGAGTCTTTTATAAGAATGTTTTATCAATTCTTATTGATTCAAGAATTCTTCAAGAGTATCCCTGTCAATTTCACGTAAATCTTCGATATAAAGCTCATTATCAATCAATCCGGCCGTTGTTTCAACTATTAGTACATTATCGTCTCCAACGTCCATTACAAAATATTGAGAAACATTGATTGTACTATTATTGAACCTGTAATTACTCAATAGTTCAACGTTCTCATCAGTGTCTGCACCTTCGGAAAAACGATCGCGGATAGTCTCTTCAGAAGCCATTCTATCAACAAGTTCAAGTGCAGTTTTAGGTTTACTGTCTTGAACTAGAAACCATATTGAAAAACTCGAAAAAATGATTAACATAAGCAAAAAAGCTATGCTACGTGTATCAGAAAAATATTTTTTCATTCATAATCCATCCTATTCTAATTATTATTTAGATAGACGTTGTAAATACCAGCATGGATCATATCTGTTCTAGAACGAGTATCACCACTACTCAAATAGGGAACCATTGTGGTCTCGGCATTGTGACTATTTGGAACACTAATAGTCACATCCTCAGTGTAAGTTCTTAGTCCTACTTCATTGTTGGCTATAACTTCATAATCATATCTTTCAGTCCTAGAAAAAGTTGTTCCTCCAATTGCGTAATCTATTACGGCACCCGACCCAGATCCTATTACACCAACTCCCAAAGCAGTTGCTAAAACGGGTACACTAAGTACTCCACCTACTGCTACGCCAGTAAGCGCACCTATAACAGTTCCCAATGCGGTACCTGCAGAGAATTCAAAAGTCCTTCTTGGACTATAAGTAAGAGTTCTTTCACCATAAAGTCTACCAGTCATATCCCAAGCAGAGCTATACTCTACACCGTACAAGAAGTCATACTGTGTAGCCAATGTACCAATAGAATCTGAATTATCTGGAGAATTCGATACTCTTTGATCGAGCACACTGGTTCCTTCAACTGGTTCTTTCACATAGTCATTAATGTTAGATTCTGTGATATTACCATTTTTATCAGTATACACAATCAATCCATCGTCGTAAACCGTTGTGGTGTCTAATAATTCTCCATCAGAATATATGCTTATTTTCTTACCATTATTTAATTCAGTAATTTCTGCTTCTACATTATTTAGTGATTCGCTATCAATTAGATTTTGATTCACTTGTGTTTCTTGAGTGTCATTTAGACCGTTATCAATAGCCGACGACTCTCTGGCAAATACGTTGTATGGTATATGAGCGGAGGCTAAAAGGGCAGCTGCACATGTAATCGCTAACTTCTTCTTCGATAATAAAATAATGAAAAACTCCTATGTAATTTTTTGTCATAATATTACTATGACTATTAACAACATTACTTTAATAGGGTTTTATGTCAAATAATATTGCTGTTAAGTTTATACAAAAAGATATTTTTGATGTAATATCTATTTAGATAGAAGAGGGATTTGTTGATAATCTAATGTAAAATCTATATGTTAGTGATTTGTTAAGTAGTATTGTTCGCTTTTTTTGTTATAAATTAGCTTAGGTGTGCTTTTGTATTACACTGAGTAATTCAATATTAAACATTACAAAAAGATATTTAAATTATAGTAAGATATTTAAAATATAGATATTAGTCCTGAATAATTCATACTTTCACTTTTAACCGTCTGTAACTGCCTAACGGCAGTCTTCATTTACTTTTTTATTTTCATCTGTTAAGTGATGCAAAAAGAACCCCGTTCTGCTATGGTAAAGGTGTCCAAACCAACCATAAGAAAGGAGTTCTTCTCATGACAAGCTTACACAAAAAACAGGTAAAATTCAATTCAAACATCACCATTTCTCATACAGGTGGTCGCTTATCGAGTGATTCGGGTTTAGTCTTAGTTAAAGAAGTAATGGACACCTTCAAGTTCTCTGATTTGGCACACTCTCTGCTGGACATCAAAGATAACCGCGCTTACTTCAAGCATGACAACGTAGCGATATTAGAGCAAATTATTATGCAGCTAATCGCTGGTTACTCGGCAGACTCTTCCGCGAATATCTTAAGACAAGATCCAGTATTTCAAGCCGTCCTAGGTAAAAAGCAGTTGGCTTCACAATCATCGATCTCACGATTTCTGGATCGTTTCACCGAGACTAACATCGGTCAACTCCAAGCAATAAATCAGTCGCTGATTGATAAAGCGCGATTAATTCGCAATGACACCGAGTTAATCATTGATGTCGATTCCACACATTCGGATACCTTTGGACGACAAGAACAAACAGATTATAATGCTCATTATCAAACCTACGGCTACCATCCACTCGTTGCTTTTGACGGACTGACTGGAGATTTCTTAAAAGCTGAACTACGTTCAGGTAATCAGTACACATCTAAAGGGGTAAAAGCCTTTATCGACCCGTTGTTACACCACTACAAGAGTACGTTACCTCATACCGAGATATTGGTTCGGGGTGACAGCGGCTTTGCCACACCAGAGGTGTATGAGTCATGTGAAGCAACTAAAATCCAGTACGTTATCCGATTAAAGAGTAATAGGAGGTTAAGTCAGTTAACTGAACACTCTGTTCTTTATGGAGACAATCAAGAATGGGACGAGCGGGAAGTGCGGTATTTCTCACTCCCATACCAAGCACAATCCTGGTCAAAACCCCGTCGTGTCTGTATGCGTTCCGTCCGTGAAGGAGGAGAATTGCTCTTTCACCACGCATTCATTGTGACTAATCTATCCGACAATATCTCGCCTGAAGACATCTTTTCTCTTTACGGGAAGCGTGGAACAATGGAGAATTTCATCAAAGAAGCGAAATCGGGCTTTTACTTCGATAAAACAGATAGCCCGCGTTTCTTAGAAAATCATGTCAGAATGATGATCAGTGTCCTTGCATACAACCTCGTCAATTTTTTAAAAACCATTGGTTTTGATAAAGTGAACCAGGGCATGACGATTCATTCCATGCCGGCTGACATTGCTTAAAGTAGCCGGTAAACTTGTTCAAACTGGGAGACAGGTCTATCTCAAACTGTCAAGCTATCATGTGTATCAAACTGAATTTTATAAGATTTTTGAACGCCTGCGGCGATCCAAACAATGGATTTAGACGAGTTATCACACAAATTTTTTAATCGATTCTTTTTCAAGGGATTCGTCTGCCCTTAAATAGACAAATAATTTTTATTATGACCTTCTTCCGTAGATATCCTGTTCGAAAACACATTATTTTGGAAGAATGTATCTGCCTAATTTGAAAATAGGCACTTTGTTCAAAAAAATAGCTTAAATTTAGAGCTATGAATTATTCAGGTATTATACAGAACATTAAAGAATCGTAACTAATTTCGGATCTTTAATGTTCTTTTTTCTTATCTAAAAAATATGCACATTTCAGATTGGTCGATGATTTTTTCGAAACACACCAAGAAATAAGACTCCAACTATTGCCCCTGCTATGTGAGGGTAGTGACCCACGGAGGGTAGCCATCCAAAGATTATAGCCCCTACAGAAATAATCAATAAAACAACTGGTAGAATAAAATTAGGAAGATTGAATGGCAGTTCTCTCTTCATGGGGAACGCACAATGGTAATAAAAAAGTAAGGCTGCAGCTCCAGCACTAAATCCTATACCTGCAGTCTCTCTTAGTAACAGCGTTAAACCACCCGCCAATATTCCCGTCAGAACCAGTAAAATGTATCTATTTGAACCGATCAACCTTTCTACCCAAACACCTATCCAAAGTAACAACCCCATATTTACAATGATGTGATTCCAATCCACATGGACAAACCCATAAGACAATATAGCGTACCATCTTTGGGGTAAAGCGTCGTAATCAAAAGCTAGAAACCTTATATTTTCAGGATCAGATCCTATTGCAACAAGAAATACGATTGTACACACCAAGAATATGAACAGGCTGACAGGATTTTTTTTGAATTCTATTATATCTTGCATATTTCTCAACTCCTATTCATTAGCTCGTCGATTGTTTCTTTCGCCCACTCAATCTCTGCCTGTGTTTCCTTTAATGCCTTGTTAATTGTTAATTTCCAAAAGTAATACGACTTGTCCAATCCATCCTCTGCAGCAGCGTGCTTAGCGGTTATTAATATAGTTGTTAGCGCCTCAAGAGTATCTTCTCTTTGTTTTTTAAACCTTTTCACTTCAAATATAAGGTTCTCGAAACTAAGATGCTCTCCAAAGAAAACGCGGACAATAAATTCATCCCGTATTGGAAGTTCAAGATTCTTTGGAAAATGTTCAAGCCATTCCTGAAAAGCAGTTATGCCTAATTTAGTAATGGAATATACTTTTTTATCAAATTTCTTTTCCTGCTGTTCTATCTTAGAGAGGACTAATCCCTCCTTTTCCATTTTTCCCAACTCTCGATAAATCTGACTTGATTTTGCACTCCACATATATTGTAGAGAAGACTCAAATGTCTTTTTCAAATCATAACCACTCATGTCATAGTAATTTAGCAAACCCAACAATCCATATCTAAGACTCAATTTAAATTTCCTTTCATCTATACATATTCAATAAGTTATATTCAACTTGTTGAATATAATATATAGCAACATAATATTTTTGTCAATATAAAATAGCTTTTTTCTGATATTCTTTTAGACTTACATCATCCGTACAGAAAACTATTCTTTTCAGTTAAAAGCTACAGGTTACATTTTTATAATAAAAAGCAGTAGTCAAGTATTTATCCCCTTGAATCTACCGCTTGTCTATCGCCTATTATCATTTGTTTTGTCAGTTGAATAAAAAAACAATTGAGCACACAATGAAGTTGCGTAAAGTACTGCAATATCTATTCCTGTTCTGAAAAGCATTTGCCCCATCACATCTTGAAATATTAAGCCAATAAAACTGTTGAAGAGTATCCAGTTTATACCTATCGTTAGTACCGCGATTTGAAAAGGTTGTAGGAGTGAAAAGTTCGTTTTTGAAAATACTGGATACAAAACCACGTATGACAGACCCAATACTAATCCAAAGAGCGCTGTCCATAAGTAAGTGGGGATTGGAAAACTTGCAGCATTGCTATTCACTAGACCTGTTTCATACCCAATAGCCCTTTGAATAAAAAATGTGACAGTGATTAAGGACACTGTTTTAATCTTGTCTCCCAATTTCAGATGGTCAATAATTTCGGGAGAGTTATTCTTGTTTAATATTAAATAGGAAGTTGCCAAACATAACAACAGTACAGGTATAGCATCGGTTATACCAATGATAAATTGATACCTCATGAAGAGTAAGCCCCATTCATTAAACGGGGATGCCTCTACAACAACTTCCTGCATGCCAAAGAGATACATCGCTGCAAACACACTACCGAAACGAACACCTATTTGCTGTTTTGAGAGGTTGGATTTTTTGCCAAAATACTGCATGACCATAATACAGTGTACATATATGATGATAAAATATAGAATTGCCACTGCAGGAAATCCTATAAGATTAACCAGCCTACTGTCAAAGTCTTCCACATTTACATCAGCTGGCAATAGACTCTTGATTGCTATTGCAAGGAAAACAGCAGTAATAACAGCAAGAGTATCTATTAATACAACTCGCTTAGTATTCAACGCCTTTTTCATTTAAAGTCTCTCCTTATCACAAGAGCTTGCGAGTAATAGCTGACTAATTGCTGTGCCTGTATGGTTAACTCACAATCCTTTTCTTAATGTAAAAGCCAGAAATCACCCCAACCAAGATACCTGCAAGATGAGCAATATCACTATCCAATGTATCTGGTAATAAAATTGCAGATACAACGCTAAAAGCTACCAAAGCTACAGTCCACCACTTAGCTTTTGATTTTAGTATCAAGACATTTGGCCGCAAAACTGAATAGGCTGCGACTACTCCCATCACGGCAGCTGAAGCTCCTGCAATAAGACCTGTTCCATTTATTATTAATCCTGTTAACGGAAATGATAGACTCCCCATCAGACCTGCTATAAAATAAATGACTGCTACTGATTTGGCACTTGTTAGTCGTTCTAGGCTAAAACCAAAATAAACCAGTAACCCCATATTCAACACTATGTGAATAAGCACTTGATGTGAGAAAAAAACGGTAATTAGTGTCCACAGCTTTTCAATAATTAAAGGTATTTGGTGACTTAATAATAACGTTTCTTCAAGTCGAGGAACTATATTTAAAGCAATAAACACTACACTATTTATGAGTAATATCACTATTGTGCCTTTTCCCTCAAGGATAATTTCATTCCTATTCTCCAGCATTTTATTTCTCATCAGTATTCCTCCTATTGTTATAGTCTTAGATCTTGATAAATGGCTATTAAGAAACTGGAATAAAAATCATTTTCTCTAGGCTATAGTATTTTTAATGAAATTCTCTTGAGTAGGACTAATCTATCCTTCGTTTATTTCCCTTTAACCATTGTACTTGTTACCCTTGTTATTAATATTAGTGCCCATATAATAAGCAGTGAGATATAAAAACTTCTCCCCCCTGAAGCGGGTAAAATCACCTGAAAAACTATAAACGTTACGCAGTACAGAAATGAAACAGTTGTGAATGCCTTAGAAACACCAATAAAGGCGTTTTTGCGTGGTGCACATAGTACGTTTATTGGAGAGACACTCTTGAGGCTAAATTTCTCCAATCCTTCTTTTATTTCCTTTAAGGAGATAAGAATTACTATCAAAGTTATAATTCCCAGCCTCGTCATTAAATGAACATAGGCAAAAACCCCTTCCTTCGGTTCATCAAGGCCGGTAAGCATCATTATACTATTGACTATGGTCACTAAAGTAAACGAAATTCCAATAGTTTCATAGGGTGTGACTCTGTTAAAATATTCCTTTACATTGTATTTTTTTCGTTTTCTATCATTCCCAACTGTAAGAAAGTTAAAAAGAAAGGCCCCCGTTACGGAAGCAACAAAGAAGAAAATATAAACCATGACAATGCTTCTTATAATATCTCGATAAGCATTCGGGTGGAGGGTGACTGTTGGATTAAGACTCGCTACGTACAAACCTATAGATGCCAGTATGCATACAACACTCATAATGAATAAATGTCTGATTGCTAATTTTATAAAACCATTTTTTTTAGAATTCACTGTCATTCTCTTCCTCCTTTAGGTTAGTAATTTCAAATTTCCATAACAGTATGTGAAATACTTATCATGCATCTCGTTACACCTCATTATAATCTTTAAAACAGAATATATCGACACAATTCTACTTTTTTAAGATTAAAAATACTGACTAATACATGGTTAAAGTGGTATCATACATATAAAATGTGAATCTAGGGTGTTAAATATTATGTATGTCAAAATAATTAATCAATTGAATCGACTCATTACAGTTTTTGTGTATGTTACCTATCCTATAGTTTTGTTGACCCTGATCTATACTCGTGATGAAAGATTGCTGAGGGCCTTACTTACTCCATCTATTTCATTTGTGTTGGTAAGCATCTTTAGACGTTACATAAATGCCCCTCGCCCTTATGAAGTATCGTCGACTGTACCTATTATTAAAAAGGACACAAAAGGAAAATCATTCCCCAGCCGTCATGTCTTTTCAGCTTTCGTTGTTGCCACTACTGTCTACTTTATTTATAGTCCATTAGGTATACTCCTAATGTTTATTGGCTGTATTTTAGCTGTATTACGTGTGCTTGGGGGCGTCCATTTTCCAAGAGACGTGATAGCTGGAGCGATAATTGGCATCCTATCGGGTATATTAGGATTTTACTTCTGAGCTCACAAATATTTTAACTAAACAAGGAAAGCGAAGTCCCCGATTAAGTTTAAAAGGGACTTCGCTTGTTTTACTTATACACTTCTATTCCGGTTACCAAAAGATTAACTTTTTATTTGAAGGGTCATATTGAAGGGACTAAATTGAGACTCTTAATAAACTTCAATTAACTATCCGGAAAAAATAATTTGTCAACGGTTGTATCTAATTGCTCTGACAAATTGAAGGCGAGCTGCAACGACGGATCATATTTTTCATTTTCAATGGCATTAATGGTCTGTCTCGTAACTTTGCAGTAATCAGCCAGTTCCTGCTGGGATATTTTTTTAGACTTGCGGAGTTCTTTGATCTGATTTTTCATCTGCTTAAAAACCAGCCTATTCCGAGTAAGACTGCAGCAAGCACTATAGTTATTCCAACTATATTTTTAAATGTACTGTCTTCATTTATTTTTGAAAGATAATACTGTTCAAGTGAAATAAGCATTGTTGTTGAAAGTATCGCAATCAGTAAAAGAACGTTTGATTCCCCACCATCCATACTGCGCTGGATAAAGCCTACAATAAATAAAGCCATAACTGTTACAAACCAGGTTATTTTAACAGCTTTGTTCGCCACTTTTTGCTCCATTTCATCCTTTTTTCTCATAGTTAGCTCTCCTCTTTGTCAAAAACATTTTACATTATTAGAGTACTAAATAGAAATCTACATGTCAAATACTCTTTACATAAAAAGCGTTACCTAGAATGGCTTCTTTAACTAAAATCTCCGCACTGATATTTTTCATCACAGTGCGGAGTATACTCTTATTCAGTTCAGAGAAAACTGAAAGCATCAAAATTCACATTTTTCTTCAATAAAAAAACATCATCACTAACCCTATAAGTGGTAGAGCAATTAAATGGTAACCTGCAGCTATACAGTATGTTTGCAGTGGGCGAGTAGAATGCTGTCCTAATCCGAAAAGAAAATCTTTTGCATAGGCCAGTGTGACAATGCTTCCCACAGCAAGGCCTGTGAGTATTCCATCTAAATAAGTTTCAGCTCCTGTCCAATATAGAAGGAGCGACAGAACCGTTGAGGTCAATAGTGTGACAAGCGTCAGCACCCCATAATTAGGCTCCTCTGCTTTGATGTCCAGTAACTCTACCCATAGGTTTCCGAACAGCACGGGAGAGTAATAGAGCATCCCGAGAGCTATATAAATAATTACTCCACTTATAATCGACCCTATCATAATGATCCACTACTTTCTTTGATTAATTTTAAATACTTTCATCTTCTAAAAAGCCCTATGGACCATTTTCTTTAAAAAGTCTACACCTATTCCAGTAAGAACTCGTTAATTATTTGTCCTATGATTTCCTTTCTCTTTTCTGAAGTAAAATATATGTGTCCGCATTCCTTTATAAGATACGATTTTACATCAGGAAATAACTCCTCAGCTCTTTCAATTACTTTTTCACCTGGAAACATGACATCTTCTTCTCCCGCCAGTACCAGTGTAGGTGCCTGATAATTCATTACATCTTTTTTGTCGATATTACTTGGCATATTGGGATTGATTTTAACGTGATGAAAGCTTGTGCGAATCATGTCCAATGTCTCAGTATCAATCGGTTCATCATTAGTTGCCATAGGTAAAAAAGCTTTATCGAACCATGTTTCTTTTTTTGTTACCAGATACATCATCATTGGAATTCCCATGCTGAAGATAAGCTTTGCCTTTGAAGCATTAAATATGCCTGCTGGAACAAGCAATATTGCCTTAGCAACCTTTTCAGGAGAGACACATATAAGCTTAGCCAGAATCCCTCCACCAAAAGACTCCCCCATACAAATCATTTTATCAAAACCTAAGGAATCAATGACGTCTGATGCCCATTCCCCATATTCAAGTGAACTTGACGATAAAACCCTCTGGCTACTTTTGCCCGGATGTCCGATAGTATCGGGTGCGTAGATTAGGTAATCCTCAACTAAATGCAGATTCTGTTTTAATGAATAGGGGGCTGTACTGTTTCCACCATGAAACAACAAAATTGGCGTTGCGTCTGGGTTTCCTATTTGTAAAATGTGGGTTTTCCCAAATCTGGTGTCCACAAAAATATCTTTATACTCTACATCTAGACTCTCAACTTGGCGATCGTATAAATCTTTGACTATTTTTTCTCCCTGATTTGTCTTGTAAATTGTCCTCATTATTCTCCCTCTTCACTTTTCGTTAATGATTTAGTGGTTTCTTCTCGCCATTCTCTGAATAAAATTATTCCACATAAAAATCCAGAACCTTACCGGTCGTTACATAACATCAGAATTGATTGGTGGCCATCTATTCGCCTAGAATGAGAACCAGCTAATCAAAAATCCAAATACAATACTGTAAATGATTATTTCGAAGTAGAGTTTCCCCACGGCATTTCTTTTCAAATACTTAGGCTTCATGTAAACAAAGCCTTCAATATTATGCGGAAACGGAACAGCACTGGCAACATCAGTATAAATAAACATCAGACTACTGAAAAAAAGAAAGCGTAGTAACCAACTGGTCTCTCCCAGCAAGTTCAAAATGGGGTATAGTACAATGGACAGTAATAGACCTCGAACTAATTGAGCAGGCAGAAACCATTTCTCTACATGCTTCTTCTCGATATCATCAGACATATCCCTCACATAGTCAATTACTCTCTCTTGTTCTTCATATAAATTTTTACTGATTTTTAGAGCCAGTGCCCCGGCAAACACATAGGCTGCTGTGTGTATAAGGATAAACCAGAAGCTAAATATCACGTAACGCATCATAATCGCCTCCTAAAAGAGCTTGTTCATTACTCATTGATAGGAATAGTCATTAGTGTATTTTAAGCCAGAATCTCACTTTCAACTTACTTAATCTTCAATAGAAAGCTGGAACAATTTGTCGTCATTTTCCGTTGGAGCTCCTCGGCCATCCGTGTTACTGCTGATGAAATACATTTTACCGTCTTCTATCAGAACATCTCTTATGCGGCCAAACTCTGATACGACTTCTCTATAGTCGCCTTCATCAAGGTCAAATTCATAAACAGCTTCCCCTCTAAGTCCGGAAACAAATAGTCGGCCGTCATGGTAATCCATTCCAGATGGCGCCCAGGTTTCTTCCATTCCCGAAGAGAAAAGCGGAGACTGCATACCTTCCTGCGTTTCCTCTCCTTCAATAACCGGCCAGCCGTAATTTTGCCCAGCTTCAATTAAATTAATTTCATCATTTGCTGTACTTCCGTGTTCGCTTGAATACATAGTACCGTCAGCTGCCCAGGTAAGGCCCTGAGGGTTTCGGTGACCGTAGCTGTAAATGTAAGAATCGGGTTCCGGGTTGTCTTCAGGAATTGATCCATCTCGGTTTAACCTCAATATTTTACCAGCCAGTGAGTCAGTATCTTGTGCAAGTTCTGGTACAGCAGCATCTCCAGTTGCAGCATATAATAAGTCATCAGGTCCTATTTTCAACCTTCCGCCGTGATGAACCCGCCCGCTCGGTATTTCATCAAGCAGAACACTTTCTTCATACCAGATGTCATTATCCAACTGTAACGTGATGATTCGATTAAATGGGCCATTGCTGTCTTCATAAGTGTAGTATGCATAGGCTAAATTGTTATCGGAAAAATCCTGGTCCAGTATAAAGCCCAGCAGTCCTGCTTCAGGGACAGTGGAAATCTCTCTTTCAAGCTCTACCTCCTGTCTAGTGGTTTCGCCGTTTTCAATACGCACTATATTACCGGGTCTTTCTGTCAAAAAGAATGTTTCATCATGCTTGACGATTGACCAGGGAGTTTCAAGATTTTCAGCTACGATTTCCGGTTCCTCACTGATTTCTGCCTGTTCATCCATTTCACCTTCCTGATTATCCTGAACTTCCTCATCAACTTCCTGTTCAACTGGAGTGGTATCCGTCTCACCGCTGTCCGGCGAGTCAGCCGTATCCGCACAGCCAGCAAGGAGTCCTGCTAAAAATAAACCTGTCATAAAAATTGTTTTCATCCCAATATCCTTCTTCCTTTTCTTAAAGCTTATCTTCTTTGTTAAACGTTCCCTTACATAATATTATCTACCTTTAGTTTAAGATATCCATTAAAATTAAGCTAACCAGAGCCTTGTTAATTCTCATATTTATTTAAAAATTTGACACTCTATTTTGAAAATAGAATAGTACATATATACTCAAATAATGACATTAAAAAAGCCTCAAACGTTTCTCTGAGGCTGACGTTAATAAAAATATGATTACTTCCAGCATCTATACTCTTTTACTACTTGTTAGTTTAGTAAGCCTTCAGTGATAATTACTCGTGTGCTTCTTCTAAAAAATTCACAACCTGGAGATTAAAATCCTTTGTTTCTGCGTATGCTCCGTGTCCAAGACCTTTGTATATAACGAGTTTGCTGCCTTTAATTTTTTCAGCCATTTCCTCAGATGTATTTTCTCCTACAACTTCGTCGCTGTCTCCTCCAATAACTAAGGTAGGACAGTCTATACGATCCAGTTCATCGTAGGCATTATGGTTAAGACATGCTTGGGCTTGTATAATAAACCGATTAAGATTTTTAGGCCTGCCTATTTTAGTAATAAAAGGATACATCAACCTATACTTTTTCTTCTGCAAATACTCGGCTGTATGGGTTTTTTCAGTAGAATCTATCACTAAGTTTTTGTAATCATTTGATTCTGCCAGCTCTACCCAGCCTTTAATGACCGTTTGTATGGTGTCATTTTGTCTGGCTACAGATACTGCTATGACAAGCTTTTCTACCATTTCGGGATAATCTATAGCCAAGTATTGAGAAATCATTCCTCCCTGAGACAAGCCCATGACATAAGCCTTTGAAATGTTCAACTTTTCCATTGACTTCTTTAAATCACTGGCCATATCTCTTGTGGAATATCCCTCTTCCAATTTATTTTTCCGACTGAAGACATAAACTTTATAGTCTTTTGCATATATTCTGAACATGACAGCAAGAGATGCAGCTGTCCCCTTTACTGTTCTTAATCCATCTGATAAACCAGGAATAATCACCAAAGGTTTTTCCCCTTTGCCAAAAGTAATGAAGTCTACATCTGTATCTCCTATTTCCAGATTACCGCCCTTTGCACCGTAAATCATAGTAATCCTCCTCCTAGTATTTACAGAGTATATTTGTCTCCGATTATATACATTCTCAAATTTTAGTTATTCTTTACACATAAACTTACATCAACAGACCATTAATTAGTAAGAGAACACGGTTTGCTCTCTTTAAATCTGTACTTTTTATTGATTAGACATGGCTTAACGTGTAGCCTTGATAATTTTAATGATTCCCTTCATCACTGCAGAATGCCCTGAACCGTCGATCTGATTAGTGGTGCCAGTGAAATAAAGATCAGTATCCGGGTTGTACCATGCAAAAGAACCCGTCTGTCCCAGAAACCGATGATTTCATTTATTGGCTTCAACGGGGAAATGATTCTGGGAATGAACAATTTTTCCAGACCGACTCCATAGTAAAATAAACTTGGAGGCGGAAGAATCAAGTTCCACTGTTTGAGCGTTTCAATATCACTGGTCGTTAAGAAAAACCCGTTAAAAAAGGCTTTTAAAAAGCTCATCATGTCTTCTGCTGTAGACACGATTCCACCTTCTGCAGTAACAGAGGCAATATATTTGGGGACCCACAGTTCTTTGGACTTATAATAAAAAGGAACAGGCTTTTTATCATCCGGATTTGTATAGGCATAGGTATTGTCCAGCCCCAGCACATCAAAAATCTCTTCTTTCAATACACCAGCAATGTCTTTTCCCGTTACGTTTTCAATGATTTTTCCCAATAGCTAATAGTTTGTATCTGAATACGCCGCCTTTCCTTTTTTACCCGGCGGAAACTTGGGCTTTAATTTTTTTACGTATTCAATCGTTTTATCTTGATCCCATGAGATATCATGACCTAAAAGCAAATCATCGGCAAATGTATTTCCCTTTTCATTTTTGTGAAAGAAATAATCAGGTATGCCAGATGTGTTGGATATTAAATGTCTGATTGTTATGGCGGAAGAATAGTCTACCCCTTTATATACGTTAATTTCTTTAACCTGACCACTAGGAAGATACTGTGATATAGAATCTTCAAGTTTAAGTTCTCCACTTTTAATAAGAGTCATGACAATAACCGTCATATATAGTTTCGTTACACTTGCGATGAAATAGCTGCTGTCATTTTCCATTAATCCTCCAGATTGAGTATACGTAAAACCCCTGCTTCCGTGCTCGACGGACAAAACCATGCTGTAGACCCCTTTTTTATTAGATATGGAGTTTACAACGTCATCTAATAATTCTTTTGACAAATGATCACTGGACATTCTCAACACCTCAGCTCATATTTTTTAGATTTAATTATATGTAATCCTTACACGGTCTTTTCAACACATGTAACCTGGCTGGAGCATCAGTTATAATGATTTGTTTTATATATAATTAAGTTTAGAGAGTCACCGCTTAACGACCATAAACGACACCTTTCTTTTCCTGATTATACCATTGTTTCTCATTTCCTTAGCCATTAGAACAATCGATTGTCTTTCAATTCACAATCTTTATAAACCTAAAACTACTTATGGTATTATAGTACTATTTAGTTGTAACCTTTTCTTTTCAAAAAAAATCCTCCTAGATATATATCATCTAGGAGGAAAGCCACTTAATTTTGTATTTGATTACAAAAGCTTATAAGAGTATAAGCGGAATTTATTTTTTCTCTAGCAGAACTACACTCTCAACATGACTCGTCTGAGGGAACATATCCACGGGTTGTACTTGTTCTACAGTGTACCCACCTTCGACTAGTAAGGCTAAATCACGTGCCAGTGTTGACGGGTTACAGCTGACGTACACCATCTTCTTCGGCTGCATTGTCAGTACAGCATCAATAAATTGACCATCCAGTCCTTTTCTTGGCGGATCGACTACAAGCAAGTCTGCGGTACGGCCTTTACTACTCCAGTCCAGCATCACATCTTCTGCTGCGCCTGCTTGATACGTCACGTTCTCAACGCCATTCAGTGCTGCATTACGTTTGGCATCTTCAACTGCCGGTTCAATGAGTTCAATACCATAAACTTCTTTTGCTTGTTCAGCTAATGCAAGAGTGATTGTGCCAATGCCACAGTATGCATCAATGACTGTTTCTTCTCCAGTCAGTTCAGCCAATTCCAGTACTTTGCTGTATAAGACCTCTGCCTGTTCTGTGTTGACCTGGAAGAACGAGCGATGAGAAATTTCAAACGTGTGACCGAGTAACTTGTCACGATACTTGTCTTCACCATGCAAAACGATAACTTCCTGTCCCATTATCACATTCGTCTTCTTAGGATTTACATTCTGAACAATGCTGACCACTTCAGGGAGTGCTTCAAGAATATCCGGAACAATTTTGCTGAGTGGGAACAGCTTTGGTGTTCGCGTTACCAAAACAATCATCATTTCACCGGTATGGTAACCACGGCGAACGATAATGTGACGCAGATTTCCGATATTTTCTTTTTCATTGTAGGGTTTAATACTGTATTTACGCATAATGTCACGGACCGCTACAACGGCTTTATCGATTTCAGGATCCTGAATCTTGAAGTCTTCCATAGGAATCAAGTCATGGCTGTTCTTTCTAAATACACCAGTTTCCATTTTCCCTTTTAGTTTACGGACAGGAATTTGAGCTTTGTTTCTGTATTTAAAGGGATTATCCATTCCGATAGTATCATTGACCTTAACATCCGGTAGTTTGGCAATCTTTTGCAGAACATTTTCCACTTGGTTCTTTTTGAACGTCAGTTGAGCGTCATAGGATAAATGCTGCAGAGGCATGGTACCTGTCTGAGCGTATGCTTTATCCTTTATCTCTACACGATCGGGACTTTCTTTGATTATTTTCATCAATTTTCCGACCCCGAAGGTTTTACCTTCTTTAATCACTTTGAAGTCGACTGTCTCTCCAATAAGTGCTCCTTCAATAAACACTGGATAGCCGTCAACCTTTGCTATGCCTAGACCTTCGTGGGTTAAATCCATGATTTCGGCTGCTTCGATTACATCATTTTTAGTTATTGGTGCAGTTGACTTGTTTTGTTTATTCGTCATTATACATCTCCTTAAATTATCTTTATTCTTATCACTATACACTTATTATAAAGACAGCACACAGATTATTTCTGTGCGCTGGCATTTTATTATTCTTCTTCTAATTGAGATACACCTTCAATAAATTCACTTTCCTTTTCAACTGTAATCGCATCGCGACTGTCAATGGACAAGTTCATATTCCGCAAATCCGCAACTATCTCTACATGCTGCTTATACATAGTAAATTCAGCAGGTGCATCTCCGCCGTATTCCCCGTCAATATTTATCATTAATTGACTGTCGTTCAACGTTTCTGCGACCACTTTTGATGTTTTTGTATAGATTATTTTTGGATGATGGACATGCCTGCCGTCATTCAGTATCTGAGTGATTAGTCTAAGGATTTCGGCTATGTTTGTGGTTTTTACAATAATCAGGGTGAATTTACCGTCTCCAAGCTTTTTATCAGGAGCAATTTTCTCAAATCCCCCAACCGAATTAGTCAAAGCAACAAAGACAAGGGATGCTGTCCCTTCATACTCTCCAGAATCATAGGTGATTTTGACCGGTACTTTGCCAATCTGAGGGAGCAGTTCTGCCCCTTTGACAAAGTAAGCTAGAGAGCCAAACACTGATTTCATGTTCGCCGGTACTTCATACGTTACTTCAGTCAGAAAACCTGCCGCACCAATATTCATAAAATAGCGTTCTTTTGACGTTGTTTTTACTTTACCGATATCCATCTTGACGAACTGACGCGTTTTTATCAATTCTGCTGCCTTGACAAAATCACTTCTCGGAATTTTAAGTGCACGAGCATAATCGTTAGTCGTGCCTGCAGGGATAATGGCAAGTTTCGGTCTGTCTAAATGGGGAGCAATCCCGTTGATTACTTCATTTATCGTCCCGTCACCACCTGCCGCTATGACAAGGTCGAAGCCATCCCGTGTACATCGGTCAGCTTCAAGTTGAGCACTCAAGGGAGCAGGAGTAGTACAATAGGCACTGGTCTCATAGCCTTCCGTTTCATAGACGTTCAGAATGTCAGGAATAGATCGCTTCAGTGTCTCTCTCCCTGATGTCGGATTGTAAATCAGTCTGGCTCGTCGTGTCATACCCCTGCCTCTCCCTTCTTATGCCTATTAGCGTTTATCGAGTTCTTCTTTCAACAGCTTGTTGACCATGCCTGGATTAGCCTGACCACGTGTCTGCTTCATTACCTGGCCGACCAGGAAGCCCATTGCACGGTCCTTGCCGTTCTTGTAGTCTTCAATTGACTGTTCGTTCTTATCAAGCGTCTCAGTGATAATTGGAAGCAGTTTAGATGGATCACTCAGCTGTACCCATCCTTTTTCTTCAACAAGTGCTTTGACATCATCACTGCCATTCGTAATCAGTTCTCTGAATACTTTTTTCGCGATTTTAGATGAAATTGTTCCATCTGCAATCAGATTAATCATATCAGCCAATGCTTTCGGTGTAAGATTAGTGTCATGTAAGTCAACCTGCTCACTGTTGAGATAGGCTGACACTTCTCCCATTAACCAGTTAGATGCCTGTTTTGGATCAGCATCATGTGCAACAGTCTCCTGGAAAAAGTCAGACATCTCTACTGTTGCGGTTAAAACGACTGCATCGTATTCCGGTAAGCTGTATTCTTTGACATAACGTTCCTGGCGCTCTTTTGGCATTTCGGGAAGTGATGTTCTGACATCATTAATCCATTCGTCACTGATAATCAGGTTTGGAATATCCGGTTCAGGGAAGTAACGGTAGTCGCTTGACCCTTCTTTGGTTCGCATCAAGAGCGTTCCACCTGTTGCTTCGTCATAACGGCGTGTTTCCTGTTGGAGAGCACCTCCGGCAATGAGAGCTTTCTCCTGACGATTAATTTCAAATTCAAGTCCTTTTTTTACATATGAAAATGAGTTGAGATTCTTAATTTCAGCTTTCGTTCCAAACTCTTCCTGACCATAAGGGCGTAGTGAGATATTGGCATCACAGCGCATGGATCCTTCCTGCATTTTCACATCCGATACTTTTGTAAATTGAATCAGCTGTTTAATGGTTTCCAGATAAGCATGGGCTTCTTCAGGTGAGCGCATATCGGCTTCAGAAACAATTTCAATCAGTGGTGTTCCCTGACGGTTTAAATCGACATATGATGCACCGTCTTCGCCGTGAGTGTTCTTGCCAGCGTCTTCTTCAAGGTGGACGCGTTCAATGCGGATTTTTTTCGTCTCGCCGTTGACTTCTATTTCTATCCACCCATCGTAACCGATTGGCTGATCAAACTGGGAAATCTGATAGGCTTTTGGATTATCCGGGTAAAAATAGTTTTTACGGTCGAATTTAGTATGGTTTGCTATCTTACAGTTTAAAGCAAGTGCTGCTCTCATTCCGTATTCGATAGCTGTTTTGTTGACAACGGGTAAGACACCTGGGTGCCCCCAGTCAATTACATTTGTATTCGTGTTAGGCTCCGCACCAAAATGAGCCGGAGATGGTGAAAACATTTTAGAGTCCGTTTTCAGTTCGACGTGTACTTCTAAACCAATGACAGGTTCTAAATTCATGGTTTATTTCCCTCCTTTAAATGACGGTTTTTGCGAAGAAAATTCTGTTTCCTTCTCGAATGCCTGTGCCACACGGTAGATCATCTGTTCTTCAAAATGATTTCCGATTATCTGCAGACCTACTGGCATATCGTTTGAAAAACCGCAGGGAATGGATATAGATGGTACACCGGCCAGGTTAACCGGTACTGTCAGGATATCTGACATGTACATTGCTAGCGGATCATTGATTTTCTCTCCAATGTCATATGCAGTTGTTGTCGTTGTCGGAGCAACCAGTACATCAACATCTGCAAACACTGTATCGAAATCTTTACGGATGAGCGTACGGGCTTGAGCAGCCTTTTTAAAGTGAGCATCATAAAAGCCGGAACTCAAAGAGAAGGTTCCCAGCATAATGCGGCGCTTGACTTCCAGTCCAAATCCTTCAGAACGGGACTTGACATAAATATCTTCAAGAGACTCCACGTTTTCTGCGCGGTAACCGTATCGGATACCGTCAAAACGCTGAAGGTTACTTGACGCTTCAGATGAGGCAATGATGTAGTAAGCTGGTATGCCGAAGCGTGAATGCGGCAGGCTGACTTCTACTATCTCAGCACCCATTTTCTCGTATAATTTAATTGCTTCACGTACTGATTCGATAACACCTTGTTCTTTCGCATCTTCGTTGAAATATTCTCTAGGCACGCCTATACGCAGACCTTTAACGCCTTTATTAATGCCTTCTGTGAAATCAGGTGTCTCACCATTGTAAGAAGTCGAATCTTTTGGATCGTGACCACTGATGGCATTAAGGACTAAGGCATTATCTTTGACTGTTCGCGTAAAGGGACCTATCTGATCCAGACTTGATCCGAATGCGATTAGGCCATAACGGGATACTCGACCGTAAGTCGGCTTAATACCAACCAGACCCGTAAATGCAGCCGGTTCACGTACCGAACCGCCTGTATCTGATCCTAGGGAGACAGGTACTTGACCCGCAGCTACTGCCGCAGCTGAACCGCCGGAAGATCCACCTGGAACTTTGTTTAAATTCCATGGATTACGTGTTTTTTTGAACGCTGAGTTCTCAGTCGAACCGCCCATGGCAAATTCGTCCATGTTTAATTTTCCAATAGTTATCATGCCTGCCTGTTCGAGCTTCTCAGTAGCAGTCGCATCATAAACAGGAATAAAATCTTCGAGTATTTTTGAAGCAGCTGTTGTTGTTAAGCCTTTCGTAAGGATATTGTCCTTTATCCCTACAGGAAGTCCACTTAAAACATTATTTTCATCAATACCTTTTTCATCGGCTTCTTTGGCCGCTTCCAGAGCTTTTTCCTTGTTTAATGCCAGAAAAGCACCGACTTCACTATCTGTTTCTTCAATACGCTTAAAGGAGGCTTCAGCAAGTTCGACAGCTGTCACTTCTTTTTTAATTAATTTGTCGTGCAGCTCTTCTAGAGTATAATCCAAAAAATTCATTATGCTTCGCTCCCCCCGTTGTCAAACATTGCCGGTACTTCAATGAAACCATTCTTGCGTGTCTTGACGTTTTTGAATAAGAGTTCCTTGTCTGTACCTTTTTCAGCTTTGTCTTCTCTCCAGACATTGTGACTGGACAATCCATGATAGGTTCCTTCGACACCTTCAGTATCAAGTCCTTCCAGCTGTTCGACCATTTCAATAATGGAATCCATCTCTTTTGTAAACGCATGAATGTCCTCTTCTTCGATTTCCAGTTTAGCCAGTTTCGCTACTTCCTTAACTGTTTCTTCATTAATCGCCATCTTCATCATCCCTTCTTATCTGCAAGTCATAACTCTTCTTTAATTAAAAATATAAACTTCATAATTTTCCTGTTCAGCTTCTCTGTAAAGGAAAGATTCCATTCCATTAAGAGATTCCAGCTTGATTTCAACCGGGACGGTATCCGGTAAAAATGACGTGGCTGTTTCATTGATGTACTGAGTAAAGGCTATAATTTCACCTTTTCCATAAAACTGAGTCATGATACTGATTTCCAAGTGCATAAGTTGCTCTTCAACGTAATGCGCAATACCAGTAATGCCGCTCACATTAGGAAAGAAGTTTTCGATTTCAGAGCGGAAATTGGCAAAACTGTTACCTTCCGCACTCTGCATCCCTTCAAGCGGAAATACAATACGCTGCTCGTTGATAGCCTGCCAGTTGTTGACAGAAGTACTGCCATTCTCGCTGACTGACAGAGCAATGAATGTGCCGGGTGCCAGACTGTCTCTACGGGAATGCTCGTATAAACCAATCACGATTGGCACGTCTTCCAAGCCTTCAATCTCCCGTAACTGAGGCATAATTTCGTCAGCCATACGCTGACCTTCTTCAAGCAGTGTGTCTCTATCAATGACCTGTTCACTATTACCACCATCGAAATAGTCTACAGAGTTGAGTGCAAGTCCGATGCTGATGCCGGACAATTCCAAACCGTCTTCTGACTGAACATAGAAGTTATGTTCCAGTACAGAACTTAGGTACATCGGATTGCGGTCCTGAATCGAATCAAATTCATTTTCTTCCGGATTTAGACCCAGATCCACAGTCTCTTCTGTTTCCTCAGATGTTTCTTCTGTTTCTTCTGTTTCTTCCTCTGATTCTTCTGGCTCTTCCTCTTCAGGTTCCTGTCTGCTCAGCCAGCTGTTTATCGTATCGGCAGGGATAAACTGCCCTTCCTGGAAAAAGTGATCTTCCGTCGGGAAAAAACGCTGAGAATGACGCATCAAATCTTCTTCAAATGTCTCGAGACTGATATTTGAGTTCAACCCGCGGGTCAACCCTCTGGACTGACTGACTGAATAAGTGCCATCTTCGTTAATTACTGGACGATAATAGCCTGAATCAAACTGTGCTTCAACCGTTGAGGCTTCATCTTCAACATCGTTATCCTGTCCAGACTGTTCCACCTGTTCCAGCTCTTCTACCTCAGGCTGATTCGGGTCGACCGGATCCGGAAACATGCCGCAGGCGGATAATACTAGTGCATTGGCAATTAGCAATCCGATTAATTTCTCTTTCTTCACTAGCTGCCACTCTCTTTTCTTCTCATGATTCTATCTCCTCTATCACTCTTGCTTCATCTATTACAGTGATGTTCAATTCTTCTGCTTTTGTCAACTTACTTCCTGCATCACTGCCGGCAATTAGGAAATCTGTATTTTTAGATACACTTCCCGTCACTTTGGCTCCAGCATTCATCAGGGTCTCTTTTAATTCATTACGGGTGAACTGTTCAAGCTTACCTGTAATGACTACGGTCTTGCCGCTGAAGAACGTCTCAGAATCGATCTGTTCTTCTTTCTTCTTCCCTTTATATGCCATGGAAACATCGGCTCGCTCTAGCTTCTTCAGTAACTCATCAACTTCTTCTAATCTGAAAAATGAGTAGATGCTTTCCGCTATTTTCTCTCCAATGCCGTCTATTGCTATGATTTCTTCCTCAGAAGACTCTTTTAATCTGTCCATCGTTTCAAATTCTTCTGCCAATAATCTAGCAGCTTTTGACCCTACGTGACGGATACCTAAACCGAATACTAACCGTTCAAGAGAATTAGATTTTGACTGTTCAACTGCATTCAATAAATTCTCTGCAGATTTGTCTGCCATTTTATCCAGCTTCAACAGCGATTCCTTTTGCAGATAATATAAATCGGCCACATCCTGAACCAGCTGCTGATCATACAGCTCGCTGACTATCCGTTCACCCACTCCATCAATGTTCATGGCATTGCGGGAAACAAAATGCTTCAAGCGCTCTTTTGTCTGAGCACTGCATTTCGGGTTCAGGCAGCGAAGGGCTACCTCTTCATCCAGGTGCATCAGTTCACTGCTGCAGGCCGGGCACTCTTCAGGAAACACATATGGTTTATTGTCAGTACGCATGTCGGAATCGATTCTAATGACTTCCGGAATAATATCGCCTGCTTTTCTGACAATAGCAGTATCCCCTAGTCGGATATCTTTTTCTTTCATAAG
Source organism: Alkalibacterium sp. (assembly GCA_007692455.1). Taxonomy (GTDB): domain Bacteria; phylum Bacillota; class Bacilli; order Lactobacillales; family Carnobacteriaceae_A; genus Alkalibacterium. The sequence continues at coordinate 2,738 of RECC01000039.1, read as the reverse complement.
ATCAACATTATGCAGAGTCGCTCTTTGTACGGTTGTTCCTGCCAGTTGAACAGGATCCATTATGGCCGTTGGCGTTACAACACCAGTCCGTCCAACGGTCCATTCGATAGAGCGGATAACTGTTCGGGCTTCTTCTGCAGGAAATTTGTAGGCAATGGCCCATTTAGGAGCCTTGACTGTATAGCCTGCTGTTTCCTGATTTGCGAGCTCATTTACTTTAATAACAATCCCGTCAATTTCATAAGGTAACTGCGTGCGTCTGTTCTGGTATTCTTCCACATATGACCAGACTTCTTCAATTGACTCAAAAACTTTTCTGTCTGGATTAGTTCTCAAACCTACTCGGTCGAGCAGAGCCAGAGCGTCACTCTGGGTATCAACGGGAGCTTTGTCCACCTTAGCCAGAGCATACAAAAACACATTCAAGTTCCTTGCAGCAGTAATTTTAGGATCGAGATTTCTCAGTGTACCTGCCGCTGCATTCCTGGGATTGGCAAATACAGCTTCTCCGTTTTCTTCTCTCTGTTCATTCAATTTAAGAAAGGAATCTTTCGGCATATATATTTCACCGCGTGCTTCAAGTGTGAGCGGTTCTTTTAATGTCAGAGGAACTGATTTAATTGTGCGCACATTGGCAGTGACATTTTCACCAACTGTACCGTCACCTCTGGTTACTGCTTGGTTCAGTTTGCCTTCAACATATTTCAGCGAGACCGCCAGCCCGTCTATTTTCAGTTCACAGTGATAGGTGTAATTACCGTCAACCAATTGAGAAATACGCCGGTCAAATTTAGTCAAATCATCCTTTGAAAAGGCGTTATCGAGACTTAGCATTGGAGAATCATGCGGTACTTTTTCGAATCCTTCCAGCAAAGCGCCGCCAACTCGCTGAGTCGGCGAATCGTTTTGAATGAGCTGCGGATACTTTTCTTCTATCGCTTTCAGTTCGTTATATAACTCGTCATAGTGTTCATCGGGCACAGTCGGACTGTCCAGCACATAATACTCATGACTGTACTGGTCTAATAAGGCAACAAGTTCCTGTACCCTTTCTTTAGCCTGTTCAAAAGACAGATTGCTTTCTGCCATAGAGTCCCCTTCTTTCCTTCTTCGAATATAGTTTAAACTTTTTCTATTGGAGCAAAACTCGCCAGCAAGGGTTTGATGCCCGTACCGGGAAACGCAATGTCCAGTTGCAGATCATCGCCTTTGCCGCTTACTTTAACGACAGTTCCGACTCCCCATACTTTGTGTTTCGCTTTTTCTCCTACTGTCCACTCCAGTTTTTCGGCACCACTGTTTCCAGTAGGGTGAGAAGTTATCGTTGATTTGACTTTCTTTTTGGCTGTTTTGGAAAAAGGATCATTTGCGCTGCTTCCAAACCCTCTATACATACCATTTGAGAATGGTTTCAGTGTATTCGACTCTTCCCTATCCAGGGCTTCTTCGTCAATTTCATCCAGAAAGCGTGATGCTCTGTTAGCCTGTACACGTCCATATATTGTACGGCTGGATGCATTAGTCAGAAAGAGTTTTTCTTCCGCACGTGTAATGCCCACATAGGCCAGTCGTCTTTCTTCTTCCAATTCATCTTCATCCAGTTCTGCTCGTGAAAGCGGAAATAGCCCTTCTTCCATTCCAATCAGGAAGACGATCGGGAATTCCAGCCCTTTTGCTGCATGTAGTGTCATGAGTGTAAGTTCACTGGTGGGTTCTTCCTCCAGTGAATCGATGTCTGAAATTAGAGAGAGGTCCGTTAGAAAGTCGATTAATCCTTTTTCTTCCTGCTCTTCTTTATCATATTGCTGAGTCACAGTCAGAAACTCTTCAATATTTTCAACACGTGTCTCTGCTTCAAGTGTTCGTTCCTTTTTTAAGGTCGGCAGGTAATCAGACTTGTCCAGGACTTCTTCTGTCAGCTCAGTGATGCTCAGGAACTCGGACATTTTGCGGAAATCCTGTATCATCATGGCAAAACTTTCCACTTTTTTAGCTGCCCGTGCAGATAGATTGATGCTTGAGGCATTTAAAGCCGCTTCATACAAGCTCCAGCCCATTTCTTCCGCTGCAGCAGCCAGTTTTTCTACTGTGCTGGCCCCAATTCCTCTTTTGGGCTCATTCACTACGCGTGTAAAGCTGAGGTTGTCTTTCGGATTGGCAAGCAACGTGAGATAAGCCAGTACGTCTTTAATTTCTTTCCGGTCATAGAACTTATGGCCGCCCACCATACGGTAGGGAATGTTTGTTTTTATCAGCGTTTCTTCCATCACACGAGACTGGGCATTGGTACGGTACAATACTGCAAAGTCACCGTACTGTTTTTTGGAGTCCTTTTCCATCTCTTTTTGCAGTTGCTGAACCACAAAACGGGCTTCTTCATGCTCATTCCCGGCACGGTAATACGTAATCAGTTCGCCGTCTGTATTATCAGTCCACAAATTTTTGTCTTTACGATTTATATTATTTGCTATTACGGCATTTGCTGCTTTTAAAATAGTCTGAGTTGAACGGTAATTCTGTTCGAGAAAAACGATTTTTGCATTCGGATAATCTTTTTCGAAATTCATAATGTTTTCCATATCTGCACCGCGCCAGCCGTAAATGCTCTGATCAGCATCCCCAACTACACAGATGTTTTTCAATTTAGCAGCCAGTAAATTCACCAGTTTATACTGCGCATGGTTTGTATCCTGATACTCATCCACATGAATATACTGGAATTTACTCTGGTAATAATT
>RECC01000067.1 GCA_007692455.1 Alkalibacterium sp. | reverse complement strand
TTCATTAAGAGATGACCCTTCAAATCCTTTACGAAACATCAGTTATGAACGCACCCGACAGTTATATATAGCGGGACTCAAAACATATGAGGACTTCAGTGAAATCACCGAGAAAGATGTACTCGGGTTAAAAGGTGTAGGCCCTGTTACCATCAAAGACCTCAAGAACAATGGCGTTAAATTTAGGGATTCATAAATCGAAAGCGTGAAGGAACACCCTGCAAATTATGCGGGTGTTCTTTTTGATTATTGAGTTAGATTGATTTAGTATTTAGAGGTGCACTGTTTCGGAGTCTGAGTCTGAATCAAGCGAACAAACGGTTTATTGAGAGAATAAACTTTATTTTAAGACTGTTTTGTCGATAGTATACATAGAGATACTTAACCCTTTTTTAATTGATACAGGACTATTCAACTTAAATAGGTTGAAAATTGATTATCGCCCTTTTTTGGTTTACAATGAAAAAAACGGGAGGAGGCACTACAATGGAAGAAAACAATAAGGTCGCTTTGATAGCTGACATTGTCGCATCAAAGCAGATTAAAGACCGTAAAACCGTTCAGGAACTGCTTAATTCGCTACTTGATTCCATCAATATTCAGTTCAAGGAATCCATCGCTTCCAACCTGACCATTACCCTGGGGGATGAGTTTCAGGGAATAGTCGATTCCGTGGAAACGGCTTTTTTAATTATCGATCTGGTGACACTGGCGCTCGAACTCGATTCGAAGAAGGAAACAGGCGAAGCGGTCACACTGCGCTGGGGAATCGGCATAGGGCGGTTAAGCACGCCGATTAAAAACCGGAAAGTCAGCATCGGTACAGATGGACCGGCATACTGGTATGCTAGAGAGGCCATTGATTCCGTTCATCAATATAATGATTACGGCCAGTTAAACGAGAAGCTGTCAACCGGTCAGCCGGACGATGACTTCTTTAATAGTGTGATTCGTCTGCAGAATGTCCTTCGAAATGACTGGACACAGTCTCAGAAGGAAACAGCTTATGCAATTCTCAAGTCTGTAGGTTATGATGAGTTTTCAAATCAGGTTATTAAACAGGCACTCTCTGATTATCTGAAACAGCCATTCAGTGAACAGACCGTCAGCAAGCGGATTATCTCGACGCACATCAAGCAGTACACACACTCCAGAGGATTACTGGCGCAACAAATAGAAGAATGGAGAACCAAACATGATCATTGAAAGTCTTGTGACCCACATTGTGGCCTATTTTTATTTTATGCGGTATCCGACTAAACTCAATCAGTCCGAAACCGAAAAGAACCAGACACCTTATACCTGGGGCATCTTTTTTTCCAGTCTCATCGTGTTCGGCTTGACGGACAGCGCAAACTACTTATCCTGGCTGACCATCAGCATCGGTCTGGTCTCTGGACAGGCTGTTTTCATTAAGTATATACAGCCAACTCTTCAGTTGTACCTGGACAGTACCATTAAGAAAAACGAGACACATGTGTTACAGACCTTTTACCATAAAAACGAAGACATTATCGCCTTTACCCTGCAGCAGACGCTGATATTCATATGGATAATCATGCTGAATCAATTGTTTTTCTATCTGGCGCATCCATTGACGAAGCTGTTCTTCATTATTATCAGCATCGGTTACTTGAGTCTGTCAAACCGCGATTCCATTATATGGGGAGAAGTCGACAAACGACGCATCTTTCAGACGTTAACGTCCTATATCCTTTTAAGTGTACTGGTACTGTTTGTCTCACAGCTACTTATCCAGATGATTGACTCTGTAAGCAATTCTGCTTTACAGGTGTTTCCTTTTCAGAATGCTCAAGCAAGTTATGGCTTATTCATAAGAGCCGTACTGGTCTTTCTAATTCTGATGCGCCCGGCCAATCTGCTGATTCGCTCTTTGAGTGTTCAGTATGATCCGAAAAAAAGCCTCAAAGTAGAGGAGAGTAAAACAGATAATTTAACCGAGAGTTCCAGCCCAATCCCACCGGCATCCAGAGAAATTCCAGTTGTACCGAACGAGTCCGGCTTTAAAGGCGCAGGCGCTATGATTGGCAACCTGGAACGCATACTGATTTTTCTGTCATTTTTAAGTGGCAGTCTGTTGTCGGTCGTTGCCATCTTGTCTATTAAAGCCTTTGCCCGCTACAAGCTGATTGCGGATGACCCTTATTTTTCAGAATACTTTGTCATCGGCACCATGCTCAGCGTCCTCATCACGTTTATCAGCTACATCCTGCTCGTATTTTTACTGACTATTTAGAGTGATTTTCTATCATTTAAATAGATATAACTTTATTAATGCTAAAATAGACAACTTGTAATGTTTTACTGTACAATAAACATGCGAGCAAATATTTAATTCAAAGGAGAATACCATGACTTTCAATAAAATAGAAACCCAGGAACTTCCCGATATTCAATCCGTTGGTTCGCTTTATGTGCACGAAGAAACAGGTGCCCAGCTGCTCCATTTAGCAAATGACGATACCAACAAAGCTTTCACCATCGGCTTTAAAACACCTCCTTATAACGATAACGGTATTGCTCATATTCTGGAGCACTCTGTCCTGAATGGTTCAGAGAAATACCCGTCAAAAGAACCCTTTGTTGAACTGATAAAAGGCTCACTCAATACGTTTGTCAACGCCATGACGTTTTCAGATAAGACAATTTATCCTGTTGCTTCGACTAATCAGAAAGATTATATGCACTTAGTCGGTGTCTATCTTGATGCTGTCTTCCGTCCAAAGCTCTATACAGATGAGCAGATTCTCGAACAGGAAGGCTGGCACTATCATCTGGAAAACGCTGATGACGATTTGATTTACAAAGGGGTCGTATACAACGAAATGAAAGGCGCGACCGCGTCTCCCGACAGCCAGTTATATGACCACTTATCCAGTCAGCTTTACCCGGATACGATTTATCAGTATAATTCCGGCGGAGTACCGAAAGCTATTCCTAGCCTGACTCAGGAGGAATTCCTGGATTTCCATACGAAATACTACCACCCAAGCAATTCCTTGACTATCGTCTACGGTGATATGAACATATCAGAAGTATTTGACGCGATTGAAGAATACTTTGCCGGTATGGATAAAGCAGAGACGATTGATCTCTCATTACGCGTCCCTGAGCCAAAAGAGAAACGCATGGAAGCGACCTATTCCATCACAGACGGAGATAATCCTGAAGGGAAAGATTATCTGGCGTTAGGCTGGCATGTGCTCGAACCGTCTGACACTCTGGACAGCTACGGCATGAAAGTGCTGGACGAAATTTTATTTGGCCATAACCAGGCTCCACTGCAAAAAGCACTACTGGACGCAGAAATTGGCGGAGACATTGAAAGTGACGTAGCAGACATCGGTTATCCGACCGCCTTTGTCATTACTGCCAAGTATGCTGAATCAAAAAATCTGGACCGCTTTACCGAAGTCGTCGAAGACACATTAAAAGACATCGTCAAAAACGGTCTGAACAAAGATTTAATCAAAGCGGCACTGAACAAAATTACCTTCCAGACTAAGGAAGCCGTCATCTCAGAAGACAATCCAAGAGGGGTTATCTATGCCATTAATGCTTTGAGCACGTGGTTATATGACCAGACACCGTATGATCGTTTGCAATTTTCTGTTTACCTGGATGAACTGGCTGAAAAGGCAGAACAGGGTTACTTTGAAGAATTGATTGAACGCAAACTGTTAAACAACGACTTGCGCGTCGAGATTGCCTTGAAAGCTGAACCGGGCAAAAACGATAAGCTTGAAGCTGAGACACTGGAAAAACTTCAGGCATACAAAGCAGAGCTGAGCGAAGAAGAGTTGGCTGATATTGTTGATAAAACTCAGGCTTTGATTGTTCGTCAGGAAACACCGGACAAGCCGGAAGACCTGGAAAGAATACCCATGCTGACCCGCGAGGATATGACCACAGACGAACCCGACTATCCACTGGAACAGTCTGACTTGTTTGAAGGTACGCGTTTCTATTATTCCGAGCAGTTTACTTCAGGAATTGACTACGTCAGCTTATACTTTGACATCAGCGACATAGACGCCAAAGCATACGAGCAGCTGAGCCTGTTAAGTGATCTGCTGGGAGAACTGGACACCAAGAATTATGATGCTACCTCGCTTCAGACCGAGCTGGATACGCACACCGGTGGTATTAACGGAACCGTCACTATTTTTGAAGACAAAGATGGCAATCTGAAACCGTATTTTGTACTGAACGGGAAAGCACTTAGCCAGTCACTGCCGAAGCTGGCTGAACTGATGAAAGAAATCATGACAACAACCAGCTTTGAAGACCAGAATGAAATCTACAAACTGGTTCAGAGCTATATCAGTGATTTCGAAAACCGCATCAACTTCCGAGCACACATCATAGCGGCTAATCGTGCCTTGAGTCAGGTTAAGCCTTTGTCCAAACTGGGTGAACATCTGAACGGGATTGATCAGTTTAATTATCTGAAAACCGTCCGCGATGAGATTAAAGGCGAAGGGGAGTCATCTATCAGCACTGACCTGGCAGACGGACTGAAACTTCTATTATCCAAGCGTCGCTTCAACATTCTTTATGTTGGGGACAGAGCCCAGAGCGAGCAGGTTAAAACGGTCTTCACGGATGCCTTTGCTGATTTGCCGGAAACGGCCTTAGGCGAAACGGCTCAATTTGAAGCAGGCGAGAGACATAATGAAGCCTTTGTCACAGCACAAGACGTGAACTATGTAGGCCTAGCCGCAAACGCCCGTGGAAAACTGGCTTACACCGGTGAAACACAAGTCTTGTCGACTGCCTTCAAGTTCGACTATCTATGGAATAACATTCGTGTCAAGGGCGGAGCATACGGCTCACTTTATCTGCACAGACGCAATGGCAATGTAGCGCTGGCTTCCTACCGCGATCCGAATATTACCAAAACACTCGATACGTATAAGGCTTTACCGGCCTACGTTAGAGACCTTGAGTTAAGCGAATCCGAACTTTTGAAGTACATTATCGGAACGCTGAGCCCGCTCGAGCAGCCGAAGTCAGCCCCTAACCGAGGCATGACGGCATTTTCACGCTATCAGCGCGGCATTACAACAGACGATATGATTCAACTGAAGACAGAGATTCTGGACAGCGATTCAAACGCACTCTCTGCACTGCACCAGTCGTTTGAAGAACTTATCAAAGACAGCACCGTAGCCGTCATTGGTAATAAAGCTCAGATTGAAAAAGAGAAAGACTTGTTCGACGCAGTTTATGAACTGTATTAAGCAATAAGGAAGATGTCCGCTACCATAGCGGGCATCTTTTTCTTATATTCTAGAGGGAAAATAGTCTGTTGGGTGCTTTAAAGCACTGTATACTGCTTTGACTGGCAACTGGGGATGCTTCAGAGAGTCGAGTAGGGGGTGAAGGCCATTTGACCCCTGACTGGAAAAAATAAAACTGACGGGTTCAGGGTCAACCGGTTGTTAACCGGCTACTGAGGTGCTCCGGTTAGTTGAGTAAGGGGGCAACCTGACTTTGAGCCAGGACCCAAATAATAATTCCGTTTGAGTTACTGGTCAAATTTAAGTTATGCCGTAACCCACAGAAGACAGTCAGCTGAGTCACCGGTCTATTCGATTTGACCCGCAACTGAGTAGAAACAATCCTCTGAGTTGCTCCACAAAACCTCAATCAATCTTATGAAGAAAGAAAACGGCACGTTTTCTCTCGACTATTGTTTTGTCAGAATCTTAACTTGTGGTAAACTGAGTATGGAAAAGGATTTCAGTGCTTTATTTGTATACACAACAGTTGAATAGCTTGAATATATTGAAGGGGGACTCTTGGAGTTGAGAAGGTTAAACCTGACCCTTTGAACCTGTTAGTTCAGACTAGCGTAGGGATCAATATGAGCAATTATTGACTTTCCGGTGCTTGTCTACTTCACAGTAGCTGAGCCCTTTTTTATTACAAAAAGAGAGGACCGATTAATTCATGAACAAAGAGACGATAATCAAAGACATGACAGAAGCCGTCAAGAAGGTGAAAGACACCAATCCGATGGCCGGGTCCATTACTAATTCTGTGACCATCAACCTTGTAGCGAACACACAAATTGCCACTGGCGGATCGGCGGCCATGGTTTACCTGCCGGATGAAGGCGAATTTCTAGCTAAAGCCGGTGGAGCCACATACATCAATATGGGCACGCTGTTGCCTATTTACGAGGAAACCCTGCCACGCACCGTTGAAGCTTTGAAAGACGCGCAGAAGCCCTGGGTACTCGACCCAGTCGCTATCGGCATCGGCCAGTTCCGTACAGACATGCTGAAGCTGTTCAAGGACTACAAGCCGACGATTATTAAAGGGAATGCCTCAGAAGTCATTGCCCTAGCCGGTTTATGGGAGCTGGAAGGAGGCACAGGGGAGTCACAAGTCCGCGGCGTCGATTCAACCAACCAGGTGGATGAGGCAAAAGCGGCTGCTGTGTCACTTGCTCAGTGGACCGGTGGTGCCGTTATAGTTTCTGGAGCAACTGACTTGGTGACAGACGGGTCTGTCGTTGCCGAAAGTACCGGCGGCTCTCATTTTCTTGGAAAAATAACTGGAGGCGGCTGTGCTCTAGGTGGAGCCGCAGCGGTTTATTTGACCAGTTCCAGCCCATTTATCGCCGCTTTGACAGCTGTATCGGCCTTTAATGTCAGTGGCCAGCGGGCGGAAGAAAAAGTGGATGCCCCCGCCAGCTTCCAGACTGAGTTTTTAAACGAACTCTATAAAGCATCACCCGAAGACATTGCCGCTAACCCATTTGAAGTGAAAGGAGTCAATTAAAATGAATACACTCATAGCCGTAGCCATTGCACCGATTGGGGCAGAAGACGAGCTGGCCGATCAGGTTGCTGAAATCGTTAAAGTCATTCGCGAATCAGGCCTGCCGAACCGCACCACATCCATGTTTACTGAAATAGAAGGACCATGGGATGATGTCATGCGTGTCGTCAAGGAAGCAACTCAGGTTCTGACCGATAAAGGGATTCGAACCGAAGTAGTCCTCAAGGCAGACATACGCCCGGGACACGAGAACACCCTTCAGTCTAAAGTGGACAAGATAAATGACCGATTAGGTGAGAATAATGCCTAGACAGTCGAAAGTGGACGTGTCCGCGTATTTTGTTGTCGGACCGGAAAACACAAAGGGCAGAGACGTCGCTTCGATTATAAAAGAGGTTGTCGAAGCCGGCTTTACCTGCATCCAGGTGCGATCAAAAGTAGCTTCCGCCAGAGAACTCATTCAGCTGACAAGAGAAGCGGCGGAGGTTATTGAAGCAAGTGGACGCGCAGACGAAGTCACCTTACTGGTGGATGACCGGCTGGACGTCGTCTTAGCTGCGAGAGAAGAGGGCATCAAAGTGGACGGTATCCATGTCGGACAGTCGGATATCCCTGTAGAAGTCTGCCGTAAGTACCTTGGCGAAGATGCTGTAATTGGCCTTTCGACGCGTACCGAACAATTGTTCGAATATGTGAAAAGTGAGAACACAGACGTCATTGACTATTTTGGTGGAGGCCCCTTACACGAAACCGAGACAAAGCCCGACTGCGGAGCGAGCGCATCGGGCGAAGTCATCACACGGTCCTACGACGAAATAGCCGAACTCGCTAAAATCAGCCCAATTCCTGTAGTCATCGGGGGTGGCGTCAAACTGCATCACGTTCCTGAACTGGCCAAAACCGGAGTAGACGGCTTCTTTGTCGTTTCTGCCTTGTCACAGGCCGACAAGCCTAAAGAAGAAGCAGAGAAATTCGTCTCATCATGGAAAGCCAACCAGCCTAACTAGTCTGGTAAATTTACAATTTAATTAAAAAGTGGAGTTTGGTTTCTGACGGGACTGCTGAACTTCACTTTTTTTCTATTTCGAAAAGTACAGTATGCTGAACTGCACTCTTTGGCTTATATAGCAGTAAACAGTTAAGTTTAGTCCTTATTCACTTTCCTGGACTAAAGGATTTTGTCGATAAACGAACTTCAAGTGCTTCGCTGAAAACCTCTTTTTAAAAAGGAAGTTTTGGCTAGCCAAAACTAATTAATCAGTCATTTATTTAACAGTCTTCTTAGAAATGATTGTGTAAGACTCACAATCGGTTATACTTAAGAGGTGCCCAATTTTAGCTTAGTCTGAAACGGGCAACTTATTTATTAGAAAAGGAAGATTAGATGTCACCAACCAGAAAACGTATGAGTTCGTATATCGGACTGTTTATCACCGCATTTATCGTATTTTACATAACCACACCCGCTTTAAATATCCATTCCCAGCAATTCAGATTTCTGCTTTTAATGCTGTCTGTGATTGTCATTTCAATCGAAATCAGTATCGATCAGGCAGGATTCAAAAATAAACTGATCAAATATGGCTTGCTTTCTTTACCGATTGTCATGGTCCTTGTTATCGGTATTGGAAATCTGGTCAACGGCGTTATTTTCCGTTCGACAGATTATGCCGAGCTTATTGAAGTGGAGGAAAAGAGTTTTGAAACAGATTTCCCGACCATGGATGAATCTTCCATTCCAATGATGGATAGAGACACCGCCCAGCGCCTGGGTGACCGCCGCATCGGATCAATGAGTGACCTGGTTTCCCAGTTTGTACCGGCCGATACCTATACGCAGATTAATATCGACAATAACCCTTACCGCGTCACGCCGCTTCAGTACGCCAGTTTTGTCCGCTGGTTCAATAACCGTAACGAGGGCATTCCAAACTACTTGAAAGTCGATATGGTTTCCGGAGCGGTCGAAGTAGAAGATTTGGAAGAGAATATCAAGTACTCCGACTCAGAAGTACTGAACCGAAATGTAAACCGTCACCTGCGTTTCCGGTACCCGACTAAATTATTTGAGAATCCGTCCTTCGAAGTGGATGATGAAGGCCACCCATATTATATTGCGACAACCTATGAAAATAAATTCTGGTTCAAACAGCTGGAACCAACCGGTCTAATCATTCTGGACGCCGTAACCGGTGAGACAGAAGCATATGACCTGGATGAGATGCCTTCATGGGTTGACCGGGTCTACTCTGCCAATCTTATTCTGGAACAGCTGAATTACCGTGGCCAGTACAGCGACGGCTTCCTGAACTCTGTGTTTGCTAAAAGAGGGGTCACCAGAACGACTGACGGCTATAACTACATCCCGATGAATGACGATGTCTATCTCTATACAGGCGTAACGTCAATCAATCGCGACGCATCCAACATCGGCTTTTACCTCGTCAATTTGAGGACGAAAGAGGCGGAATACTATCCAGTAACATCAGCCGATGAGTTTTCCGCCATGGAGTCAGCAGAAGGGTCTCTCCAGCAGATGCGCTTTAGCTCTACTTTCCCGTTGCTGATTAGTCTGAATGATCGTCCGTATTATATTTCGTCACTGAAAGATGATTCCGGTCTGGTGCGTTCTTATGCTTTAGTTGATGCTCAGGACTACCAGCGCGTCATTACAAGCGACACAGTAGACGGTCTCATTGCCCAACTGAATGGTCGAAGTGTCTCGGACAGTGAAGGGGAAGAGTTGGATGAGATAGTCGAAATGGATGAGGAAATACTGAATGCAGTTGAAGGGGAAGTAGAAAATATTTCTCAGGCTGTAGTTTCCGGCAATACCATCTACTACTTTATGATCGACGGCAGTATTTACAAAGCCGACATTACCCTGCACGATTCCCTGCCTTTTGTAGAAGAAGGCCAGGCCGTTGAAGGAGAAGTAAACGACGACAATGAATTTAGAATGATAATACTAGACTGATTTTTCTCAGCGCAGACATCACTATAATCGGTGTCTGTGCTTTTTTATTTGTCAGCCGCCATCGACTACACTATCAATTGACAGCTTTAACCAACTCACTTACACTCACTATAGATAGTCCACTACGAAAGGTGTGTTTTAACAGATGACTGACTCCAACCCATCTATTCCAAAATCTCAGGCAACCGCTCCCGGGATGAAAACAATCGAAGCTGATTTGACAAATGTTCTGGCTAGAATGGACAGTGACGATATCGTTTATTCACGAAAAAATGGTAAGAATCTCCACATCCGCCTGGTGTATCCCGACCAGCACGATAAGGAATCCGCTACATACCCGGTATTAGTTCACGTACAAGGCTCTGCCTGGTTTAAGCAGAACTTAAACGGCCACGTCTTTGACTTCAAAGACATTGTAACAAATGGCTTTATCCTGGCAGTCGTTGAATACCTGCCGATACCGGACGGACAGTTTCCGAGTCAAATTGAAGATACAAAAACAGCGTTGCGTTATCTGGCAAACCACTCAGATGAACTGAGACTGGACATGAACAATTTATTTCTTTCAGGCGATTCCAGTGGGGGACATACAGCCTTAATGAGCTGGGCAACCTGGAACACCCCGGATTTGGATGCATCGTCACAACCCTTACCGGAGATGAGAGCCATTATCGATTTATATGGTGTCACAGACCTCACATCCATTGCCAAATACAAATCAGCCGTTCCCCATGATGCCCCGACTAGTCCGGAGAATCTGCTTTTAGGCGATTTTCTGAAACTGGATGATATGGACAAAGCGTTGCGTGCATCGGTTCGCTATTACTTGAAAAAAGACAAGACCTATCCGCCACTCCTAATCATGCACGGCAACAGAGACAGTGTAGTCCCTTTTGAACAGAGTACCGAGCTTCATGACTTGTGCCAGCAACTGGGCATCCAGTCAGAATTCTATTGTGTTGATGAAGCCGATCACGGAGGTGGACCGTTCTTTACTAGAGAAGTGCTGGCTATAATCATTGACTTTTTGAATCGTCATTATGAATCACAGCAGTAAGGAACGATCACAATTCCATTTGTACCAAAAATTAGCTCGATATAAAGCTTTAGTAAAATATAATACTCAGTCAGCCTAATTTATATAAGGGCTGACTTTTTTAATTAACAAACAACAAAATTAATAAATCATTATATATTCATAGAATTCAATCTAAAGTCATGTTACCCTTAATATAAATAGCTTGATACATATAATACAAAAAGAAATAGATAAGGTGGAATAAAGTCTGGGCCCCACGCCAAACACGAGGAAATAATTGAAAGGATGGGTCGATGATGAAACTAAAGGATATATTTATATACGTAGTTGGAACGATTTCAGTCATTATTACCGGATTGGTAATTCTCGGAAGTGTCGCGTTTTTCATGATGAACCGCATTGAATCCGCAACGTCGAACCATGCGCAAAGGGAAGTTGAACGCATAGCAGAAGTAGGGGGAGAACCGGAACCGACGAAACGTGAAATCTACAAAGATGCGGAATTTGTCATCGAAAACGCCGCATTCGATGATGACAGGAATCACGGCGTAATTGAATGGCGGACGACGGAAGGTCTAAACGGCGAATATCAAAGCGGAGAAGTTATATTTTATATTACATTTCACGGCGACATATCTATACGGGAACGCACAACAGAATACCCGAAATTTGTAAGCTATTTGGACGAACTGAACGAAGCAATCGAAGGCGCTGTGCCAAATGACTAGGAGACTGAAAATCTTCAGCGGAATCGTCTCATCCATCGCTATGCCAGCGAATAACTAAATAAAAGTGACAAGCAATTTAGAGAACCTTTGTTGAATCCCCACATAGGTTCTTTTTCAGTTCCAAAGAAATAAAAATGTCTGCGCAAAAGAGGAGTATTGGACAAAAAGATAGGTCTCGTTTTTCTAATTTGTTTAAATCATTTTTGCAAACATAACACTATCAGCTGTTTTGTTGTATATCCTTTTTTATTTATGAGTTAGTATGATAGACTTTCGGTAAGCAGTACACAACTAAATTTTTTAAACTTTTAATTCCAAATCCTATTAACTTCTTAAAACCCCGCAGTAACTTCAGTCAAACGCCCCATTGTGTTTATCAAAAATAATCATTCGTCGTATTCATCCCCTTAGGACCATAGAAAAAGGATGTCATCTTATGCTACTTGAGTTGCTTATATGGCCGATTATTCTGATTCTTATCTATATTATGTACGCCTTTGTGACCACCGCTGTTATTTATGCCTTTCTCAAACCATCCGAGAGCTTTGCTGTTGATGAAATTGACACGGCTGCTTTTTACGGGGAAGAAGACGGTCCCGATAAGGCACTCATCATTGAGAACCGTCCATTCTCGCTTAATGCGCGCATTAACCTGATTGAAAATGCTCGTTTGTCCATCAAAATTGCTTATTTTGCCATTACTGATGGCATAGTCAGCGATGTGTTCTACGGTCAGATACTGGAGGCTGCCAATCGAGGCGTTGTCGTCCAGATTATTTTTGATGGGATGGGGCAGAACCTGATTGGTGAAAAAGATTCGGTCTATTGGGCGCTGGTCAAGCATCCGTTCATTAACTTGAGATTTTATGAGAAAAACCAGGTAGTGACACCTTGGCGATGGAATAACATCATGCACGACAAGATTCTAATCGTAGATGATAAATACGCCATGACTGGCGGACGAAACCTGGAGGATCGTTTTCACCTGTCTGACTACGAAGGAGAGAGTGTTGAAGACCGTGATGTTCTGATTATCAGAAAAGAGAATCGGGTGCTGGAGGAAAGCAGCATCAGCCAGTTCATAAGCTATTTTAACGAACTCTGGTCACATCCATATTCCCGTCGACTCAACCGCTATGTGCCTGCCAAATTAAGCGAGGTGGCTCACAGGAAACAAGGCGAGGCCTTCAGTAATTTAAATGAACTGAAACAATCTGCTCGCTATGGCTTTGATCAGACTATCGACTGGGAAGCTATGGCTCGGCCTACTAGAAAAATCACTCTCGTCAGTAATCCAATCCAACGTCTGAAGAGAGATCCGCAGATTCTGAAAATACTTCAGGCTTTATTCCAGACGGCTAAGGAAAGCATTTTTGCTCAGAGCCCCTTCATAGTTCCCGGAAAGGAAATGCAGAAATACTTTGATTTTGGCTCAGATAAAGCAGCAGTCTATTATTTAACGAATTCATCTGCGAGCTCCCCGAACCTGTTTGCCTTGTCCGGACAAAATAAGTATATGACTTTCTTATCCCAGAAAGCGGATCAGCTCTATGAATACCACGGTCAGGGATCGATTCACGGTAAATCATACGTTATCGACAGCCGCTTAAGTCTGATTGGCTCCTTCAACCTTGACCCCCGCAGTGCCTTTTTGAGTACAGAAAACATGGTCATTATTGACAGTGTACCTTTATCCCAAGACTTGACCGCACACATCATGATATTGATGCAAGAAAGTGTGCCATTTTTAAAGGACGGACCACATCTGACACAGAATCTTAAGCAAGCCCAAATAATTCCTAAATCCAAGAAAAGACGGTTAACCGCTGCCTATTGGCTATTGTATTTCTTTGAAGACATTCTCTAAATGATCAGGAGTGACATCTGGAAAAGGATGGATAATTATGGCTGAAAAAATGATTCTGGAAGGACAGTTTAATCAAGCGGTCATCTATACCAGAGTGGTGGACGAAAAAGTAAGGGAACAGGTGACTCAGTTATTGAATGAACCCTTCGTCAAAGGTGAACACATTGCCATCATGCCCGATACGCACATCGGTAAAGGAGCCGTTATCGGAACGACGATGACGACGAAAAACAAAAAAGTCTGTCCAAATCTTGTAGGAGTAGACATTGGCTGCGGAATCATGGTGACCAAGCTAGACCCGACTCATCTGTCAGAACGTGACTTTAATCGACTGGATCAGGTAATTCGTACCCATATCCCTTCTGGTTTCAATGTGAACATCAAAGCAAAGAACTTTAACCGGCTGGATGACCTTACGTTCGAACTGGACAAACTTATGCGTGTTAAACAGTCTCTGGGTTCTTTAGGTGGCGGCAATCACTTTATCGAAGTGTCAAGAAACGAGCAGGGGGACTACTACCTGACCGTGCATACCGGCTCTAGAAGTCTGGGATTAACTGTAGCGAATCATCATCAGAGAATCGCGGGGAATGACTGTCTTAAGACCGTCACCTCGCCAAAAGTCGCGCAACCCGATCTCGCTTATCTGGAAGGGCAGCATCTGGACGATTATCTGAATGATCTGACTATCGCCCAGGAGTATGCGCATGCGAATCGTCTGCTTATCTCAGACAGAATACTGAGGCATATGAACTGGACGGTAGTAGACCAATTCGATTCTGTGCATAATTATATCGATCCGATCCAAGGTATTTTAAGAAAAGGGGCCACGGATGCGTCAAAAGGAACGCGTCTGATTATTCCTTTGAATATGAAAGATGGGGGAATCATAGCCAAAGGCAAAGGCAATCCAGAATGGAATTACTCAGCTCCACATGGGGCAGGAAGGGTACTGTCCAGAAGGCAGGCAAAGAAACAGCTGTCCCTGGCTATTTTCAAAGACACGATGAAAGACATCTATTCGACCTCTGTAAAAATGGATACCCTGGACGAAGCACCGATGGCGTATAAAAACCCGACCGATATCATCGATAACATAGAGGAGACCGTCGCTATCCTTGAACACATCAGACCTGTATACAATTTTAAAGCATCCTGATTGTTAATATTTACTGCTTATCTGATTGACAAGAGGTCAAACTGAAAAAAATATTTCTAATTATCAAA
Organism: Alkalibacterium sp.; assembly: GCA_007692455.1. GTDB lineage: Bacteria > Bacillota > Bacilli > Lactobacillales > Carnobacteriaceae_A > Alkalibacterium. Next base: position 7,607 of record RECC01000067.1, on the reverse strand, counting down.
GAACCTATGTCGAATTCTGATATAGGTTCTTTAATTACACCGGTTAAAAATGGTATAGTTAAACTATCTACATATTACTTAATGTAAGAAAACTATGTAAAGGTGAGCACATGACTACAGGAATGATACTGGAAGGTGGCGGGATGCGCGGACTGTATACGGCCGGTGTTCTGGACACTTTATTGGATGAATCGATTCACGTGGACGGTATGGTGACTGTCTCTGCCGGCGCCTTGTTCGGTATTAACTTTGTCTCCAGACAAAAAGGCCGGGCACTGCGTTATAACAAAACCTATATTAAAGATAAACGCTACATCAGCCTAAGAAGTCTGGTGACGACTGGTGACATGGTAAACAAACAGTTCGCCTACTACACCGTTCCCTTTAAACTCGACGTCTTTGACGAAGAGGCGTTTAAACAATCCTCAACTGACTTCTATGCCACAGTGACGAATATGGAAACGGGACAGCCCGAATACACAAAGATAACGGATCCCTTTAATGAAATGGAAACCCTCAGAGCTTCCGGCTCCATGCCGTTCGTATCCAAACCAGTGGACATCAACGGCAGCTTGTATCTTGACGGGGGAGTCGCGGACAGTATTCCTTATGAAAAAGCCAAGGAATTGGGTTACTCTAAACGCATCGTCATTTTGACCCGACCGCTTGCTTACCGCAAGAGCAAGCCAAGCGAGTTTATGATTGACCGCTGGTATAAACAGTACCCGGCTTTCAGCTCCTCACTCAAAAATCGTTACCAGAACTATAATAATACCGTCAGACAACTGACCGAAGAAGAACAGGCAAACGAAGCCTTTGTGATTCGTCCATCTAAAACGATTCCCGTTAAACGGCTGGAGCGCGACCCGAATAAACTGCAGGCGATTTATGACCTGGGTGTAGAAGATGTCAAACAGCGCCTGGAAGATTTGAAGCAGTATCTAGAAGACTAAGAGTAAGAAAAGGAAGGAACCATACACATGACCACATTGACCGAATTAATCGAAGAGAAACCCTGGGTGGCGGAGTACCTCTATTTTGACCCCGACTTGAAAGTAGACGATGTTGTCTACGAAACGAATCTGAACCGCTTCACAACCTTTGTCGAAGCCATGGAAAACACACGAGACGATGCCAAGTATCTTCTGGGCCGCTATGATTTGCCGGACTACAAGGAGATTATCGAGCTGATTGCCGTCTTTAAAGTGATGACCCATTACGGCACAGCCACAGTTGAAGAGCAGGAACTCTTTTTTGATATGCTGAGTGCGCATATTAAAGGAGAAATGGCCAAAGGAAAAACTTTGGATGATATCTTTGAAGACAGAGATGCCATAGCGCTGTCCAGACTTTATCAAGTGACTGACAAAAAATGGTCCCAAAAGTACATGACCTGGGTGCTGTTTGAACTGGGAGCCATAAGCAGAAAAAAAGGCCCCGACGTCTTCGGTGCCAACGACAGTGCCTTCCAAACCTATGACTTCCTCAAAAACGCCTCCGATGGCAAATGGCGCCCGCAGATGGAGTTTGAGTAGGGGAAATTTCTATTTGATTTTAGAGTTAAATTAAAGAATCTTAGTCAAATAATATGAAATAGAAAGAAGGTCACATATTGATAACTTATTTATTCATGGCTCTAGTTATGCTAGCAATCGGTTTATTAGTACATGTTTTTAAGATGGACATGCTGATTGCAGGCTACAATACAATGCCTAAGGAAAAGAAAGAAAAAGTCGATACAAAAGCTATTGGTAAACTTCTAGGTTTTTATGGTTATACAAGCTCCTTCTTTTTTCTTGTAATGGCTATACTAGAGTTACTAGGCTTTGAAGTTGATCCCACCCCTGTAACTGCGATATTTTTAGTAGGTACTTTCTTGGTGTTGGCATTTGCTCAACGCTATGATGGGAATACTAAGTGGGGGAAAGATCATTATGAACAATCCAAAAAGAAATAAAATCTCTTATATAGGTCTTCATTTTTAAGCAAAAGTTAAGTTATATAATATACAAAAAGAGAGGGGAAATTCCTCTCTTTTTTTGTATGGAGGATAATGAACAGGTAATGCAAGAAAAATATTATGTTATTTTTATAGATAAATAATAAATTTATTTGATCTTTCACATATTACATGATCTAATGAATATAATGGATAGTTTAAATCTATATTAAGGAAGATGCTATATGAGTTATAAAAAATATTTTCAGTTTTCAAAAGTTGATCATGTCGAAATATTTACATTTGACCCTTCTCTTGAGCGATTTAGACAACAAATGATGGCTGATGGAGACGATGTGGAAGGTACGGTACGTGAAATCATTCAAAACTCTCTTGATGCTAAAATTCGTGAGACAGAAGAACCAGTAAAGGTTAACTTAATTGTTACAGAAGTTGAAAAATATGATATACCCGGCATTGATGATGTGTTTGATCATATACAATCTCTAAAACCTGGTAATTCTTATACAAGTGAAACGGTCCAACACATGAAAAGCAAAATAGAACAGCAAAAGGTAGTTGTTTTAACCGCCTCTGATTCCAATACCCAAGGTTTATCAGGAGCAAGAAAGAATGACGGTGGTACATATCCAGTATACGCTTTTAATAAAGGTGTACATGCTAAGCACAAAGATGCAGGGACGGAAAAAACCCGAGGGGGCTCTCATGGAGTAGGAAAGATAGCCAACAATGCTGCTTCTGAAATACATTTGATGTATTTTGCGAACTGTGATGAATACGGTAACAAACATCTTGGTGGATCAGTACAATTATTTGATCACGACATGAACAACCAGTCTTATAGAGGGACAGGTCATTATGTGACTCTGGATGAGAATGGTGCTTTTATGCCCAGAATAAATACTCATCCTTCAAACGTTTTTCAAAAAAATTCTAGAGGATTAAAAATAATAATTCCTTACTTAAGAAAGGAATTAAGTAAGGAAGTTAACCTCGTAAAAGCAGTCTGTAATAATTTTTTTGTATCAATTATAGAAAACAATCTAGAAGTATCCCTAAATGTAAAAGGTAAAGAAATAATAATTAACGACAGGTCCCTAGAGGAAATTATTCATAGCTACTACGCAACTGATGTCCCAGAAATGAAGTATGAATTTCTTCCACTTTATTATAGTTCTTACTTAAATGCAGCTCCTCAAAATCTTCAAGTCACTCTTCCAAAAAAATATAATAGTGAAACTTATAACTTCAAACTATATTTCTTTGATGAAAATGAAGAGATTCCTTCTGGACGAACTGGCATAGTGCGTAGTATAGGTATGAAAATTGAAGATCGAAAAGTTCCTAGTCATGTAAGAACACCTTATAATGCTGTATTAATTGGTGGTGCAAAAGAGGATGAATATCTTAAGTCTTTAGAGAATGAGTCCCATACTGCATTATCTAACGAACAGATTCGGGATCCTGAAAAAAAGAAGAAAGCAAAGCACTTTTTAAATAGACTTAACAAACAGTTAAAAGAGGTAATTGAGGAAAGTCAAAATAAAAAATTTGAACCCGAAGGCGAGATAGATACCAGTGACTTAATTTATGAAATGAACTGGGAATTTGATGGGCAGATCAATAAGTACTCTGAAAAGGTTGAGTTGACAGACCATATAAATCTTGAGATCGACAATAAAAAAGAAAAAAGGAAGAAGCATCCAAGAGAGGAAAGTGACGAAGCTCCTTCCAAAGAGCCTAAAACCAAAAAACGTCGACCTCGAAAAAAACAAGCTGATCCGAAAAATGAGAAGGAAGTTTCAAATTATATACTCCCCCCTGCAATAGTCAATCGAGCAGTTATTGAAAAAGAGGAATTTATCACTTTTCGATTTGATGAAATTGAAGGTGCTGAACAGTGGAAAAAGATTAACCTTGGCTTGAAATTGGTTAATGGCCAGGGTGAAGAAATAGATGACGGAATATCCTTAACAGACTTATATACAAATATAACTGAGATTACATCCGGAGAATCAAAGATTTTTTTCGACGAGTTTAAGATGTATGATATTCCTGTATATGATGGATACACATTATTGAATATGATAATAGGCCCTAAATATAACGCTAACCTAAAATTTGTATATAAAGTGGAGGTAGTCTTATGATTTACAATAAAGATGCAGCTTTCTCCTATCCTGTACTTTCTGATACTAACAACAGTTATACTGATAGTGGCTTTAATTTCAGGGTGAATAATATTGTAGACAAAACTACTTCTTATGACATATTTTTTGAATATGACATCGAATCAGATTTTGTGAGATCTCTTATAGATAATAATCAGGCAGTGCTGATATTGATTATTCAATCTGACGACAATTCTTTTTTTGAATTGGAAAAAGGACAGCTATATATAAACCTATCAAAATCAAGAGTTTCTTTTAATGATAAAGTTCGAGCACAATTGCATATCCAATCAAAGCAAAATATTTCCTTTGCACATTGTGAAGAGCTTGTTTCATTCTATAACGTTATGAAAAGTCAATTAAGAATTCCACAGTATTCTTTAATTGGTTATTCCAATGTATCTACAGTACGCAATACAGGAAAAGAAGGAATTGCTTTATTTGAAAAAACTATTGATTCCAAAATGGATTTCGATTTTCAAATAAAACTATCAAATAAAACTATAGTACTGAAATTTAAAGATGAAAGACACCTTTTACAAAGTACAGCGAGAAGTCGAAATGTTATGAATATATATTTGTATAATGGGTTAGAAAGAGCACTGAATCAGTTTATCAATGAGAATATAGAAGATGGAGAAGAAGGCTTCTTTCTAGAAGATCTAGATGATAGCAGTTTAAATGATCTCCATTACAAATTGTACCAACTGTTACTTAAAAAAGGCATCAATGAAATTAGCTATGACAGTTTAGATGCACTGGTGCAGAAAGTAGCACCTAGTATCATTGAAAAATTTACTCATTCTATTGAAAGGTTGAATGAAAATGGAAATTAGATTGTTGGCAGACAGTTATTTAAAAAATGAGCAGCTATATTTAGATTTTATGAATGACTCGATTGAATTAGACAAAGATTATTTCAGTGAAGAATCAGTGTTTATTGAAGAATCTCCTGACTTCCCAATATATATGGGTAGAGGTTCAGAAAAGGAGAAAAGTGCCTCTTTTACTGAAGCTATTAACATAATAATGAATTCCTACATTGAAACTCCAAGAGAAATTCATATGAATGGAAGATTTTGGCATTCATTGATGATAACCAAGAGAGATTATCTTTTTGACTTATACGGGCAACTAATCACTTCACACAAAGATTTTATAAGAATCATTATGAAACCCTTTGACTGGGAAAGTTATATATATAAATGCGTACTTGCAGCCGAGTATATTTATGACACAAAACTGGAGTCTGAGGAAGAAAAGCAATACTATATTCAACTAATAATTAACAACATCGATATGTACAATTACATTATTAAATATTCAATATTTAGAAACAGTCATTTTATCTTGAATTTCTTTAGGGCAGTAGATGAACTCGGTCTAACAAGTCTTATGAAAGCAAAAATTAAGAATCGCGACGACCTAGGTAAGGATGAGCGTTATGGGCGGAGAGTTTTCCTCGAGCTGAACAATAACTACCCTGTTATTATGGCTCCTTTTCTTCAAAAAGACGAATTAAAAAAAGAAATAGTAAAAGCTCTCGCCAATTATATTGATCATGAAACGTTAAATAAAATTGGAAATATAAAATACAATTAAAAATGGAAAGGTATGAATTACATGAAAAGAGTGGACGCACATGAGACAACTTTGAAAGGTTACTTAGGTATCGAATCTGATATTGGCGAATTAACTATTCCCTTTTCTCAGAGACCTTACGAATGGAATAAAGCTGAAGTTGAGAGACTTTTTAATGATTTAGTAAGCTTATACTATGATGACGAAAATATTCATATGCTTAACTTCTTCACACTTTCTGGAGAAGGAGGTATGACTAAAATATTTGATGGTCAGCAGAGGACCATAACTTCTTTATTAATTGTAGGTGTCTTCATTAAGAAGTTAAACAGCCGAGGTTTACTAGAAGCTGCTAAACAGTTACACAATCAATACATTGAAAAAGTTGAGTATATTTCAGATGATGGAAATATTAGAAAACTCAGGTTTGACGATAAAGAAACAGAAAACTTTTTCTATAAATTGCTGTCTATTAAAAATGATGTAGACCTTGATTCCAAGAACTACGAAAATGAAACTATTAAAACATTTATTACTAATTTTAATCTCATTACTCAACTATTGGATCGTTTTATTGATAAAAACGATCTAAATCGAGATGAAATCAGGAAAATGGTGAATAGAATTCTTACAGCGACCAATTTGATTACTATCAAGACAGATACAGACGAATTGGCCATGGCAATGTTCGAGTCTTTGAATAATACTGGTAAGCAACTTGAAAATTATTATGTTTTAAAAAATGATTTGGTTATTGCCTTAGAAGAAAAAGCTGTAAAAGATAAATGGAACGAGATAGAAAGTAACTTAGCTAACTTTGATCAGAGTGATTTTTTAGTGGCTTTTGCAACAGTTTTAACGGGAAAAAGCACAAAGAAAAATGCCTTATCAAAAATCTATACTAAGTACTCAAAACAAAATCGAAAAGAAATGATAGATTTATTAAATATCTTACTAGCAGCATCTGAAAAATATTTACATTTAAGAAATCCAGCTCAATTAACAGATTACAAAGATCGAACAGCTTATGATAATTATAGAGAGAATATATCTAATTTAAATTTATTTATAAAAAAACAGCAACTTCCATTATTACTTGCTGCTATGATGAAAGGTTATTCTTTATCTAATATAAATGAAATTGCCACCCACTTATTAAATATAGGTATAAGAAATCTTTATTTTGAAGAAAAGAGAGCAAATACAATTGAAATCTTAATTGCAGATCTTGCCAATGATATATATACGGAAACTAAGTCTATTAAAGATGTTTTAAATGTCCTCAAGAAAGAGGCACTTAGTGATTCCGAAGTCAAGGAAGCCATTAAAGGTAAAATTGTTAAACGAGGTCAAGCTGAGAAAAATCTTAAGTTCATTTTGAGGGAAACTTATAACACTACAGATCTTCAGAGAGAATTAAAAATAAGAGATAACCTTAGTGAAATTCATTACGAGCACATTTTACCTAAACGTCCTTCACAGAACAGCCAGTGGATTAAAGACTTTAGTGTGGAAGAAGAAAGAGAAATTTATACTTCAAAAGTGGGCAACGCCACACTACTATTGGATAAAATAAACACTAATATAAGCAACAAAGATTTTAAAGATAAGAAACTTCGATATAAAGAAAGTCACATTCCGGAAAATAAAAATATAGCAAATCACAAAAAGTGGACTACGATTGAGATTGAGAATAGAACAACTGAAATAGCTGAAAAAATCATAACCTATTTAAATGAACTAACTAATTAAAGTATTCTTTAATTAAGGTATCACCTAAATAATTTTCTAGATAATCAGAACCTTTATTGTTCTGACGATCGCACAAAAGTACGACGGGAATACTAAGTGGGGGAAGCAGCACTATGAAGACACTCAAAGCACACGCAATCAAA
>RECC01000005.1 GCA_007692455.1 Alkalibacterium sp. | reverse complement strand
GCAGTCAACTACAGTGTACGGGTTGTGAGTCTTGAAGGAGACGTCATGAATGCCGGCGGATCCATGACTGGTGGAGGCGGCAAACGCTCATCCAATGCCCACCTTTTCTCTCAGAAAAAAGAAGAGAAAGCCCTGCGCATTGAAATTGACGAACTCGAAAAAACCTTAGCGATTAGGCAAAACGAACGGGCTCAGGAAGAATCCGAGCGCAAAGAGTTAACTGAGAAGCTGGAAACCCTGCGTTCTGAAGGAGAAGACAAGCGTCTGGCTGAAAAACAGCTGGAAAATGAGGTCTCTCAGCTGTCGGATACTTTCAAGCGACTGGAACGTGAGAAAAAAGGCCTTCAGTTTGAAATGGATGAAGCAACGGGTGAAGAACACTCCCTGACCCAGCAGCTATCCGATGTTCAGACAAAACGCCAGCAAGCCGACAACCAACTGAACCGTCTGAAAGAAGAGATGGACCAGTTGTCCAGCGAAAAAGAAGACAGACAGGCTAAACAGCAAGAACTGGAAAAAGAACGCGAAGCCATTTTAAACGAGTGGAATGAAGCCCGTGAGCTTTTGGCCTCATCCCGTTCGAAAAAAGAGAGTATCTCCTCTCAAATCAGCCAGGTTCAAAACAGTATAATGCATACTGAAGAGGAACTCGCTGAACTGAAACAAGGAGAAGAACTCGAATCCAAAGAAGACTTGACCGAACGCTTAAGTGAGCTGACTGAGGAAAATGACAGACTGAAAGAAAGCGAACGCTCTCTGAAAGCCAGTCAGACTGAACTGGACCAGATGGTTACAGAACTGGAAGAGACTATCCATTCACTGCAGGACCGACGCAGCAACCTGACCGAAGAGAAAAACCAGCTGGATATAGCAACTTCCCGACTGGATGTCTCTATCGATCACCTGCTGGAGTATTTATCTGAAGAATATGCTATCAGCTATGAGGAAGCAAAATTGAATCAACCAGATGACCTGGACCGCGAAGCCACACAGAAACGGGTCAAGCTCTTGAAGCGCGGCATTGAAGAACTGGGACCAGTCAATTTGAACGCCATTGAGGAATACGAACGGGTTAATGAACGGCATGAGTTTCTAGCCGAACAGCAGAAAGACTTGCTTGAAGCCAAAGAGAGCCTCTATGACACAATGGAACAGATGGACAGTGAAGTGAAGAAACGCTTTTACGAAACCTTCAGCCAGGTTAAAGAACAGTTTGCCATTGTATTTCCACGCATGTTTGGTGGCGGAAAAGCGGAACTCCGCCTGACCGATCCGGACAACCTGCTGGAATCAGGAGTGGAAATTGCCGCTCAACCGCCAGGAAAGAAACTGCAGTCATTGAGTCTCTTATCCGGTGGGGAACGTGCTTTAACCGCCTTGTCTCTATTGTTTGCGATTATTGAAGTGCGTCCGATACCCTTCTGTATTCTGGATGAAGCGGAAGCGGCACTGGACGAGACTAATGTGGCTCGCTTCGGACGGTATCTGCATAACTTTGCAGATGATACCCAGTTTATTGTCATTACTCACCGTAAAGGCACTATGGAAGAAGCGGATTCTCTGTATGGCGTCACCATGAGAGAAAAAGGCGTTTCCAAACTGGTTTCCGTTCATTTACAGGACGTTGAAGAAACAGTCGAACAGACTTAAACAGGAGGTACCTATGTCAATTAAACTCGTCGCCATTGATTTAGACGGCACTCTGCTGGACAGCCAGCGCAATGTGTCACAGAGAAATAAAGAAGCTATTTTAAAAGCCAAAGAGCAGGGCGTGAAAGTAGTCCTTGTTACTGGACGCCCGTTGAAAGGCATGCTGCATATTTTAGAAGAGTGCCAGCTGACCGAAGAAGGCGATATCGGCTTGACCTATAACGGTGGTCTGGTTCAGTGGACAAAAACCGGTGAAACGCTGAGTCAGATTACACATGGTAAAGAAGAGGCTTTGGATGTTTTTAAACTGAGTCAGGATTTGAATCTGCCGGTTAACTTTATCGATTTGGATACTGTTTACGAACCGCCTTATCCAAAAGGCAAACCGTCCCAGTACTCCAAGCACATGAAAGCTCTGCCGTATGAACCGGTTGATATGACCGACTTGCCGGATCCTTTTCCCATCAACAAGATTGTAATGTGCTGGCATGAGGATGAACTCGATGAAAAAATCAAAGAGATTCCATCTATCTATCATGAACGCTATACCATTATGAAGTCACGCAGCAACCTGCTTGAAATTCTGCCGAAGTCAGTCGATAAAGGAAAAGGCCTGATTCAGTTAGGCGAACTTCTGGGCATCGGACTGGATGAAATGATGGCCATTGGTGATCAGGAAAACGACCTGGCAATGGTGCAGACAGCCGGGATGGGTGTGGCTATGGCGAATGCGACCGATCGAGTAAAAGAAGCTGCCCAAGTCATTACCAAATCAAACGACGAGCACGGTGTCGCTTATGCTATTGAGCAATATGTGTTAAACTAGCAGTAACTGTTCAGGAAAAGTGGCACAAGCAAGATGTGTGATACTGGACAATAAAGTTCTACATTCCTGATCTATAAAAAAGCGAGAGTGAGTGAGTCTAAATGGGATTATTTGATAAGATTAAATCCGCTTTTACAGGTGCGGAAGCAAAAGATCAGCCTCAAGTTGAGGTGGAAGAAGAGGTAAAAGAGGTCGTCGAGGATTCTGCAGCCAAAGAAACGACACTTGAACCGGATAATACAAAAAAAGAAACAGATGAATACGAAAAAGGACTGAAGAAGTCACGTCTTTCCTTTACACGCCGTCTGAACGAACTTCTGGCCAACTTCCGTTATGAAGATGAAGAATTCTTCGAAGAACTGGAAGACTTGCTGATTGAATCAGACGTCGGTTTTGAAGCAACGATGCAGATTGCGGACACGCTCCGTTATGAAGCTAAAGTCGAAAACGTGAAAAGCATGAAAGATGCTGAACGCGTTATTGTAAAAACGATGGTTGATATGTACGGTGAAACGAATCCGGATCATCAGTCTTTCAACGAGAACCCTGACGGCTTGACCGTCGTATTGTTTGTTGGCGTTAACGGCGTCGGTAAAACAACGACGATTGCCAAAATGGCTCATCAGTATATCGATAAAGGCAAGAAAGTGGTGCTGGCAGCGGGCGATACATTCCGTGCCGGTGCTATTGAACAGCTGAACATCTGGGGCGGCCGAGTAGGCGCTGAAGTCATTTCAACTAAACAGGGCGGAGATCCTGCAGCGGTTGTTTTTGACAGCATTAAAACAGCCAGAGACAGTGGTGCGGATCTTCTATTGATTGATACTGCCGGACGTCTTCAGAACAAGAAAAATCTGATGAATGAGCTGGAGAAAATGAAGCGCGTTATTTCGCGTGAAATTCCCGATGCACCGCACGAAACACTGTTGGTGCTGGACGCGACAACCGGTCAGAACGCTTTGAATCAGGCGAAAATTTTCAAGGAAACAACCGATGTCACTGGTATTGTGTTGACTAAAATGGATGGTACGGCTAAGGGTGGTATCGTGCTGGCTATCGGCAAGGAACTGGGTATCCCGGTTAAATTTGTCGGTTTGGGCGAAACCATGAACGACCTGCACCCATTTGATACTGAGAAATTTGCATATGGCCTGTTCAAAGAGTTAATCGAACAGACCGCCTGATAAGAGTTAAAATAAATATTACAGAAAGGGGCTGCTGAGAATGGAATTGGAAAAAACATTACGCATGAATCGACTCTTTTCCTTTTACAGTCCGCTGTTGACTCCTAAACAACAGGAGTACATGCGCTTGTACTATGGGGATGACTATTCACTGGGTGAGATAGCTGACGATTTTTCAGTCAGTCGCCAGGCTGTTTATGATAATATTAAACGGTCGGAAGTCATTTTACAGGACTACGAAAATAAATTAAACTTAGTAGAAGAGTTTGACAAGAAACAGACCGCGGTCGAGGCACTTAAAGCATATACTGATGAAAAGTACTCGGACGACACGCACTTATTAGAATTAATAGACGAAATCAGTTTGGATTCGATCAGAGAGGAATGACACATATATGGCCTTTGAGGGGTTAACAGGACGACTGCAGGATGCTTTCTCCGGCTTACGTAAAAAAGGGAAGGTAACCGAGGCAGATGTAAAAGACGTCATGCGAGAGGTAAGGCTGGCCTTACTGGAAGCCGACGTAAACTATAAAGTAGTACGTGATTTTGTAAAATCAGTTAGAGAAAAATCTCTGGGTGAAGAAGTTTTAGGCAGTTTAAATGGTGGACAGCAAGTTGTTAAAATTGTTAACGACGAACTGACCGAATTAATGGGTGGCGAGCAGGAAAAGATTGTCTACGCCGAACCAGGACAGGGACCAACTGTCTACATGATGACCGGTCTTCAAGGTGCCGGTAAAACGACCACTGCCGGTAAACTGGCAAACTACTTGCGCAAACATGAAAACAAGAAACCGATGATGGTTGCGGCGGATATTTATCGTCCCGCTGCGATTGACCAGCTGGAAACACTGGGACGCGACTTGGACATTCCTGTCTTCAGTATGGGCGACCAGGTCAGCCCTGTCGAAATTGCAGAAAAAGGGATTCAGGAAGCGAAAGACAATAACCGTGACGTCGTTATTATTGATACGGCCGGTCGTCTGCACATTGATGAAAACCTGATGAACGAACTGGATGACGTCAAAGCAGCAGTCAACCCACACGAGATTTTCCTCGTTGTTGATGCCATGACGGGTCAGGACGCTGTAAACGTTGCAGATTCCTTTAATGACCGTCTGACTATCACCAGTGTCATCCTGACTAAACTGGATGGAGATACCCGTGGTGGTGCGGCTCTATCTATCCGTGCAATCACAAATAAACCGATTAAATTTACCGGTACAGGTGAAAAACTGGACGCTCTGGAACCATTCTATCCAGACCGTATGGCTAACCGTATCCTTGGCATGGGAGATATTCTAACTTTAATCGAACGTGCCCAGCAGGAAGTCGATGAAGAACGCGCCGAGGAAATGGCTGAAAAAATGCGTGAAAACCGCTATGATTTCAACGATTTCATCGAGCAGATGGACCAGATGACTAATATGGGCCCAATGGAAGACATTCTGAAAATGATTCCAGGTATGAACAATGTTCCCGGCATGGCTGACTTCCAGATGGATCCGAAAGATATTGCCCACATGAAGGCGATTGTCATGTCCATGACACCAGAAGAACGTGAAAATCCGGATATTCTGTCACAAAAACGCAGACGCCGAATTGCCAAGGGTTCTGCCCGTGACATCGCGGAAGTTAACCGTATGATTAAGCAGTTCAAGCAGTCCAAAGAAATGATGAGCAAAATGTCCAAAGGTAAGATGGGCGGTATTCCAGGAATGGATAAACTCATGGGTGGCGGCCCTAAAGGTAAGCTCGGCAAGATGGCCATGAATGGCATGTCCAAAGGTTTGGGCGGCGGAAGCAAGAAGAAGAAAAAGAAAAAAGTCGTCAGAAAGAAAAAGAAATAAACTGATTTTTAAACAGGCTGAGCAGCTTCTCACTATTGATGTGAAAAGCCGCTTAGCCTGTTTTT
>RECC01000066.1 GCA_007692455.1 Alkalibacterium sp. | reverse complement strand
AAACAGATTGCCGAACCGGTCAGAACCCATAAAGGCTGCACCAAAGAAGAAGCCAAAGAGCGTGCGCTGGAACTGATGGAACTCGTGGGTATTCATAGTCCGAAGCAGTCCTATAAAAGCTATCCGCACCAGTTCTCTGGTGGGATGAGGCAGCGTGTCATGATTGCAATTGCTCTAGCCTGTGAACCTAAGATTTTAATTGCAGATGAACCGACTACCGCTCTGGATGTAACTATTCAGGCACAGATACTTGACTTAATGAATAAACTGAAGAAAGAACTTGATACATCCATTATCTTCATTACTCATGACTTAGGCGTGGTCGCTCAAATGGCGGACCGCGTGGCGGTTATGTATGCGGGTCAGATAGTGGAAGTGGGTACGGCCGATGAAATATTCTATAATCCGATGCACCCCTACACATGGGGGCTACTGGCTTCTATGCCGACTTTGGATGTCGAAGAAACGAATCTCTACACTATTCCAGGCTCTCCGCCTAACTTGCTCCACCCGCCGGAAGGAGATGCCTTTGCCGCCCGAAATGAATACGCACTGGCGATAGATTTTTATGAAGAACCGGAACTCTTCCAGGTATCGGATACCCACTACGCTAAAACCTGGCTCCTGCATCCGGACGCACCGGATGTCACCCCACCGGAAGAGGTTATCAGACGAAAAGAGAAATTTGAGATGCTGCACCTGGGAAAGGGTCAGTCCGCTAGAGTAGGAGGCGAAGCTATTGGCAGCCACAGTTAATGAAAAAAAACCGATTGTCGAATTCAAGGAATTAAAACAGTATTTCAATGAAGGTAAGAAATCAGAAGTGCGCGCGGTCAAGGATGTCAGCTTTTCCATATATGAGGGAGAAACATTCGGTCTCGTAGGAGAATCCGGTAGTGGCAAGTCGACAACAGGACGCGCACTGATTAAGCTGGGTGATATTACTGGAGGACAGATTCTGTATAAGGGAGAGGATATCTCGACCATAAAGAAACGTCGTGATTTACTGAAATTCCGTAAATCGATGCAGATGATTTTTCAGGATCCCTACGCGTCACTCAATCCCAGATTAACAGTCAAGGAAATTATTGGCGGCGCTTTGAAAGTCCACGGCATGGCTAAGGACAGTAAGGAACGCACAGAGAAAGTATACGAATTGCTTGAATCAGTGGGTCTGAGCAAACAGTTTGCTAACCGTTATCCAAAGGAGTTTTCCGGCGGACAGTGCCAGCGTGTCGGTATTGCCCGGGCACTCGCGGTCGAACCTGAACTCATTATTGCTGATGAAGCTATTTCCGCACTCGATGTGTCCATACAGGCACAGGTCGTCAACTTATTGAAGGAACTGAAAAAAACCAATAATCTGACCTATTTGTTCATCGCACACGATCTGTCAATGGTGAAATACATCAGTGACCGGATAGGCGTAATGAACAACGGGAGGGTTCTGGAAGTTTGTGAAGCAGATGAATTGTATAAAGCGCCTTTGCATCCGTATACGGAATCCCTGCTGTCAGCCATTCCAACACCCGATCCAGAAACGGAACGAAGCCGCGTCCGTACTGAATACGATCCGAAATACCATCATTATGATGATTTGAGCCAGGTCAAACTGCATGAGATTGCACCGGATCACTTTATCTATTGTCATAAAGATGAAGTAGCTTTGTACAAGAAGAAGAGAGAAAAATTGCTGCGAAAGGTAAAACAATATGCTTGATAAAAGACGGGATTCCAAGCTGAATTAGCTTGAAATGCCCGTTTTTTGCATGTGGAAAATGAAGTCTTTCTAACTGTTACTGAAATGTGAACGCTATGTAAATTAAATGTAAATCAGAAAGCTCATGGGAGCTGATTTTATATGGGGAAATGTAAACGCATTAAATAAGCACGAAAACAGCAAGAAACGAACAATACAGAAAACACACAATTTCAATATACGTTCTTTACAAATTTTCGGCATTTTTTCAAATATAATTCAGTACTTAGTGCATCAAAATCGAACAGGTTGTAACATTAAAATTCTCTCATGTTAAAATTTCCTGTTCATTTTGACGTCCATAAGATTTAAGATAGGAAGTGGAAATAGGGAGATGGCAACAAGCAGGAACTGTTTTATTCAGACAGTCGTTTCGTGAATTCCAATAATAATAGATAATAAAAAATGGAGGGTTTTGTGTGGATGCACAGCAAATAGCATTTATGTTTTTCGGTGGACTAGGAATATTTTTATTTGGTCTTAAGTATATGGGAGACGGATTACAAAAATCAGCAGGAGACAGTTTACGTGAAATTTTAAATAAATTTACATCTACTCCACTGAGAGCAATTCTGGCTGGTATTTTTGTCACGATTCTATTTCAGACCAGTACAGGGACGACTGTTTTAACAATTGGACTCGTTAGTGCCGGCTTTATGAAACTGAAACAGGCTATCGGAGTCATCATGGGAGCCAATATCGGGACAACAGCTACTGCATTCATCATCGGCTTTAACATTGGAGCCTACGCTTTACCTATTATAGCGATCGGATCAGCGATGCTGTTCTTCTTTAAACGTCCAATCATCAACAATCTCGGTCAAGTTTTCTTTGGAATAGGAACCATCTTTTACGGGTTGAATTTGATGGGGGATTCGATGCGGCCACTCAGGGATCTTGAGGTATTCAGGGAAATTATGGTTACTCTCTCAGAGAGTCCAATTCTGGGTGTCTTAGGCGGGACAATTCTTACTTTTATTTTGCAAAGTTCAACCGCTACTATTGGTATTGTTCAAGAACTATATGGACAAGGGAGTATTGAACTGTCAGGAGCATTGGCAGTTTTATTCGGAAGCAATATCGGAACGACATTTACGGCCATTATAGCTGCTATTGGAGCAAGTGTAGCGGCTAAACGTTCTTCTGCCTCTCACGTTATTTTTAACCTGGTCGGAACGGCAATAGTACTGTTAATATTTGCACCTTTCACCAATGCGTTAGTTTCCATATCCAGCGCCTTAAACTTAAATCCGGCTATGCAGATTGCCTTTGGTCACGGAATGTTTAATCTCGTTAACGTTCTGGTTCAGATGTGGTTCATCAGTCAGATTGCAGCTCTCGTATCTAAAATCATACCGGGAGATGATGCATTGATCGAATACGATGCCTCTCACCTGGATTACTCTTTGATTACGACGTCACCGACTATAGCACTGAACCAGGCTAAACGGGAAATCAATCAGATGGGTGATTTTGTACTGGAAGAATACCGGGAGATGTTCAGGTATTACAAGAACCAGGATGAAACAAGTCTGGCCAATACCCTTCAGCTGGAAGACGTAGTTAACAAAATTGATACGCACCTTACTGAATACTTGATGCTTATATCTGTAGAAGACCTCCCGCTCAAGAGTTCAACTGAGCATTCACAGATGATGGATATTACCAAGTACCTCGAACGTATTGGTGACCATAGTGAAAACATTACAAATAATATTAAAGAAGCAGTCAGAGCACACAAGAAACAGGCTAAACACAGCAAAAATGGAAAAGATAAAGACAGTGAAAAGATTTTCTATGATGAGGATTTAATTGCTTTGTTCCACTTAGTAGAGCAGAACATCACGGAAGCTGTCCGTTCATTTACAGAAGACAGCTACTCTCTAGCCGGCAGCGTAATTAAACGAGAAAAAGAAGTCAATCGCCTGGAAAATGAGATTCGAATCAAGTATATTGACAGACTGAACTCAGGCGTCGGGCTTCCGTCGGATGGTATTCTCTTTGTTGATATTGTTTCCAACCTTGAGCGTATGTCAGATCACTCAGCCAAGATTGCGAAACACTCTCTGGGAATCCGTTACCCATTCCAGCACCAGACACGTACACCAAGACACGGTCAACCTAAAGAACTGACTGATGGTATTGAAGTACCTGGAAATTAACTGATAAGTAGTAAAGAGGTCAGCTGCCGGGCAGCTGACCTCTTTCTTAAAAATAGTATTCCTGTTCAATGATTAGAAGTAACGTCTAACAAGAGAACAGGTTGAGTGATATCTAAATGGAAGTCATCGAAAAGTGAAAGCTTTATAAAAATGTATTGGTTAAAGTCCCAATTTGGTCAATGGTGATGGAGACCTGGTCACCCGGCTTCAGCCAGACGGGTTCGGTCTGTTCGAGAATCACGCCACTAGGTGTACCGGTAAAAATCAAATCACCGGGTTTTAGTGTCATGTACTGACTGGCTTCACTGACTATTTTTTCGACACTAAAAATCAATTCACTGGTGGAACTGTCCTGTACTAAATTGTCATTTAATCGGGTACGAATTTTAAGTTGCGAGATATCTTCAATTTCATCTTTAGTGACAATGGCTGGCCCTGTTGGAGCAAAGAAGTCAAAAGACTTGCCGATTAACCACTGAGAACTTTGGAACTGTAGTTGACGTTCACTGACATCATTACCTACTGAATAGCCCAGAATACCGGCTCTTGCTTCTTTTTCACTGACTCCATTCATTTCCTTCCCGATTACTATAACCAGTTCACCTTCATAGTCAACTTTTTGAGAGGTTGGAGGAATGGGAACAGTCTGTCCATGAGCGGCCAGAGTATTGGCAAATTTACTGAAGAAAACCGGACTAGTTGGTACGTCACCACCGGTAGCTTTTACATGATCCACATAGTTCAGGCCAACACAGAGTATTTTTTCCGGCTGCTTCACTATCGGCAGTATGGTTACAGAGTTAACGGATAAGGTGTAGGGTTCCATGGTGAAGTGAAGCTCCTTGGCTCTATCAAAGACACTTTCAATATGCTCAAGGGATTCCGTTGGATTTTCCAGCAGCTTATCCATGGTTTGAGGGACATTGCAATTGAGATGATTGGCTAATTTGCTGATGGCAATAATACCTTTTTCAGATTGTACACCTAACTTTTCCATAGAGCGGTCGTCATTAAAATAGCGTACAAGTTTCATACTCATTTCCCCTTTATTTATGCTAGTTAAATTATAAGAGAAAATAGGGTATTTAACAAAAATAAGGATTGTTTTAATTTACACAACATTATTAACTTGTGCTGTCAGCCGGTTTTTAGTAAACTTATGAAACAAGATAGAGTGAACACAGTGGAGGAATAAAAAATGAGTAAGCGAAATAAGAATATTGAAGTCGAGATTAACGAAGTATCCGGTGCGAATAAAAACACAACTGAACTGGAACTGCTTGTCCGTAAAAAGGTGATTGGAAAGGTCTATCATCAGGAAGAAGGTTCCGTAACCGTTGAATTCAAGTCCGGTAAGAAGCGGACAGCACACTCAGTTGATGAAGGCATTCAGTTGATTATTGAAGAATACAATTTACATGATGAATAACACTAAGGCCGGGCAGAGAATCAATCTGTCTGGTCTTTTTTAGTGCTTATGAATAGGGAAGAATATGCGTATTATGGTAAGATTGAGGAAAGATTAGGTGATAGATAAGGTGGGATACTGTGGAAAAAGCTGAAAAACTGGAAAAGAAAATACCCTATAAAGATAAGCTGGCGAGACTGATACCTATTCTTCAGTCGAATTGGGAAAGGGCTACGGTCAACCAGAGTGGTGCGGAGATGGCGTTCTTTATTTTACTGTCACTGTTCCCCCTCTTACTGGTTATAGCAAATATTATTCCTTTGCTGCCGCTTGAAACGAATGAAGTACTGGCACTGGTGGCGGATTTCGTACCTCAGGATATATTCAATGTGATTGAGCCGATTCTTGAAGGCTATCTGGAAAGTGCCAGCGGTGGTTTTATTTCCTTCGGGTTACTGACAGCCATCTGGTCCGCGAGTAAGGTCATTACGATTCTCAGACGCGTACTGGATGATGTTTATGGATCTGTTCAGAAGAAAAACGTTATTGTCGGACGCATACTGTCATTGCTCGTGATGATTGGAATCCTAGTCATTATTAGTGCTGCAATATTCGTATTTGTTTTTGGTGAAGCAATTCTAGAATTTATTCAAAATTCTATCGGCTTTGACATTCCCTTTATTCAGGAATTTCTGCTGCTGAGATGGGTCATTTTACTCGTTATCTTGTTTGCAGTCCTGCTGGTTGTCTTCCGTTTTGTGCCCAATCACCATTTGACATTTAAGTATTCTTACCAGGGCGCTATATTCTCGACTATCGGCTGGGTGCTTCTGACACAAGGGTTTTCAATCTATTTATCCGTTGCTAGTGATGATGCACTGACCAATGCAACTTTTGGCGGTTTCCTGGCCTTGATGCTCTTCCTATACTTATCTAGTATAGTTATACTGCTCGGGGCATTGCTCAATGCCATTATTTTTGAATGGAAGAACCATATGTCTGTTCCAGAATACGAAGCAGCGAAGCGTAACGAGAAGAAAATGCAGGATTCAGACTGGACTGGCTACCCAAGTGAAGCAGAAACGGTTATATTGAAACGCCGACTGTATAAAGTAAATAAATTGAAAGAAAAAGAACAGGAAGAATGGGACAAGATCGGTCAGGATCTTGACGATGACTAGTCTGATTGACTGAATACAAATAAGAGAGGAATCAGGCAACTGATTCCTCTTTTTTCTTTTGACAAAGTGGTCTATAATGAAAAGAGAATATGAGGAGGAAGGCTATGGATTTTTATTGTCATCCGCGCTGCTCAACATGTAAAAAGGCGAAAAAGTTTTTAGATGAGCACGCAGTTCATTATGAAGAAAAAAATTTACTCGAAGAATCTCTTGAAAAAGAGGAATGGGTTCAGATTTTATCTCAAACTGACCGAACGCTTAAGTCATTTTTTAACACAAGCGGGAATGTCTATCGAGAAAACAACTTGAAGGAAAAGCTGCCCGACATGACAACAGAAGAGGCTGCAGAGTGGCTGTCTTCAAATGGTATGGTTGTGAAACGACCCTTTGCCATCTCCGGAAGTACCTGTACGTCAGGGTTTAAGGAAGAAGAATACAAGCAAGTCTGGTTAAATAAAGGAGAGACAGTATGACGATTAAATACCATCCGAATGGGTTATGGTTCGAAAAGACAGGAGAGGCTGATTACCGTGTCGGTGTGTCCGAAAAAGGGCAGGATGATGTCGGTGAAGTGATGTTTGCCGAGCTAAGCGCTGCTACCGGAAAGCTTTTAAAAGGAGAGGCAATTGTAAACGTCGAAGGAGCAAAAGCAGTGACGGAATTGACTGCACCCTTTGATCTTCACGTTAAAGCAGTGCATGAGGAAATAGAAGACTCACCGGAACTGTTGAATTCAACGGATAAAAAGGATAATTGGCTACTGGAAATCACCGATTTTTCTGAAGAAGAGTTCAGCAGTCTTAAAGATGAAGCATTTAAAGAATAAAAAAGGAGTGTCAACTATGCCAATCGTACACGTAGAAATGCTGGAAGGCCGTTCTAAAGATCAAAAGGAAAATTTGATTAAAGATATGGTGAAGGCTGTAGAAACACATACAGGTGCACCGAAAGAAGCTGTTACGGTAATTATTGATGAGATTAAGAAAGAAAACATTGCCACTAAAGGCAATTACCACGGCTAATTAATCGCCTTTTTATTGAGGATGGATTAAATGAGTCGGTAAGTTCATTAATAGAATATTTAACTCATCGGGGGAGCTTTTTAAGCTGAGAAAGGTAAGACCTGACCCGTGACCTGACCTAGTTAGTGCTAGCGGAGGCAAGATGAATGAAAGCGAACGACTGTCCAGGCAGTCGTTTAACTCCACTTCCACTGATCTTTAGTGGGAGTTTTTTGTTTTCAGGCAGTCATTATTTTAGTAGCCTGAAGCTGGCAAATAATCAAGCAGAAAGAAAGGATAAGACAATGACACAAATACCACAAGTTTTAACCATTGCAGGCAGTGATAGTGGCGGAGGAGCCGGCATACAGGCTGACCTTAAAACCTTTCAGGAAAGAGATGTTTTCGGCCTGTCCGTTATTACTGCAGTAACGGCTCAAAACACTCTGGGCGTTCAAGCCGTCCACCCGGTACCTTTGGATTCTGTCCGTAATCAGTGGGACTCAATTTTTACTGATTTTAATGTATCAGCCATAAAAACAGGCATGCTCGTCAACGGCGACTACATGGAACTGATGAGTGAAGTATACAGTGGTTTTACAGCTATTCCTCTTGTCATCGATCCGGTCATGATTGCTAAAGGCGGACATTCCTTGATGGAAGAAACGGCTATTCAGGTGATGAAAGATAAGCTGGCACCTCTGGCTCATGTCATCACACCCAATATTCCTGAAGCGGAGGCCTTGACGGGAATAGCAATTGAATCAAAAGCAGATATGCTTGAAGCAGCCAAAAATCTTCAGGCTAACGGAAGCAGGAATGTGGTGATTAAAGGCGGTCATGCTTTAGACAAGGATAAAGCGGAAGACTTACTGCTCCTGGAAAATGGGGAACGGGTCTGGCTGAGTACAGAGCGTATTGATACAAAAGATACGCATGGGACAGGCTGTACTTTTTCGGCCTGTATCGCAGCCGAATTAGGAAAAGGCCAGACCGTTGAGCAGGCTGTCCGGACAGCTAAAGCCTATATACAAGCAGCTATCAAGAATGGACTGGACATTGGCCACGGTCACGGACCGACTAATCATTGGGCATATAGGAAGGAAGTACAATGAAACAGACTACAAAAGAGATGCTGTCTCTCTATTTTATTGCGGGCACGCAGGACTGCAAAGAGAGAACGCTGCAGACTGTTCTGGAAGAAGCGCTCAAGGCCGGCATTACATGCTTTCAGTTTAGAGAGAAAGGGGAAGGCAGCTTAGTGCGAAATCCGTCTGACTACCGCGTGATGGCGCAGGATTGCCAAATCCTCTGCAAGCAGTATGGCGTTCCTTTTATAGTCAATGATGATGTTAAGCTTGCCCGGGAACTAAAAGCGGACGGCATCCATGTGGGACAGGACGACACACCTGTTGAAGAAGTGATTGAAGAGTTTGGAGCCGATTTTACTATCGGACTTTCTACAAACTCAGTTGAAGAGTACCTAGCTGCTCAAAAGATTGAGGGGCTGGATTATGCAGGAATCGGTCCGGCTTTTACACCTCAGTCAAAAGATGACCATGAAGAAGTCATTGGTTTGGAAGGCATTAGGACTGCTATGAAAGACGGGACTCTTCCGGCTGTTGCCATTGGAGGCATTACTATAATGAATGCAGCCGAAGTGAGGAAGACTGGCGTAGACGGAATTGCAGTTGTCTCGGCGATAGCATCCGCTCCGTCTATAATGGAAGCCGTCCAGCGTTTAAAGTAACAGAAGCTAAGTGATTATCTGTGAAAGTTAGAATGATGTCCAGTTTCGTGCTGAAAAAAGCCGCACCTATGGTTACAAACAAAGAGAAACATTAATTTACTGAGCGTTTATTTAATGAGTTAATATCAAAGACAGAGGGCTTCCCTCTGTCTTTTTTTGCAGTGCAATAAAGTCATATTTTATTCCATTTCTTCTCATGATTTTATCGCAGACAGATAGTACAGTGAATGAGAGAATAAGCGGGGCCTGAAAGCCGGTCAATGAGGAGGGAAAGAAGATAAAAAAGATGTCAAAGATAAAAATGTTGAGTATTCTGCTTTTATTTTATGGACTCTACATAGTAGCAGGTATGCTGGGCGGTGTTTATTTATCCGATATTCCTGAAGCATCGGTATCTCAAGCTGTAAAGGAAACGGATGAACGGGTCGCACTCGTCGAAAGCGGTGAAGAGGCCTGGCATATTAGAAGAGAGATGATCACTCAGGCCGAAACGAGTTTGGATATTGCTACCTTTTCTTTTCAGGGGGGAGAGTCAGTAGAACTCTATTACGCTCTGCTTCTGGAAGCCGCTAACCGGGGAGTCTCAGTTAGATTATTGCTGGATGGTGTTTTTCATGGCATGCGTTTGACTGACCGAAGAATTTATGAAGTGTTTCTGGCGCATGAAAATATTGAGGTAGGGATGTATGAACCACTCAATCCTTTCAAACCATGGACATTTAATAACCGCATGCACGACAAGCTGATGATTGCCGATAATCGAGTCGGCTTGACGGGCGGAAGAAATATAGGCGATAAATACTTCGATGAGAAAACCGATGGAGTATCCTATGACCGGGAAATAGTAGTAATGGGAAAAGAATCTCGTCCCGAAACGCTGGTGATGGAGATGGCTGATTATTTCCAGAAGCTATGGACACAGCCTTATGTAAGTAAAAGGGACAAGCCGGTACCTACTCTCACCGGCAACTGGCGGATTGAACGAACCGCCGAATCGCTTAAAGACAGAGTAGACAACTATCACTTAACCAGTCTGATTATAAAAGATACAGACTACTGGCTTGATAAATCACATGCAGCCGAAAAAGGACTCTTTGTTCATAATGGACTCGAACGGTTTAATAAAGAACCGGCAGTCTGGAAAACAATGCTGAATCAGCTGGCCGAGACGGAAGAGTCGTTTCTACTTAAAAGTCCCTATGTCATCATGGATACCTATATGATTGAATCCAGTGAACAGTTCCTTTTTGAACCGGATAAGCTGACAATAGTGACAAATGGCATTCAGGCTACGCCAAATTACCTTGCTCACAGCGGCTACAGAAATAACCGGGATGACCTGATTGAGAGTGAAGCTCATGTAAAAGAATACCAGTCAGAAAACAGCTCACTTCATATGAAGTCCTTTGTCCAGGATGACAAATGGGTGGGCATTGGTTCATTTAATCTGGATCCGCGCAGTGTTTATCTTAATACCGAATCCATGCTGATGGTTAAAAGTGAAGAGTTGGCAGATGAGGTTCTTTCTGAAACCGATAAGCGGTATGGGGATAAGCTGGAACATGCAGCTGAGGGAGTAGAGTCAAAGTCAGCTCAAGAAACCAGCAGGATAAAAAAACTAGTCATTGATAGTCTCAGACCACTTACCATGCTTATTGAGCGCCTCCTTTAATAATGAGTATCAGGTGTTATTTTACAAGGAATACTGTAAAATAAAACTGAAAGCTATGGAGAATGTGGGGAAATGAAATGAAAAAAGGAAAAACGGAACAGCTGAAACGAGCCATTAAACTGGCTGGAGGGCTGATTGGCTTGTATGTGCTCTATTTTATTGCGGGAGCAGTGGTGTTTCCTATATTAAGCACACCGCCTGATGTGGTTGAGAGAGAGTTAGAGTTTTATGAAACTGACGAACAGGTAGCGCTTTTAGAATACGGTCTTGAGGCGTTTGGCGCCCGTATGGATATTATCGACCAGGCGGAAGAGACCATTGAAGTTTCATATTTTTATATGGAAGACGGGCAAAGCGTACAGCTTTTTTATGCGTACATAATGGCCGCGGCTGACCGGGGAGTAGAAGTACGCTATCTTCTCGACGGCTTGTTTCACGGGGTGCGTGGAGAGGACCGTGATGTCCTTCGTGCGTTTAACGATCACCCCAATATTGAACTGAAATTACATGAACCTGTGGCGTCCGTCTTTATAGCACCCTGGCGTTTAAATAACCGGCTGCATGATAAGATGCTTGTAGTGGACGGTGAGCATGCGATTATAGGTGGACGGAATGTCGGTGATTTGTATTATGAACGAACCGGTGAGGATGTGGGCTATTCTTATGACAGAGATGTGCTTCTTATCAAGCCGGAAGAAGCCGATGGTGTGCTGATAGAACAAATGCGGTCCTATTATACTGACTTGTTTGAAAGCGACTACGCCTACAGCCAGAATAACCGAACCCTATTCGGCTGGGAACAGAATAGAGCAGAAGAACAGTACAGTGAATTGATTGAAAAGTATGAAGAACACCAGAGGGAACTGGAAGAACGAGAATACACCAGTAATCTGGAAAACTGGGAAGAGCGGTCTGTTGAGATAAATGGTGGTTTTCTAACCCATAACAGTATCGAACGAAACTTCAAGCAGCCTTATATCTGGAGCGATTTGCTGACTCTGGCCAGTCAGGCTGAAGACACGTTATTCATACAGTCTCCCTGGGTGATTCCGGACCGTCACATGCGCCGGCACCTCAGTGAAGCGGATATCAGCGTCAATGAAGGCACTATTTTGACGAATGGTATCTCGACGAATTCCAATACAGCTGCGCAGGCCGGAACAGAAAACAGGCGGCAGTTTTTTGTGGATTCTTTTATGGATTACTACGAATACCAGCCTAAAGAGTCCTCGCTTCACATGAAGACGATGGTGGTCGATGAACAAATCAGTGCCGTCGGTGCCTTTAATTTTGATGCACGAAGCACGTGGTTAAGTACAGAATCGATGATTGTCTTGGACAGCGAAGAACTGGCACGTCAAATTTTGGATGAGGCCGAGGAAAGTTATTTGAAAAAAAGTGTCCGCTTTGATGCAGACGGTTCGAAAGTTCCAGGAGAAAAAACGGATGTAAAAGATGCGGTCTGGTGGCAGCGTATCCTGATACCGGCTCTAAGGCCACTCGCTTGGATAGTTGAGAGCCTGCTGTAAGAGTCATCATAGTGTTGCCATTTCATACAGCCTTTTAGTGTAGAGCAGTCATTCAGGTGAATAACCGGATGGCTGCTTTTATAGATAATAATATCTATAATCTAGAAATCGCTATACATTAGGCTTTTGCCAGAAACATCAAGGAAAAAGCGAAAGAAAACTTGATTATCATTCTCAATTAGACTAAAATTAAACACTGTAAGCATGACAGTTAAATTGCTATTTTTAACCGTCAATGCTCAAAAAAATACAAGTAGAAAAGGAAGGTACATAATGGCCGTATTAGAGATCAAGAACCTACATGTATCCATTGAGGACAAAGAAATTCTTAAAGGTGTAGACCTTAAAATGCAGACAGGCGAAATTCACGCAAT
The DNA here is from genome assembly GCA_007692455.1 of Alkalibacterium sp. GTDB lineage: Bacteria > Bacillota > Bacilli > Lactobacillales > Carnobacteriaceae_A > Alkalibacterium. The sequence goes on along the minus strand of RECC01000066.1, from coordinate 9,902 downwards.
CATGGGACCGAATGGAACAGGGAAATCTACCTTGTCAGCCGCTATCATGGGTCACCCAAGTTATGAAGTAACAGAAGGTGAAGTGCTTTTAGATGGTGAGAACGTATTGGAGATGGAAGTCGATGAACGTGCTCGTGCCGGACTGTTCTTAGCTGTTCAGTACCCAAGTGAAATTGCCGGAATTACTAACGCTGAATTCATGCGTGCAGCAATCAACTCAAGAAGAGAAGAAGACGACAAAATGGGCGTTATGGACTTTATTACTAAATTGGACGAAAAAATGGCTGTTCTGGACATGCCGGAAGAAATGGCTGAACGTTATTTAAACGAAGGTTTCTCCGGTGGAGAGAAGAAGCGTAACGAAATTCTTCAGTTAATGATGATTGAGCCGACTTTTGCTATTCTAGATGAAATTGACTCAGGACTGGATATTGATGCGTTACAGGTTGTTTCTACAGGCGTAAACGCTATGCGTGGAGAAGGCTTCGGATCGCTTATCATTACACACTACCAGCGTCTATTAAACTACATCACACCCGACGTGGTTCACATCATGATGGATGGCCGTGTAGTAAAAACCGGTGGAGCAGAGCTGGCTAAACAGCTGGAAGCCGAAGGATACAAAGGTCTAATGGAAGAATTAGGATTAGACATCGAAATAGAAGAAGACTAATTTTTGAGGAGGCCCTGACTTATGGCAATAAAGACGAAAGATTTTGTAAGTTATAGCGATGCATTAAAAGCCTTCTCAAGCGGATTAAAAGAGCCTGAGTGGATGCTTGAAATGCGTCTGAGTGCACTGGAACAAATTGACAAGCTGGAGTTGCCGGTTATCGAGCGACTGAGATACAACCGCTGGCCACTTTGGCAAGTACCGAATCTGACAGGCGCACCGGCTGCCAAAACTGTCGACCCCTTTGAATTTGTGGACGACAAAGCTGACGCAGCACGCGTGATTCAGACCGGAAATGATACAGTTATTGAAACCTTGCCGGAATCACTGAAAGAAAAAGGTGTTATTTTTACTGACCTGCATACGGCCTTGAGAGAGCACCCGGATCTGGTTAAAGAAGCTTACATGGCTAAAGCAATCAAACCGGAAAGTAACAAAATTACTGCTTTCCATGCTGCCTTTATGAATTCCGGCCTGTTTTTATACGTACCAAAAAACCTGGAAATCGAAGAGCCACTGGAAGCCATCTTTATTCAGAACAGTTTAGTTGAAGACGCTTTTGTGAAACATGTCCTGATTTATGCGGACACACACTCGAACTTCAGTTATGTTGAAAAGTTCCTGACTAAAGGCGACGAGAAGAATGCAGCGAATATAGCAGTTGAAGTGATTACTAAACCGGGCGCACAAGTGAAATTCAGTGCAGTTGATCAATTGGGTGAAAACTCAACGGTCTACTTTAACCGTAAAGGCTACACCCACAGAGACTCGTCAATTGACTGGGCTCTCGGTGTAATGAATACCGGAAATGTTGTCTGTGACTTTGACACTGACCTTGTTGGCGAAGGCTCTGCAACCGATTTGAAAGCTGTTGGAATCAGCAGCGGACGTCAGACACAGGTTATTGATTCGAACGTCGTCAACTACGGAAACAATACGGAAGGAAACATCTTCCAGCATGGCGTTATCTTGGACCGTGCTACCTTAACCTTTAATGGAATTGGACACATTGTCAAAGGAGCAAAAGGAGCAGACGCCCAGCAGGAATCACGCGTGCTGATGCTGTCTGACAAGGCTCGCGGCGATGCGAACCCTATCCTTTTAATTCAGGAAAACGAAGTAACAGCGGGACATGCGGCCAGTGTTGGACGTGTGGATCCGGAAGAAATGTACTACCTAATGAGCAGAGGAATTGAACAATCCGAGGCCGAACGACTCGTTATCCGCGGCTTCCTGGGTAAAGTGATATCCGCTATACCGATGAAGAGCATGCGTGACGACCTCGTTCAAACAATTGAAAGGAAGCTGACTTCCAGATGACCGTGCCATATGAAGAGCTGAAAAAAGATTTCAAAATCTTGGACCAGCACGTCAATGATGAGCCGTTAGTTTATCTAGACAATGCCGCAACAACACAGAAGCCTGATGCTGTACTGAAGGCCGTTGAAGCGTATTACAATACCTCCAACGCCAATGTACACAGAGGCGTTCATACGTTGGCGGAAAGAGCCACTACTCAATTCGAAGGGGCTCGCGAAAAAGTCCGTCGCTTCATCAATGCGCCGGAAACAGCTGAAGTGCTATTCACAAGGGGAACCACGACCAGTCTGAACTGGCTGGCACAAAGCCTGGGGGATTTGGTTGTCAAACCGGGCGATGAGATTGTCATTTCCTTTATGGAGCATCACTCCAATATCATTCCCTGGCAGCAGCTCGCCAAGCGTAAAGGAGCGATACTGAAATATATCGAACTCACTGACGAAGGCATGCTGGACTGGAATGACTTGGAAAACAAAATAACCGATAAAACAAAAATTGTTTCACTGACGCACGTTTCCAATGTGCTGGGTGTTGTTAATCCGATTAGAAAGATAGCTGATTATGTCCACGGAAAAGGCGGTCTACTTGTTGTAGACGGTGCACAGGCTGTACCGCATATGCCTGTCGATGTGCAGGAACTTGATGCTGATTTTTATGCCTTCAGTGGTCATAAGATGATGGCGCCGACTGGCATTGGTGTGCTATACGGCAAGCGTCAGTGGCTTGATCAGATGGAGCCTGTCGAGTACGGCGGCGAAATGATTGATTTCGTTGAACTGCTGGACAGCACCTGGAAAGAACTGCCCTGGAAATTTGAAGCCGGCACGCCGAACATTGCCGGTGCAATCGGACTGGGAGCAGCCATTGACTACTTGGAAAATGTGGGCATGAGTGAGATAATGGACCATGAACAAAATCTGGTGGCGTACTTGATGCCGAAGCTGGAGGAAATTGAAGGTCTGACTATTTTCGGTCCACATAAGACCGAAGACCGCACAGGTGTAATTGCCTTTAACATTGACGGGGTTCACCCGCATGACGTTGCGACTGCAATGGATATGGAGGGAGTAGCCGTCAGAGCAGGCCACCATTGTGCACAGCCTTTGATGAACTACCTGAATCAGCCTGCAACAGCGCGTGCAAGTTTTTACTTGTACAACACATTAGCCGATGCAGACAAATTCGTAGAGGCACTGAAAGCCACGAAGGAGTTTTTCTTACATGGCCTTGACTAAATTAGATCAGTTATACAGAGCAGTGATTCTGGATCATTCCAAGCACCCGAGAAAACAAGGTGTGCTGGATAAGGCGACCGCACAAATCGAACTCAAAAATCCGACATGCGGAGACGTCATACAGGTTCAACTTGCTATTGAAGACAATATGATTAAAGATGTCCGTTTTGACGGCAGCGGCTGTACCATTTCCATGTCCAGTGCCAGCATGATGACCGAAGCGATTCTCGGTAAATCAATAGATGAAGCGCTGATGCTGGCCGACGAGTTTTCCGGCGTCGTACAGGGGAAAGAAGCCGTGCATCAAAAAGAATTGGGCGATGCAATGATGCTGTCAGGCGTCTCCAAGTTCCCGGCACGCATCAAATGTGCCACCCTGTCCTGGAAAGCTCTTGAAAAAGCGCTCGAAACAGATGGTACAGGAGTAGATGGACAACTAAAACACGACTAAAACAGCCGAAACGCTGCACTGAATGTAGAGAAACATGTAGGAAGGGGAAATTTACATGACTCAAGTACCAGAAAAAAATGAATACAAGTACGGCTTCCATGATGATGTCGAGTCAGTTTACGACACGGGTAAAGGGTTAAATGAAGGTATTATCCGTGACATTTCTGCTCGAAAAGAAGAACCGGAATGGATGCTTGACTACCGACTAAAATCCTATGAGCACTACAAATCCCGTCCAATGCCGGAGTGGGGAGCAGACTTGTCAGATGTCGATTTCGACAACTATACGTACTACCGTAAAGCAAGTGACAAACCTGAGCGCAGCTGGGACGATGTGCCCGATAAAATCAAAGAAACCTTTGACCGCCTGGGTGTTCCGGAAGCGGAACGTCAATTCCTGGCTGGATCAGGTGCACAGTATGAATCAGAAGTGGTTTACCACAACATGAAAGAAGAATTTGAGAAGCTGGGAATCGTCTTTACCGATACGGATTCTGCATTGAAAGACTACCCAGAAATCTTTAAAGAACACTTCGGGACAGTTGTTCCACCAACGGATAACAAACTGGCTGCCCTGAACTCGTCAGTCTGGTCAGGTGGAACATTCATCTACGTGCCTAAAGGCGTTAAGTGTGATGTACCGCTACAGATGTATTTCCGTATCAACAACGAAATGATGGGTCAGTTTGAGCGTACCCTGATTGTTGTTGACGAAGGTGCAAGTGTTCACTACGTTGAAGGCTGTACTGCACCGACGTTCTCATCCAGCTCGCTTCACGCAGCGGTTGTAGAAATCATCGTTAAAAAAGATGCATACTGCCGTTACACGACTATCCAGAACTGGTCAGATAACGTGTACAACCTGGTAACCAAACGTGCCCACGCAGCAGAAGGCGCAACCGTTGAATGGATTGACGGTAACCTGGGAGCCAAAACAACTATGAAATATCCAAGTATCCACTTGAACGGACGCGGCGCGCGTGGAACAACCATGTCCATCGCTATGGCCGGAGAAGGACAAGTTCAGGATACCGGTGCTAAAATGATTCATAACGCACCAAACACATCCAGTTCAATCGTCTCCAAGTCCATCGCTAAAGATGGCGGAGCCGTAAACTACCGTGGACAAGTAACCTTTGGAAAAGATTCCGCTGGTTCCATTTCCCACATCGAGTGTGACACCATCATTATGGATGAATTGTCGTCATCAGACACGATTCCATTCAATGAAATCCACAACTCAAATGTGGCACTGGAGCACGAAGCGAAAGTATCAAAAATTTCTGAAGAACAACTTTACTACCTGATGAGTAGAGGACTTGACGAAGAAACCGCGACAGAAATGATCGTCATGGGATTCGTTGAACCATTCACCAAAGAACTGCCAATGGAATACGCCGTTGAACTCAACCGTCTGATTTCCTATGAGATGGAAGGGTCAGTGGGTTAATATTTAGTAGAAACGAAGACGTCAAAGTCTTCGTTTCTTTTTATACAAAAAAAGTAATTACATTGTAATTACTAATGGCGGCTGATATAATGTATGTGAAAACTAAGAGAGGGTGCATTATAGTGAAAACAAGAAAACAAGGAAACGCAATTGTATTGACAGTTCCGACTAAATTTAATATTGAACCGGATCAGGAGTTTGTAGCCATCAAAGGTGAAATGGGAAGCATTACGTATGTACCAAAAGTGAAGAACATTTTTAAAGAAGCCATGGATAATGATGAAGACCTGCGATTTGAGGATGATTTTAAAGAAGACAATAAATTAGTGGGAAGAGAAGAAGTCTGATATGGCATATGATATTAAAGGCTATACGCCCAAACAGGGTGACATTGTGTGGATTAATTTCAATCCCAGTGCTGGTAGAGAAATTAGAAAGAAAAGACCGGCATTAGTTATCAGTTCAGATGCCTATAATGCTTCCACAGGCTTCATACAAGTCTGCCCAATCACATCAACGGACAGAACGAAAAAAGGATTCATTGAACTCTCAGATGAACATAACGTTAAGGGAAGCATCAATGCCATGCAGATAAAGGGATTTGACTTTTTGTCCAAAGAAAGAGCCGTAACGTATATAGAAAAAGCGACTGGAGCGGAGCTAGGGATGGCAGCCCAGATTGTCAGCAGTATATTTTCTTTTGATGACTTGATGGGGGAATGAGAGAGACAGTACTTGAATAAAGGCACGGTACAATACAGTTTAGCAGTCACACAAACCTTGTAGATATTTACGTGTCGCGCTTATTTCTATATGAAGAGATTTAATAAATAAAAAAGATTGTCTAGTATTATTTGTGACTAGTTCAGAATGTACAGGTATACGAAATGGTCTCAAAACTGTTATTGAGACCACTTCTAGTCTCATTCTTTGCAGAACTGGTCGCTAAATCGTTTTAGTTACCAGTTCAGTTCGAAATATGAGATAAAGTGGTGCCAAAAGACTCTTTGAGACCACTTCTTACACGGATTTCACTTAAAGTAGTCACTAAACGCTTATTGAGACTACTTCAAGTCACAACTTTTGAGGAACTGGTTTCAAATGCCATAATTGAAGCCAGTTAAAGACCATGACCGTGGGGAAGTGGTCTCAATCCTCTCATTGTGTACGAATGGTATAGAATTAGCCTATGATATAAGGAAAAACGACTTATCGAGATACGTCGTTTCCTTCTTCAAGCTTTTTTACATAATGAGAAGATTTTGCAAAGCCTTCAACAGTATACGCAGTACTTAAAGCAGCTCTAATTCTTCTTTTCGAGAAAGCTCCTCCACACCATTCATACATCACATTGCAGGTGAGTTGTTCTTTAGGAAAGAGAAAAGTGAATGACCGGACTTCAGCTAATATTTGCGCATTTAAAGAAATCGTATAACCACAGGATGAACAGCGGCTCACCTTAGTACTGTTCTTCAAATCAAAAGAACCGCAACTACTGCAGCACAATCCCTTTTTTAAGTCCTTAAAGGCATAGTAAGGTAGCTTCCTCTGGTATGGAAGCTCTTTTTCACATTCATTGAGTAATCTGTCAGCTAAATGATGATGTCTAGCTTTTAGTGGGAAGCTCTTGCGGTTGATACTAGTAAAATGGCCATTGAGTTGGGGCAGAAATAGAAAAGGGCTGTCCTTTTTGGCTTCATAAAGGAAAAAGTGATTATTAATAAAGAGCACATGAGATACGATTGGAAAAGTAGAGTCCCATTGGTTTACCAGCTTTTTGAATACTGTGGTTGTTCGTTTTAATTGATCAGCTGGACTGACAATATCTTGACCATACTCCGTACGGAACTGACTAGCTTGATCAGTATAATTCCCTTCATAGTTTTTGATTTCATATAATAGAATTGTGTCTGAAGTTATAATAAGCGAATCAATCTGAATAGATGTATTTCCGATTACAAGTGAAAGGTCGTTCAACACTAAATACTGCTCGCTGTTGAGATAGCTCTCCATTAGTGAATCAAATAGTATTTCTCCTTCAAATCCTTTAGATAGAGTCGACAAGTGCTGTTTTTCTCTATAGGGAAGAGTCATTCGTCTGTCGAGTAATTCGAGTGCAGTCAGTAAGTCCGGCTTATGTAGCTGTTTTATAATTATCGTTTCCACCTCCATACATATATTATTTACAAACTATTTTATTTCTCACTTTTTTTGATCTCAGTTTAGAGTTAATCAGCTTATAAATTAAAACATACACGCCATTGGTTAAATGGTATACTGGAAAACGAACAATCGGAACTCTTGCTGACTTAGTCCAAAGTAGCTTCCGTTTTTAAGGAGGAACTATGTTTTATTTATTTTTAGCTGTTTTATGCAGCGCATCCATTGGACTTATTTTTAAATACACAGAAACGAGAAATACCAATCGCTACGTTATTACCAGCGCGAATTACTTTATTGCCTTCGTGACGAGTCTGATCATGATTGTGTACCAAGGTCTTTTGACTGGTGTGACGAGAGAAGTGCCGTTTGTCGATGATGTCCGCCTGATGCTTGGAAATAATCAGCACATGCTGACACCGTATTCAAGTATTGTCTGGGGAGTCAGCGTCGGAGCCTTGGCTGGTGTGTTCTTTTTTCTTTCCTTTATTTTTTACCAGAAAAGTGTCAAAGATAACGGGGTAGGGATATCGGGTACATTTGGGAAGCTGGGCATCCTTATTCCAATGATTTTCTCTATCATTATATGGAGAGAATATCCTACGTCAATTCAGTGGGTGGGGATTGTGTTATCTTTGATTTCCATCGTGGTGGTTAACTTATCAAAGCAGTCCATCAAAAAATTTGATTTCAAGCCGACTGTTTTGTTATTGTTTGTATTCGGGGGAATGGCGGAATTTTCCAATAAAATCTATCAGCAGTATGCCTTGAATGACTACAAGGATATTTTTCTTTTTACTATATTTTTTGTTGCCTTTATCATTAGTGTAACCTACACAATAAATAAAAAAGCGAAGGTAACAAAAAAAGATATCCTGACGGGCTTTGCTGTAGGCATTCCGAATTTGTTTTCATCATACTTTTTAATCATGTCACTGGAGACTGTGCGGACCTCAGTCGCTTTCCCGATATACAGTGCCGGGAGTATCGTACTGATAAATTTAGGCGGTTTGCTAATCTACAGAGAAACGCTGGCACGGAAGAATCAAGTGGCCATTGCCATGACCATTATTGCATTGATATTAATCAATGCGTAGACAAAAAAAGTATTTAGTGAAAGAGTAGTTGGTAAAGCAGGAGGTACTTATGGTTCAAAATATCATTTTAATATTTACATTGATACCATTGTATGTATTATCTTTTTATTCATATTTCTATCCTGAGGAAAGCTTTTTGCTGGGCAGGAGATGGCAATATAAAGAAGAACCTGAAATTAGTGAATCAGCGATAACTGCCATAAAATTTACATCCGTAATCACTATGATTAGCTTGACAATGATTATTGTTTTTTCATTCACTGATAATAATTTCATCAGACTCTTCTCCTTTATTGGACTTATATTCTATATTATCGTTCGTGGACACCAATTGCTTCCAAAATAAATTAGCTTGCAACAGATAAATTTAAGAATACGCAAAAACACGAAATGCTCTAGGCACTTCGTGTTTTTTTATCCTATTTATTTAATGTCTTTATACTCCACATCCAAACCGCGTTTGACGGCAGGTCGTTCGCCGATGCGGTCCGCCCATTCTTTCAGGTTGGTATACTCATCAGCTTTAAGGAATGTCGCAGCATCTCCGTAAAGGGCGCCTTGGACCAGACGGCCGTACCATGGCCAGATTGCCATATCCGCTATGGTATACGAATCACCATTGATATAATCTATATCAGCCAAATGTCTGTCCAGCAGATCCAGCTGGCGCTTGGTTTCCATCGTGAAGCGGTTGATCGGGTACTCCTGCTTCGTTGGTGCATAAGCATAAAAGTGACCAAAGCCGCCGCCAACATAAGGTGCTGCACCCGTCTGCCAGAACAGCCAGTTCATCAGTTCCGTTTTCTCTGTCAGGTCATGCGGAATGAACTGGTCAAATTTTTCAGCTAGATAGAGTAGAATGTTGACGGATTCAAACACACGAACCGGCTTGTCCTGTGAGTAATCCATCATCGCCGGGATTTTGGAGTTGGGATTGATGGCGACAAAGTCAGTGCCGAACTGATCGCCTTCTCCGATGTGAATCTTATACAAGTCGTAGTCTGCACCCTCGATTCCGGCTTCTTTCAATTCTTCAAGCATGATGGCTACTTTCTGACCGTTCGGTGTGCCTAGTGAATAAAGTTGGAAGGGGGCCTCTCCAACAGGCAGCGTCTGTTCAAATCGACTGCCGGCTACCGGCTGATTGCCGAATTGATTCTTTTCATCTTTATTCCATTCCCAAACCTTTGGTACTTGATAATCTGACATCAAATCCGCTCCTTTTGTAATAGTTTCAGTATACTAATTAATTGTTAGTAAAACAAGAAATCCAAACGGTTGGACTATCTTTAACGCTGATATCGTTCTCTTAAAAGTCCCATGGCCAAGCTGTCATGATAGTCTCCTTGAATAAATAACTGCTGTTCCTGCTTACCTTCTACTTGAAAACCGACTTTTTCGTAAATATAGACAGCTTTCTCGTTGAAGTCGACGACATCCAGATTGATCTTATTCAAATTAAGCTGATAAAAACCGTAGTCGACCGTACGTCGCACCACTTCTTCAGCGTAGCCTT
>RECC01000090.1 GCA_007692455.1 Alkalibacterium sp. | reverse complement strand
CTCGGTGTCGTGGGTGAAGATAACGATGTATGGGATTTTGTCATAGAAAAGCTTGAAAGAGAAGAGGACATTACGGTTGAACTGGTGCGTTTTACTGATTATTCTCAGCCGAACAACGCTTTGGCACAGGGAGATATTGATCTAAACGCCTTTCAGCATAAATTATTCCTTGAGTCGTTCAACGAAGACAGTGGCACACAGTTGGAAGCAATAGGCGATACAGTTATTGCTCCTCTTGGAATTTATTCAGACAGCTTAGCTGACATCAGTGAACTGGGGGAAAATGACTCAGTGGCTATTCCTAATGATGTGACAAACGGCGGGCGTGCCTTGCTGCTCTTACAGACTGCCGGGCTGATAACGGTTGATGAAGAAGCTGGAGTAACGCCAACGGTCAGTGATGTCACAGACAATCCCTTGAATCTGGATATTCAGGAACTGGATGCAGCTCAAACAGCTAGAGCACTTCAAGATGTTGATGTTTCCATAATCAATTCAGGCATGGCAGTAGATGCAGGCTTCATACCGTCAGAAGATTCTATTTTCCTGGAGCCAGTGAATGAACAGTCTGAACCTTACATCAATATCATAGTTTCTAGAGAAGACGATACAGAAAATGAAGTCTATCAGACGATTGTTGATGCGTATCAATCAGAAGATACAAAAGAAGTGATAGAAGAATCATCTGAAGGCTCATCTATTCCTGCATGGGACTAACGACACGGAAAGTACTATTCTGTTAAAAGAGACGATTATTCGAAAGGAATGATTTAATTGACGACACTAACCGATTCATCTATTAAAGCACAAATAGTAGAGGGCAGAGAAGAGGTAATTGCCTTAAGGCGCTATTTTCATCAGTACCCTGAAGCCAGCCTGAAAGAATACGAGACCGTGAAACGGATAAAGCAGGAACTGGAGATATTGGACATCCCGTTTGAACCAGTTGGGGAAACAGGAGTAATAGGAACGATAGAAGGCAAAAGGGGGCCGGGTGAAACGGTGCTCCTGCGTGCAGACATCGATGCACTGGAACTGGAAGATGCTAAGGATACACCTTATAAATCGAAGAATCCTGGTCTGCACCATGCGTGTGGACATGACGGGCACACAGCAGCTTTGCTGGGGGCTGCAAAAATACTCAAGAAACAGGAAGGGCAGTTTTCCGGTACGATTAAATTGGCATTTCAGCAGGCAGAAGAGATTGGTGCTGGTGCGAGGCAGTTTGTCAAAGGGGGATTTGTGGAAGATGTTGATCAGGTCTTTGGGCTACATCTCGACTCAAGTGTACCCGTGGGCAAGATTGTTTCAGTACCGGGAGCGACCAATGCGTCCTGCGATATATTTAAACTAAAGGTTCATGGAAAGAGTGCTCATGCGGCTCAGCCCGATAAGGGAGTCGATGCCCTGCTGGCAGCCGCTGCCATTACGGTTGAGCTGCAGAGTATTGTCGGCAGGGAAGTCAGTCCTTTAGACAATGTTGTTGTAGCTGTTGGCGTACTGAACGCAGGGACCCGGTATAACATCGTGGCCAATCAGGCAGTACTGGAGGGAACCGTTCGCACCTTCAGTCATGAAACCAGAGAGCATGTACTGGAAGCTGTGGAGCGAGTAGCCAGACGCGTGGCGGAATCTCATAGAGCATCTATTGAATTTGAAAATTATGACGCTGCAGCTCCGCTGATCAATTCGAAGGAGCCTTCAGATCGTGCGGCCCAGATAGCTTCAGTTATTGTCGGAGAAGAGAATGTCATCAGAAGTCAGCCTAAAAGCTTGGGGGCAGATGATTTTGCCGATTTTCTGGCTGAAGCACCAGGGGTCTATGCGCGGGTAGGGACTCGTGACTTGGACAATTCGGATACATGGTATGGCCATCATCACGAAAAATTTGATATTGCAGAAGAAGGTCTGGTCCATGCGACAGAACTCCATGTCCGCTATGCTTTGGACTATTTAAAAGATTAACAAAAAAGGACAGAGTGAACGGCAATGCCGCTCATTCTGTCCTTTTGACAGTTATTAAGCTGTACTTAATTTTTAAAAATTATTCTTCGCCTAAACCTTCTGTCCATTCAGACACCATGTCGTGATTGTTGTCAACCCAGTTGCGTGCTGCGTCAGCAGGGTCTGCGCCTTCTTCAATTTCAAGCATGACTTCTTCCATGTGTTCTGTTTCCCAGAAGAAGTTGTCCAACACTTGGTAAGCTTCAGGCATGTCCTCTTCTAAGCCTTCACGAACAAATGTCTCGATTGTTTCAGCATCACCGAAGACACCTTCTGGATCTTCAAGATATTTCAAGTCAAATGATGAGAATTTCCAGTGAGGAGACCATCCAGTTACGATGATTTCTTCTTCATTCTGGTATGCTCCTCTTAGTTCAGTAACCATAGCACCTGAAGAAGAAGTCTGAACGCTCCAACCATCTAAGTTGTCGTATTCTTCCAATGCAGCTTCAGAAGCGGCTACAACACCAGCACCGGCTTCGATACCTGTGATAGTCTGTCCAGCTTCATCTGACAGGTCAGCAATTGAATCAACGTCCATGTATTCAGGTACAACTAATCCAACTAAAGCACCTTCCAAGTTGGTTCCAAGGTGAACAATGTTGTCTTCATGCTCTTCAAGCTGAGGAGCGTGTGTCTGTGGTAACCATGCTGATACCATGCCGTCTGCGTCACCGCTGGCAATAGATTCCCAAACAATGGCATTATCCAGAGCTGTCATAGTAACGTCATAACCTAAGTCTTCAAGAATTGTTCCAACTACGTTTGTAGAAGCAATTTCAGAATCCCAGTTAACATAGGCAAGAGTAATTTCGTCTCCGTCAACAACTGATTCGATTTCTTCACCGCTCTCACCATTATCTTCACATGCTGCCAAGAATAATGCTGAAGCAGATACTGCTGTTAATCCTAATTTTTTCCAATTTGTATTCAAAATAAATCTCTCCTTTAAATTTTTATATCTTAGTTAAAATAAATCTCTTAATCGTTTTTAGCTTTGTTGAATCCCTGCATGACACGGTCCAAGATGATTGCCAGTACAACTAAGGCGAATCCAGCTACGAAACCTGGTCCAACTTGTGCACGTTGTAAGGCATTGATGACTCGTTCTCCAAGTCCGGGTGCACCGATCATAGAAGCAATAACTACCATAGAAAGGGCAAGCAGGACTGTCTGGTTGATTCCGGCCATAATGGTCGGTTTAGCCAGAGGCAATTCAACTTTGAATAAACGCTGTGATCCTGTACTACCAAATGCTTCGGCAGCTTCAATCATTTCATCATTAACCTGACGAATACCTAAGTTAGTAAAACGTACAGTCGGAGGCAGAGCGAAAATAATCGCTGAGAATACTCCGGGCACCATACCGATACCAAAGAATGCTACGGCAGGAATCAAGTAGACGAATGCGGGCATTGTCTGCATGAAATCAAGTACAGGTGTAATTAGCCAGTTTGCAGTCTTGCTCTTAGCCATCCATATACCAACGGGTACTCCGATAATAATAGATAGTAAACTCGCCACTAAAACGAGTGTAATAGTGTACATTAATGGTTCCCATAAGTCTTGGTTGTAAATATAAACCAAGCCGATAAGAGTAAATGTCGGTAAGCCTAATTTCTTCCCATTAGCGAAGAATGCCAATGCAACCAGCAGGATAATGAAAACCTCGGGTGGCAATACTAGAAGTAATTCAGTAATACCATCCATTAACCAGGCGCCACTGTCTCGGATTGCACCGAATAGAAATGAAAAGTTTTGGGTCAACCAGTTGATGAAATCATTCATCCATTGTGAAACAGGTATTTGTGGTAATTGGTCTAATAAGAAACTATTATTCATTGATTGTTTCCTCCTCTCGGTCCTGATCCTTGACTAAAGCACCAAGTACTAGACTTCTTACAACGACACCGAGCAGTTTATCGTGTTCATCGACAACCGCTACTGGAGTCGAGCTGTCATGAATAATATGATAGAGTTCGTTGACCAATGTTTCTCTTGAAACTTTTGGAATATCGGTTCTGAGAATTGTCTGCAGTTCTGTTGCGCCTGCTTTTACGGCTTCCAGCACATCTTCATCAGTAACGTATCCTCGCAAGACATTATTTTTGTCAACAACAAGCATGCTGCTTAAGTTTTCAGCTTTCATACGCTGCATAGCGACACGCGGTCCACTTTGTTTGAGACGAAGCGTCTGAGGTTTATCCATAATGTTTTCAGCTGTGAGGACTCTTGAACGGTCAACATCTTCAACAAATCGTTCAACATAATCATCGGCAGGATTTGTAAGGATTTCTTCTCCTGTACCGACTTGCACGACTTCTCCGTCTTTCATGATGGCAATGCGGTCCCCGATACGCAGAGATTCGTTTAAATCGTGCGTAATGAAAATGATGGTCTTATGCAGGTTTTCCTGCATTTCAAGCAGCTCATCCTGCATGTCTTTTCTGATTAGCGGGTCAAGTGCTGAGAATGCTTCATCCATTAAAAGGATTTCAGGGTCGTTGGCAAGAGCTCGTGCCAGGCCGACACGCTGCTGCATACCACCTGATAACTGATTAGGGAACTGATCTTTATATGGAAGAAGGCCGGCATTATCTAATGCTTTTTCAGCTTTTTTCTGGCGTTCAGACTTATCAACGCCCTGTACTTCCAGACCATATTCCGTATTTTCTAAAATTGTTCGATGAGGAAAAAGTCCGAAGTTCTGGAATACCATGGAGACTTTTTCTCGTCTGACTTTTCTTAGGGCATCTTTATCCATCGTTGAAATATCTTCACCGTCGATGAGAATGTTACCTTCAGTCGGTTCGATTAAACGGTTCAGCATTCGAACCAATGTAGACTTACCACTTCCGGATAGCCCCATGATTACGAAAATTTCACCTTGTTCGACCTTAAAGCTTGCTTTGTTAACTCCGACTGTTGCGCCGGTCTGTTCAAGAATTTCTTCTTTTGAGTGTCCTTCTCTAACGAGTTCTAAAGCTTGACGCTCTTTTTTACCAAAAATCTTCGTGAGATTTTTTATTTCTACTTTTGTAGTCAATATAAGCCCCTCCTTAATTAGAATATCTTAATTTTTTGACTGATAAAAAACAGTTGTTATTTCTTTCTCTTCACCCTTTAAATGTACCAAATAAAGGTTATGGTGTAAAATAAATCGCCTTTACAGCAAACTGCATTGTGAATTGTTATCGTTTACGAACCCTATAAGAATAGGTTTCTAAGAATTGGATTAGAAATTACGAAACAGTGTCATTTGTAACACGAAAACCTTACATTCCTGAAAATGAGCTATTTGTTTTCAGAAATATGGCTTTGTCATGCGTGAAATTTGACTCAGTTAATCCTGTCTTGCTAAAATATTACTGTATATTACGGTGTTTTTGTAAAAGATGTTCGTTTAGCTTCCAATATTTGTTACTCTTTGGAAGATTATTCACAAGTGAATGACACTTAAACAAAACGACCAAATCAATATTGGATTGGAGGATATGATAATGAAGAAACACGTGAAAAAAGGAATGCTCACTGCCTTGTTGCTTCCTTTGCTGGCTATTATGAGCGCATGCCAGCTGTTTGCGGCGGATCAGGAAGAGACCACACTTGAACGC
>RECC01000006.1 GCA_007692455.1 Alkalibacterium sp. | reverse complement strand
GAAGTGTTGAGGAAAGAGTGGAGGGCAGTGCTTATAGGCTGTCCAATTGATTAAGGAGTGACTGACTTGAAGGTAGTATTTGAAGAAGTGACAATGACATACGGTGACAAAGACGTTTTGAGTAATATAAATTTCGATATTCCGGAAGGTAAGCTGGTCTCTATACTAGGGCCAAGTGGGTGTGGGAAATCGACTACTTTAATGCTGATATCTGGTTTGACCTTTCCTTCAGGCGGAGAAATATACTTTGGAAATGAAAAAGTAACGAAGGCAGATGCGGTAAAGCGGAAAGTGGGAATGGTCTTTCAGAACTATGCCCTGTATCCTCATTTGACAGTGCTGGAAAATATTATGTTTCCCTTAAAAATGGAAAAAAGACCGAAAAAAGAACGCACAAAACGGGCAATGGAACTGGCAGAATTGGTTCAAATTGCCGACCATATCGAAAAAAAGCCGAAACAGCTTTCAGGCGGCCAACAGCAGAGAGTAGCCATTGCCAGAGCACTGGCGAAAGAACCGTCCATACTGCTTATGGATGAGCCATTGTCTAATTTGGATGCCAGACTGCGAATCGAAATGCGTGAAGAAATAAGGCGCATTCAGCAGGAAACTGGCGTGACTACTATTTTTGTCACACACGACCAGGAAGAAGCCCTGAGTATTTCTGACGAGGTTATGGTGCTGAATGATGGGAATATCCAGCAGTACAGCGATCCCATAACCTTATATAAAAAACCGGTGAACAAGTTTGTGGCAAAATTTCTGGGTACACCAGTAATAAATACTATTGACTTGAAAACAGACACTGCACTAAAAAATAGACTGAATCTAGCAAGACCAGGCATGGAAAAAGTAACATCTATCGGCATTCGTGCTGAAGATATCAGACAAGTGATGAATCAAAATGACGCATTATTTTCAGGTGTGGTCCGTCACGTGGCCCGTATTGGTAAGGACACAACCGTTCATGTTGTTGATGGAGATAAAGAATGTGTGGCAACAGACCTCGAAGCCATTCCAGTTGAGGGAGAACACATACACTTGTCAGCTCAACCCGATAATATTCATTACTTTAATGAGGACGGACAGGTACTCAGAGCGGAGGCTGTTTAATGACTGAAAAAGCCACAATGAAAAGTACATTGAAAGCCTTATTGTATATGGCTCCTATGCTGAGTATTATTTTTACATTTAATATTTACCCGATATTCAGATCTTTCATGATGAGTTTTTATGCCGAATATAACTTTTTTCAGAATACAGTCGGCCGATACGGGCTCGATAATTTTCAGGAAATATTAACAGATGATCAGTTCTGGTTGGCAATCAGAAATACCTTTATCTTTGTTCTAGGTGTCGTTCCAACGTCAATCATCATATCGCTTGGCATAGCTCTCATGCTGAATAAAATCAAACTGCTTTCCAGCTTTTTCCGGTCCATTTACTTTTTGCCGTTTGTAACCAGTACAGTAGCTATTTCGATTGTCTGGAGCTGGATTTACCATGGCCGTTACGGCTTGATGAACTATTTTCTAAGTCAGTTCGGTGTCGATCCAATTGCTTTTATCACGAGCCCCGACTACGCGATGCTCTCATTGGTGATTATGGCGGTATGGAGAGGACTTGGCTTTAACATTATCTTGTTTTTAGTGGGCTTGAATAATATCGATGAGAACTATTATGCTGCCGCAAAAATTGACGGCGCACGGGAAATGAACCGATTCTTTCATATTACTGTGCCGCTGCTAGGACCCACAACGTTTCTGGTTTCAGTAATGGGAGTGATTAACAGCTTCAAAGTGTTTGATGAGGTTTACGCTTTATTTCAGAGCCGGCCTGGACCGGCGCGCTCAGCGCTCACCGTTGTTTATTATATTTTCCAGAAATTTTATGAAGAAAATCAGTATGGTGTTGCAGCAGCTGCAGGAATCGTTTTGTTCCTAATTATTTTAGTGTTCACCCTCATTCAGATGGCATTCAATAAAAAATTCGTACATTATTAAAAGGAGCGATTCCAGTGGAAGAAATTAAAGAAAAAGATCAGCCGATTATACTTAAAAAACGGTCGCTCGATAAAACTGTGACCATCTCTTCTGAGAAAAATGAATTAATCCTCAAATCCTTTGCCTATATCTTTTTGACAATTGGTGCTCTGACGATGCTTATCCCTTTCCTTTGGATGGTATCGACTTCACTGAAGACTCCGGCAGAAGCTGTAGCTATGCCGCCAGTCTGGTGGCCTAATGTACTGCGTTTTGACAATTATGTGAGAGCATTTGAAGTGGCACCCTTCGGCCGTTATTTTCTGAATAGTGTCTTGATTACAACTGTTTCAACACTCGGAGAGTTGGTAACGACTATACTCGCAGCCTTTGCCTTTTCAAAAATGAATTTTTACGGGAAGAACATTCTTTTTACCGGACTGATTGCAACCATGATGGTGCCGAGTGAGCTGTTGATTATCCCGAACTATCTGACGCTCTCACGTTTCGGGCTGATTAATACCTACTCAGCCATGATTGTACCCTATCTGGCAAGTGTATTCTCCGTATTTATGCTCAAACAGAACTTTGAATCAGTGCCAAATGAACTGTACTATGCTGCAAAAGTAGACGGCAGTTCCGACTTCAACTTCCTTTGGACAATCATGGTCCCGTTATCCAAGTCAGCTATTGTGGCGGTAACTATCCTTAAAATCATTGGAAGCTGGAATGCGTTCATGTGGCCGCTTATCGTTACGAATGACCGTCTCTTAAGACCATTACCAGTTGGCTTGCAAGCCTTTACGACTGAAGCGGGAACTCACTTTGAGTTACTGATGGCCGCTTCGACAATTGTAGTGGCACCCATGATTGTTATTTACCTCTTCCTGCAGCGCTACATCATAATGGGCGTCTCCAAGGCGGGAATCAAAGGCTAAGTAGAATCATTTAT
The DNA here is from genome assembly GCA_007692455.1 of Alkalibacterium sp. Lineage (GTDB taxonomy): Bacteria > Bacillota > Bacilli > Lactobacillales > Carnobacteriaceae_A > Alkalibacterium. The sequence goes on along the minus strand of RECC01000006.1, from coordinate 2,936 downwards.
AGAGTCTTATTGACCATGCACCACCAGCTACACTAATAGTGTGTTTGACCTTTAAAAAATAGAATTTAAGGAGAGATTTATTCATGCAAAAGCAAAAGAAGTGGTTACAGTTGGGAACAGGATTACTAGCGGTAGGGGCACTAGCTTTAGGTGCTTGTGACAACGGGGACAGTGCGGAATCAAGTGGCTCGACTGCTGAAACAGACACATCATCAGAAGATAATGAAGTAATAGAGGAAACAGAAGAACAGGAGGCAACAGAAAACACGGAAACAGTTGAAATTACATTCTGGCATGCGATGAATGGGCCTCACCAGGATGCCATTACCGAATTAACAAACCGTTTTAACGAGTCCCAGGACGAATTTTATGTCAATGAACAAGGACAGGGCGGCTATGCTGAACTGAGCCAATCTGTTATGGGAGCCGGCGTATCTGGTGACTTGCCGACGATGTCTCAGTTGACTGCCTCTGATGTACCAGATTTGGCTTCAAATGGTCTTCTGGTAGAACTGACAGATGATTTTCTTGTGTCAAACGGTATGGAACAGGACACTTTGGATGACATATTTGACGGCTTCTTAATGAGTTCTGAATACGACGGTGAAAAATACGCTATGCCTTTCTCCAAATCTACACGGCTGATGTACTATAATCAGGATATCCTTGACGAATACGGTTTTGATGTACCGGCTTCATGGGACGAGATTACAGCCCTGGGTGAAGAAATGGTTGCTGCTGCTGATGATCGTGTCGCTATGGGATTCGAAAATGGCTTTGAAATGGAATACGAAACAATTGCCCGTCAAAACGGCGCAGATTTTATTAATCGTGATACACTGACAGCAGATATCGATTCCCCAGAAAGTGTAGAAGCACTGGAATTTATCAATACGATGTTTGAAGAAGGGCATGCCCGTACTGCTGGCGAAGACGGTTACTTCTCAGGACCATTCGGCCGAGGTGAAGCAGCACTGTATATCGGATCATCAGCAGGAATTGCACACGTTCAACCTGTTGCTGATGAAAACGGACTAGACTGGGGAACAGCTGAAATTCCACAATTCAATGGGACACCACTGACCTTGTTCGCCGGAAATGACTTGGCTCTTTACGCCTCTGCATCAGAAGAAGAACAGCGCGGCTATGTTGCGTTTATGGAATTCTTACTACAACCTGAACATACAGCTGAATGGGCAATGTCAACAGGATATGTACCAATTAGAGAATCAGCCTTGCAAGACGAAGACTACCTTGCGTTCCTGGAAGAAAATCCTCAACAAGAAGCACCGAACCACATGCTGGAATACGGTATGGCTTCACCAACTTTTGTAGGTTATGGTCAATTTAGAAATGCGTTACTCGATGCAATGGATGATGTAGCTGTTTCAGGAATGGATCCGCAGACTGTGTTGGAAAATCTACAAGTAGAAGCAGAATCAATTATTGAATCAAACAATTAATCAGATGAAAGGATGGTTAGATGACCACAACTCGTTTTTGGAGCGGATTAGATACAATCGGCGGCAACATCGTTGAAATTAAAACAGACAAAGCCAGAGTGATTTGTGACTTTGGGTTAGCTGTAGCGGACAACACAACAAATCCGCTTAATTCTGACTCGGAACTTGAAAATGCCATTCTGGCAAACATGTTGCCGGCCATACCTGAACTGTATGACACAAAGGGATTTAAAGTATTAAGTTTGAATACATTGTCAGAATCCTCAATCGACACGGCAGTTTTTATCTCTCATTTGCATTTAGATCATATGGGCGGCCTACGATTTCTTCCCGAAGAAATAACAGTATATATGGACAAAGAATCTTACAAACTTTATCAGATACTAATAAAGGTAAACGAAGATCTTCCTGTTTCCTGTAAGGTTAAACCGTTGAGTGCAGGTCAGCAAGTTGAAATAGGCGACATCATTGTAACGCCTCACCTGAGTGACCATGATGCAAAAGGCACTTGCGCACTCTTTATCGAAACCCCGGACTTGAAGATTATACACAGTGGTGATTTTAGACTGGATGGCCAGCATCCTGATCGCGTGCTAGACTGGGCTGAAAAAGCGAACAAGTGGGGCGCAGAAGTGCTTCTGATTGAAGGAACCACTTTCAGCTTTGAAGAATCGGAAGAGATAGAGGAAGAATCTGCCGAACCAGCAGATAAAGTAGTCTATACCGAGTCAACCCTGCTGTCAGCGCTAAAAGAGTTGCTTGAAGAAGACAAAGAACAGCTTATTGCATTTAATCCCTACATCAGAAATGTTGAAAGATTGAAACAGATTGATGAAGTCGTTCTGCAAAGCAGACGGACAATGGTTTGGGAAGAAGCCTATGCGGCCGTATTGGATGAGTTTTATCCCGGTTACAAATGGACTGTACTTGAAGATACTTGTTCTGGAAGTAGCGGACTTGAATCATCAGCTGACTATGTTTCAATAGAAACAATCAGACAGGATCCTGAAAATTTTGTCCTTCAAAACAGTCTGAAGAATATCGATTTCCTTAGAGGCTTCGGTAATGGGCTGTACCTTCACAGCAATGGAGAACCTCTGGGCGACTATGACCCGCGATATCAGACTATGCTTGATTTCCTGGAAGATGAAGGGTTGACCTTTGTACCTTTTGGAGCAAGTGGCCACGCCACAAAAGAAGATTTGCTGAAAGTCGCGAAAACAGTCTCGGCAGAGCTTACGGTTCCATGGCACACATTCAGTCCGGAAGCTTTCTACGATGCTCTAGTAGACGAAGGACTCTCATCTTTTCTACCGGAATATAATCAGACCTATTCATTTCCAAATTTGATTAGACAACACAGTTAATTCCCCCCCGATATGACATGTGTTGTTTCTGAACTGATGTGTACCAGCAGCTAAGCAGGCACACATCAGTCAGTTTAATTGAAGATAAATTAAAACACATTTCCCT